>NZ_JBNAGF010000002.1:0-562278 GCF_049801055.1 Primorskyibacter sp. S87 | reverse complement strand
GCTTTGTTGCACAAATCCTGTGAGGATGGGACTTCCCCTTTCCCCGGACGGATTTAGCCTACGGCTTCTGTGACGGGAATGCCAAGAGCGGTATAGCGGTTGAGGACTGCGACACGGATTTGGATCTCTGCGACCTGCCGATCAAAGTCTCTCGCCATGAGACTTTGCCCCATCAGCTTCACACAGTGCATCTTGGTCTCGACACGGCTTCTTCGGTGGTATCCGCTCCATTGTCGCCAAATGGCGCGGCCCAAGTATCGTGAGGCGTTAACCGCTTCGTTCCGGGCGATGGCTCCGGCGCTGCTGGGTTTCCACGGCTTGGCGTTCTTACGCGGCGGAATGACAGCGTGGGCATTCCGGGCGGCAATCGCGTCATGGCATTTGCGCGTATCATAGGCCCCGTCGCCGGTTACTGATCCGATGTCCTGGTCGTTGGGGATCTGGTTCAGCAACTCAGGCAACATGGGCGCGTCACCGATGTTGCTGCTGGTAACCTCGACCGCTCGAACCTCCAACGTTTCCTCGTCGATCCCTATGTGTATCTTGCGCCAAATGCGTCGTTTGGGACCGCCATGCTTGCGTGCGTTCCATTCGCCTTCACCTTCAGCTTTGATGCCTGTGCTATCAACCAGAAGGTTCAGCGGGCCGGTACTGCCACGATACGACAGGTCCACGTTCAGCGTCCTCTGGCGGCGGCACAGCGTGCTGAAATCGGGAACTGCCCAGTCCAGCCCGACCAACTGCAACAAGCTTTCCACAAAGCCTGTCGTCTGTCGGAGCGGAAGGCCAAACAGCACCTTGATCGTCAGGCAGGTTTGGATCGCAGCATCACTAAAGCTGTGTCGCCGACCGCGCTTGCCGCTCGGTGGCGGAACCCAGACCATATCAGGGTCAAACCAAATCGACAGCGACCCGCGCCGTCTCAACGCCTCATTGTAAGATGACCAATTCCTGGTCTTGTATTTCGTGGGGGCCCAACTGCTCATGACGCACAGCTATCACGCTGGATTCACACAGTGAATCCCTCAACCGATTTGTGCAACAAAGCCAGCGCCCCCACACGTCGGCTGCGGCCATGTGTGGGGCATGGTAACGGGTTCTGGGACCGTTTCCGGTTTCGAGTCCTGGTCTTCGGTCGTCTTCATATTAGTGTCAAAGCGATCCGGTGGATCTCGGTTCCGGTGTTGGTGGATCTGCTGACCGACCGTAAAGACTCACTACCGATGGCGCGAGTATTCCCCAGGGCATACCCAATTTCTGTAAGTCATTGATTTATAAGGGGTTATGGCGCACCTGAGAGGATTCGAACCTCTGGCCTCTGCCTTCGGAGGGCAGCGCTCTATCCAGCTGAGCTACAGGTGCCTAGGCCGTGGATATAGGCCATCGCAGGGGGCGCTGCAATCACCAATCTCGCGGATTTGCACGCTTTCTTGTCGATGTGCGTTTACCGACGCAGCGCCCGCTGCGCCATTGAACCGTTGGGAGAAAACCTTCGTCAGATCACTCAGGCGAACAGGTCGTGCGCCAGTTCCAGTGCCTCGACCAGCGTGTCAACTTCGGCCTTTGTGTTGTAAAGACCAAAGCTGGCCCGACAGGTTGCCGTCACACCAAGATGATCCATCAACGGACCGGCGCAATGATGCCCGGCGCGAACCGCCACACCTTTCTTGTCGAGGATGGTAGAAATGTCATGGGCATGCCCGGCCCCGTCCAATGTGAACGAGAAGATTGCCGCCTTGTCCGCAGTGGTTCCCTGCACTTGTAGCCAATTCAACCCCGTGAGGCGTGTCATGGCATAGTCGCGCAGGCCGGCCTCATGGGCTGCGATGTTCTCCATCCCGAGGCTCATCATGTAGTCCAGCGCCACGCCGAGGCCGATGGTTTGCACGATACCCGGTGTGCCTGCTTCGAACTTCATTGGCGGATCGTTATAGATCACCTGATCCTTGGACACTTCTCGGATCATGTCCCCGCCGCCAATAAACGGGCGCATCTCATTCATCCGATCTCGTTTGATGTAGATCGCACCGGAGCCGGAAGGTCCGTATAATTTGTGCCCGGTGATGGCATAAAAATCGCAGCCGATATCTTTGACGTCGACCGGCATGTGCACCGCACCCTGCGAGCCGTCGACCAGCACCGGAACGCCCTTAGCATGCGCGCCTTCGGTGATGGCTTTCACATCCACAACGGTTCCCAGCACGTTCGAGCATTGGGTTACGGCAACCAGTTTTGTCCGTGGGCCGATTGCGTCGATCACCGCCTGCGGGTCGAGCGCCCCGGTCGTATCCACATCAACCCATTTCAGCACCACGCCCTGCTGTTCGCGAAGAAAATGCCACGGAACGATGTTAGCGTGGTGTTCCATGACACTAAGAACGATCTCGTCGCCCGGTTCCATCCGTGGCATGGCCCAGCCATAGGCCACGAGGTTGATACCTTCGGTGGTACCCGAGTTGAGCACGATCTCATTCTCATCCGGAACACCAAGAAACCGTGCAACATTCCCCCGCACAGCCTCATATTTTTCAGTCGCAAGGTTGGAAAGAAAATGCAGGCCCCTGTGAACGTTTGAGTACTCCTCGGCATAGGCGCGCGTCACCGCATCGATCACGACCTGAGGTTTCTGTGCCGAGGCACCGTTATCGAGATATGTGAGCGGCTTGCTGTTCACCTCTCGGGACAGGATCGGGAAATCGGCGCGGATCTTTTCCACGTCATACATGAGGCATTCCTCCGCCAATCGCGCCGCCCATCAGCGACAGCAGGACCATCATTGCAAGGGCAATGGCAAAGACTGCGCCGAGCAATACAAAAACGGCCCGACCCAGAGAATTCAAGCGATGCGCTTCGTTGATGAAATGCACCATGATGTAAAGACCGACCAGCGCCGCCGCCAGCACTAGCAGCATTGACAGGATCGGAACCGTCAGCATCAGAACCAGCGCAACAGCCTGCAGGGCAACCCTGAGAAGTTGCATCCAAACCATCAGGGCCATGACGTCGTTGAAACTGCCCTGCCCGCCCATGGCCCGGCCAACAAAGGTGAGCGAGGTTATGGTCAGTACCAACCCGCCACCGACAATGGCGCCGTAGATGGTTGGCGATGTCACCTGAACCGGCATGTCAGCTGGTGCCGGAACCAGCAGGTTCGACAACATGAACAGGAAGCAGTTGAGAACCACGGCAAGGAACAATGCCAGCCACAGCACGTTCCGCGGCAGATTGAGCGCCAAGACCTGCTTGGCAGCGTCTTGCGGGCGAGTAATCGTGGTAACGGCCAGAGGCACCAGATCCTGTGGTGTCATGCCGGTTCCTTTCCGACTTCGATAACCTTTCCGGCTTCGATGAGGTTGGACAACCAGAACCACAGGAATACCGCAGCCCAGAGCGCACCGACAATCGACATTGCAGTCCCCGGTCCGATCATGCCCGCCACCAGCCCATGCAGCAGCATTAGCGGGGTCGAGGCCAACAAGGACCAGAACAGCGCCAACCGTGCCGCATAGGCCGTTGGCTTTGAACCAAAAAGACGCGCGACAACGAAGGACACGAAGGAGAGGATATATAGCAGGAGCGGCAGGATGATCACTGTTCCCAGCAATGCCCCACCCAGCAACATGTTCAACTCGACGCCTTCCAGATGTGCCTTGCGTGCCAGCAGCGGCATCTGCGCAATGAACGCCACCACGCAAAAGGCCATGACGAATGCAAGGGCCCGATCCTCGCGCTGCCCCATCGAAAGAAGGCGGCGCATGACCTTGCCCGGCCCCCGATAGGTAGCCGCGATATCAGCGGTGACGGGCATCAGCCGCGACGACGGGCCAGCCAGCCCTCGAGCCGGGACACGATGTCATCTGCCAGTGCTTCGTCTTCGATCTCCTCAACCGCTTCGGCCAGGAAAGCCAGGGTCAGCAGATCGGTGGCATCGGCCGCGGGAACCCCGCGCGAGCGCAGGTAGAACAGCGCCGTTTCGTCGATCGCACCCGAGGTCGAGCCATGCGAACAGGCGACGTCATCGGCATAGATCTCAAGCTCGGGCTTGGCGAGAAACTGGCTGTCGTCATCCAGCAGCAGTGATTGGGAAATCTGATATCCGTCAGTCTTTTGCGCGCCTTCCTTCACCAGAATTTTGCCCTGAAAAACGCCGGTCGCGCCGTTGCGCAGAACCTTCTTGAACACCTGACGGCTTTCGCAATTCACCGCGTCATGGGTGATGAACACCGTGTCGTCATGGTGGAAATCGCCATCCCCGACACAGGCGCCCGCCACATGGGCCACCGCGTTGTCCCCGGTGATTTCGACCACCTGTTCGTTGCGGGTGAGCACGCCGTTCACTGTGAGAGTAAAAGACTTATAAACCGACTCTTCTCCCAACCGGGTGAATATGCCGGTCACAGCCCTGCGCTCATGGTCACGGCCTTGCGCCCGAACATGATGAAGCGTGCCGCCATCAGCGATGTCGATCTCTATGCATTTGTTGAACCGAGCTGCCGCCGGACCGTTCTCCAGAATGGTCGCCACGGCGCCACTTTCGACCCGTATCACATGATGCAGAAACACGTCAGAACTATCTGATTTATGAGTATAAATCAGACTGATCGGCTTGCTTGGCCGGCCCGTAATCCGGATCGCCACGCCATCACCTGCATATGCGGTATTCAGTGCCGCGAGCGGACGCTCTACCGGTGTCTGGCCCCGGGCTTCCAATGATCCGTATAGCTCTTCTGCCCAGTGGGCATCCGTGCAGCATACATCTTCCAACCGATCGATTTCCACGCCTTCCAACGACAGGTCGTCCGACAGGTCCGGATCGAAAACGCCATCGACAAAATGAATCTTCAGGCGGTCGAACCCGTCGAACATGAGCCCTTCGTCATGTTCGAAAACCGCCGCCCTGGGCGCGCCAGCCTGAACCAGTGTGTCCGGCCGGGTGTATTTCCAGTATTCATCACGGCGCTGCGGCAGGCCCATGGCGCGAACCCGAGCCAAGGCTGCTTCGCGGGCTTTGCCCGTGCAACCGACCTGCGGCAACTCCATCGCCGCCAGCCGTTCCTCGGTGGCGGAGTGTTTGCGATCGTCCAAAGCCATCAGTCCACCTCGGCAAGAATGTCGGCATACCCGTTGCTTTCAACTTCGAGCGCAAGCTCAGGACCGCCGGATTTCACAATGCGCCCGTCGGCCATAATATGCACGACGTCAGGTTTAATATGATCCAGAAGCCGCTGATAATGTGTGATAACAAGGAAGCCACGCCCCTCGTCCCGCAAAGCGTTCACACCCTCGGCCACCAGCTTCATCGCATCCACGTCCAGCCCCGAGTCGGTTTCGTCGAGAATGCACAGCTTGGGTTCCAGCATCGCCATTTGAAGGATTTCGTTGCGCTTTTTTTCACCGCCGGAGAAGCCGACATTGACCGGACGCTTGAGCATGTCGGCGTCGATTTTCAGTGCCTTGGCCTTTTCCCGCACCAACTTGAGGAAATCCGCTGCGCTCAGCTCGTCCTCGTTGCGGGCCTTGCGCTGTGCATTCACAGCCGTCCGCAGGAAGGTCATGTTGCCGACACCGGGGATCTCGACCGGATACTGGAATGCCAGAAAGAGCCCGGCGGCCGCGCGTTCTTCAGGCTCCATCTCCAACAGGTCTTCACCATTCAGATTGGCTGCACCCTCGGTGACCTCGTACCCGTCGCGGCCCGACAAAACATAAGACAGCGTCGACTTACCCGACCCGTTCGGCCCCATGATCGCGTGCACCTTGCCCGCTTCGACGGTCAGGTCCACACCCTTGAGGATCTGCTTGTCTTCTTCTTCAAGTTTGACGTTCAGATTCTTGATTTCGAGCATTTTTTCCTCGTTTCACATAACTCGGCAGCATCGGCCGCCTGTATTCGTTCCAGTGCCTGAGCACCGATTCATCCCTATCCGAGCACCACTGCTGTACCGCTGGCTGATACCATCAGCATGGAGCCCCCGACCACTTCGTAATCCAGATCAACGCCGACAACCGCATTGGCTCCCTTGGCCGTGGCGCGGTCCTGAAGTTCGGCTATCGCTGTTTCGCGGGCATCCTGCAATTTGCTTTCATAGGCACCGCTGCGACCACCGACGATATCGGTAATACTGGCGAACACGTCCCGCACGACATTGGCACCCATTATGGCCTCGCCCACGACGATGCCTTTGTATTCGGTGATGCGATGCCCTTCGACATTGTGTGTGGTCGTGACAATCATGCGTACTCCCATCACTTCCCGCCGGGGCGGTCAAAGGTATTGCGGTGCAGCATCCTGACCAGAACCATGGCAGCCAGGCGGCCAATGACGGCGCCGGCTGCCACCCAGATCACCGGGTTGGAGTGTTCAGTTCCGTAGCGCGCCCAGAACATGCCAATCGCAGCACCCAGCACCGGAAGCACATAGGGCAAAGAGGCAGTCAGCCTGTCCGACATGGTTATGGTGGGCTTGTCAGCCAACAGATCCCTCCAGCGAGATTGCAACCAGCTGCTGTGCTTCCATCGCAAACTCCATCGGCAGCGCCTGCAACACGTCCTTGCAGAATCCGTTGACGACCAGAGCTACCGCTTCTTCCTCGTCCATGCCGCGCTGGCGGCAGTAGAAGAGCTGATCCTCGTCCACTTTTGAAGTGGTCGCCTCATGCTCAACCCGCGAGGAATTATTCTTAACCTCGATGTAGGGCACCGTATGCGCCCCGCATTTGTCGCCGATCAGCAGCGAGTCACACTGGGTGTAGTTCCGTGAATCCTTGGCCTTGGGGTGCATCGACACCAGCCCGCGATAGGTGTTCTGTGCACGGCCCGCGCTGATCCCCTTGGATACGATGCGCGACTTGGTGTTCCGGCCCAGATGCACCATCTTGGTGCCGGTATCGGCCTGCTGCATGTTGTTGGTGATGGCGATCGAGTAGAACTCGCCCTGGCTGTCATTGCCCCGCAGGATGCAGGACGGGTATTTCCACGTCACCGCCGAGCCGGTCTCCACTTGCGTCCACATCACCTTGGACCTGTCGCCCCGGCAATCGGCGCGTTTGGTCACGAAGTTGTAGATGCCGCCCTTGCCGTTTTCATCGCCCGGATACCAGTTCTGGACGGTGGAGTATTTCACCTCCGCGTCCTCTTCGATGATAATCTCTACCACGGCGGCGTGCAGCTGCGCGGTGTCCCGCTGCGGCGCTGTGCAGCCTTCGAGGTAGCTGACGTATGAGCCCTTGTCGGCAATGATCAGTGTGCGTTCGAACTGGCCGGTGTTTTCCGCGTTGATGCGGAAATAGGTCGACAGTTCCATCGGGCAGCGCACACCCGGCGGCACGTAAACAAAGGAGCCATCCGAAAATACGGCTGAATTCAGCGTCGCATAGAAATTGTCAGACGCCGGAACCACGGTGCCGAGATACTTTTTCACCAGTTCCGGATGCTCGCGGATCGCCTCGGAGATCGAGCAGAAAATAACGCCGTGCTTCTTCAGCTCGTCCTGAAAGGTGGTGCCGACGGAAACGCTGTCGAACACCGCGTCCACGGCTACCTTGCGGCCCTCTGAAGGGGCATTTTCTGCCCCCTCAACACCCGCCAGAATCATCTGTTCTTTCAGAGGGATACCGAGCTTTTCGTAGGTCGCCAGCAACTTGGGATCGACCTCGTCCAGCGACTTCGGCTTTTCTTCCATCGATTTCGGTCGGGCGTAGTAATACTGATCCTGAAAATCGATTTCAGGATAGTTCACCATTGCCCAATTGGGCTCATCCATCTTTTCCCACCGGGCAAAGGCGGACAGACGCCACTCAGTCATCCATTCGGGCTCGTCATTCTTGCCCGAAATCAGCCGGACGATATCGGGATTTACGCCCTTGGGCGCGTATTCCATCTCGATCTCGGTTTCCCAGCCGTACTTGTAGGTGCCAACATCACGAACGGCATCCACCGTTTCCTGATCGACACCTTCCTTGACTTGCGTCTGGTCCAAAGCGGCCATGAACAACCCTCCAAAATCACGCAGCACGCGCGCGATGTTTCTTTTCTTTTTCGAGCCACGCCTCGGCAAAGCGCAGCACGTCGTCTTTCGTTACCTGCGGTCCCAGACTGATCCGGACCGCGCTCGAGGCCGTCACCTCGTCATATCCCATCGCCTGCAAGACCGAACTGGCTTTGACCTTGCCGCTCGAACAGGCGCTACCGGCGCTGATGGCAAAGCCCGCAAGGTCCATTTGCATAACCTGCGTTTCGCCTTTCCAGCCGGGCGTCGCGAAACAAGATGTATTCGGGAGTCGCCTTTTGGATTTCCCGACAAAAATAGTCTTATTCGCGCCAGCCTCAAGAGCTGTTTCTAGAATATTTCTAATTTCTGCAACCCGATCCCAGACCCCGTTGGCCAATTCTTTTGTTGCGGCTTCGGCAGCGGCACCGAACCCGGCAATCCCGATCAGATTCTCGGTTCCGGAACGTCGCCCCATTTCCTGCCCGCCACCGCGAATCTGGGCACCAAGGTCGGTTCCACGACGGATCACCAATGCTCCGATTCCTTTGGGACCACCCATCTTGTGCGCTGAGATCAACGCCATCTGAGCACCGCACCAGTTGAAGGCAACTGGCAGTTTCCCAAAGGCCTGTGTCGCATCCGTCACCGCCAAACCCTGCGGCAACTCCTGCAGGATACCCGTTTCGGAATTCGCCATCTGAAGGACCGACCGCGCTGGATCCTCCACAATGACCCGGCCATCGTTCGAAACCTGCAGGTCTTCGCGGATCCACGCCCGCACCGCATCATGTTCCACCGCTGACCCGGACAGATCCCGCCCTGCGCAAGCGAGGGCTGCGGCTTCGGTCGCACCCGAGACAAAGATCACATCGGCGCCATCGGCTCCGAACGCGCTGGCCACCTGCGCGCGCGCGCGCTCCATCAGTCCTTTGGCGGCCCGGCCTTCGGCATGCACCGAGGACGGGTTTCCGACAAGATCCATCGCCGCGGTCATCGCGGCGCGGGCCTCGGGCCGCAGCGGAGCGGTCGCGTTATGATCGAGATATGTTCTATCCAACGGAAGGCGCTTTCATCGGTTCATTCCACATCTACAACCGAGAACAAGTTTGGCACCGCCGGGCATGGCGCCAGATCGTTGCGGATCACGTCCGACAAGCGGGTCTGGTGCAGAAACACATAGACATGAGCACTCAGCCCTTCCCAAAGCCGGTTGGTCAGGGATTGTGCCCGACTGCCCGAAGACGCCCCCGTGACCCCTGCCCCCTTGTGCATGGCATCGACCGTTTCATCCACCGCTGTCAGGATATCGACAACCCGGATCTCTGAGGCAGGCCGTGACAGCCGATACCCACCGCCGGGGCCACGCACCGATTTCACCAAATCCGCGCGCCGGAGTTTTACAAACAACTGTTCCAGATAGGGCAGCGAGATGTCCTGCCGTTGCGAGATCTCGCCCAATGTCACCAACTGGTCAGACGGCTGCAGCGCAATATCCGCCAGTGCGACGACTGCATAACGCCCCTTGGTCGATAGCTTCATACGCAGATCCCTTTCCTGCCCTTGCCCGTGTCCCGGCTTTGCCTATCTCGTCGCACCGCATTTTCCGAACCAATCCGGATCATTTTCCTCGCGATCCGGGATTTGCGAAACAAAACAGCGAAAACATTGACGTTACCGTCTGCAATGCGTATCTCGCTCGGGCGTGTCGTCATAAGTTCCGGCTTGAACCGCGCAATATTTAGAACCGTTCTAAAATGCCCCACTGAATTCGTCAAGAATGTAGCCGGGGCTCAAAGAAAAAGAGACAGGACAAAAGCTCCCATGCCCGAGGTGATTTTTCCCGGACCAGAAGGCCGCCTCGAAGGCCGCTACCACCCGCAGAAGGAAAAAGACGCGCCGATCGCAATCGTTCTTCATCCGCATCCACAATTCGGAGGAACGATGAACAACAAGGTGGTCTACAACCTGCATTATGCCTTCTACAATATGGGCTTCACGGTTCTGCGCTTCAATTTCCGCGGTGTTGGCCGCAGCCAGGGTGAGTACGATCAGGGCGTCGGTGAACTTTCCGATGCCGCCTCGGCGCTCGATTACCTGCAGTCGATGAACAACAACTCCAAGCATTGCTGGGTTGCTGGTTTCTCGTTCGGTGCATGGATCGGGATGCAACTTTTGATGCGCCGCCCCGAAATCACCGGTTTTATCAGTGTTTCTCCTCCGGCCAACATGTACGATTTCTCGTTCCTCGCCCCCTGCCCGTCTTCGGGCCTGATCATCAATGGCACCTCAGACCGTGTGGCGCCGCCGGCCGATACCACGGCTCTTGTAAACAAGCTGCACGAACAAAAAGGTATTACGATCACGCACACCGAGGTCGAGGACGCAGACCACTTCTTCCAGGAACCGCACATGGACACTCTGATCGGCAACGTGACCGACTATGTGAAGCGGCGCCTGACGGAGAACACTCGCTAATGTCGGAAACGATCGACATCCTCGCCTCCAAACTGGCCGAGGATACGTTGAAGGTGATGGATCAGACCGGAGAGGAACGGCTTTACGTCGAGGTCGGCAGCGTGCTGGCTGCCGCTTCGCAATCGCTGGAAGAAGCCTATCTGACCGAAGTTCGGGTGCGCTTGGCCGAACGCACCGCGCGGGATTTCCTCAAGAAACGCTACACCGAACTGAAATCCGGCACGCCCTCAGAAACGACAGAGCAGGCCGGATAACCCGGCCCGTCCACCGCCTTGGTCATTCGCTGTCTTGGCCGTGGCTGACAGTCAGCGGGCTCTTGTAGTCCGGTTCGGTGATGCCAAGCTTGCGCAGCGCCATTCCGGTCAGACATTCGCGCCCGATGCGGTTGGCGTTCATCGCCGAGACATATGTCGGGTCCAGCATCGGGGCCAGTTCGACCAGTTCAAAACCCACCACATTGGACTCGGCGCAGAGACGGCGCACGATCGGGAAGGCTTCGCGCGGTGTCAGCCCACCGGGTTCCGGGGTGCCGGTGCCGGGGACAAAGGCCGGATCCAGCGTGTCGATGTCAAAGGAAACGAACATGTATTCGGGTCCGTCCTGCGCCTCGCGGATCACGTCCTCCATCACCGCATCGAACCCGCGCGCCTCAATCTCGGCCATGGTGTGATAGCGGAAGCCCTGCTCGCGCATCCACTCGAACGACGCTTTGTCCGGATAGTAGCCGCGCAGCGCCACCTGAATGAAGTTCTTGCCGGGCACCAGCCCTTCCTCGATCAGGCGATAAACCGGCATACCGTGGTTGATCAGGTGGCCCATCATGTATTTGCCGGCATCGTAATGGGCGTCAAAATGGATCACGCCCACGTTGCCCTTGCCGTAGACATCCGTGAGGGCGGCCACGTCGGAATACATCAGCGAATGATCGCCGCCGATGATCATCGGGAACACATGGCGGCCATCCTCATGCTGAACCTCGGCGATCTCGCGCACCAGAGAGCGCACCGCATGCATGGTCCGTTCGGTGCTCATCATGTCGTTGGGTGCGTTGCCGTAATCGACCACCACCATCTCTTCCAGCGGGTCCACCATTGTCATCATGTGGGGCTGTGACAGACCGTATCCGCCATAGACCTGTGAGTTGCGGAACGCGTTGGGGCCGGCCGAGGCGCCACGCATGCCGGACCCCATATCGGTGAAGGCGCCGATTACCGCCACATCGACGTTGCCCGCCTTCAGATCCTCCGGAGTGAGGGCAAGTGGCGCGCTGAAAAAGGTCGGCATCGCCGTGTACGCCATTCCAAATGGAAAGCGGTTGGGGTTGATGGGGCCCGGTTCTCGACCTTCCTGCAGGTCGTCGCGCGGAACCTGCCAGGCGTTGTAGCTCGGATCCTCGGTGGCGAGCGGGATCACCGGCTGTTCGCCTTCGCGGATCGGGGCCACCGTGCCTTCGTATTCATGACCATAATACTGCGCGGAGGCGGCCCCGGACAGCAGAGCAAAGCCAATCGCAGTGCATCCCAGACACAACTTTTTCATTGATCTCATGGCTTATTCTCCCTTTGACAGCTTTCCGATCTGACGCCGGTTAAAGGCAAGTTTAGGGCAAGCCTCTGAAATATAAAGTCTTGACTGAAAGGTCTAACGGCGTTCGCCGACGCTCCTTTCAGTATACATTCGCATACATATCTTCCTCATCCACCGCGAATGGGATAAACAGCCCTCAGGCGACTCGGACCCGTAGAGAGGCATCCCATGACCAAGATCAAGGTAGACAACCCAATCGTCGAAATGGACGGCGATGAAATGACCCGGATCATCTGGCAGTTCATCAAGGACAAGCTGATCCTGCCCTATCTGGATATAGATCTGCTCTACTACGATCTTGGTATGGAAGAGCGCGATCGGACCGAAGACCAGATCACTATCGACGCCGCCGAGAAGACAAAAGAAGTCGGGGTCGCTGTGAAATGTGCCACCATTACCCCGGACGAGGCACGAGTTGAGGAATTTGGCCTCAAGAAGATGTGGCGCAGCCCCAACGGCACCATTCGCAATATCCTTGGTGGCGTGGTATTTCGCCAGCCAATCATTTGCCGCAACGTGCCCCGGCTGGTGCCGGGCTGGACCAAACCCATCGTGATTGGCCGTCATGCATTCGGCGATCAGTATAAAGCAACAGACATGAAATTTCCGGGGCCAGGCAAACTGACGATGAAATTCGTGGGTGAAGACGGAACCGAGATCGAACATGAGGTTTTCGACGCGCCCTCGGCCGGGGTTTTCATGTCGATGTACAATCTCGATCAATCAATTCTGGATTTTGCACGCGCTTCAATGAATTACGCGCTGGACCTCAAGTGGCCTCTCTACCTGTCCACGAAGAATACCATTCTCAAACAATATGACGGGCGGTTCCTTGAACTGTTCCAGCAGGTATTCGAAGACGAGTTCGAGGACCGGTTCAAGGAGGCCGGGATCTGGTATGAACACCGGCTGATCGACGACATGGTGGCTTGCGCAATGAAGTGGAATGGAGGGTTTGTCTGGGCCTGTAAGAACTACGACGGAGATGTGCAATCCGATACCGTGGCACAGGGGTTCGGCTCGCTCGGCCTGATGACCTCACAGCTGATGACGCCGGATGGCAAGATTGTCGAAGCCGAGGCCGCACATGGCACCGTCACTCGCCATTACCGCCAGCACCAGAAAGGTGAGCAGACTTCAACCAATTCGATCGCCTCGATCTATGCTTGGACCGGCGGATTGAAACATCGCGCCAAGCTGGACGGAAACGACCAGCTCATGCGGTTTGCCACCACGCTGGAGCGGGTGATTGTGGACACGGTCGAGGGCGGATCCATGACCAAAGATCTCGCCCTGCTTGTGGGGCCAGATCAGGGCTGGCTGACAACGATGGGTTTTCTCGAAAAAATCGACGAGAATCTGAACAAGGCGCTTGCGGGCTGACAGCGGGCTTTTCCACCACGGAACCGGGCTGACGGCGTCTTTTCGGGTTGGTGTTTCATTTCGACGCCCGCATGTCGCATCCGGGATTGCCGCATCCCGTGGCGGGCGGCTAAACACGCCGGACATGTTCCCAATAAGGCGCACTCCGGCCATGCCCATGCATTATGCCTACCTGTTTATCGCCGTCGCATTTGAGACCATTGGCACATCGGCCCTTCAGGCCAGTCAGCAATTCTCGCGATTCTGGCCATCTGTTCTTGTCGTGGTTGCTTATGGATTGTCCTTCTATCTGATGGGTTTGACGCTGAAATTCATGCCGGTGGGCATTGTTTATGCGATCTGGTCGGGGCTAGGCATCGTATTCATTGCCGCCATCGGATTCGTGGTTTTTGGCCAGAGGCTGGACTGGCCCGCGATCCTTGGCATGACACTGATTCTGACCGGCATTCTGATCATCCACCTGTTTTCCAAGGCATCCGGTCACTAACGTCGACAGATGCGAACTGGGCTGGCCCGCGCAGCACCAGCGCCCTGCGGATTTTTGCCATTCAGGCCCAGATCACATGTGGGATCGAATTCCGGATGAGGTCTTGCGCTTTTTTGCTGGTAACCGGGCCGATGGCACGTTATGCGCCGGGCAACTCCCAGTTCAAAGGCATACCCCATGGACCTGCGTAATATCGCAATCATCGCGCATGTCGACCACGGCAAGACAACCCTGGTGGACGAGCTGCTCAAACAATCCGGCGCATTCCGGGACAATCAGGCCGTGGCTGAACGCGCCATGGACAGCAACGATCTGGAACGCGAACGCGGCATTACCATTCTGGCCAAGGCGACGTCGGTCGAATGGAAAGGCACCCGCATTAACATCGTCGACACCCCCGGCCACGCCGATTTCGGTGGCGAGGTCGAGCGTATCCTCAGCATGGTTGACGGCGTTGTGTTGCTTGTCGATGCCGCCGAAGGACCGATGCCGCAAACCAAATTCGTCACCTCCAAGGCATTGGCGCTGGGGCTTCGTCCGATCGTTGTGGTCAACAAAGTCGATAAACCCGATGGTGAGCCTGACCGGGCGCTGGACGAGTGTTTCGATCTCTTTGCCAATCTCGGTGCAGATGATGACCAGCTGGATTTCCCGTCCATGTATGCCTCGGGCCGGTCCGGCTGGGCCGATATGGAGCTGGACGGCCCGCGCAAGGATCTCTCCGCCCTGTTCGACCTGATTGTCGAGCATGTCCCGGCCCCTGCACAGGCCGCGCACAAGGGCGAGCCTTTCCGGATGCTGGCAACCACGCTGGGCTCGGACCCGTTTCTGGGGCGCATCCTGACGGGGCGGGTGGAAAGCGGAACCCTGAAAACCGGCGACACGGTCAAGGCGCTGAGCCGTGACGGCAGCCAGATCGAAACCTTTCGGGCCTCCAAGATCCTTGCGTTCCGTGGTCTGTCGCAGCAGCCGATCGACGTGGCCGAAGCCGGCGATATCGTGTCGCTCGCGGGTATGGCCAAGGCCACGGTCGCCGACTCTCTGGTTGCCCCGCAGGTGGACGAAGCGCTGCCTGCACAACCCATCGATCCGCCGACCATCACTGTCACTTTTGGCATCAACGACTCTCCGCTTGCTGGCCGGGACGGAAAAAAGGTGCAGTCCCGCGTCATCCGCGACCGACTGATGAAAGAGGCCGAATCCAATGTTGCGATCCGCGTGACCGATACGCCCGGAGGCGAGGCCTTCGAAGTTGCCGGACGCGGGGAACTGCAAATGGGCGTGCTGATCGAAAACATGCGACGCGAGGGGTTCGAGCTTTCGATTTCCCGTCCGCAGGTTCTGTTCCGCGAGGAAGACGGACAGCGCATGGAGCCGATCGAAGAGGTCACCATCGACGTCGATGACGAGTATTCCGGTTCGGTGATCGAAAAAATCACCGGCACCCGCAAGGGCGAACTGGCCGAAATGAAACCAGCCGGCGCCGGCAAGACGCGGATTATCGCCCATGTGCCATCACGTGGCCTGATCGGCTATCATGGCGAGTTCCTGACGGATACCCGCGGAACCGGTGTGCTGAACCGGGTGTTTCACGGGTGGGCCCCACATAAGGGCGCGATCCCGGGAAGGCGCGCCGGCGTGCTGATCTCGATGGAGAAGGGTCAGTCTGTGGCCTATGCCCTGTGGAACCTCGAAGAACGCGGCCGCATGTTCATTGGCCCGCAAGCAGAGGTCTATCAGGGTATGATTATCGGCGAGCATTCCCGGGACAACGATCTGGAAGTGAACCCGCTCAAGGGCAAAAAGCTGACCAACGTTCGGGCGAGCGGTTCCGACGATGCGGTGCGCCTGACCCCGCATGTGCAGTTTTCGCTGGAAGAGGCGATTGCCTATATCGACGATGACGAACTAGTCGAAGTGACGCCCAATGTGGTCCGCTTGCGCAAGCGCTACCTCGATCCGCATGAACGCAAGCGGATGGCAAGGGCCGCCAGCTGAAGCAGACCTGTGACCGCTATGACACCGGCAGCCATTTACGTCTGTTGATCCCATCGCGGAAATTCGAAGTGAAAAAAGGCGCGCCGGAAAACGGGCGCGCCTTTTTCTATTTCAATTCGCGGAAATGTCCGGGTTCCGACGACTGCGGAGATCCCGGCCGCCTGTTAGTCCGAGGTTTCGACGACCAGCAGCTCTCGCTCCGAGGCATCCCGGGCGTGGCTCAGAGCTTCCTGATATTCCGGCGAGTTGTAGCAGGCCACTGCTGCCTCCACATCCGGGAAGCGCGCCACAACATTCCGGGGGCGTTCCTTGCCTTCCAGCTGAACGAACCGGCCACCCCGCGCGATGAAACTGCCGCCGTGCTTGGCGATCGCTGGTCCGGCCAGTTCGGCGTATTTTCCATACGCCTCGGCATCCGTGACGGTTACATGTGCAATCCAGAGTGCGCCCATATCATCCTCCCAATACTGTTTCGGCGGCCTTGATGGCCGCATCTGCATTTGTTGCATCTCGACCGCCGCCCTGCGCCATGTCGGGTCGACCACCGCCGCCCTTGCCGCCCAGCTCGACAACCGCCGCCTTTACGAGATCAACGGCCGAGATCTTATCTGTCAGGTCTGCCGTCACACCTGCGGCAACGGCGGCCTTGCCGCCCGCATCTGCAATCAGCAACACCGCACCGCTGCCAAGGCGCGCCTTGTGCTCGTCGATCAATGCGGGCAAATCCTTTCCGGAAACCCCGGATAGTGTCTGCGCGAGGAACGGAACGCCGGCCACCTCTCGAGCCTCGGCTCCACCGCCCTGCCCTGCACCACCAGCCATGGCCAGCTCGCGGCGCAGTTGCGCGACTTCGTTCTGAAGCGTTTTGCGCTCGTCCATCAGCGCCTTAAGACGGTCGACAACCTCAGCCGACTGCGCCTTGAGCATAGTGGTAACGTCCCCCATACGAGCGGCCTCGGCGGACAAGTGTTCGAATGCCGCGGCCCCGGTCAGGGCTTCGATCCGGCGCACCCCGGCGCTGCTGGCACTGTCGCCCAGCAACACGAACGTTCCGATATCACCGGTTTGTTTCACATGGGTGCCACCACAAAGCTCGATGGACCACGTCATGCCATCCTGACCCTTGCCGGTCTCTGCCCGCCCCATCGAGACAACCCGAACCTCGTCGCCGTATTTCTCACCGAACAGGGCTTGCGCGCCGATCTCGCGCGCATCATCGGGCGTCATGATCCGGGTTTCTACGGCAGAGTTCTGACGAATGAAGGCATTGACGTCGGCAGCCACGCGCGTCAGTTCCCCGGCGCTCAGCGCCTTGGAATGGCTGAAATCGAAACGCAGGCGATCTTCGGCATTGAGTGATCCCCGCTGGGCCACGTGATCCCCGAGCGTTTCGCGCAGGGCTTCGTGCAGCAAGTGAGTCGCAGAGTGGTTGGCTCGAATTGCGCTGCGGCGATCGTGATCCACCTCAAGCTCCACCGGGTCACCCTTCAGGATTGATCCGCGTTCGACGGCAACCTTATGGGCATATACTTTGGCGTCGGCGAACTTGCGGGTGTCTTCGACCAAGGCGACTTCATCCCGGTTCTCCAGACGCCGGATAACGCCGGTGTCGCCCACCTGGCCACCGGCCTCGCCATAAAACGGTGTTTGATTTACGACGATCCAGCCACTATTCCCGGCCTCGATCTTGTCCACCAATGCGCCATCCACGATCAAGGCACTCACCTGACCTTCGGCTTTTTCCGTGTCGTAGCCCAGAAAATCAGTGGCGCCAGCTTCGTCCAGAACGTCAAACCAGACAGCATTGTCGGCAGCCTCACCCGAACCGGCCCAGGCAGCCCGCGCCTTTGCCTTCTGTTCTTCCATCGCTGCATCGAACCCGTCGGTATCGACCTTCCGGCCTTTCTCGCGCAGCGCATCCTGTGTCAGGTCCAGCGGGAACCCGAATGTATCGTATAGCTTGAATGCCGCCTGCCCCGACAGCGGCGCATCTGCATCCAGACCGGCCAGTTCGTCGTCGAGCAGCTTCAGTCCCCGGTCCAGTGTTTGCTTGAACCGGGTTTCTTCCAGCAGCAGGGTTTCCTCGATCAGCGCCTGTGCCTGGCCGAGCTCGGGATACGCCGCGCCCATCTGCTGAACCAATGTCGGGACAAGGCGATGCATGACCGGGTCCTTGGCCCCCAGAAGATGCGCGTGCCGCATCGCCCTGCGCATGATACGGCGCAGCACGTATCCGCGCCCGTCATTGGACGGCATCACACCGTCGGAAATCAGGAATGAGGTCGACCGCAGATGATCCGCAATGACCCGATGGTGCACGTTCTTGTCGCCATAAGGATCGACATGGGTTGCGTCTGCACTTGCCTCGATCAGCGATTTGAACAGATCGGTGTCATAATTGTCGTGGCTGCCCTGCAATAATGCGCCAATCCGTTCCAGCCCCATCCCGGTATCGATCGACTGCATGTCGAGCGCCCGCATCGAGCCATCCTCGAACTGCTCGTTCTGCATGAAGACGATGTTCCAGATCTCGATGAACCGGTCACCATCCTCTTCCGGAGAACCCGGAGGTCCGCCCCAGATGTGATCGCCATGATCGTAGAAGATCTCGGTGCAGGGGCCGCAGGGGCCGGTCGGACCCATCTGCCAGAAGTTGTCGGCGGTTGCGATGCGGATAATCCGATCTTCGGGAACGCCGACTTTTTTCCAGATCTCGAACGCTTCGTCATCGGTATGATAAACCGTGGCGTAAAGCCGATCCTTCGGAATGTCGAATTCGCCTGTAATCAACTCCCACGCAAAGGGGATCGCTTCGGTTTTGAAATAGTCTCCAAAGGAGAAATTCCCAAGCATTTCGAAGAAGGTATGGTGGCGAGCGGTGTAGCCGACATTGTCGAGATCGTTGTGCTTGCCGCCTGCACGCACACATTTCTGAGAGGTCGTTGCGCGTTTGTAGTCGCGGGTCTCAACCCCGGTGAACAGGTTCTTGAACTGAACCATGCCCGAGTTCGTGAACATCAAGGTCGGATCATTTCGTGGCACCAGCGGCGACGAGGCGACAACCTCGTGCCCCTGTTTGGCGAAATAGTTCAGAAAGGTCGATCGGATATCGTTAAGCGTTGGCATTCGACGGGCGCTCTTTGGGATGAATTCATGTCGATTGCGGGTTTAGCCCTCTGGCCGTAGGCTGTCCACCGCTCAAAGCGTCGCCGGGTCCACCTTGGTCAGCCGATCGCCGTTGCGAATGATCCCATCCCGCTGAACCGAACAAAGTATCCCTCGGAGCCGCAGGTGTCTGTTTTCGGATGCGTTCACCCAATCCCGGGCCGCCGCACCATAGCGCACCTTCCACTTCACGCAGGCGTCATTGAACAGATCAGAAACCTGCAGAACCGCGCTGCCGGCCTGCAATAGTTGCCCGGCTTTCAGGTTCGGTTCGGAAAGGTCCATGTCGACAATGAACGTGTCACCGGGATGAACCGTATTCTCGCGGTCAAGCCAGATGGCCTCGAGAACACGTTCTTGCAGGATACAGATCTGAATGCGCGGATCCGGTGCCCCGTCTGGCAGGGTCAGCCAAGGGCGGGTATTCCAGCGCTCTCCGGGTATGCCCCGATCATGTGTGACCTCAATGGAGCCGACAAACCGGCGTTCACCGTTGCCCGGGCGCAGGCACAGCATGCCGATGGCCGCCCCGTCTTTCGGGGCGGCCATGATACCGGGCAACGCCCGGTCAAGATCTTCGCGGCTTGCCTGAATGCCGTCAGCCCTCCAGCAGGATATCGTCATCCTCGGCGGATCCGGGGGGCATATCGAAATCAAGCCCGTGCGCGGCTCGGATCTTGTCCTCGATATCCAGCGCGACCCGATCGTTTTCCCGCAGGAACTGCTTGGCATTTTCGCGTCCCTGCCCGATCCTTTCGTCGCCATAGCTGAACCACGAACCGGATTTGTCCACCACTCCGGCCTTGACGCCAAGATCCAGCAACTCGCCCATTTTCGAGATGCCTTCACCATACATGATGTCGAATTCCACCTGCTTGAACGGCGGCGCCACCTTGTTCTTGACCACTTTCACGCGGGTCTGGTTGCCCACAACCTCATCACGATCCTTGATCGCGCCGATGCGACGAATATCCAGCCGCACCGAAGAATAGAACTTCAGGGCGTTGCCGCCGGTCGTTGTTTCTGGACTGCCGAACATGACGCCGATCTTCATGCGGATCTGGTTGATGAAGATGACCATGCAGTTCGACCGGCTGATCGACCCGGTCAGTTTGCGCATTGCCTGGCTCATCAGGCGGGCCTGCACACCTACATTGCTATCACCCATATCACCTTCGAGTTCGGACTTCGGCGTCAGAGCGGCAACCGAGTCGACCACTACCATGTTAACTGCGCCCGAGCGGACCAGCGTATCGGTAATCTCGAGCGCCTGTTCACCGGTATCGGGCTGGCTGATCAGAAGCTCGTCAAGATCAACACCCAGCTTGCGGGCATATTGCGGATCGAGCGCATGTTCCGCGTCCACGAAAGCGCAAACGCCACCGCGTTTCTGCTGTTCGGCGATACAATGCAGGGTAAGCGTGGTCTTACCCGAGCTTTCGGGACCATAGATCTCGACGATCCGGCCCATCGGCAGGCCGCCTATTCCCAGCGCGATATCCAGCCCCAGTGACCCAGTCGAGCTAGCCTCGATCTCCTGAATGGTGTTCTCGCCGCCCAGCTTCATGATAGAGCCCTTGCCAAACTGCCGTTCGATCTGGGCCAGTGCGCTGTCCAGCGCCTTTTGCTTGTCCGCGTTTTGCTTGCTGCTCATCGTCAGAAGATCCGCCATTGTCCCGTTCTCTTTCCTTATTGTCACACCCCGAGCGGGGCGGCAATCGCTGCTTTGTTCACCTCTTGTTCACAATGAATACAAAAAGAGAACATTTCAAGATGAATTTTCGCAACTTTACTCTTTCCCAATTGAGTTAATGCAAGGTTTACGGCAGGCTTCAGCCAGTTCAAACCGCGAAAGGACCGTTGCAGGTGCTTGTTTTCTATAAGGAAAGGCTGGTGTTGTTGTCGGTTCCCAAAACTGGCACAACGGCTTATCAAACCGCGCTGCGCGACCGCGCGGACATCATGATCTCGAATCCGCCCGAATTGAAACATGCACCAATCTTTCGCTATGATCGTTTTTTCAGACCGATTTTCGAGAAGGTCTGTGACACTGAGATGGAGATCATGGCGGTAATGCGCGAACCCATAAGCTGGCTTGGCAGCTGGTACCGGTATCGCCGCAGACCTTACATGGCGGGAAGACCTAATTCGACACATGGCCTGAGCTTTGACGATTTCGTTCTGGCGTATCTCAAGGGTGATCAACCGTCCTTTGCACGGGTCGGTAGTCAGGCCCGTTTCCTGACACCGCGCCCCGGCGGCAAGCCTGCCGATCATCTCTTCCGCTATGAAGATCCCGAGCGGCTTGTCTCGTTTCTCGAGGACAGGCTGGAAACGAAGATTCAATTGGATCGTGAAAATGTCTCGCCATCCATGGATCTGACCCTTTCTCCCGAAGTTGAAGATCGGCTGCGTCGCAAGCGGGCTGAGGAATTTGCGCTATATCAGAGCCTCGGCGTCTGAGGTTTCGAACATTTCAGTCTGGCCCGAGGTATCGAATTGCCGTGGCACAAGTTCATGACCAATCGTTCCTTTTGCCTTCTGCGACGGCAACATGTTCCAAGTGGAACATACGGTGTCGTGCTTCCGCTTCATTTGGTGCTCCAGAATGCAGCCAGCGACGGGCTGATGCCCAATTCGCGCTATCCGGCGGCTCAATGTAGCTGCCGGTGTACCGTGTCGGTCAGTTGCCTGAGGGAAAAGGGCTTTGGCAGGAACACTGAGTTCGGCACGGCGGGTTTGGTGTCCTCAAATGCACCTTCGGCATAGCCTGAGACAAAGACCACCCGGACCTGCGGTCGCTTCTTTAGCGCTTCGCGGACCCAGCTTGGACCATCCATACCCGGCATAACCACATCTGTCACAAAAACATCCACTAACAGTTCTGGATCTTCGAGTGTCTGCAAAGCTTCCTCCGCCGAGGCCGCCTCAAGAACCGTATACCCTCTCAGACGCAGTGCGCGTGAGGCGAACGCACGAACCGGCGCTTCGTCCTCGACCAGCAGTACGACACCCTCGCCGTGAACCGCCACGGTCTGTGCCGGTTTCGGCTCTGCCGCAGGCCGCTCTGTCGCAATTTCATCGTGCGCTGGAAAGAACAAAGTAAAGGTCGTTCCCCTGTTGGGCACACTATCGACGAATATGAACCCTCCGGTCTGCTTGATGATGCCATAGGCCGTCGACAAACCCAGCCCGGTCCCTTCTCCGGTGCGCTTGGTTGTAAAGAACGGCTCAAACACTTTCTGAAGCTTGTCGGAAGGAATACCCACCCCTTCGTCGCAGACCCGCACGGTGACATATTGCCCGGCCGGAATCGTGGCCCGGTCCCGGTTCTGCGGCCCTTCCAGTGTTTCCACCTCGGTCTCGATTCGAATCTCTCCCCCCTGCGGCATGGCATCCCGCGCGTTGACGACGAGGTTCATCAGCACCTGTTCAAGCTGTCTCTTGTCCGCGCGGATCGGTTTCAGAACCGGGTCATGGCTCAGGGTGAGAGTCACTTTCTCACCGACCAACCGGTTCAGCAAATGGGTCAGGTCTGACAGGGTGTCTCGCAGGTCGATGGGTTCCGGCCGCAATGTCTGTTTGCGGGAAAAGGCCAAGAGCTGACTGACCAGCGCAGCAGCCCGATTGGCGTTCTGGTTGATCTGAACAAGATCACCGTAGTCCTGATCCCCCTGATCATGGCGCAGCAAAAGAAGATCGCAATGCCCGGAAATTGCGGTCAGCAAGTTGTTAAAATCATGCGCCACGCCACCGGCCAGCTGGCCGATCGCCTGCATTTTCTGGCTTTGCACGAATTGCGCCTCGAGTGTTTTCAATTCAGTTGCGTCACTCAAAACCGCAACGACAATCGGCGTACCGTCCTCGATCACTCTGCTCAGTGTCACCTGAACAAAGACTTCCCGATCTTCCCGGCTGAGCTTGAGAAACTCTGATTTCGGACTCTGCCGGTTTTCGAACGTATCCCCCAGCCAGTCCGCGATCGGACGCCCGAGCCCCTGCATCAGTTGTCCCAGCTGTGTCGGCTCGATCACCTCCCGGCCTAGCAATTCCGCGGCTAGCCGATTGGTCTTCAGAACTTCGCCACTGGCTGCAACCTTGAGCATGGCCACCGGCAAAAGGTCGAAATCGGACGCGTTATGAACAGGACACCCTTCGCTGGTTGGAAGGAAGTAGATTTCGGTGCGCCCGGCCGGTCCCTGCCTTTCGGCAACCAGTGTCGGCACCGGTCCTTCGGCGGTTGTGAGCATGTTGATCTGACCAGGCACCGGCGGCAAGGAGACAAACAACCGATCAAGCGACTTTGCCCGCTGGCCCACCAGCGTTCGCGCGGCTTCATTCATGAAAAGAACCGCTCCGGTCCTGCCCACGGTGATCATCGGGATCGGCAGGGTATCTGCCCCACGACCGGCCTGCGGCCTTTCGGCAAAGTCTTCCACACGCCAAAGGAAGCCCTGCTCCCCCATCAGATGCACTGCCAACCTGACATGTCCTCGGCGGGTGACGACATCCTCGCGTGCGTTCCCGTCGATCCGGGCCCGGCATTGCAGCCGGTACAGCACCGCAGAAGGATTTGCCAGAATCATCCGCAGGATGGCCGCCAGTGTTTCCCCTTCGGAGTCTGTAAACCGAACACAGGCCGCCCGATTGCGTGCATGAACACGCCCGTCGTCATCGGTCACGAAACTGGGCGTTGCGTCTCTTTCGATGAACCTGTTGAGCAGGTCGACCGCCATGATCTGGGCCCTTCCGGTCACCTGAATACGGATGGCGATCGCCGCGGCGACACAGGCCAGCGTGATCCCCGCGGTAACCGAGCCCAATCGGGGTAGTCCCGGCGGGAGAAGCAAAGAGCCAAACAACATGGCCGATGCCCCCAGCACCATCACTGCCGCGACCCGCGCCCACTGTGGCAAAACAATGCCCAGATCAGGCAGGCTCAACGGTTCGCGTTTGATCACCTCAATTCTCCACAGAGAGTTCGTTGCTGCTCTTTTTGCGCAACAGGGGTTAAACCCGGTTTAACGCATGGCAAAACTCTCCCTATGGTTGAGTTTCGCTATCCATACCCTCGCGTCAAGTGTGCTGAAAAAAACCCGTCCGTGCCTTCATCCATGAGCCAGCGCTGTTGCCATTGGGCAGCCCATTCGGGATTGCGAGCCAAAAACGCGGTTACCTGATCACCGTTCTCGGCATCCAGAACCGAGCAGGTCGCATAGGCCAAAACACCTTGGGGCGTGATCAGAGGCGCCACCTCCTCGAGGATCTCGGCCTGCACTGCACAGGTCCGGTCAAGTGCGTCCGGGGTCAGCCGCCACTTGCCCTCGGGCGCGCGTCGCCATGAGCCGCTCCCGGAACAGGGAACATCACACAGGATGAGATCAAACGGCGCCGCGCGGCGCACCTCGTTTGTCGACAGGATTTTGATTGAGCTGCCTGCGCGATCTGCCCGCGCCGGCAGATCCTTCATTCGCTGGGCCGAGGCATCATGGGCAAAAACCTCGATCCCATTGTGCGCAGCCATTGCGAGAGCCTTCCCACCACCGCCGGCACAATAGTCGAGCACCCGCATACCCGGACTCAACGGCAGAGCCTCGACCACCGCCTGAGATGCCGCGTCCTGCAACTCCACCACCCCTTCGAGATACGGCCTGCTCTGGCGCAACCGGCGTTGTCCCTCGGTGATCTCCAGCGCCGTTTCGCAGGCGGGATGCGGCTTTGTTGTGATGCCTTCGTCCAGCAAGGCACTTTGCGCGTCCGCAACAGAGCTTCGCGCCGTGTTCACCCGTAAATGCACAGGTGCACGAGTCTGCAGGGCTCGGGCAGCGGTTTCGATACGGTCGCCAAGGCTGGCGGAAATCGAGGGCCACAACCAATCGGGCAGATCCAGTAGCTCGGGCCCGACCATTGGCTCCCGGCCAGCGGATCGCTCCTGTTCATTCAGCTGATCCGGCGCGTGACCGATGCCGGTGAACCAACTCTCGGGGTCAATACCGGCAGCCAGACACGCCCCGAGCATAATCCCCCGTCCGGTTTCCCCTCCGCCCCGTGCAGCAAAGGACCGTTTGCAGCGCAATGCATCAAACACGTGATCGCGCACCGCAGCGCGATCTTTGGAACCGGCAAACCGAGACCGGCGCGCCCATCCGGTCAAAGCCTGTTCGGCCGGTTTTCCGGACAGGATCTGGTCGAGGATTTCGATCGCGGCCTGAATCCGCGCTGCCGGTGTCATCCGAACCTCGGCTTACATGACACGGTAATTCGGGCTTTCTCGGGTGATCTGCACGTCATGCACGTGGCTCTCCTTCAGCCCGGCGCCGGTGATCTTGACGAAATTACAGTTCTTGCGCATCTCTTCCACCGTCGCGCAGCCGGTATACCCCATCGCTGCCCGCAATCCCCCAACAAGCTGATGGATCACCGCGCTCGCCGAGCCTTTGTAGGGCACCTGTCCCTCGATGCCCTCGGGGACCAGCTTGTCGCTGGCGGCATCCTTTTGGAAATAGCGGTCAGCCGATCCGCGGGCCATCGCACCGAGCGATCCCATTCCACGGTAACTTTTAAAGCTACGACCTTGATACAAAATGACTTCGCCCGGGCTTTCATCCGTCCCGGCGATCATCGACCCGACCATGGCGCAGGAGGCTCCTGCGGCAATGGCCTTGGCAAAATCCCCGGAAAACTTGATGCCGCCGTCAGCGATAACGGGCACGTCACCTGCTGCCGACGCGCAATCCATGATTGCGGTCAACTGCGGAACGCCGACACCGGCCACCATCCGCGTCGTGCAGATCGACCCTGGTCCAATGCCAACCTTTACCGCATCGGCCCCGGCATCAATCAGCGCCCGGGTTGCGTCGTAGGTCGCAACATTGCCGGCAATCACCTGAACGGCGTTGGAAATGGCTTTGATCCGTTGCACAGCCTCGATTACACCGTCGGAATGACCGTGGGCCGTGTCCACCACCACGATGTCGACGCCGCCGTCGATCAAGGCTTCTGACCGTTCGAACCCTGCATCCCCGACCGAACTGGCCGCGGCAACCCTGAGGCGGCCCAACTCGTCCTTGCAGGCTGTCGGGTTCAGCACTGCCTGTTCGGTGTCTTTCAGCGTCAACAGACCAGTCAGCTTGCCTTCTGTGTCCACCACGAGCAGTTTTTCGATCCGGCGGGCTTTCATCAGGCTCTTGGCCTCTTCCAGATCTGCCGGTTCCTGCAGCATGGCAAGGTTGTCCGTCGTCATCATCACGTTGATCGGAGTGTCATCCGACGTGGCAAACCGCATGTCCCGGTTGGTCACGATACCGACAACCCGACCGGTTTCGTCCACAACAGGAAATCCGGTGAAGTTGTAGCGCTCGACCAGTGCCTTGGCATCGGCCAGAGTCTGGTTCGCCTTAAGCGTTACCGGGTTGTAGACAATGCCGGATTCGAACCGTTTCACGCGTCGGATTTCACGAGCCTGTTCCTCGACCGAAAGGTTCTTGTGCACCACCCCGATGCCACCTGCCTGCGCCACCGCGATGGCCATGCGAGCCTCGGTCACTGTATCCATCGCCGAACTCAGCAACGGAATGTTCATGGCGATGTCGCGGGTCGCCCGCGTCGTGGTGTCAGCCGTTGCCGGCAGCACCGCAGAAGCCGCAGGAACCAGTAGAACATCGTCGAAGGTGAGCGCCTCACGAATCTGCATTTCAGAACCCCATGCAAAAGACCGTTTGACGGTGACCCTATGACATGGATCCAAATGGAGGAAAACCCCTCACACGCAATTGCCCGAAGCGCGAATTGGCACAGGTTCCGCAAATCCGGATGTAAGATGCTGGCCCTCGGAGAAAATCAGACGTCATTTGAGGCCGACTGTCTCCACCGGGCAAAAAAGACGCCCACAATCCGTAACCTGCCGCTCTTCGGCCTTCCCCTTTTGGCGCGGATGCCTATCTTGCCCGCAAAACCCAAGGATTCCAAAGGCAGGTCTTCCATGAGCACCGACCCCCTCGTCGTCTTTACCCCTTCCGGAAAGCGCGGGCATTTTCCGGCCGGCACCCCGATCCTGACAGCGGCTCGGCAACTGGGTGTGGATCTCGATTCGGTTTGCGGCGGGCGCGGCATCTGTTCGAAATGTCAGGTGACGCCATCCTATGGCGAGTTTCCGAAGCATGGCGTCACCGTAAAGGAAGGCGCTCTGAGCGAATGGAACGCGGTCGAGCAGCGCTATGATGACAAGCGCGGACTGAAGCCTGGTCGTCGGCTGGGATGTCAAGCCACGGTGCAGGGCGATATCGTGATCGATGTGCCACCTGAAAGTCAGGTTCACCGACAGGTCGTGCGCAAGGCCGCCTCCGCCCGCGCCATCATGATGGATCCGGCAACGCGTCTTTACTTTGTCGAGGTGGAAGAACCCGACATGCATTCGCCCACGGGCGATCTGGAACGTCTGGAACGTGCGCTGCGCGACCAATGGCAAATCCCGGCCGTGAAGGCTGACCTGTCGCTGTTGTCGAAACTGCAACCCACCCTGCGAAAGGGAAAATGGCAGGTCACCGTCGCCGTGCAAAGGGATCACCGGGAGGGAACGGCCCGGATCATCGAGATATGGCCCGGCCTTCATGAACAAGGGCTGTTCGGGCTGGCCATCGATTTGGGGTCGACCACTATTGCCGCGCATCTGACCGATCTGGAAACTGGTGAAGTCAAAGCATCTTCAGGTCTGATGAACCCCCAGATCCGCTTCGGCGAAGACCTGATGAGCCGGGTATCCTATGCAATGATGAATCCCGGCGGTGATCGGGAAATGACAGCGGCCGTGCGCGAAGCGATCAATGATCTGTGCGCTGCGATTTCCGAAGAGGCAGGGATCAGCAAGGAACTCATCGTCGAGACCGTATTTGTCTGCAACCCAGTGATGCATCACCTGCTGCTTGGGCTGGATCCGGTCGAGCTGGGACAGGCGCCTTTTGCGCTGGCCAGTTCGGAAAGCCTGTCGTTGCCGGCACATGAAATGGGCCTGACGACCATGAACCCCCGCGCGCAAGTTTACATCCTGCCCTGTATCGCCGGGCATGTTGGGGCGGACTGTGCGGCTGTTGCCCTGAGCGAAGAACCCGGCAAGTCGGATGATCTGGTTTTGATTGTCGATGTCGGCACCAATGCCGAGATCCTGCTGGGCAATACCGACCGGGTTCTGGCCTGCTCGTCCCCGACCGGACCAGCCTTTGAGGGTGCCCAGATCAGCTCGGGACAGCGTGCCGCGCCGGGCGCCATCGAACGGATCGAAATCGACCCGGTGACCAAAGAGCCGCGCTTTCAGGTCATCGGGTCCGACAAATGGTCCGACGAAGCCGGGTTCGCGCTCGACATTGCCACCACTGGGATCACCGGGATCTGCGGGTCGGGCATTATCGAGGCCGTTGCCGAAATGCGCATGGCCGGGTTGCTCGACGCTTCCGGATTAATCGGATCGGCGCAACAGACCGGCACACCCCGCTGCGTCCCAGAGGGTCGCACCCATTCCTATCTGATCCATGACGCCAGTGCCGAGGGCGGGCCGCGTATCACTGTCACGCAAGGCGACATTCGCGCAATCCAACTGGCCAAGTCAGCGCTCTATGCCGGGGCGCGGCTGCTGATGGACGAGATGAATGTGGACAAGGTCGATCGCGTGGTTCTTGCAGGTGCTTTTGGCGCACACATCTCGACCAAGCACGCAATGGTTCTGGGCATGATCCCAGATGCGGCGCTCGACAAAGTATCAAGCGCAGGCAACGCCGCCGGAACCGGAGCGCGGATTGCGCTGTGCAACATTGCGGCCCGGGCCGAAATCGAACGCGTCGTGCGAGAGATCACCAAGGTCGAAACCGCGATCGAACCGAAGTTTCAGGAGCATTTCGTGGCCGCCAATGCCATCCCGCACAAGACCGATCCCTTCCCGGAATTGGCCAGCGTGGTCACCCTGCCCTCGCCGGCGTTCAATACCGGCGGCGATGCCGAAGGGACCGGAGGGCGCAGGCGCCGGCGCAGGGGCTGACCCGCCCCATAGCAACTGCCGGTGTGGGAATTGCCCACAGGGGCGTTTAAGGTGCGGACAATCCATTGTCAGGAGCTCGCCATGAAACGCCTCTTTCCCTCTCTCCCCGACAATCCAAGGTTAGGCCATGTATTTCAGAAATTCCCCGCAACCGTGCGGCCACTTCTCGAATTTCATGATCTTGCCCTGCGGGCCGACAGCGCCCTGTCCGTCGCCGAGCGCGAGCTGATCGCCGCCTATGTCAGCGGCCTGAACTCCTGCGCCTTCTGTCACGGTGCTCATGTTGCAATGGCTCAGGCATTCGGGGTCGATCCGGCCACGATCGAAGCCCTTTTGACGGATGTCAAAACGGCGCCGGTCGACGATCGGCTCAAACCCCTGCTCGCATATGTCGCCAAGCTGACCCACGCACCGTCGCGCATGACCGAAGCGGATGCCGAGGCGGTCTATGCCGCCGGGTGGTCCGAACAGGCGCTGTTCGATGCGGTGCAGACCTGTGCAATCTTCAACATGATGAACCGCATCGTCGAAGGCACGGGCGTTGCCACCTACCCGTCGGAAGCAGGTGGTGACATGTCACAAGCCGAGATCGAACGCCTGCAAAGCCGCAGCTACATGGATTTCGGCCGCGAAATCGGAGTGGTGCCGCCCCGATAGCCGCCAAAGGCTATCCGCTTGACGGCCCCGACCGGCATAGCTATCCATATGTCCCGGCCGATACCAGGCCGATACGCGGGTATGGTGAAAAGGTATCACGCGAGCTTCCCAAGCTTAAGTTACGGGTTCGATTCCCGTTACCCGCTCCAAAATCTCTTCTGACACCTTTTGCCTGAGCCTGCACCTGTTTGCGCGACGACAATCGCGAGCCTGAAATCCTCCCTTTTTCGTTGAGCTCCGAAAAAAGAAGAACTGATCGAGGCGGCTTATCCATGCCGACCCGTTGCCGTTACGTTACCTACGGGTGACAGAGTCCAACATGGGTCATAACATTCCTAAAGATGTATCGACGGTAAAAGCTTGAACCATGACCACAATTGAACCAGCGACTTCAGCCAGTTTGTCTCCGGATACAACACAGGAGAAGTTCAGCCAACTGATCGCTGAAGCGTCACCGCTCGTGACGGTAATCGAACTCGAGACGCTCAAGGCCGTTGTGCTACCATCAGGTTCCAGTGTCGAGCGGCCGTTTCTGTTTGGCGACCACCTGGCGTTGCTTCAGCCCGACGGAACCGTGATCCTTCTCGAGGACGTTGCCGGCAAGAGCCTTCTGGTGCAAGTCGAAGGGCGCAACGTGCCTCTTGTGCGCTTGATAGAGGTCGCCGCCCCGGAAGGTTCTTGGCCAACCTTGGCGGATGTGCCCACGATCCCGCTGCATTTCATCTTTAACCCTGGCGCGGCCGAACCGGGCTCTGGCGGGGGCGAAGGGGTTGATGTTCTGGACCCGCTGGAGGGGCTGGTTTACAACCCCCTGTTGCCGCCGACCGGCTACACGTTCCCCGTTCAAGACGATTGGCCCTATGGCGGTTCCAACAAGGATGGCTCTGCCCCCAGTGATTTCGACATTGTCATCAACGGACCGATCCGGCTTACCGAAACGGATTCCACGCTTGATCTGCATCCGGCAGACTACATCACCATCAACATCCCCATGCCTGAAACCGGCGAAGAGGTTACACAGGTAGATCTTGAACTGGCGCGCTTGCCGCTTGGAACCCTCACTTCGCACGGAACGCTGGTGCCGGATGGAAATGGCACCCTGACCCTTGAGTTTTCGGGCAGTTACGCAGATTTTCTCGCGCTAAGTTTGACGCTACCTCAGGACTTTTCCAGCCAAAGCCGCCTTGACGCGCCCACCGGGCCTTTGCCGGGGAATGTGGAGGTCTGGACCAATTTCCAAGGCTATCAGCAAGAACCTTTCGTGACGATCGTCGCGGTCGAAGGTGATGCAAGTGTGCCTTCGGGTGAAACGGATCTGGTGGAAACCGACGCGCCTGTTACTTTCCGTCCGTCCGACACGGTTTTACCGAAATCGACGGATATCGACGGCTCGGAACACATCCAGCAGGTAGCCATTGCCTTCGTTGGTTTGCCTGCCGGCGCTCTTTACTCTTCTGACAATGGCACGACCTTTCAGGCGGCCCCTTCTGACCTGATTTTCAGAGGAACGCTCGCGGAGTATCAGGCGCTGGTCATTCAGCTGCCAACGGATTTCTCGACCGAAAACCCCGTCACACGCATCTTTGCCCAAGTTACAGCAATTACCAATGAAGGTGGTCTGGATTTCGGGCGCCTGGATGTGGTGGTGGATTATGAACTCGATGTGACGCTGACCGCGCCAGCAGAACTGCGGGCGGAAGAAGACAGTAACGGTGGCGACGGGTCCGGCGCGACAATCAATATGCAGATCTCCGTTGCGGCTACCGATATCGACGGCTCCGAGGACAGCACGACGGTCGAGATCGCGTTCGTCAACGTTCCGCGCGGAACGATCTTTAGTGGCGGCAGCTACAACATCTCCACCAGCATATGGAAAGGCTCGATGACAGAGGCCGGGTCACTGACACTGACCTTTCCGGGTGATTTCTCGGGCACCGTGGAGGCAACGATCCGGGCTCTCAGCCCGGAAGGCACGGTGGAAACCAAGCAAACGATCATCATCGAGGGCACCGGCGATGTTAACTTTGATGTCTCCGAGCTGACCGCGGCCGAAACCGATGCGCGGGTCGAGGTCAACCCTTCCTCGACCTGGAAGGTCGTGATCACCGATTTCGATCCCAACCCGCCCGGAGAGATGGTTGAGACAATCACTCTCACGCTTGGTGGCCTACCACCTGATGTGCAGGCGCTTGGCGTCCCTGCAAGCACGATCAGCTATGACGCCACGTCTGGCGGCACATTGATTTTCACCGGGACCGAAGCGCAGTACCAGTCTTTGCGCCTGTCCTTTCCAACCGACTACTCGACGGAAAGCCCCGATAGCGACGGTCTCATCCTCACCGGGACTCTCGCCGCCACTTCAACCGAAGACCCGGTCGGAGCAGACACCCCGGTCGAGCTGCGAATAACCCCCGAAGGTGATGTCGTCATCGACACCAGCCTGCCAGATACGGTGCCGGACGAAACCGACGCGCCGACGCCGCTTGTACCCTCCAACCTTCTTGCACCGACGGTTACCGACATGGACGGCTCCGAAGCGCTGGATTCACTAGTGCTGACGATTACCGGTCTGCCCGGCAGCGCGACACTGGCGGATCTCGGCCTCGACCCACTTCCGGCAGGTGCCACACATACACTTGGCAATGATCCTGCCACAGGCGCCAGCACTTTGGTGATCACGTTGGACGCTGCCGCCGTAGGGGATGTGCTGGCCACCTACAATGCACTGGCCCTGTCGCTGGCAACCGATTTCTCGACAGCCAACCGCAACGACCTGACAAATGGGACTACCAGCCTGCCGATCGTTCTGACCGTACAAGTGCAGACCGACGAAGATCAGGACCCGGCCAGTGATACACCAGTGGACGGAACAGCCATCGCGTCGCGGCAGGTGGATATCGGTTTTGAACTTGACGTGGATCTGTCCGCACCGGCTGACCTGACAGGTGACGAGGATTCTGCCAGTCCCGGTGTCGTGGTGGATCTCGGCATCATCGTTGCGGCCACCGACATTGATGGATCAGAAGACAGCACCACGATCGAGATTACTTATACCGGTCTGCCGATCGGCGTCACTTTCAACGGCGGCAGCTTTGACCCGGCGACCGGTATCTGGACCGGCAGCATGGTCGAGGCCAATGCTCTGATGCTGTCGCTGCCAGAAGACTATTCCGGCACCATCAATTCGACCATAAAGGCGATCAGCCCGGAGGGGACCACTACGACCAGCCAGAGGATCGTCATTTTTCCCACGGGCGACATCGTGTTCGACGCAGTAGAACTGGTGGAACAGGAAACCGATGCGGCACTGGCAATCACTCCTTCCTCCGCGTGGAAAGTTTCCGTCGATGATACGGACGGGTCAGAGCGAATTGACACGATCACCTTGACCCTCGCCGATCTGCCGTCCGGTGTCGTGGTTCGCGGCGTACCGCGCAGCACGGTCACCTACGATCAGACTGCTGGCGGTGATTTCACATTTGCAGGAACCGAGGCGCAGTATCTGGCGCTTGAGTTGCTCTTTCCCAGGGACTATTCAACAGAAAGCCCGGCGGCCGATGGTATGACGCTATCCGGCACGCTCGCCGCGACGTCGAACGAGGATGCAACAGGCGGCAGCACACCCATCACGCTACGCATCACGCCCGAAGGTGACGTTATGGTCGACGACACCTTGCCTGACACGGTGCCGGACGAAACCGATGCGCCGACACCCGTGACTCCATCGTCATTGTTGTTGCCTCGAGTGCTTGATCTGGACGGGTCGGAAAGTCTTGAAACACTGGTCCTGACCATCGCGGGGCTGCCGTCGGGATCGAGCGCAGGCAACCTGAATTTGGTATCACCGCCCGGCGCGGGGACGACCTTTACCGCCGATATCCTCACCGGATCAGACACTCTGACCATCTCGCTTGACACCGCCGCCGTCGGGGACGTGCTGGCAGCCTATCAGACCATCACGCTTGAACTACCTGCGGATTTCTCAACTGCCAACCGATCCGATCTGAGCAACGGGGACGTGACCCTTCCCCTGACTCTGACCGTAAACGTGCAGACCGACGAGGATCAGGATCCCGCCACCGACACGCCGACAGATGGAACCGCCACGGCAACCCGCGTTGTTGATATCGGTTTCGAGGAAGACATCGAACTGACCGCGCCGTTAGTGATCACCGGACAGGAAGACGATGGCAACACTGGTGACCCAGATCTTGGCGTCACGGTCGATCTGGATATCGACATCGCCATCACCGATCTGGACGGGTCGGAAACTGCAGACCCATCCGACCCGCGTTTTGCTGCCTCGGTCCAGATCACCTACCCCGGCCTGCCAGCCGGTGCCACCTTTAACGCAGGAACCCTCACCGGCGAAGTCTGGACTGGCACAGTTGCCGAAGCCAACGCCCTGACGCTTTCATTTCCCGGCGACTACAATGGAGTATTGTTAAGCCCGATTCAGGTAACCACTCCGGAGGGGACCGAAACAACGCTCCAGGTCATTGTCATCACGCCCACGCCCGACATCATCATTGAAGGTGACGTGACCGTCGATGAAACAGACGCGGTTCTTGAAGTTCTGCTCAGCGACTTCATCTCGATTCTCGTCGGCGGAGGCGAAACGATCCTGTCGATGACCTTCGATCTCGACGGTCTGCCCGCTGGCACGGTTGTCACCGATGGCGCGGGCACACCGATCGGCAGCTTTACGTCCAATCCCGATGGAACGGTCGACTATCTGTACCAGTATACCGGCAGAGTGTTCCCGACGAACGCCACCATTTTCCTGCCGCAGGACTACTCGACCACCAGCCCTTTTCAGCAGCTTTTTGCCGACATCACGGTTACGACAAATAATGGCACGGTATCCGAAAGCATCCCGTTCACCGTCACCGAGGAAGGCGATATCGATGTCGGTGACGGCAGCTTTACGCTGACCGAAACTGATGCGCCTCTGACCTTCAAACCCTCGTCTCAGATCACCCCGGTTGCGACCGATATCGACGGGTCGGAAACTGTCGAACTCATCGGCGTTGTTTTCAACGCACTGCCAACAGGCACACGTTTCTCAACCGATGATGGCGCAACCTTCCAGATCGCACCTGCCACACTGAACTTTGTCGGCACGCTTATAGAATACAACGCGCTGGTCATCGAACTGCCTGCTGATTATTCGACCCAGAATCCCGCGACCACGCTTGAGGGGCTGGTCGTCGCCGTCACCAACGAAGGTGGCGTCGATCAGGGGGCGCTGACAGTCACGGTCGGAGCCGAAGGGGATCTGGACCTCACCGGCACCGGTGTGATCCAACTGGATGAGAACGACACCCCCGGCGACAGTGACGAAGACAACACCACAAGTGCTCCGATCGAGTTTCGGTTGACCGATGCCGTCGACGCCATGGCAACAGATGCCGACGGTTCCGAGAGCATTGCCGAGGTCGATGTCACCGTTAATGGTCTGCCGGCGGGAGCGCTCTATTCCACCAATGGAGGGCTGACTTTCACGGCGGTTCCGAGCGGTTCCAGCTTCACGTTCGATAATCTTACAAAAGCACAGTATGACGGGCTGGTCTTTCGCCTGCCTGATGATTTCTCCACGACGACCGATATCACCGGCGAGGTCACGTTCACCACGGACGAGGCCATTCTGGCCAATGAGACAGATGTGGACGGCACCGATGGGATCGAAACACTAAGCTTCACAGTCACGGTGATTTCCGAACAGGATGTGGAAATCGCCACCGCCGATATCACGGTTAACGAGGACGAGGGCCAGCCCATTGCCCTGAACCTCGACGCGCAAGTGACCGACATTGATGGGTCGGAAATGATCACCGGGATCACGGTCGATTTCGCGGGCCTGCCGACCAATGGCGATACTGTTCTGAGTGACGGCACAGTTTTGAGCGGTCCGAGCGATAGCTGGATCGGCCCGCTTGCAGACCTTCAGTCACTAGCAGTGGCTTCCCTGCCCCAGCATTTCTCCGGCATTATCGACATCACGGTGAACGTTTCCACCAACGAGGGCGACCCGGCGGGAACCTCCGAAACCTTCCAGCTGAATGTGCGGCCGGTGGCCGAACCGACATTGGTGCTGTCAGTCGATTCCAGCCCCGATACCGTGGACCAGATTTCGGCCGACAACTTCATCGTCAAGGAAGATAGCAGCTTCTTACTGACCTTCGACGCACAGACACCGGACCGGGATGGATCGGAACAGCTGACTCAGATCGTGGTCGAAAACCTGCCCGATGGTTGGGTGCCGACCAATGGCGGAACAGTCGATCCTGCTCTCTTTGTGCGCGGCGCGGCGGATGTTGCGTCGGCGACGATTTCGGGCACCACGCTCACGATCACCCTGAATCCTGGAACAACCGTTTTTGATGGCGCTTTGCAGGTGGCACCGCTGCCTGATGACGACCGCGACGTGGCGACCATCGTGGCCAATGACCTGCGGGCCACAGCTACATCCGAGGACATGGCTGCCGGCCTTCCCACGGATACCAAAACTGCACAGGATGGCGTCAACGTGGACGTGGACGCGGTGGTCGACGGTATGTCCGTCACGGTCGCCGATGACCGCACCAAGGAGAATACCGGCGGACAGAAACGGATCAATCTGGACCTGAGCAGCGTTGCACTCCAGGACACCGACGGGTCGGAAGTGATCGAAAAGCTCGACCTGACCATCACCGTCGCCACCGAAAGCGACAATTTCGATCCCAGCGACAACAGCCAGCTTTTGGTCGATATCGCAGACAAGAACCTGCGCGGCTATGTGGCGATCACCCAGACCGGTTCTGGCGCCAATAGTGTCACCTACGAAATCGCCCGCGCGCCGACCGCGACCAGTGAACAATTCGCTGATGCGCTGGAGGAGTTGCGGATCACGGTCCCACAGCATTTCAGCAGCATTCTGACCCTGGACGGCAGGCTGTACAACAACGAGACCACAACGGGCGATGTTGAAACCGACACGACCGACAATTTCGGCACCACCGATTTCCGGATCGTTGAAACCATACGCCCGGTGGCCGAAGCGGATCTGACAGCCTCTGTCTTTGTCACCGACCCAAGCTTTGTTGCAACCGATAGCCCTGATCGGGTCGAGGCAAGCATCGAGGACGGTTCGATCTCGGGCTCCGAGATCCTCACCTTGCTTGAAAGCACCGCCGATGGCAGCGGTCCGGGACAGGTGGACCTTTTCATCGGGCTGGATGCCTCTACCCCGGACACGGACGGTTCGGAACAGTTGCAAACGTTGACGATCACGAATGTTCCAACCGACTGGATCGCCGATTTCCTGAGCAACAGCACGGTCACGCAGGGCGCCTTTTTTGAACTCAACGGCGGGCTGCCACTGGCTCAGTCCGAATATGACAAGATCGCCTCGGCCAGTTATGACGATACCACTGGTCTGCTGTCGATCGCCTTTGTGGCCGATGTCACCAGTTTTGCCGCCTCTATCAAGCTCCGCCCCTCGCTCTATGAGGACTACGACGTGGATCGCATGAACGGCGATCCCTTCTCTTCGCTGGGAACGTTCTTTGGCGATGATCTGCAGATCGAGATCCTGGCCCGCGACGACAATACCGCCGAGACCGACGACCAGAAATCGGATGCCACCTTTGATGTGGACGTGGATCCGGTCAACAACATCGCCGTCATTCTGGCGCTGCCCGAAGGCAACGAGCAGGTCATCGATGATGCCGGGGGTGTCTGGCAGATCCCGTTCACGCCTGTCATCCAGGATACCGACGGGTCCGAAACGGTCACTGCAGTGGTGATGAAAAAGGTGCCTTCCTCTGTTACCGTCTACGTGGAAAACCCCAACGACCCCACCGGCGACAAGATCCCTGCCCTGCTGACCGAGGTAAACAATCCGCCGGGCTTCAATTCATGGAGCCTCGAAAACGGGGAGTGGCAAACAGCGGAACTGAGGGGCATCCCGCTTCACTTCGCGGGTGACTATCCGCTGGTGATCGACGTGGTTACCACCGAGGCAGATGGAGGCGGCACGCGGATCACCTCGCTGAATACGGTTCTGCGCGTGAATCCGGTGGTTGATGGCGGCGATCCGAGCGAGACCGCATCCGGGTTCGAAGACCGTCCGATCAGGGTGGCCATAGACGGCAACATCATTGACAACATGAACAATTCGCCTGGGTCGCCCGAAGCAATCCTGGGAAATGTTGTTGTCAGCAACATAGTCCCGGACTCCAAGGGCAGAGTTCCCCGTTTCTTTGACGGCTTGCCACAAGCCGAGCCCGGCAACGCAAACAAGTTCGTCAACGAGCTCCTTCCGTCCGGCGGCGGAAACCTGATCCTGTCCGCCAGAGAGGCGGCCAATTTATGGCTGCTGCCGGGTAAAGACAGCAACGAAACCATCCGGTTCGATGTATCGATCGAGTATTACGAGACGATCGATCCGTCCCAATCCACCGTTGCGACCGGAACAGTAACGGTCGATGTAATTGGGATCGCGGACGAACCGATCGTGACTTTCCAAAACCCGGATCCGACGGACGATCCCGGTGCAGGTTTCACCGATGACCAGATCGATGACACATTTCGACCTACAGAGATCGTGGACGGCGTGGCAAACGCAGATCGTGTCTATGGCTACGCTGGCAAGGACAATGCCCCATTCCTTTTGGGTAGCCGCTTGCGTGACCTCGTCATAACATCGGGCGTGATTACCCCTAGCGCCCTCTTTACTCCGGCCGATCCTCTGACAGGTCAAATGACCGAGATGCTGTTCGGCGGGATGCTGGACGGTTCGGAAACGCTCTACTACATCATCACGGATGTCGACCCGAATGTATCGTTCCTGGGCGGCACACCCATTGACGCCACTGGTGAATCCTATGTCGTCACCGAGGCGCAGCTGGCTACGCTTCGGTTTGTTCCGTCCAATGTGAACGAAGTCACTTATTACGACATGACTCTCAATGCGATTGTCTTCGAAGATGATCAATCACTGGCTGGTCTGATCGGAACACCCGAAGAAATTCTGCGACAGATCGATGCCCTGCCCGGGGGCAGTGTTGTCAGCAAGGATTTCACGGTTGTTGTCGTTCCCGAACCCGGTGGTGGGCCACCAACACCGTGCGAGCCTGAGCAGGAATTGCCGCTGCCCGTTCTCAGCCTTGTCGGGAGCGGGGATGAAGACACTGAAATCCCGTTCAAGCTGAAGATCACGCCCAACCCGCCATACTGGGATAGCATCGACGACCTGTGGAACCTGCCCAACGGGGTGATCGGTGATTTTGGTCTGGCCATAGATCTGCCGCCCGGGGCGTCGCTCAGCAGTGATCCTCCGGGCGCTGTTCTGTACGACCCGGTGACAGGTCTATGGGTAATCGACATCGAGGCGCTCGGCGTGGATCCGAGTGATCCGACGCAGACTGCGGGAAGTATTCTCTTTACGCCGCCAGAGCATGAATCCAGCCCTGCAAACCCGTTTGCTCCGTCCGAAACATTCGGACCCGACGATCCGTATGACAACCTCAACTCTTTGGAATATCAGTCGCTTCTCAACAACTTCACCTGCAACACCACGTCTTCCGGCAGCGGGGAGTTCTCGATAACCATCAATCCCGTCGTGGATGGGCCGCAGATTATTCTCGCGGGCGGCAACTCCTTTGACGAAGACACGACTTATGATCTGAAGCTATCGATTTCAGGGATTGATGGCGGGGAACGTGCGTCTGGCAAGGTGCTTATCGATGTTGACAGCACCAATGGCGGGCAGCTTTTCGATGCAAACGGAAACCCGCTCAGTGGCACTGACATTGGCGGAGGGATTGTCCGTTACGAGGTGTCCGTAAATGATCTGCCCGGGCTCACTCTGACCGCGGCCGAACACTATAGCGGGCCACTGCGGATCCGGGTCACCGCAAACAGCGAGGACGTGGACGGATCTATCGGATCGACAACGGTGACGCGAAACCTTGAAGTCATCCCGGTAGCCGATGTTCCAACCTTCGAGTTTGACGAAACTGTCATAGACCCGGAAACGATGCAGCCGTTTGTGGATACGTCCGGCACGGTTCCGATGATCACGGCGATCGAGGATATTCCTTTCAACCTGTCGACAGTTCTGACCCCGGACTCTCCGGATCAGGACGGTTCGGAAACGATCTCAATCGTCTTGTCAGGTGTTCCGGATTACCTAAACGTCACAGGCCCATCAAACAACGGTTTCATTGACAACGGCGACGGTTCTTACACGATTTCCCGCACGGCTTGGCCGCTTGTCGCCGTTCAGCTGAAAAGCGACCACGCCCGCACGCCGGATTCGCTTGACCCGACCCTACCAGCACAAATCCCTCTCAAGGTCACGGTCAACACACTGGAATTGGCCAATTCCGACCAGGAAAGCGGCAGCCAGGATATCATTCTAAAGGTGCGTCCGGATGCTGATGTTCCAACGCTTCTGGCAGAAATCATGCCCGCGAGCGGAACTGAGGATGACGGCGCGATCTACACGATCAACTTGCAGGGCAACACACCTGATCTGCACGAGACCATGCATTTCGAGATCAAGGTACCGCCTGGTGGCACAATCCTTCTCGATGGCGTCGCCCAACCTGCTCCGGGCGGGGTTGTAACCTTGAGCGGTCTGGCCGGAGCCTCAGCTTCGGTCAAACAGGGTAAGGTGTTCTTTCCGGACGGAACGGTTACCTATGAGCCACCGAAAGATTTTGCCGGGATGGTTTCGCTCGACGTGGTTGCGGTGACAACCGACGCTGACGGGATCTTCACCGATACCGAAACCTCGCCGACCGAAACGCTTGATCTCGATATCGCAGTGGCGCCGGATCTGATCCTCGACGTGCTCGACCCGGATGTGGAGCTGGACGAGACCGACGCACCGCTCGATTACATGCCCGCACCGGATTTCGACATTCAGGTCACCGACATGGATGGTTCTGAGGTCGTGGATAACGTCACATACACCATCCTTGGCGTCCCAGACGGGACCACCTACACCGTCGGCGGCGGATCTCCAGTGGCTGTGATGGGCGATCTGAACTTTTCGGGCAGTGAAGCCCAGTTCAGCCAACTCACCGTGACCTTCCCGCGGGACTATGCGACCAATGGCACGCCGCTTGACGGCTCTATCCGCGTCACCACCAATGAAGGCGGTGATGAAAGCGGCAGTTTCACCATCGATATTGACGGTGAACTTGACCTGACAGTGGCCACAAACGTCATGCCGCAGAGCATCGCGCAAACCGGCAACCCGATCACAGTCGATTTTGGGATAAACGCGCAGGTTACTGACACGCAGGCCACCCCATCCGAGCAACTCGAACTGGTCGTCGTGCAGTTCACAGCCCCCCTGCCTGCCGGAACCACAGCATCCTCCGGCACGATCAGCGGCGATCGGCTTACCTTTGCCCGCGGGTCGCTGGTACCGGCCGACTACGCTGCGCTGGTGGCGGCACTGTCGATCACTCTGCCCGGTGATTTTGCCGATGACCTGAGCGGCACGATAACCGTCAGCACCAATCACGGAGACGCCCCGGCCGAACCCTTCATGGTCGAGGTCAACGATCAACCGGATATCTCCGGACCAGTTATGGTCTCTTCTACCGATCCGGTGTTCTTCATCACAAATGCGGAACTGCTGGCGAATGCCTCCGACCCGGATTTGCCCTTGTCCGTGGAGAATGTAGTTGCCGACGACCCGCTCGTGACAGTGACGGAACTGGCCGGAGGGGTGCGGATCTCCGTTCCCGACGCTTTTGTCGGAACTCCGACCCTGACCTATGATGTGGTGGACAGCGGCGCCGGCCCGGCTCGGTCGCAAGCTACGGCAGATCTCGACATCGACACGTTGCAGATGGAGGCAAATGGCACTCATTTGGGTCCGGACGGCGTAACCCGTGACCTGATGGATGACGTGACAGGAGCAACCGGCGGCACGGATATCGCAAAGGGCACGGCCAATGATGACGCGGTGATCCTGACAGGGGCAACGGATTATGCCGAAATCGAAGGTTTCGAACTTCAGGGCGGGTCGGATTTCATCGACCTCAGCGGTTCGGCCCAAGGATTCTCGGTGGATGCCGGTAGTGGCGATGACTGGGCGATCGGCAGCGGCGGCGACGACGTGCTGACAGGAGGCGCAGGAGCGGACACTCTGGAAGGCGGCGCCGGCGCAGATGTATTCGCGATCACGGATCTGGCGACATCCGACATCATACTGGATTTCGAAGAACCCACAGGCATCATCATCCCGATGGGCGTGGACCAGATCGACCTGACCACAGTGGTTGCGTTGACCCTTGGCGAGAACCTCTCGGACCATGTTGGCTATAACAACGGCACTGGCGCACTGACAGTCGATGGTAATCTGGCTGCAACTGTCGAAACCGCGCCGGGTGTCTTTGCAAGTGAGGTCGAAGTGATTTTCACCAACGCCGCCGGAGCACAGGAAACGGCGGTGATCTGAGCCTATCGCTCCCGCATGGCCTCCAGTTGGGCCTTGCGAAACGGTTTGAGCAGATAGTCGAGTACCGATCGTTCCCCGGTGAGAATATCGACCGATGCAACCATTCCGGGGCGGATCTCGTGTGTTTGGTCGCCCTTGCTCAGCGTTGTGCTGAAGGTTTCGATCACGACCGGGAAATAGATCTCTCCGGTGGCCTCATCCTGCTCGGCGTCCGCTCCGACCCGTGACACCTGACCGGGGATGGAGCCGTAGATGGTGAAATCGAAGGAGGTCAGTTTCACATTGGCCTCAAGCCCAGGATAGACAAAAGCCACGTCTTCGGGGCGCACGCGTGCCTCCACCTGCAGACGATCCTCGACGGGAACGATGCGCAGGATCTCTTCGCCCGGTGCAACAACCGCACCGATCGTGTGCACGTTGAGCGCGGATACCACCCCGTTCACCGGCGCGCGCAACGCTGCGCGTGTGACGACGTCGCTGGCAGTTTTCATCCGTTCCTCGATCACGCTGATCTGGTTGAGCGTGTCCGACCGCTCGACGCTGATTTCGGCCCGGCGCTGCAAACGAAGCTCGGTCAACCGCGCATCCGCCTCACTCAGCGCAGACACGGCCTGCCCACGACGGCTGGTCAGGCTGTCCTGCTCCTGCCGTTTGGCCGACAATTCCCGCTCGATCGGGATTATCTGCGCGCGCGGCACCACACCACTTTCGGTTTTCAGGCGGATCTCTTCATCCAGCAAGGCGATGTTCTCGGCGATACGGGCAAGCGCGGCTTCGGTCTCCTCGACCTCCTGCTGGCGTTGACTGGCCTGTGCCTCCAGAACGGCCCGTTGCCCGATATGGCTGGCGGTGCGGCTGTCGAAGATCGCGCTTTCCCGCAGGGCCAACGCGCTTTCGGGATCTATTCCATCTGTTGAGAAATCAACGACCTCCGCACCCTGCATTTCGGCGGCCAACCGCAGGGCGCGCACCTGCAGAGCCTGCATCTGTGCCCGAAGTTCTCCCAAAGATGCCGCCGACCCGGTATCGTCGATCCGCACCAGAACCTGCCCGGCTGTTACCGTTTGTCCTTCGGCCGCAAGAATTTCACGTATAATGCCGCCTTCGAGGCTTTCCACCACCCGCGCCTGCCCGGCCGGCACCAAACGCCCGGTTGCGCGGGCCATTTCCTCGATCCGAGCAACCGAAGCCCACCAGATCGCGGCGACAATCAACCCTACCATGACGGCGAGGAACAGCGTCAGCATGCGTGAACTGCGCCCGATCCGGGCAGCATCGCCGCCTTGCGCAAAATCCCGCAAATCCCAATCGGAGCTGCTCATGGTTCGCCCTTGTTCAACCGGGCCAGAACTTGCGCCCTGTTTCCGTCCATTCGAATCTTCCCGTTGTCCAGCAGGATCACCCGATCCACCAGATCCAGCAGGCCCATACGGTGAGTGGAGATCACGACCGTCATCGGGCGCTGTTCCAGAACGTGTTTCAGGCGCTGCACGAACCGACTTTCACTCGCCGAGTCCATAGACGAGGTCGGTTCGTCAAGGATCAGAACCCGCGGTCGCGGCAGCAGCGCACGGGCCAGCGCCACCATCTGCCGCTGGCCACCGGACAGGTTACGGCCGCGTTCGGTGATTGGCATGGCAAACCCCTGCGGATGAGCGGCTGCCAAAGCGTCGACACCAGTCAGACGGGCCACCCGAAGCACATCCTCACCGGTCGCCTGCGGCATCCCGAAGGCAATGTTTTCAGCCAGCGTGCCCGAAAAGAGCACAGCATCCTGTGTCACCATCTGCACATCGCGCCGTAAGGTGGCCGGGTCCAGTTGATCTATGTTCAACCCGTCTATGGTCGCCAGACCGGATGTTGGTGAATACAACCCACTCATGAGCCGCACGAGACTGGTTTTACCCGCCCCGACCGGGCCGATCAGGCCGATCCGTTCCTGTGCACGGGCGGCAAAGGAAATATCGACCAGCGACGGTAGCTTCGCCCCTTCATATTCCAGCGAAACGTCGCGAAATTCGTATGAACCCAAGTCAATGCGCGCGTTGAGCGTAGCGGCGGGCCTCGCCTTGTCCGAAGGACGCGACATCAAGGCGTTCAGGCTCCGCAGCGTTGAAAAAGCAAAGCTCGCCCGCACGAACAGCCCTGACAGAGCCGCCGTAGGTGCCAATGCACGACCCGACAGGATCATTGACGCAATAACCGCACCCATGGTCAGGTTTCCGTCAAGTGCAAGGTAGACACCGATGATCACGATCCCCACCGAGGCGGCCTGTTGCGCCAGTGCCGTCGCGGTCGTCGCAAATGTCGCAAGCTTTCTGGCGCGGTCCTGAAGCCTGGCGCTTTCCGCGACCTGCCGTTCCCATCGTGACTGCATCCGCCCCTGCCCGGCCACTGCCTTGAGCGTTTCAAGTTCGGTCACCGCCTCAACGGCCACGGCATTCTTGACCCCGCTCATGCGTCGGGTCGCATTGGATGTGCTGCGCAGCGGGCCCAGCACCATCAGCCCCATTATCAGAACCAGAGCCAGCGCCACGGCAGGTGGATAGGCCAGCGGCCCGCCGATATAGAAAATTACTGCAACGAACAGCAGGCTAAAACAAAGGTCGGTGATTGTTGCCAATGTCTGCGAAGAAAAGAAATCGCGAACCTGTTCATAGTCCTTAAGGTTGTTTATGAGCTCTCCCGAAGGCTGCGCCCCGGCCTGTAGCCGCAGATCGGCAATGTGCCGAAAAATCTCGGATGAAACCGCCTGATCTACCCGGCGACCAACATTGTCGATCACCGCCGCCCGCAGCCATTTCAGAATCGCATCGAAGAAAAGGGCCACTCCAACACCGGCGGCCAATGACCACAACGTAATCAGAGCCGAGGTCGGAAACACCCGATCATAAACATTCATCGTGAAGATCGGCACTGCCAAACCCAGAAGGTTGACCAGCATCGAGGCCAGAATGACCTGAATGTAGTCAGGCCAGAACCGTCGCGCGACGCTCCAATACCAATGGCGTTGCGTTTCCGGAGAAGAAGGCCCCGCCTCTTCCTTTTCTTCGGGCCGCAACAGCAGTGCGTGACCGGCATAGGTATCTGCCAGATCTTTCTCGGGAATCGACTGCGGGTCGTCCGATCTGGTCGGCCAGACGACCTGAGCATCATCGCCGCGACGAGAGACCAGAACGCAGGCCTCGCGACCTCGCAAGAACAGGATTGCCGGCAACACACTATCTGGCAGTTGGCTCAGCCTTCGACGGGTCAGATGCGCCCGAAACCCCTGAGCTTCGAGCGCCGATTGCGCCAAAGGTGGCGTCAACAATCCATCGGCGGGCAGCGGCACACCTGCAAGCAACGCGTCGGTCGAGGCATCCCGCCCTTCAAGCCGCATGGCCGCAACCACCGAGGACGCCAGCGGGTCCGGAGATCTGTCAGGAAAATCCCACTCTCGCGATGCACCCTGCCGCACAACCCGTGGCTCTACTCGAACTCGGGAAACCGGGCCTTGCTTTGCGGTGGGTTCGGTAATCTCGGCTCTCCCAACGGAAGGGTCTTACTTGTTCTCGACAGATTTCCGCCAGTCGCGGAAGGTGCGGGCATCAAGCTGATCGTCAACGCCATCACTGCTTAGTTCGGGTGCCCCGATCCGCTCCTTGGCATAAGCCCGTGAATCTTCTGGCGGTTCAATGCCCAATGTGGGCAGCAGAATGCCAATGGAGGCCAACAGCCTGTATTTGACGTAAGATTCCAGCGACTGGGCATTGATCAGATTGGCCTCGGCCTGAAAAAGAGCGTTCTGAGTGTTCAGTACATCCAGCAAGGACCGCGTACCCACAACGTATTCTTCCTCATAGGTCTCGCGCAAACGCCGCGAAAGACGGGCTTGCGCGTCAATTGTCTTGAGGCGCCGTTGCGCCGATCGCAATGTGCTCCAGGATTGTCGCACTTCCCGTTCGACCAACCGGGTTTGCGACAAAAGCCGAGCCCGACTTTCACCCACCCGGCGGACATGTTCCTGCCGAACCGCACGCTTGTAGCCACCCTGGAATTCGTAACGCAGAACAAGGCCGACGCGCCCATCCTGCCGACGACCTTCAAATCCGCCAACGTCATCGCCATAGCGACCATCAGCTTCAAGGGTCAGCTCGGGATACTGGTTTGCGTTCACGCGCCGGGACAGGGCCTCGGCTGAGCCGACATCGGATTGAAGGAATCGGATCGTCGGGTTTGTGTTTCGGGCCTTGGCGATGGCATTGTCCAGAACAGAGGGAACCGAGGCACCGATATTGGGAACCGACCCGAGATTGCGCGCCTCTACCCCGACAGTCGCCAAAAACAGGGTTTTGACGTCTTCATAGTTAAGTTCAAATTCAAGAATCGTGTCCTGGGCCAACACCACCCGTTCTTCGGCTTGATTCAAATCCCCGATGCCGATGACGCCGCGATCAAATCCAGTCTTTAACCGGGCAAACACATCTTGGTGATAGGCAAGATTATCTCGCGCCAGTTTCAGCAAGCGCTGGCTGCGCAGCACATCCGAATAGAGACGAACGGCCTCAAGTGACAACACCTCGGACCGTTCCAGCACGCGGTATGCGGCCGCATCGATCCGATAGGCTTGCCGCTCGATTTCCGAGCGGGTTTGCCAGCCGTCAAAGAGCATCTGGGATATGCGCCCGGAAATTTCATACCCGGATACCGCGCTCGAAGCTGCGCCCAGATCCGGGGTTGCGGTGCCCTGATTGCGGCTCGATCCGCCCCAGGCCTCAAGTTCGATCTTTGGCGCGTAGAAATTGCGGGCTTGTTCGAGTTCGAACTCGATTGCCTGCTTATTCGCTTCGGCCGCTTTGATGTCCGGATTTGTCTCCAGCACATAGAGGATCGTATCTTCGAGCGACAAAGCTTCCGCCGCGCTCATGGCAAGCGGTGACGCCGCAATTAACGATGCAAACGCAATACTTCTGAACAAATCAAATCCTTTGAGCAGCAACCCCTATGCAGCAACCAGAGATTGACCGGGATACCCGACGATTGCAACAGGAATGCAACAGAAAAAGCCCGTGTCCCGATCACACGGCGCTTGTTCATCGGCAAGTTATTGTTCAAACTGCCCCAGACTGTCCCAGACTGTCACGTATGATCAGAGATGGATAATGACTGGACGAATTGCGCGCCTGCTGTTGAGCCTTTTGTGTTTGTCCCTTCTGCCCTTTGCGGCGGTTGCGCAAACCGTCGGAACGGTCAACTTTGACTTTGATTCCGATCAGCTTGACGCGCAGGCGCTTCAACAGGTCCGGTCGATAGCTGACAGCCTCAAGGCTTCACCCAGCTACAAGCCGACAGTCGTTGTGGGTTACACAGATGCGGTGGGAACAAGCGCTTACAATCGCGATCTGGGGCGTCGCCGGGCACAACGCGTCGCAGAGGCACTGGTCGCTGCGGGGGTCCCGGTAGACAGGGTTGGTTCCATTGAAAGCCGCGGCAAGTCAGAGCTTCTCGTCGCCGTCGCGACACCCGAACGCCGCAACCGCCGGGTCACCGTGACACTTGACGATATTCTCAAAGCCTGCCGCACCTATCGCGAAGTTCAGCTCGATGCCTCTTCGGTGGGTGACGCGCTGCAAAACGATCTCGAATCCAGATTGGCGGACGCGGTCGCAAACTACTCCAGCCTTAAGACCAACGGCCTGAATGGCCCGGCCTATCAAATGGCCGGAGCCGCACGCGAAGATTGCAACCGCGCAGTGGGCTTCAAATCGGATTCCATCCGTAAGGTCGAATACGCCAAGAAGTGTTTTTGCAGTTCGGCAAGGATGCAGGTGGCGTTGGGCCTCGTGACCCCCTGACAATTGAGGTGGCATGAGGCTCGGTCCCGTTCAGATCCACCGAATGGGATCGAATAGGCTTCGGGTATCTGAAATCGTAACCCACTTTTGTCGGGCCGTTCTTTCCATCAGATAGCTTTCAGGCTCTTGTTTCGGGTCAAACTCCCGTTACCCCGCCAATTCTCATTCCGGGCTATGCAGACAAAACGTCTCGTCGGCCTTCGCCAGCTGGTGAATTGGTTCCGGTTTGCGCCATGGCGATTGACAGTTCCGCGCTCAGGACGTCCCACAGACGGTGCAATCCTTCTTCGCCCGCTGCCGCGATCGCAAACTGAAGGATACGGCCGAAAAAGGTAAAGTCTGCTCCATTTCCAAGGGCACGCAGAACATCCTCTCCTGAGCGAAGTCCGCTATCGTAGAAAACTGGGAAATCTGACCCGACAGCTGATCGTACTGCCTCCAACGCGTGAATTGGGGCCGGTGCGCTGTCCAATTGGCGCCCGCCGTGGCTCGAGACTTGAACCGCGTCGGCCCCCGCGTCCATGCATGCGACGGCATCCTCGGCATTCATCACGCCCTTGACGACAAGCTTGCCTTGCCAAATGTCCCGAAGGGCCCGCAATGTGTCCCAGGTCGCGCGGGCCCGGCTTTCGGTCCGGTCGAAATCGAACCCTTCGAGTTCAAAGTTCGCCATCTGCGGACGCCCGCGAAGCAGTGTTGCCAACGACCAGCGGGGGTGCAGGGCGAAATCGACAAACTGCCTCGGACCGATACGGAACGGCATGGAAAACCCATGCCGCAACTCTCGGGGCCGCCGACCAACCTCGGGTACGTCAGCTGTCAGAACCAGAACGTCATACCCGGCGGTTTGCGCCCTCTTGGCCAGTTTCAGCGTCCCCGATCCGTCCCCCGAAAAGTAGAGCTGGAACCATGCATGACCTTCAGCCTCCTCTATCAGGGCCTCCAGCGGCGTAGATGACATTGTCGAAACGCCAAGCGGCACACTGTAGCGCGCCGCCAACCGGGCCAGCATCCTGTCCGCCCCGGGGCGGGATAGGTTGCACATTCCCATCGGAGCAATGCCGAACGGACGCTTTGCCTGCTGACCCAACACCGTTGCATCCAGCGATCGTGTGCTGACATCCTTCAGGATCCGGGGCTGCAGGCAAATCCCGTCCAGAGCGGCACGGTTTCTCGCCGCGCCGGCCTCTGATCCTGCAGCGCCATCGATGTAGTCAAACACCATCCAAGGCAGGCGTCGGCGAGCAAGCTGCCGCGCGTCCTCGCTACAGTGAATTCGCTCGGCAGCCCCCACCGGTCAGCTTGCAACCGCCTTCATGAACCGGTCCCGGATGACAACGGGATCCATCGTGATCACCGGCATCTTGGCATTGCCGCTGTCGCATTTCACAACCATCACCGTCATTTTGCCGCTGTCGATCGCGTCCTGCAGGGCCTGTCCCGTGTCCACGTCGCGCACCTCGACAACGCTTTCGCACCCGGCCGCACGCGCCATCCCGGCCAGCGATGTTTTTCTGCCGGCATAGGTCGGCTGGTCGCCGGTGGATCCGTAGGAACCGTTGTCGATAATCATCAGGATGTAGTTATCGGCCACGTTGTTGCCAATGGTCGGAAGCGTTCCGAGATTGGTCAACACCGAGCCATCGCCGTCGATCGCGATGACTGTTTTGGGCTGCGCCAGAGCAAGCCCCAGCCCGATGCTGGAGGCAAGCCCCATGGTCCCCAGCATGTAGAAATTTGTCGGCTGGTCATCGATTGCGTGCAGTTCCTGACTGGGAATACCGATATTGCAGACCACCAGCTGGTCGCGGAGGATCGGAGCAATCTCCTTGAGAATTTCAGAGCGGATCATTGGTCGCCATAGCCTCCCCAGAAATTTGCGTCCGTCAGGATCGCCACGGGTTTGTTGCACATGAAGGTGTATTTCAGGATGGTGTCGAGCTCATCGACGTCGCCCTGATGGTGAAAATGGTAAGTCGGGATGTTCAGCTGCGCCAGCAATGCTTTGGTATGCACGGCCATCTCGACCTGACAGGCGACGGGCTCTCGCAGTTCTCCCCGGTAGGAAATCAGCATGGGCAACGGCATCCGGTAGTACTGGATTAGCGTCGCGAGCGTGTTGATCGTCACCCCAATCGCCGTGTTTTGCATGATGATCGCCGGCCGCTTGCCGCCCATCCATGCCCCGGCGCAAAGTCCCATTCCCTCATCTTCCTTGTTGGACGGGATATGAAAGATCTCGTCGCGCTGATCGATCTCTTCGATCACCCCGGCCAGTTGCTTACAGGGCACGGTGGTCACAAACGAGATGTCGTTGGCAACAAGATCGTCCGCGATCTTCTTGTCGATGCTCATGGTTGAATTTGCCTTTCAGGAAGTGCGCCGATCTGCGCTGAATCTGGTTTCAGGAGCCGCGGTGAACGTGCACCGCGCAGGTGGCATGTCGCACGACCCGCGCCGCGTTCGATCCGATGAAATAGTCGCTCAACCCGGGTTTGTGGGATCCCATGACGATACAGTTTATCCCGTGCTCGTTGGCGAAACCGATGATTGTGCGATAGACGTGCCCTTCGATCACATGCCGGTGGACCCCCGGCTCGCCATGCAGTTTTTCCTCCATCCGGCCTCGGGCCTGTTGGAAAATATGTTCTGACGTCGTCTCGTTCTGGGTGGCCTGGGCCATCCCATAGGGCGCCTCGACCACATGCAACGCATGGATTTCGCCATCCGGAGACAGCAGCTTGCGCGCGATCTCCAGAAGTTTGTGTGAAAGGCCATGATCAAGGGCCAGCGGAACTAGGATTTTGTCGTACATTGCAACCTCCGTTGAAACGGGTGTTTGGGTCAGGCCCATGGTGTCAGAATGATCTTAGGCGCCGATACCGCGTGCCTGTTAAGATCTTTGAACGCCCGAGCCCCTTCTGCAAGCGGACGTTTCTCGAACCAGTCAAGCGGGCCGAGCCGCCCCGCAAAGATCGCCGAGGCCGTGTCGCGAAAGTCCTGATCGGTATAGGTATAGGTTCCGATGAACTGTATCTCCTGCAGAGTGATACGCCGGATATCCAAACCGCCCCGGTCCTCGCCCAGCCCGATATGAGCGATGACCCCCCCCGGACAGGCCAGCGCAGATGCCAGAGCGCGGGTAACGGACAGACCGACGGCATCAATGACGACGGCGAAATCGCCTTGTGGGCTGTCTACAACGTCAAAACCGCAGATATCACTCAGGAAATCCTGTCGCGCCTCATTGCGTTCGGCAATGACGACTCTGTCCACTCCCATTGCACGCAAGGCCAGCACGGCCGCGACACCGATCGCACCGCCTCCGATTACAAGAGCGTCCCTCCGCCCTCCTTCGGGCAAGGCAGACAGAGCAAGCCGGGCCGCATGCCAGCTGACAGCCAGCGGTTCCGCAAGTGCCGCCTGTTCCAGCGGAACATTCTCGGGAACGGTCGTCAGGTTCCGGCTGGGCATCGACACATATTGTGCGAACGCCCCCTCGCGTGGTGGCATGGAGATGATCTGGCGCTCAGGGCACAGGTTCTCGCGGCCAGCCTGACATGCCGGGCAGATGCCACAGGTCACCAGCGGATTTATCGTCACCCGTTCACCGGCCCGCGGCCCGCCCTCTATTGTCCCCGCCGCCTCGTGCCCGAGGATCAGTGGCGCAGGACGGCGACTGTCATGGCCCAGATAAGCGTGCATGTCCGAGCCACAAATCCCGACAGCCTCGACCCGGATCAATTCGCCAGTCATTTCTGTCGGCGGGTCTGCCACTTCCTTGTAGCTGAGGGTTCGGGGTCCATCATACACCAGAGCTTTCATTTCGCAGTATATCCCCCATCAACCATCAGGATCTGACCGGTGACATAGGCCGATGCATCCGAGCAGAGAAACAGAAGCGGCCCGTCGAGATCCGATGTGGTTCCGTTTCGCCCCACGCAGGTCTGGCGCGCGTTTCTCGCCGCTCTTGCCGGATCGTCAAAAACCGGCGCGGTCAGTTCCGTTGGAAAAAAGCCCGGCCCGATCGCATTGGTCAGAATGCCGTGTCCTGACCAGGCTTCGGCCATGGCCCGTGTCAGCTGCCCTACCCCGCCTTTGGACGCGCCATAGGCGATCCCGCCGGGAAACGCGCGACTGGTCTGAAGGGACGCAAAGTTCACAATTCTACCCCAACCCTTTGATTTCATGCCCCCAACCAACGCCTGACTGAGAAAAAATGGGGCCGACAGGTTCACTGCAAGCGTTCTGTCCCACCCGTCCGGCGTGACGTCATCGGCAGGTTGCCGAAGATTCAGCCCGGCCGCATGGACAAGGATATCCGGCGCGCCGAACGGAGCACAGACAGCCGACACCAGATCCGGCAAAGCGTCCCGATCGGAAATGTCTGCAACAACTGCATGGGCGTTGTCCCCGGCTTCGGCCTGCCATGACAGCAGCGGGCCTTGCCGGCGCGCTACACCAACGACGCGGGCCCCTGCCCGCGCGAGTAGGGTCGCCGCGTGCCGCCCGATGCCAGAGCTTGCGCCCGTCACCAGCGCCGTCTTTCCAGAGATGTCAAACAGGTTCGTCATGTCACCCATCTGCGGTCAGATCAAAGTCTTCCTCCGGGAAATACTTGGCCAGACGAACGTCTGCCGCTCGGGCATGGCCCTCCATCCCCTCAAGGCGTGAAATACGGGCCGTTGCCTCGGCCACTGCTTTCGATCCGTCGCGCGTGGACCGCTGCCACGTCACGATTTTCATGTACTTGTGCACGCTCAATCCGCCGGTATAGGTCGCGGCCCGCGAGGTTGGCAGAACGTGATTGGTACCGGATGCCTTGTCCCCATAAGAAACAGTGGTCTCCTCGCCCAGAAACAGCGACCCGTAGCAGGTCAGACGCGACAGCCACCAATCCAGATCGGCGGCCTGCACGGTCAGGTGTTCGGGCGCATATTCATCAGACGTGGCGGCCATATCCTCGCGATCCGAACACAGGATCACTTCGGCGTAGTCCCTCCAGGCTGCCGCGGCATTCTCGCGGTTCAGCTCCGGCAGATCTGCGATCAGTCCCGGCACAAGGCGCAGCACCTCTTCGGCCAGTGGCCGGTGATCGGTGACGAGCCAGACCGGCGAGTTATATCCGTGTTCGGCCTGGCTCACGAGGTCTGTGGCCACGATGAACGGGTCGGCCTGTTGGTCCGCAAGGATCAGGCTGTCGGTTGGTCCGGCAATCATGTCGATCCCCACCAGTCCGTAAAGGCTACGCTTGGCCTCGGCCACGAACTGGTTGCCGGGGCCAACGATGATGTTGGCCTTGGGCAGGCCCAAAAGCCCATAGGTCATGGCCGCGACGGCCTGAACTCCGCCGATGGCCATGATCTTGTCGGCCCCACTGATCTTCGCAGCATAAGCGATTGCCGGGTTTACCCCTTCGGACGGCTGCGGCGGAGAACAGACGGTGATGTGGCGGCACCCGGCAACCTTGGCCGTGGTCACGGTCATCACAGCGCTGGCGATATGCCGATACCGCCCGGCCGGCACGTAACACCCTGCCGCATCCACCGGAATCGCTTTCTGGCCGGCAATCAGTCCGGGAACGATCTCGTACTGAATATCCGAAACGGTTGCCTTTTGCTGTTCGGCGAACCGGCGCACGTTATCCTGTGCAAACCTGATGTCATCCTTCAGCTTCTGAGGCACCTTCGAAGCAGCCTCGGCGATCTCGTCATCCGACAAATGAATGTTGCCGTCATATTTGTCGAAGCGGGCCGCGTATTCCAATGCAGCGGCATCGCCCCGCTCAGCGATGTCGGCAAGAATGTCGGTCACGGTTTCGCGCACCTCTCCGGCATTGGAAACCGAGGTAAGCGTTGCTTTCTTCAAATATGTTCTGGACATCAGATCTGGCCCTAATTTCGAGGTTAGATTTCGCGTTTGTTATGACGGATCGATGAAAAGAAGGCGTATCCGATAAACGCCACGCCAAGACATCCGGTCAGGATTTCCGGCACATGGGTCAGGGATTGCACAAACATGACCATCGACAACGCAAAGATTGAATAGAATGCGCCATGCTCAAGATACCGGAATTCGCGCAGAGTGCCCTTTTCAACCAGCATGATAGTCATCGACCTGACATACATCGCGCCAATCCCCAAACCGATCGCAATGAGCAGAATATTGGTGGTCAGGGCAAAGGCACCGATCACACCGTCGAAGGAGAAACTGGCGTCCAACACTTCCAGATAGAGGAAGGCACCCAATCCGCCTCGGGCGCCCATCTTGGCCATCTGGTTTGCGCTGTTGTCCAGAAAAGTGCCCAACCCATCGACCAGTGTGAACACCAACAGGCCCGATATGGCTGAAAACAGAAAGGTCGCACGGAAATCGGCAGGAAGGTAATTCGAAATCACCAGCATGATCACCAGAACAAAGGCGATCTCGAAACCGCGCACCGACCCACAGCGGCGCAGATTGCGTTCGAGAATGACAATCCAATCGATCGACTTGTCTTCGTCTACAAAGAACTTCAACGCCACCATCATAAGAAAGGTTCCGCCAAAAGCTGCAATAGAACCGTGGGCGCTTTTGATGATCCGCGAGTACTCGTCCGGATCCGTAAGAGCCAGGCGAACCGCCTCGAACGGGTTGATCCAGGCGAAAATGGCGACGATGGCCAGCGGAAAGACGATGCGCATTCCGAACACGGCGATCAGGATACCCCATGTCAGGAACCTCTGTCGCCACACCGGTGTCATGTCGACCAGCTTGTTCGCGTTCACAATGGCGTTGTCGAAGGACAAGGCAATCTCGAGGCTTGCCAAAACCACGCCGATCATCAGGAACGACAGGACACCGCCGGTCGTGCCCTCGGTTGCCCAACCGAGCCAGCCGGACAAGATCAGCCCAGTCGCGGTCACGATCAGAGGCCACTTGAGATAAGAAACCGCCGAGCGCGGTGTGGAATTCATATCTTATTCTCCAGCCATGACTTTGGGCAACCAGAGAACCAGCTGCGGGAAGGTAAAGAGAAGGATCAGGCCAAAGAGCTGCACCAGCATGAACTGCATCATGCCGAGATAGATGTCTCTGAGATCCCAGTTCGGCACCACTCCTTTGAGGAAGTAGGCAGACAGGGCCACCGGCGGCGACAGCCACGCCGTTTGCAAGTTCACCGCAACCAGAATTCCGAACCAGATCAGGAAGTCATAGGTGCTTTCGAACCCCGGAAGATCGAGAGCAACGACCGTGGGCAAAAGAATCGGCACCACGATCAGAACAATCGGGACCCATTCAAGCGGCCATCCCAGAAGAAAAACCAGTACCATGATCAGGATGAGCACCATGTAGGGCGACAGATCCAGCGCCAACAGGCCATCGGTCAACATCTTGGGTGTGCCAAGGCTGGAGAATTCGGCTCCGAAGAAATTGGATGCCGCGACAAGGAACATGATCAGGACAGTGATCTCCAGCGCCTTGATGAGACAATCCATAAACCCGGAGAGCGAGAACTTGCGGTAACCGATCGAGAGGAGGATGGACCCAAACGCACCCATGGCGGCAGCTTCGGCCGGGGTCGCCAACCCCAGAAGGATCGACCCCAATGCAAAGCTGATAAGGATCGTCGGCGGCATAAGCCCTCTGAAGAACTCATCCCAAAGGTCGGAGAAATAGAATTCTTCCTTCGCGTCCGCCCGGAAGATCGGCAGGATCAGGTAGGCGGCGAGTGTCATGAGGATCAGCCATGAAACTGTAACCACAGTGGACACGCCCGATAGGCTGCCCCCCATTAGCGCACTGATCGAAATTGCCATCTGGCCGCCAATGGTAATGGGCGCAACAATGCGCAGGATGCTGAGGTTCCTGTAAGCAAGATAGGCAACACCGAGTGCCGCAAGCGTTGCGATCAGGCCCGCAAAAGGAAATACGCCGGCAAACACGCCGTTCAGGGCCCAGCCGAAAACCCGGCAGACGGCAAGAACACCGACAGAGATCAGCACGACTTCGATGCCATAGCGGTTCGATGTCACCGGTTGATCCTTTTCGGAAAGGATCGGGCCAAGATCAGGATTTAGCCAGCAGCGGCCAAGCGTGTAGATCAGGTAGAGCGAAGCCAGCAGCGCACCCGGGATAAAGGCCGCGCGGAACAGGTCGAGAACCGAAACCTCCAGCACCGGGCCCATGACAATCAGCATGATAGAGGGTGGGATGAGGATACCCAGTGTGCCGCCTGCCGTGATCGTTCCTGCGGCAAGCTGAACGTTGTAGCCCGACCGGCTCATTGTTGCGCCCGCCATGATCCCGAGGATTGTGACCGATGCCCCGACGATCCCGGTTGCTGCAGCAAAAATCGTCGACACCACGAGGACCGCGATATAGAGCGCTCCGCGGACGCGGGCCATGATCATCTGGATCGACCCGAACAGGCGCTCCATCAGACCGGCCTGTTCCATCACGATCCCCATCAGGACAAAAAGCGGAACCGCCATCAGCTGATCGTTCAGCATCGTGGAGTTGGTGTTGAGCGTCATCAACAGCGTGGTCAGTTTGAAGTTTGCACCCCAGATGCCAAAGACGAAGGCGAGAAAAATCAGCGTGAACGCGATCGGGAAGCCGATGAAGATCACGAAAAGCATCGCTGCAAGCATGATCAGGCCAATGGTCGGCTTGGATATTGCCGGACGGGCCTTCATGACCTCGGTGAACCATTCCCCGCCGGGCACCAATTCTGGTGCAAAAACCGCCATAACAAGCCAGGTCAGCCCGACCAGATAAAACGGAAGGGCACGGACAAAGATACGCTCCCGCTCTTTTCCCATTTTGTGAAAGGCGCGGAAAATCTCAGGAATCCCCTGCAAAAGCAGAAGGAAGCCACCGACCGGCATCGCCGTGCGCGCAGGCCACAAGAGCGGCCCCCATGCGCTGTCGATCTGCATTGTCTCGCCCGTGGAGTAGGCCAGCCACCAGAACTGGGCGGAAACAACGGTAAAAAAGATCATCGAGGGAATAAAGAACAGAAGATACAGGATCGCATCGACCGTCGCCTGCGTCTTGGGCGACCATGAGCGATACAGAAAGTCGGCCCGGATATGCACCCCGCGCATCAGACCGTAGCCCGCCGCCGCCATGAACAGGACCCCTGCAATCATACGGCTGGTATCATAGACCCAAAGCGTAGGGCCAAGGCCCAGAGACTGCGCCAGATCTTCGAACCCGGCATTGGACAGAATGGCAAAGGAGTTGCGCGAAAACACCTCGTACACGACCACCGCGATCAACGGCACCATGAGCAGTGCGATGATCTGCCCTGCGCGGTAATTGATCAAATCGATGGCTGCGGTGATCGGGCGTTGCCAGGAGGTCATGTCTTCTGGGGTCTCGCCCGGCTTTTCGGCACGGCGCTCCGCGATCAGCTCGTCGGCAACTTCCAACTCGTCCGGGTTGACTTCGTCAGCCATTTTGTTGGTCCCATCATTCGTTGATTGCCCGGTTTCGCAGGGCGGCAAACCACCACGGGCGGCAGTGGCGAGTGGCCCATCCCGGAGCGTTATCCGGGATGGGTAAAGGTTTTACTTGAGCGATTCAGCGTGCGCGCGACCCAAGCCAGCGTTGGACGCCTGCGCACCGGCCCAGAACGGCACAGCGATGTCGGCAAAGTCCTTTTGGGACTGCCACACCTCGGCAAAGAACTCGTTCTCGTCCGCCGCTGCCTGCAGGGCATTCTTGGCCGCTGCCATGTACTCGGTGAAGTAGTCCGCCGGTGTATCTTCCAGAATGACACCGTGATTGTCGGTCAGATCCTTCAGAGCCTTGCCGTTTTCATAGATGCGATACGACATGGACTTGGACAATGACGCGTTTGCCGCAACTTCCAACGCTTTCTTCTCGAGATCCGTCAAGCTGTTGTAGAAGTCGAGGTTCACATACATGTCCGCGTTCACAACAACCTGATGCAGCCCCTGCAGATAGTAGTGCTTGAGCACTTTCTGGAAACCAAAGACCGAGTCCGGCTTGGGGCAGCACCATTCAGCCGCGTCGATCGTGCCTTTTTCCAGCGCCGGCAGGATATCACCACCGCCCATAGCAACGGCGGGCACTCCGATGTCGGCATAGGCGGCACCAACCATGCCCGGAGGCGCACGGAAGCGCATCTGGCGGAAGTCGTCCATGGATTTGATCGGCTCGGGGAACCAACCAAGGGCCTCGGGGCCAACCGGCTGCAACATGAAGCCTTTGACGTTCACGCCCATCTCTTCCCAAAGACGGTCATACAGCTCCTTGCCGCCGCCATACTGGAACCAGCTGAGGAACGCGATGTTATCAAGGCCAACGCCGGCACCGGCCACCGGTGCGCCAAAGAGGTTGGCCGCAACATGCTTGCCACCCCAGTAATGCGTCCATGCAAAGCCGCCTTCGACAAGTCCGGCGTCAACCGCATCCATGATGTCACGCGGTCCGACAACGGCACCTGCCGGCAAGACCTCGATCGTGAGCGAGCCACCCGTCAGAGCAGCCACGTCCTTGCCGAACTCGTTTAGCATGAAGACTTCGTCTGCCGTGTTTGGCAGAACCGACTGAATGCGCAGAACCTTTTCGGCCATTGCACTGGTTGCCGTAAGCGCAAGAACTGCTGCGCCGACCGCAAGTGGTTTCAGGTTAAACATTAAATCCTCCCAGATCTGTGCCCTCTGATTAGTGATTTTTTTGCTCCCCGGGGGCGAAGGCTATGCCCGGAGTTTTGTCCATTATCTTTGTCTGCACCTCGCAAATCGCATCGTGCTCAAGTGCAAGTCTGGATGAAAACGGGTCATATACGAGCATCCTCCAGCACCATGTCACTGACCTTTTCCCCGATCATGATCGCCGGGGCGTTCGTGTTTCCACTGACGATCCGGGGCATGATCGACGCGTCCGCCACCCGCAGCCCATCAATGCCGATCACACGCAGACGCGGATCAACCACTGCCGTTTCGTCGATGCCCATCTTGCAGGTGCCGGTCGGATGATAGATCGTCACCGCCGTCCGGCGCGCCCAGTCCAACGTGGCTTGTTCGTCCTCAAACGCGATACTGGCACCGGGCGCATGTTCCTCGGTTATGTGCGTTTTGAGCGGTTCGGTTCTGGCAATCCGCCGGGCAATCTGAATGCCTTTCACGATCGTGCGGCAATCGGTTTCCGAGTTCAGATAGTTGGGGTGAATTTCGGGATGATCATCCATGCGCGCCGACTTTAGTTTCAAATGTCCGGCGCTTTCGGGCCTCAGTTGCAGGACCGAAGCCGTGAAGGCCGAGAACTTATGCGCACCCTCTGCCGGGCTATCCGCGCTGAACGGCTGAATGTGGAACTGAATATCGGGTGTTTCCAGATGGTTCTCGGTCTTCAGGAATGCCGTGCCCAAACTGGCAGCCATTGTCATCGGTCCGCGTTGGGTCAGGGCGTATTGCATTGCAATCATCGCCTGTTTGAACAGGCTGCTGGTTTCGACATTGATGGTACTCAAGTCGGTTTTGAACACCGGTCTGGCTTGCAGATGATCCTGAAGGTTCTTGCCGACGCCTTTCAGCTCGGCTTTTACATCAAGCCCATGCGGACGGATTTCATCGGGATCCCCGATCCCGGACAGCATGAGGATTTGCGGAGATCCGATTGCCCCGGCACTGAGCACGACCTCGCGTCGGGCCATGACATCCGTCGGACGACCATTGATATGGGCGCGAACACCGATCGCGCGCCCGTCCGAAATCAGAACCTTCTCGATTTGGGCGTCCGGCAGAATTTCGAGGTTCTGTCGCGACCGCGCCGGTTTGAGATAGGCCACCGCCGACGAACATCGACGCCCTCCCTTCATGGTTAGCTGGAAGTAGCCGACACCTTCCTGGTCGGCGCCATTGTAATCCGGGTTGCGCCGATATCCAGCAGCGACGGCGGCATCGACCCACTTGTCGACCACCTCACGGGTCAGGCGCGACGTCTGAACAGAGAGCGGGCCGTCCCTGCCCCGCAACCCGCCATCATCATCACCTTCCCAGCTTTCAGAGCGCTTGAAGAACGGCAGAACACTGTCCCATGACCAACCCGTGCAGCCCATCTGCGCCCAACCGTCATAGTCCTGCGGTTGTCCCCGCACATAGAGCAAACCGTTGATCGAACTGGACCCGCCGAGAACACGACCGCGGGGCCAGGGAATGGAGCGTCCGGCAATGCCGGGATCGGCCTCGGTTCGATAGCGCCAGTCGGTTCGGGAATGACCCATCGTTCGAAAATACCCGACGGGAATATGGATCCATGGGTTGGTGTCCCGCGGCCCCGCTTCGAGCAAGGCGACAGTGTACCGGCCGTCTTCGGAAAGACGGTTTGCAACAGCACACCCGGCCGAACCAGCGCCCACGATGACGAAGTCAAACTCCATTTTCTTCCTAAATATCAAAAATTGAGACTATTATTCCCGTTTTTTAACGCTACAGTGATTCGTACTCAAAGCAACAAACATTTTGAATCGACCCATCACATGGCCGACACTGAACGTATCCCGACGAACCTGAGAACTCTGCTGATCCTTGAGATTCTTGGCAAAAGCGACCAGCCTCTGACGGCGACCGAAATCAATGCTTTGCTGAACCTGCCGAAACAGACGGTCCACCGGCTCTGCGTGACGCTGGAAGAAAACGGCTTCATTACACGTCAGGGCAACTCTCGCCGATATCAGGTGGCGCGCCGCCTACGGCAGCTCGGGGTCGGATTGCTGCACAATTCACGCGATCACATCGTCCGACGGCAGATCTTGATGGAAGTCGCCCGGCAAGTCGGTGAAACCGTCAACTACGTTGTTCCGGAGGCTTCCGGAATGAACTATTTGGATCGGGTCGAGACAGATTGGGCGTTTCGCATCCAGCTGCCAGTGGGCACGCATGTGCCTTTCCATTGTACCGCCAGCGGAAAATGCTTTCTCGCCAGCCTCAAGCCAAAGCAGAGAGCCAACTTTGTTTCCTCCCTCACGCTTGAGCAAATGACGCAGTCCACCCACACGTCCGCAGAACCGCTGTTACAGGAACTGAAGGAGATTTCCCGTCTCGGCTATTCGCTGGATCAGGAGGAGTTTCTGGAAGGTATGGTGGCCATAGCGGTGCCCGTGACCGATCCATCCGGACGCTTTGTTGCAGCTCTGGCCTTTCACGGGCCGACCCAGCGGATCTCACTTCCGGACGCGGTCAAGGAAACAGAGTTTCTGAAAACCGCCGCAAGCAGGCTTAGCAATGCCCTATTTCTGACGACCGATTGAGTTCGCACCTGGCTGGCGCGGCGACATTGGACCACATGCGCTGGAAATAATAAGTTCGATATCACTCTAAACGTCGATGATTTCAAACGACTTTCTTCGATCCCTGCACGGCATGATGGGTCGTACCAGGAATACGCCGGATCCGCCGCCTGCGCCTGGCAACAGACGCTTTGAAAGCAAGATTGCTATAAAGCGTAATCGGCAAGAGTATCCGTTCGCCCAGACCATCGACCACGACCAGACGCCCATTGCGCTCGCGCGCACGCACGACGTTCGCGGCGCTGAAATCGCCGACGATAATGCGGCCCCGTTCCAGATCATCCAGCAACTCAAGGAGTTCATTCCGGATCGTGTCCCGCCGGGGATCCCCGGCAGACAATTCAGCCAGTTCCTCGGCGACGGTCATCGCCAAATCGCCGTCCGGTGAGGTCATTTTCTCGACAATCAAAGCCGGACCTTCTGACGTTCTGGCAAAGCCCATGAATTTGGCCAGACAATCAATTTCCGGACAGCCGCGGTGCAAAGCCGCAAGGTATTCATTGGCCTCTCGGTTCCATTGACGCAGGTTGCCATAAAGAAGCTCGGACGGGCGCTTGAGGATCCTGTGTTTGAGAAGCCGCCGTTTGCCCGGCTTGTCGCACCGTACCTTGAGCAGGGCACCCGAATTGTCGGGATGCTGGTAAATCCTGTAGTTCTGACTCTCGCGCAGAACCGGCGAATTGCTCAGATCAATCATGCCAAATCAAACTTTCTCTGATCCGAAACGCCGGCATAAAAAAAACCATACTCTTGGCAACTCTCAAAAAAACATCGCAAAAACAAGCGACCAACAGGCCAAGTAGATCGCGCGAACCCCAAAAGGCAACGGGCCTTTCGGTCGTAAGCGGAAACTGGCGTGCCGACGACCGCGATGTTTCCGGTGCAATATTTGGCGAGCTTCGCGGCATTATCCCATAAACCTGAGAAGAAAGGACTTTTTTCGCTTGCTGCCGCCTTCGAACTCATAGCCGAGTTCTTCGATATCCCTAGCATAGATCCCGGCAATGGCCTCGCGTGCCCGATCGTCATAATAATCGCGATAGTCGGATCGCTTGGTTTTCTTGCGATGACGGATCAGCGTTCGGCGAATGCCGATTTTCTTAAGAACATCCCGCAAGTCACTGTCATAATTCTCGAAATGCCCAATGTAGTCCAGCGGCCGATCTCCGTCTTGAGTTGTCAGATACTCAAACTGGGGTCGGAAATAGCGGATCTTCAGAAACTGCTCGGGATCATCTGCGAAGGCGCGCGTGAATTCGGCGAATGTAGGATGCGAATTCACGCTCACCATCTCCGGTCGTCTTTGGCAAACATAGTGATAAGCGGATACGGCCCGATCCCAAGGATTGCGCACAAAGCTGAACTTGAAATAGTCCTTGGCTTCATCGCCCATGACCTCAAGCAGTTCCGAGATCGTTTCGCGCCCACCATCGCGTGGATCCGTCTGATTCACCCGACGTCCAAAGAAACTGTCCCGCTTGAGCAAAGTGGTCACGGTGGACCCGCCATTCTTGGGAATGTGAACAAAAAGAGCCTTGTGGGAAGGATAGATAGGCATTCGACGGCTCCTTAAGAACCAAAGGGTCGCGCAACGCGTGTCGCGATAGCGAACCGGTTGAGGGCATAACGGTTTTCCCGGCAGGACCGAGGGTCTTTCCTATCGCACCTATGGCAATCATTGATCGGATACATGATCGGTCCCCTCAGAACCTGTATGCCAGCTGAACGGAAAGGGTGCTGACCTTCAGGTCGGTATCCTGAACGGCTTCTTCGAACTTTCCATTGAGATCGCGGTAAGTGAAATCCCCCGAAACTCTCCATCTTTCAGACAGATTGTACTCAAGCCCCAAACCGAGGTTCAGCCCCGTCAGACTGGTCTGATTTGGCCGGGCGCCAAACCCGCTTCCGGGATGCACACGGAACTGGGCCCACGACCACCCGACTGCGCCGTAAACCATCAGATCGCCCATTACATAGCCGACCCGCCCGCGAATATCCGCCATGTCCATGACTTCGCGATCTTCCGGCGTCGCGGGATCGCGATCCGCCAGCCGGACAAGGTTGATGTATCGGGCTTCTGCACCGTAAACCACATCCCCGCGTTGGAAATTGTAACCGAAAAAGGCACTCAGAACCTTGCCTGTTCCGGGATCAAAAGGCGCATAGACCGTTCCGCCCGACAGAACGGGGTAATCGGTTGTGCCGCTGGCGGTCGCAGCGCCAAGCCCAAGCCCTGCATAGGCACCTTCAAAGGCGTTGACGGCCGGTCCGGACGTCGCCTCGGCCAAAGCCGGGGTTCCGAGGCCCAGGGCGCTGGTGAGCAGCAATGCTTTGGTCAGTCTCATTCCATAGTCCTGTATTCGATAGGTTTGGTCCCAGCCTGTTCGGCTCCGGCGTTATTTCGGGCACGATGACTCTCTGGATAGTTGCCTGAAAAGCAGACAGATATCTCGCCGGAGCATCCCCTACGACATTGCACCGGCAGCTTAAAGTGCCATACGGCAAACTTACGCCGACTGTGATGTTCCGGCCCTCCCGGAACTGGTGCTCAGAAACTGATGCCAACCCCCATGGCCAACCCGTCATATTCCTCTCCGAAGAGATAGTGCACCATCAGCCGACCTCTAGAGACAAAGCTGAAATTTGTTCCCGAGACATCGAGCTCCAGTCCGGCTCCGACCTTTCCCAGCCAGTCAAGATCCAGAATCCTGCCCTGATCACCGGCATAGTGGGTCAGGCTGGCTTCCCAGACCGACCGGATTGGCCGGTTCTGCCACTGCCAGTTGCCAATGGGAAACCGCAACCGCGTCCAGGCCGACGTCGAGACAGCTTTCGCTTTGGCGTTCAGATCCGCACTGCCGAGGATCGAGTAGAGCCTCAGGTTGGTATGACGGAACCGTATATCTATGTCGGCCTTCGGCGACCGTTTTTTGTAGGCCAGCAGCAACGAGCCTCCGACACCACCGGTGGTCATGCCGCCATCGATCAAAAATTCGGTATCAACGTCCAACGCGTCCGAGACCAGGCTGCCCAGGATGGCAGCGTCGCTTGCAATATGGCCGAGTGAAACATTGACGATCGGCCGAAGAGACCAGTGTTCATCTAGTTTCCAGTCATATCCGACGCCGCCTGTCGCAGCAGCACCGTTCCACCTGACCGGAATGATCAGATCCCCCGAGGGGCGGCCCAGAACCAAGGTCGGATCATACCGTTGAAACCCCAGATACCCTTCCAGATAGAGCGGGACATTCTCGTGAACCCGAAAGCCACCACCGACCTGAAAGCTGAGATACCTTTCCTCATCATTGCTTTTGCTCTTGAGCGAAAGCCCGCTGGCCGAGTCATTTGGAATGGCAATGAAGCCAAAAGTCGACAAGGCCTGATCAGGGAACCGGCTGATCCCATCGCCAAGACGGATGTCCTGCGACCGTGCGGGTACGGCAAGCAGCAAAAGAGTAAGGCACACGCATACAAGGACAGACAGCAGATGGCTCATGCTAGGACACTCGAGCCGCCGAACTGATTGTCGGGGCACAGTGGCATAAGGGCCAGCCGACTGCACCGGCCACCAAAAACCCGATTGAGAAAGAACGTCCATTGGTCAGAATGCAGAGCCCTGAGAACGAACGGCAAAGTCACCTACTCTCGTCGTTCCGGCACCTAACTCCTTGTCGTAGCGCAGCGATCCGGCGACAGCCCATGCGGCCATCGCGGCCTTATCTGCAACTAAGCCGTATTCGTCAAGCCGGCCACCCGCGTTTCCCCGGGTGCAAGCATGCATCAACGTTTGATATCTCTTTCACAGCCTATGGCCCGACCAACACGCCTGCCTTCAGATCGCTTGCTAGATTCCCCTGAATTGAGGGACTTGCGCCGGCGCTCCAATTCGGCAACCTTTAATTGAGCGTTGGTCATTTGAGGCGGCGCAACGATCAATGGCTGCGATGTGGCACAAGCGTAAGACACAACCCCAGGGCCGGCTCATTTCGTCCGGCCCCTCCGGCAAGGAGACATTTTTGCCCCAATTCCCACCAAGTTCCGGTCGCGTGTCGGAGCGATCCAAGCAATTCATGGCTCGCAAAGGCCCAAAGCATGACAACTGACAATTCATCCAAGCAGATTGACGTTCTATTCATCAGAAATATCCGCGGCCTCGAACAACCCTCTGGCGGTGAGGTCTACCTCGTGAACCTCGCCCGCGCACTTCCTTCAGCAGGTGTCCGACCCCACTTTCTTTTCGCGGGGAACCGAGGGGCAAATCACGACATCATCCTCAACCTGTTCCGTGACGCCGGCGCCACCTTTGATCTTTGCGAAGTTCCCTCACCACTCAGCCGCATTGATCTGAAGGCGGCAAAGAAGGTCATTCGAGATCGCAAACCCGATCTCACCCATTCGATCGACCACCGTGGCGATTTGATCGGCGCGCTCTTGGCCAAAGACTGTCCGCCGGTGGCTAGCTTTCTCGGCTGGACCAACTTCTCACCGGGTTCATTGCGCTGGAACGTTTACGGCGCCATTGATCGGTATGCGCTGAAACGTATGGAGATGATCTTCTACGACTCCAAGTTGATGACTGAAAATCTTGGCAAGTTGTCGAATTCACCAAAGCTGCGATACGTGCCGAACGGTGTTGACCCTGACCAGTTTATAGCGGATCGGGATGCATTCTCTGGGGACAAGCCGCTGACGTTCATTCAGATAGCCCGCTTTCACCCCAACAAGGGGCAGCTGGACTTTGTTCGCGCGGCACATCTTGCAAACAAGCTGCGCCCGGGCCTCAAGTTCATACTCGTCGGAAATGCGGCCCCTGAGCAAGAAAGCTATGAACGCGAAGTCAGGGACTACGTGGCGGCGAACTGCCCCGACTGCATCGAATTCACGGGTCCGGTTCCTCATTCGGCACTGCCGGGTTTGATTTCCCGAGCCGATGCTCTTGTGGCACCTTCGTTTCTCGAAGGTTTGAGCTATGCGGTTCTGGAATCAATGTCGATGGGGCGCGTTCCGATTTGCTACAACACAGGCGGACTGAGCGAAGCCTTGAGCGCCGGTCGCAACGGGATTGTGGTCGAAACCGGAGACGTTGGCGCTCTTGCTGATTGTTTTGTGGATCTTGACCAAGATCGCGGCAAGGGGCGTGCGCTTGGACAGGCCGCGCGTGAACTCGTTTTGCAGAAATACAGCCCTCATGCCATGGCCGAAGGCGTCTCGGCCGGATATCGCGAAGTTTTGGAACGGCGACTGAGCAGAAACAACTAGAAGCGATCCCGTCGGCAGGCCATGCTGGCCTCGGGACAAGCCTGCCCTTTGAAGGGTTGCTACCTGTTGCTCTGGGAAAAGCTGTTAAGCTACGTCTGTTGAGGCTAAGACAATGTGTCCCAAGGCAACCTGTCGGTTGACAGCATTGTTGAGGGCCGCAGAAGGTTACGATTGGCACCTGGGTTTGAAAGGGAATCACATGAAGGCACTCTTGATCGGCGGCAGTGGATTCATTGGTTCCCACGTGGTGGATGTTCTTTTGAAACGCGGTCACAAAGTCCGGGTTTACGATCGAAGCCCCGAGCGGTTCAGGCAAACCCGAAAAGGGGTAGAATTCCAATCCGGACAACTGAACGACACCGCCGCCCTTGCAGAGGCACTGGCTGGTGTGGACCAGGTCTTTCATATGGCCAGCACAACGGTGCCTTCGACGTCTGATCTGGATCCGATCGCCGATATCGAAGGCAATCTCATAAACATGGTGCGTTTGCTGAAGCTGATGAGAGAAGCGTCCGTGAAGAGGATCATTTTTCTATCGTCAGGCGGAGCGGTTTACGGGGTCACCAATACCTCGGTCGTGCCTGAGGATCATGCACTTAAACCAATCTCTTCATATGGCATCGTTAAGGTTGCTATTGAAAACTACCTTCATGCTGAACAGCAATTGCATGGATTGAGATCACTGGTGTTACGCCCTGCCAACCCGTATGGCCCAAGGCAGGGCCGCAGTGGTGTTCAGGGAGTTGTCGGAACATTCATGCGCCACGTCGCGCAGGATCAGCCTCTGGAAATCTGGGGCGACGGAAGCGTTGTGCGCGACTTTTTTCATGTCGCCGACTTGGCTCGGCTCTGCGTCGATTGTGCCGAAGCGGACATCACCGGTGTCTTCAACGCCGGAAGCGGCACCGGCCATTCGATCCGAGAAATTGTTGATATGATTGCAAAGGCATCTGGGAAGGACCCGGTGATAAACTACAAACCGGGGCGGGGATTTGACGTGCCAAAGGTTGTTCTCGACATCAGCGCAATCAAGTCCCGCATCGGGTGGTCGCCTGAGATTTCACTCAGGGAAGGCATCTCGGAAACGTGGGACTGGCTGTTGGCACAACCCGAGTGACACCACCCCTCCTCTCAGAATCCCCGATCAGAAACCTTTCGGCGCAGAACGGGACCTGACCCCGATCTCGCGCTTGGACATTCCACATGAACATGAAGCTCAAAGAACCTGGACCGCTTGTGGAATTCTAGGTGGTGCGGGTGGAGGGACTTGAACCCCCACGCCTTGCGGCGCCAGAACCTAAATCTGGTGCGTCTACCAATTTCGCCACACCCGCACGTTTCCGCCCGGATCAAACGGGCGTGCGGCGGTGCTTAGCAAAGCTTTGTGGGGGATGCGAGGGAAAATCACGCGCCGAACGCAAACATTCCTTACGTTCATCTCGGAATAGTGTCACCGACACCGCAAAAAGGCCGCGACACGCACACTTTTTTGACATATTCTGTGAAAAAAATAATGAGGCAACAGAGCGAGAACGCCATGAAACCGAATACGGTCGGGCGTGTGGAGCGGCGCGAAGCGTCCGCGCACCCCCCTGCGCATCCAGATTCCCTTCTGGGCGCGACTCCGCACAGTTTTGATGACACGTCACAGGATGTTGGCCTGTCATGGGACACAATCCTGCTGACAGCTGAAGGTGAACAGCCAGTTCAAATGATTTCGCCCGGCGATCGGATCATCACCCGCGATAGCGGGTTTGTCCGGCTTACGGGAATGCGCAGCATTCGCGTCATGACGCGCGCCATATATTTCACAGCCGGCAGTCTTGGTGACACCCGGCCAGATTGCGACTTAATCCTTCCGGCGGGTCAACAAGTTCTGATCCGCGACTGGCGGGCACGTGCGCTGTTTGGACAGTCCGAAGCATTGGTTCGGGCCGACGCTCTTCCGGACAAGGAATTCGTCCGCGACCTTGGCGAAATGGAAATGGAACTTTTCCAGCCCGAATTCGAAGCACCCCATGTGATTTACGCAGGTGGGCTTGAACTGGGTTGCCCTGGAACTCAGCAACACCTGCGACCGGCGGCCTGACCGCGCGTCTCTCACTCGGGACCGGCGCCGGCGACATGAACCGCTGAGGCGCCGGCTGCCGGTTTGGGCCCTCCTAGAGCCCCATTTTGCGGAACAGGTCTGGCATCTGTTCCGGCAGGTCCTCGGCAATCAGCGCAGGCCCAAAGGACCGGGCGGCTTGCATGTGCATCCATGCGCCGGTCTCAGCGGCAGTCAACGGATCCATGCCGCGCGCCAGCAGACCGGTGATGAAACCGGCCAGCACGTCACCTGATCCGGCGGTCGCCAGCCAAGGCACAGCGTCCGCACCGACAGCTGCATTCACCCTGCAGCAGCCATTCGGCGCAGCAATCACAGTATCCGGTCCTTTCAGCAATACGACACATCCGGCCCGCGACGCCGCCTGTCGCGCCGCGTCAACCCGGGAGAAGGCCGGTCCACTACCGGCCGAAGCCTTCAACTGATTGGCAAGATCGGGGAACAGCCGCGCAAACTCGCCGGCATGTGGAGTCAGCACGCAGCCACCATGCAGCATGTCAAACAGCTCGTCCGGGGCTCTCGCGAAACTTGTCAACGCGTCTGCATCCAACACAACAGCGCGGTTTTGTGCGCCCGCCGCAGTAAGTCCCGACGAAACCAGCTTGCGCGCCCGATCGAGGCCCAGACCCGGCCCCAAGCACAGGGCCGAGAAGCGGGGATCTTGCAACAACTCCACCAGTGCGGCCCCATCTTCGATGCGCTGCATCATGACTGCCGTGATGTGAGCGGATACCTCCAAGCAGGCCGATGGCGGCACGCCCAGAGTCACCAATCCGGCGCCAATTCTCAGCGCACCTCGCGCGGCCAGCCGCGCGGCTCCTGTCTTTCCGGCCCCGCCGCTCAAAATCAGTGCGTGACCATGACCATATTTGTGTTTGCTGGCGGTTTTTCCGAGGCGCGAAATGGCGGGTTCCGCCACCTTTACATATTGCGAGCTTTCCGGCTGGTCTAAGCCAATCTGCTTGATCCGAACCGATCCGCTCAACTCCGAACCATCCGCAAGGACCAGGCCAAGCTTGGCCCGGTGAAACGGAACCGTCAGGTCCGCTGGCAGAGCCGCTCGACCGAGATCCGCCTCTCTGCCGTCCTCCAGAACCCGGCCGCTGTCGGAACACAGCCCCGAAGGAATGTCGATCGCGACCCGCCTCAGCTTTGAACCGCGCCTGTCCTTGGTTTCCAGAGATTTGAGTTTCAGCCATTTACGCAACCCCGCAAGCGGCCGGATCAACCCGGTGCCGAAAAGCGCGTCGACCAGAATGGTCGGACCACGTTCCGCTGACAGGGACCGATCAATTTGCACTGCGTCCACTTCGGACAACTCAGGAAACGACAACCACCGCACGGAGCCGAGTTCAAGCCAGCGATCATGGTTGGTTTTCGCGTCCGGTGGCAGCCGCGACGGATCCGCATAAAGGAACATCTCGATGGACCAGCCCATTCCATGCAACAGGCGACCAACAACGAAACCGTCACCGCCGTTGTTTCCCGGACCACACAGGATCACGGCCTGCGGAGTCGGTCTGACATCCGGTTCTTCCTGGGGTGACGCTGAAAGGTCGGGCCATTCCTCAAAGATCGCGTCGACCACGCCCTGCCCGGCCCGCTCCATCAGTTCCAGCCCAGACACCGAACCGGATGCCATTTCTGCCTTTTCGATGGCTTGCATTTGTGCCGCCGTCAGCAGTTCGGACATGCCAACCTTCTCCCCCCGATTCAGTTTTGCGCAATTTTTGTGCATTTCGCCCAATTCTTGATCAATCGCTCATTTTCGTTGCACGGCATTCCGGTCAGATCCGCATTCACATTGTAGCTCCAGCTTAGACGTGATCTGACCCGGCCTGACAAGGTTGCCAGGAGTTGCCCCGATGAAGAAGATCGAAGCGATCATCAAGCCGTTCAAACTGGATGAGGTCAAAGAGGCTTTGCAGGACGTCGGCGTCCAGGGCCTCAGCGTGATCGAAGTCAAAGGTTTCGGCCGCCAGAAAGGCCACACCGAATTGTATCGCGGCGCTGAATATGTCGTGGATTTCCTGCCGAAGGTCAAAATCGAAGTCGTTCTTGACGACGATCAAGTTGACGCAGCCATTGACGCCATCGTGGCGGCTGCCAAAACCGACAAGATTGGCGACGGCAAGATTTTCGTCAGCCCGGTAGAGCAAGCCATCCGTATCCGTACCGGCGAGACCGGTTCGGACGCCCTGTAAACCGAAATTCTGAATACTCTAGCAGAGGACAAGATAGAATGAGCAAGGACGCAGTTCTTCAGCTGATCAAAGAAGAGGATGCCGAATATGTCGACATCCGTTTCACCGACCCGCGCGGCAAGCTTCAGCACGTGACCATCGTTGCCGATGAAGTCGACGAAGACTTCCTCGAAGAAGGTTTCATGTTTGACGGTTCGTCGATTGCCGGTTGGAAATCGATCGAAGCCTCGGACATGAAGCTGATGCCCGACACCGCGAGCGCCTATGTCGATCCCTTCTATGCGGAAAAGACGATCTGCATTCACTGTTCGGTCGTCGAACCCGACACCGGCGAACACTATGACCGCGACCCGCGCGGCACCGCTGAGAAGGCCGAGGCCTATCTGGTGTCCTCGGGCATCGGTGATGTCTCCTATTGGGGTCCCGAGGCGGAATTTTTCCTGTTCGATGACGTGCGCTACTCCAACACCATAAACAAGGTGTCTTACGAGGTTGATGCAACGGACGCGTCGTGGAACACCGACACCGAATACGAGATGGGCAACATGGGTCACCGTCCCGGCGTCAAGGGCGGCTACTTCCCGGTCAACCCGATCGACGAGGCGCAAGACCTGCGCTCCGAGATGCTTTCGACCATGAAACGTCTTGGCATGAAGGTCGACAAGCATCACCACGAAGTCGCATCGTGCCAGCACGAACTCGGACTGATCTTTGGTACGCTGACCAAGCAGGCAGACGAGCTGCAGAAGTACAAGTACGTGATCCACAATGTCGCGCATGCCTACGGCAAATCGGCAACCTTCATGCCGAAACCGATCGCAGGCGACAACGGAACCGGCATGCATGTGAACATGTCGATCTGGAAAGACGGCAAGCCGCTCTTCGCAGGCGACAAGTATGCCGACCTGTCGGACGAAGCGCTGTGGTTCATCGGCGGTGTTCTGAAGCACGCCAAGACGCTGAATGCCTTCACCAACCCGTCCACCAACTCTTACAAGCGTCTGATCCCCGGCTTTGAAGCCCCGGTTCTGCGCGCTTACTCGGCCCGCAACCGCTCTGGCTGTGTCCGTATCCCGTGGACCGAGAACCCCAAGGCCAAGCGCGTCGAGGCCCGTTTCCCCGATCCGGCAGCAAACCCTTATCTCTGCTTTGCTGCGCTGCTGATGGCCGGTCTTGACGGCATCAAGAACCGGATCGATCCGGGCGAGGCAATGGACAAGAACCTCTACGACCTTCCGGCCGAAGAGCTGGAAGGCATCCCGACTGTCTGCGGCAGCCTGCGTGAAGCACTGGACGCTCTGGCATCCGATCACGACTTCCTGCTGCAGGGCGACGTGTTCACCAAGAGCCAGATCGAGGGCTACATCGCGCTCAAGATGGAAGAGGTGGAAACCTACGAACACACGCCGCACCCGGTTGAGTACGGCATGTATTACAGCTGCTGATCCGTTTCGGCAGGACAGATCAGGAGGCGCCTTTCGGGGCGCCTCTTTGCTTTTCAGGATTGCGCTGATCCAAAGCCAACTGCCGCGACCTTGCCGACGATGAGCAACGCGCCTTTTTTCATGGACGCCAGAGCGCATGACTGTAACGTGGCTTCTGTCAATTCAGGAAACAGGATCCAATTCATGCGCCTTCTTGCCCCCGCCGCAATTGCGGTCACTTTGCTTGCGTCGATTGCAAGCGCCCAGACACTCGAACGCATTGAGCAGAACAAGGCGCTCAACATCGGTTTTCGCAGCGATGCGGCCCCCCTGTCCTTTGTAAATGACGAGGGGCATCCAGCAGGGTACGCACCCAATCTTTGCGCGGCTGTGGCACAGGGTATCGCCAACAGGCTCAAAATGACCGAACTCAACGTGAACTTTGTCGAGGTCGACACCCAGAACCGTTTCGACAAGGTCGCGGCAGGCGAGGTCGATATACTGTGTGGCGCGGCGACGATCACACTGAGCCGCCGGGACACGGTGGACTTCTCGGTTCCGACATATGTTGATGGCACCGGCGTCTTGCTGCCACAGGGCGGCGCCAGCGGTTTTGCCGATCTGGCAGGCAGGACCGTAGGAGTAAGATCCGACACCACGACCGAGACAGCGCTGACCAATTCGCTCGAAGCGGCGGGGATCGAGGCACGCACAGAACGGTTTACCAGTCACAAGGCTGGTTTTGATGCACTGCGAAACCGGGAAATTGATGCGTATTTTGCCGATCAATCCATCCTGCTGCATGAATTCGTCACCCGAGACATGGCAAGCGGCTACGTCCTGTCACCCGAGATCCTGACGGTCGAGAAACAGGGGCTGGCTCTGGCCCGTGGCGACAGCGATTTTCGCCTGATGGTGGATACGATTCTGGCCGAACTGTTCCAGAGCGGCGAAGTCGAACGGATCTTTGCCGCCACCCTGCCCGGTGTCGAACCCGGCGTTGCACTCAAGGCAATGTTCCTGACATCGCCAACCCTCCCCTGAGTTGAGAAGCCAACTGTCCGTTCCCGCGAAATTGCTTTGTCTTTTGTCGCGGGGGCGGTAGGATTCCGGTATTTCGTTTCTCCTTTTACGGGAACCAGCCATGCCCATTGCCCGCCTCCGCCTTACCCGTCCCCTTTTCATCGCAGCTTTTCTAGCATGGACAGCACCGGGGGTTCAGGCGGCCACGTGCGGGAATACCGGTTCCGGGTTTGAAACGTGGAAGGCCGAGTTTGCCAATGAGGCTCGCAAGGCTGGTGTGAAAAAGCGTGGTTTGCAGGCTTTGGCGGACGCGCGCTACGCAACCTCAACGATCGCGGCGGACCGGAACCAAAAAAGCTTTCGCTATACGCTCGACAAGTTCATGCAGATCCGGGGCGCAGACACGATCGTGGCGCTGGGACGCAAACGCAAGGCCAAGAACCCGCAATTTTATGCTGCACTGGAAAAGCAGTACGGCGTTCCGGCCGGCATCCTGATCGCCCTGCACGGAATGGAAACCGGGTTTGGAAATTTCATGGGCGATAGCCGCGTCGTCTCTGCCATCACTACGCTGGCCTATGACTGCCGACGCTCTGAATTCTTCATTCCTCATGCAATCGGAGCGCTCAAGCTTGTGGACCAGCGTGCCATTACAGGGCAAACACTGGGCGCAAAACACGGTGAACTCGGACATACGCAGTTCTTGCCCGGAAATGCGCTGACCTACGGGGTTGATGCAACCGGGGATGGCAAGGTCGACTTCTACAACATCACGGATTCTCTGGCATCAACCGCCAACTTTCTTAAGAAAAAAGGGTGGAAGCGCGGGCGGGGGTATCAGCCGGGCGAGCCGAACTTTGCCGTGATTCAGGAATGGAACGCCGCAACAGTCTACCAGAAGGCGATTGCCATCATGGCGGCCCGGATCGACCAATGAGCGCCACGCCGAAACAGGTAAGGCCCTCGTGACAGCTGGATGCCGCAGCAAAACACGGGCCGAACACGGGCCGAACACGGGCCTGACCCAGACCTGTCCAAGGCAGGCCGCAAGGTTGCCACAGTTCTGCCCCGATCTCTGATTTTTCCCTTTGTTTTCAACATCGGCGCTTTCCCGCCGGTCCGCAAAACCCCGCCTACTGCCGTGTTGTTTTTCGGTTTGGGACAAATTTTCTCCCACTTCCATCGCTAGTTTGATCCTGCAAACACTCGCAACGGAGGATTTTCACTGTGGGACAGACAGGCAGGTATCACGGTGGACTGGTCTACCTGGGTAACCGGGACAGCGTGCTCGATCATTTCAGCCGCATCGCGTCGGCAACCCTTGAGGATTACGGCCATCCGGTCGAGCGCCAGACCGCGCTTAGCGCCGACGAAGCCCGGATCATCTGCAGCCAGTATATGATTAAGCTGGAACTGGAGGATCTTCCGGGTCAACCGACGACCAATGAACGCGCCGGTCGCATGGATCGCGCCGCAGGTCTGAACCCCCATCACAGCCCACGCCACCGTCTTGCAATCAGCATCTGCCCGGTGGCCGAAGGCGCCGAAGATCGCGAGATCACAGAATTGCTTCTGGTGGTCATGCTGTATCGCATGGTCGACATGGTCTCTACCGAGAGCATCGAATGGCTCGACCCGAACACGGTTCTGACGCTGGAGCAGTTCCTTGGCGCATTCGCCAATGTCTCTCCCCGCCGCGTCCGTGGCCGTCAGCAAGTTCTGGACGGCGCCGATGACCGCTTCGCGCCCGTGGATGAAACCGCGGCCGGGCTGGCAATGCACTATGAAGCTGTTCGCGGACGCGCACCCCATGGCCATGAGCAGGGTCTGGTTTCGCTGAGCGACGAAGAAATCCTGGCGCTGGCCTTCCGTGAGCATCATCCGGATGCGGTCACGCCGGAAGAAGCCGCACAAAGCGATATCCGTCGCCTTGCGACATGGGGCATGACTGGCATGCTGGCCTTCCTGTCGGCCCCGGCCGCGATCCCGATGGCTGCCGTGAACCTTGTGCGCGGTGAAGATTTCCGCCTGAACACTCAGATCCTATCCCTGACTGGATTGCTGGTCGTAACAAATGCCTCAGGCGCGCTCGCCAGCATCGCGACAATCCTGCCGCTTTGAGAAACGCGGTCGAGATCTGCCTCTCGGGCTGAGCGTTGCTTGATAATCTGGATGACCCCTGGCCGAACAGGCCGGGGGTCATTTTGTTTTCGACCACCCTGCCCGTTCAACGGTTTTCCGATCCAGAACGAATGTATGAATGGAAAACACCACCGCGTCGGTTTCGGGCAGACGCAATATGCACTGCCGTTCCGTGCGCAGATAGTTTGCCTCTTTGCGGTCGGGCACGTTCCGACGGGCCGCTTCGGTTCGGGGCTGGTGCAATTCCGCATCCTCGTACCAAAGCGCGTTGAACCGCCACAAGGGACGGCCCGCCCGCACCCCGTCAAACAGGCGCTGAACCCGCGTGGCAACATTGGCGTCATAGCTGTCGACAGGGTCGTGAATACCAATCAGCGGGCGCATGAATTTCTCTGACAGTGCCCAGCTTGCAGGAAAGCAAAGGCACCCGGCTGTCAGGACATGTTCGTTACCGATCTTTTGCAGGATACAGAGATCCTCCTGAACCAGACGCCCCAAGGTGGCTATGGGGTCCACGCGATCCAGCGCGACCTCCACGCCGTCCGGTCGCTGAACGACGTCAGCCTGTCCGGTCTCGGGATAGGCAACAGCCAAAACGGAAGCCAATAACTCCTCGGCTGCCGCGCGTGCAGTCTCATTCATGGCGATAACAGCGTTTCGGCTTTGCTCAATCAGGGCATCCCGCCTTGCCATTTGCCCGGCAAAGGCTTCGTCACGCAAAACCCAGCCGTCGGGATCCAAGGGCTGGATGCCCGGTAACGGTCGCGGGCTGAAAGGGTCATAGGGCAAAGTGCACTGAAGGATCTCGGTCATGTCCTCGGCCTTAGCAGGTCCACTGCCACTTCGCCTGCCAAAAACGACATGACCTATCGTCGCTTCCGGACCTGACAGGCTCTGCAAAGCCGCGTTCGATGGACTTGAATCCACAAGCCAAACCACGGGAGCGAAGCATGAACCGCCACTACCGCGACCAGCGCAAAATCGACCCGACCCGCGGAGACACCCTCGGCGACGGCAGCCCCAACGACAATGATCGGATGGAGATAGGCCCGACACGACTCGCCCTGTCCGAGTGGCAAGCAGCAGGTCTGACATTACCGAACCTCGACGCAATGCGAGAGTTCCGCTGGAAACGACTGACACGGCATATCGTGGACCGGGGTTATGGCGGCCTGCTGATGTTTGACCCGCTCAACATCCGTTACGCCACGGATTCGACGAATATGCAGCTTTGGAACACCCACAATCCGTTTCGCGCGGTTCTGCTTTGCGCTGATGGATACATGGTGATCTGGGATTACAAGAACTCACCATTCCTGAGCGCGTTCAATCCCCTCGTTCGCGAGACACGGTCCGGCGCCGACCTGTTCTATTTCGATCGTGGCGACAAGGTTGATGTGGCCGCTGACGTGTTCTCCAACGAGGTTCGGACCTTGATGCAGGAACACGCCCCCGGCAACATGCGGCTGGCGGTGGACAAGATCATGATGCACGGGCTGCGCGCACTCGAGGCACAAGGTTTCGAGATCATGGAAGGCGAAGAGGTCACTGAGAAATCTCGCTCGATCAAGGGACCGGATGAAATTCTGGCCATGCGTTGCGCCCATCACGCCTGCGAAACGGCGGTGCGTGAAATGGAAGATTTCGCACGCAGCAACGTTGGCGACGGCAGAACATCAGAGGATGATATTTGGGCGGTGCTGCATGCCGAGAACATCCGGCGCGGCGGTGAATGGATCGAAACCCGCCTGCTGGCCAGCGGTCCCCGAACAAACCCGTGGTTTCAGGAATGCGGACCGCGTGTGACACAGAAAAACGAGATCATCTCCTTTGATACCGACCTGATCGGATCCTATGGCATATGTATTGATATCTCGCGCAGCTGGTGGATCGGCGATCAGCCGCCCCGGCCCGACATGATCTATGCCATGCGGCATGCCCATGATCACATCATGACCAACATGGAGATGCTGAAACCCGGGGTGACCATTCCGGAACTGACAGCAAAGTCCCATGTTCTCGACGAAAAGTTTCAGGCGCAGAAATACGGCTGCCTGATGCATGGCGTCGGGCTTTGTGACGAATGGCCTCTGGTGGCCTATCCCGACAAGGCGGTCGAAGGGGCGTATGACTACGCGCTTGAACCGGGCATGGTGCTGTGTGTCGAGGCCTGTGTCGGCGAAGTGGGCGGTGACTTCTCGATCAAACTGGAGGATCAGGTTCTGATCACCGAAGACGGCTATGAGAACCTGACCACGTATCCGTTCGACGCGGCCCTGATGGGGCGGAACTGACTGGCTCTTGCCGTCTCATCTGCCGGGTGAGTCATGTTCTCACCGTGGGTTAGTGGCTGCGATGTTGGCCCCGACCGGGTTGATGACCCAGGATCGCGGATCTTGTCACCACTGCGGATCTTGTCACCACTGCGTGATTGGCCTGTCACATGCCTTGTTGCCGAACGGCCAAGCCCCCACCCTGTTAGGATCCCGCATCAGGAGATCCGCATGACACCCAAACAGCCCGCCCCTCAGAGCCGACCCCGTGCGGTGACCAGCGAACGCATCACATTTGCCGGACATGCCGGCAACCAGCTCGCGGCACGGATTGATTTGCCGGATGGCCCTGTTCTTGCGACCGCCCTGATTGCCCATTGTTTTACCTGCTCCAAGGACATACCCGCGGCACGGCGGATTGCTTCGCGGCTGGCCGGGATGGGTATCGCGGTTCTTCGCTTCGATTTCACCGGACTGGGTCATTCCGAAGGCGAGTTTGCCAATACGTCTTTTTCGACAAATGTTCAGGATCTGGTCGCGGCAGCTCGTTATCTGGACGCGCGAGGAATGGCTCCGCAATTGCTGATCGGTCACTCTCTGGGTGGTGCTGCGGTTCTGCGTGCACGCGCCGAGATTCCATCTGTTCGGGCTGTTGCAACCCTCGGCGCACCGGCGGATCCATCCCATGTGACCCATCATTTCACCGATGCACTGCCTCGGATCGAGGCCGAAGGGGCCGCAGAGGTTTGCCTTGGCGGTCGCCCGTTTACGATCAGCCGAGAATTTGTCGAGGACATTGCGACCGGCAACCTGTTGCAGGCCATCGAACACCTGGATGCGGCGCTGCTAGTGATGCATGCCCCGCTGGACGCCACCGTGGATATCGACAATGCGGCACAGATTTTTCTCGCGGCAAAACATCCGCGCAGTTTCGTTACGCTGGACAAGGCCGACCATCTGATCTCGCGGGCCGAAGATGCTGAATACGCAGCCGAGGTAATTTCCGCATGGGTCTCGCGCTACCTTGATCTGAAACAACCTGCCCCGCCGCCCGGCGCTCCCGAGGGCATCGTCCGGGTCACCGAGGTCAATGCTGACGGGTTCCTGCAGGACGTCCAATCCGGCCCGGATCACCACACCCTCGCCGATGAGCCGTTGTCCTACGGCGGAACCAACCGAGGAATGACCCCGTACGGCTTCGTTGCAGCCGGGCTCGGGGCCTGCACATCAATGACCATTCGCATGTATGCCCGGCGCAAGGGTTGGCCGCTGACCGATGTTTCAGTGGATGTCAGCCATGACAAGGTTCATGCGCAGGATGCAAATCAGGGCGGGACCGGGCGGGTGGACCTGTTCACCAGAAGAATCCGGCTGGGCGGCCCACTGGATACCGAGCAGACGAAAAAACTGCTGGAGATTGCCGACAAATGCCCGGTGCACCGGACGCTGGAACATGGCGCGCGGGTCGAAACCGAACTGTTGGAACCGTCAGAGCCGGGTTAACGGCCCTTTTCCTCGGAGCCGTTCTTTTGACTACCTTCCAGCTCTCCGACCAGACCGGCGCCGTAAAAGCTGAGCATTTCCAGAACCCTGTGGGGCGGAATGTCGAGCCGGGTGACCCGCGACTGTTCAACACCCAGCGTGATACCGCTGACGGCGGTGGGCGTGTTCGGCAGATAGATGACAACTTGACCCGATCCGGAGCGCTCGATCTCGAAACCGATACGGTCTCCGTCCTGCACCTGAACCAGAACCGGGCGCAGTTCCTCGACAAGGCTCTCTTCTTTCACCACCCCGCCGATGATCGCCTTGATCATCGAATAGCCCGGAATCATCGACACGAGAAAACGGTCAAGGCTTTCTACTCGCTTACGGAACATCGGGCGGTCCGCAAGATAGCCCAGCAGGTAAATCACAAAGACCCCGGACAGAATGATCAGGATCTGCTCGGCAAATGCATCCACCCAGGTTCCGGTTCCGATCAGTCCGAACAGCGGCTGGCCAAGCCATTCCAACAGCTCCAGCAGGCTGTAGACCGCAAACAGAACCGCTCCGATAGGAATGACAACGATCAGCCCGGCAACAAGGCGGCGTGTGAAATGCGCCTTCATTCCCAACCTATCGGTGCACCGGCACGGTAGAACTCACAGATCCGGGCCGCACTGATATTCATCGCGGCATAGGCCGGGCGACTGGCGGCCGGTGAATGGGCGGACGTGCCACAGGTGGCCTTGCAATCGGAGGCGTCGGCCGCGCCGGTGGCCGTTCTATCGGGTGCTCGGGTTTGGGCGGCCGTCCCGCCGGAGGCCGAGGATGGCCATAATAATAGTCGTTCCAAAGCATCGCATCATAGTAGACACCGCCCGAGTAGGTGGCGTTTGGGTCACAGGCCGAGAGCATCCCGACACCTCCTCCCAGAGAAAGAGCCAGAACAAGTTTGCGGATCAGTTGTCGTGTCATCATCCCCTCCGCCTCAGTTCACGGCCCGGAAGGACGCGTAGATCGCATTGATGTCGTTCACCAGTTCAGGATCGGCCCCATCTTCGATAACCGAGATGGAAACGGCCACCCTGTTACCCGGCAAGGCGATCAGAAGTGCCGTGAAATTGACCCCTCGCCCGTTGCGTCGCCCGGTGCCCGAGAACCTTTCGGCTGGACGACCGCCGACACTGATCCGTTTCTGATCGGTCAGGACCGGATCCCGAACGATGAAAGCGCCGATATCGCTGAGGTATGAAATGGCCTCATCCCGGGTCCGTATGCCATTGGGCGACATGAAACCCACCCAGACGCGCGGCTCGGTTTTGGGTTGCAGCGAGATCACCCTGTTGATCAGGCGGGCCTCACCGGTTTCACTTGCTGTCACGGTGCGCTGGCCGCCTGCGCTTGCCGTCCAGAAATCCGGCACATTCAATGAAAACAGCGCCTGCCCCTGATCCCGGTAGGTCACGGGCATATCAGCCATCGACATAACCGGAACCGAAACCAGCAACGCCGGAACCAACAGGCGTTTCATAACTTTCAAACATGTCGCGCGCATGATCCGTGTCTTCCCAAGCATTTCCACCAGCCAATCCTTTCCCGGCTTGCCTTGAAAGTAAACGATGAATCTTGGCGTGATCCATGTCTGACCTCAACCTGAGATCGGGATGGGAGTTCCCAGATTCGAAAGCGCGCCATTCCTTGAAGTATTCAGACGCTCTGTTTGGGCGTCGCAATCACGACACACCCTCGTGACGCGGCAGGGCTTCAGCGCCAAGCGATGCGCCTCAATTTGCCGCGCCCGGCTTGTTCCCCGCCCCCTGCCGGTTTATCACCCGCCGCAACATCACTGCTCTGCAGACACCCCCACCAAAACAAAGGATCCGCCTGACATGATCCCCCGCTATTCCCGCCCCGACATGGTCGCCATCTGGTCGCCCCAGACCAAATTCCGGATCTGGTACGAGATTGAGGCCCACGCCTGCGACGCGCAGGCCAAACTGGGTGTGATCCCGCAGGACAACGCCGACGCGGTCTGGAAGGCGAAGGATGTGGAATTCGACGTTGCCCGGATCGACGAGATCGAAGCGGTCACCAAACATGACGTGATCGCCTTTCTCACCCATCTGGCAGAACATGTGGGCGGCGACGAGGCCCGGTTCGTCCACCAAGGTATGACCTCATCGGATGTGCTCGATACCTGCCTAAACGTGCAGCTGGTGCGCGCCGCCGATATCCTGCTGGAGGGAATGGACAAGGTGCTGTCCGCGTTGAAAAAACGCGCGCTCGAGCACAAGGACACGGTACGCGTCGGCCGCAGCCATGGCATTCACGCCGAACCGACCACAATGGGCCTGACCTTTGCACGCTTCTATGCGGAGATGGACCGCAACAAGAACCGGTTGGAAAAGGCCCGCTGGGAAGTGGCCACAGGCGCGATCTCGGGCGCGGTCGGAACATTTGCCAACATTGATCCGGCGGTCGAGGAACATGTCTGCGAGCAACTGGGCCTGCGCCCCGAGCCGATCAGCACGCAGGTAATCCCGCGCGACCGCCACGCCATGTTCTTTGCCACTCTGGGTGTGATCGCCAGCTCGATCGAAAACATCGCCGTCGAGATCCGCCACATGCAGCGCACCGAGGTACTGGAAGGGGCCGAGTTTTTCTCGATGGGTCAAAAAGGCTCCTCGGCGATGCCCCACAAGAAGAACCCGGTGTTGACCGAAAACCTCACCGGTCTTGCGCGTCTGGTGCGTATGGCCGTGGTCCCGGCGATGGAAAATGTGGCGCTCTGGCATGAGCGTGACATTTCCCATTCTTCGGTCGAACGCGGCATTGGCCCGGACACAACGATCACCCTTGATTTCGCCCTGCACCGTCTGGCCGGCGTGGTCGAGAAGATGCTGATCTTCCCCGAGAACATGCTCGACAACATGAATAAATTCCCGGGCCTGGTGATGAGCCAGCGGGTGCTCTTGGCGCTGACGCAGGCCGGGGTATCGCGCGAGGACGCTTATTCGATGGTCCAGCGCAATGCCCTCAAGGTATGGGAAGAACGCGTTGATTTCCGCGAACAGCTGCTGGCGGATGCCGATGTCGTCGCTGCACTCGGAGAAGATGGCATCAACGAGAAGTTCGACATGGGATATCACACGAAACATGTCGACACGATCTTCAAACGGGTCTTTGGCGACTGAACTGATCGAAGAAATCCTATCAAAAGCCGGCCTCGTGCCGGCTTTTTTTGTCACTGGGATTCTCGCACGAACACAAAATTTCTTTGAGCCCGCGCGAGGCTGAGTTACACTTGTCATACAGTTCCGACAGGAGACCGACCATGAAGATCAAGACCCTCGCCTGCGCACTGACCTTGGCCCTCGTTCCTGCGATTGCCTACGCCAGTTGCTCCGGACGCGGCCATCAGGCGCAATCCTGCGCGCCCGGGACCGTCTGGGATGCAGGCAGCCAGACCTGTGTGAAATCCGTCAACAGCTGACGGGCGCACTGGCCTCACCGAGAGTTGATCAGAACGCGACCTTCAGACAGGTCGCCATCTTGAGAATTGCGCTATCGTTGTCAGAAGCGTGATTTGGTCTTACGGAGTTTTTGTATGCGGTTCCTGCTTTCCCTTGTCTTTGCCGCCGCCCTTGTTGTGCCGGAAACCGGTTTCTCGGCAGGCGACAACCTGCCAAAACCACCGAAACCGACCAACACCACCAAGACCTGCAAGGGCAATCGGGTATGGGATGACAACAAGGGACGATGTGTTCGCCCGAAAAAGTCTTCTCTGAACGACGACCAGCTTTACGGGGCCGTGCGGGAACTGGCCTATGCCGGGCGCTACGAAGACGCTCAGAGCGTGCTGTCTGCGATGCCTGATCAGGCTGATGACAGGGTTCTGACCTACTGGGGCTTCACCCATCGCAAACTGGGCAATCTGGAACTGGCCAACGTCTTTTACGAACGTGCCATTTCCCGGAACCCCGATAATCTTTTGGCCCGATCCTATATGGGTCAGGGCTTTGTCGCCGAGGGACGGACCGAGGACGCAATCGCGCAATGGCGCGAAATCCGCGCTCGTGGCGGCGAAGGAAGCTGGCCTGAACAATCCCTGCGAGAAGCCATCCGCAGCGGTTTCACATACGGCTACTGAAGTTCAGCCAAATTTAACCGCACTCGTCCTAGGGTGAGACCGCTCCTGCAACAAGGGCGATCATCAGGACGGATCTATGCAACAGAACTTGGCCCTCACCCGGGGGGTGGAACCGGCTTCCGACATCACACCTGTCCCGCGTGACCTGTCCGGTCAGGAAAAGGCGGCCATTGTGGTCCGCCTTTTGCTCGGCGAGGGAACGGATCTGCCGCTGGAAGACCTGCCCGAAGATCTTCAGGCGACGCTGACGCAGAAAATGGGCCAGATGGGTCTGGTTGACCGGGTGACACTGGCCTCTGTCGTTCAGGAATTTGCCGATTTGCTGGACGGAATTGGCCTTTCCTTCCCCAATGGCCTTGCCGGGGCGCTCTCAGTGTTGGACGGAAAAATCAGCCCTCAGACCGCAGCGCGGTTACGAAAGGAGGCCGGGGTACGTCAGGCCGGCGATCCTTGGAAAAGGCTGCGGGCATTGCCCGTTCCGGATCTGGCCGCAATGGCCGAGGCGGAGTGCACCGAAGTCGCCGCAGTGTTGTTGTCCAAGCTTGAAACCGCCAAAGCGGCGGAGTTGCTTGGCCAACTGCCCGGACCACTGGCCCGCCGAATTACCTATGCTGTTTCCCAAACCGGTTCGGTTTCACCCGCTGCAGTCGATCGAATTGGCCTGTCACTGGCCAGCCAGCTGGATCTAAGGCCAATCCCTGCCTTCGAAGAAAAGCCGGGGGAACGGGTTGGCGCCATCCTGAACCAGTCAGCGGCCTCCACCCGCGACGACATGCTCTCGGCGCTCGAGGAACAGGATTCCGATTTCGCCTGTCAGGTCCGCCGCTCGATCTTTACCTTTGCCCATATCCCCGAACGTGTTGCGCCACGCGACGTTCCTGCTGTTGTGCGGGTTGCCGATCAGAACGCGCTGGTTACGGCAATCTCCTTTGCCAGCGGAGAAGACGCGACAGCCGTCGAGTTCCTGCTGTCCAACATGTCGACCCGGATGGCCGACGCACTGCGTGAAGAAGCCGCCGAGAAACCGGAAGTCAAACAGGCCGATGGCGAGCGCGCAATGAATGACATCGTGGGCGCGGTCCGGCAGTTACAGCAATCCGGCGACATCACCGTGGTGTCTCCGGACGAGGAAACATAACCGGGCCTGTATCGGCAAATCACCTGGGATCGGCTGGCTTATCGCGATCTGGACAGGCAATATTCGATTGTCAGGGAAACAGGCTTGCAAACCAAGGGTCGTTGCCCGGGTTTGAGCGCATGATGTGGCTGGCATGACAACCCGCATGCTGCCGATCCCCTGTTAGCACGCCCTGGTTCGGATTGCGGCACGGGAGACAAAGCACTGGATTTGCGTCATATTTTGGCATCTGGGCAGTCGCGATCAGTGCCGCAGTTGCTCCGAAGCGCTTGTTATCGGCAGGGCCGATATATATGTCTTGCCGCGCAGACCATCCATGCAGGAACAATTTCCATGCCCGTTGACCCGTCAGAACTCTCCGCGGCCTCCCGTGCCGGGTATTACCTGTCGAACCTCGCCCTGCAGGGCGTGATCGGGGCAATGCGGCTGCTACCCTACGAGCGGCGTATTCCTGCAATGGGGGCGATCGTCAGTGCGCTGGGACCGCTTGTGGGCTTTCGCAAACGTGTGCGGAGCAACCTGAAACTCACCTGCCCAGACATGCCCAAAGAAGACGTGGAACGGCTCTGCCGCGAGGTGCCCAACACGGCCGGCCGCGCAATGATGGAACATTTCTCGCCCGAAGAGTTTGTCGAACGGCACAAGACGGCACCGGTCAGCGGACCGGGCGTCGCGGCCTTTGACGAGGCCGTGGCCGCTGGACGCCCCTTGATGATGATCACCGGGCATTTCGGGAACTACCTCGCCTCCCGCGTTGCGTTGCAGGCGCGCAGCGGCAAGGATATCGGCGCCCTCTATCGACGTATGGCCAACCCCTATTTCAACGAGAGCTATGTCGACGCATTTCACAAAACAGGCGAACCGATGTTCGAGCAGGGCCGCCGCGGAATGATGGAGATGGTGCGGTCTCTGAAACGGGGCGGAATCATCGCCATCGTGTCTGACCTGCATGCTCACGGCGGCAAGGAGTTGACATTTTTTGGAAAACCAGCCGTGACCTCGGTTCTGAACGCCGAACTGGCAATCAAGTATGGGGCGGTGATGATCCCCTGCTACGGTGTCCGGCAACCGGACGGGTTGAACTTCGAAATCGTGCTGCACGAACCGGTGCCGCATTCCGATCCCGAGACCATGACGCAGGCGTTGAATGACGACCTAGAGAAGATGGTGCGCCAGCACATGGGCCAATGGTTCTGGATCCATCGCCGCTGGAAATCCTGGCATGGGCTAGGGGTGCAGGAAGACGTTTGATCCCGGTTCTTACTCGAACCGGGCGGCACCAAGAATTTCGCCGTGACCGGGCCTTTGCACCAGAATGGCAGCAGGCTGGTCTCCGTCGAGCGGGATGCTGAAGTTCTGCTCGCCCTGCCCGTCCCAACTTCCGACGGTCTCCCAGCTTTCGACAACATTGGCATATTTGAGGTCATGCCCTGCCAGTTCTCCCCGAGTGATAGAGACACTGCGCAGGGGCGTGTATCGCACCAGATACAACTCGGCCCTGCCCTTGTCGGCTGATCCAACCGGGGTAAGGTTCAAAGTGATCCCGTCAGGCCCGCGTTGCCCGGTCACGGTGACCACAGGTTCGCGTGACAGATGGGCGTCGACAAGGCCGGACAGCTTGCCGGAATCGACACCCACTACATCTTCTTGCCCGTTTATTACCATTTGCGGGGTATAGATCATGTTGCGCCCACCGGAATGGGCATAAGCCTTCTGCCGCACCGTATGGCCGGGATCGGCGAAAACGTCCTTCCAGCCGATGTAATCCCAGTAATCGACATGCAACGCGAGCGGCAGCAGCTCGGGACGCTTTGCCAGTTTGTGCATCAAGGCATCCGCCGGTGGGCAAGATGAACACCCCTGCGACGTGAACAGCTCGATCACCACCGGGCCTGACACCGGTGCATCACCCGCCCGGGCCGGGCCCGAAACCACGGCAGGTGCGGCGATCAGGCAGAACAAGGAGAGCAGGACGGCATGGCGTTTCATCGATAGCTACTTTATAAGGATCCGGACACATTGACACCTGTGTCTAAGCCGCCGCGCTTTCAAAGGCCAATCAAGGTTTGTTGAAGGAATGTGCCCAGCAGGACCCGGTGACTGCCCTGTTGCACGCGCTCGGCTCCCCTCCCGAACACACTGCTGCCAGCATCCTCCGGGTCATTTCTGTGTGCCATTGTATACAAAAACGCCGCACCCGGCGATTCCGCGCTTGAAAGCGGGGCCTTGGTGATGCATCTACCCGGCAGCGAATCCCGAAATCCACCATATTTGAGAGGGAGGCCATAGATGCCCATCAAAGTTGGACAGGATACCGCCAAGACACGCAAGACGCTGAGCGTGAACGGCAAGTCCATTTCCTATTACTCGATCCCCGCCGCACAAGAAGCCGGTCTGGGTGATTTTTCAAAGCTTCCGGCCGCGCTCAAGGTGGTGCTGGAGAACATGCTGCGCTTTGAGGATGACGGATTTTCGGTTTCCGTCGATGACATCAAGGCTTTTGCGGAATGGGGCGCCAAGGGCGGAAAGAACCCGCGCGAGATCGCCTATCGCCCGGCCCGCGTTCTGATGCAGGATTTCACCGGTGTGCCCGCCGTGGTCGATCTGGCCGCAATGCGCGATGGCATCAACGGTCTGGGCGGCGACGCGCAGAAGATCAACCCGCTGAACCCGGTCGATCTGGTCATTGACCACTCGGTGATGATTGACGAGTTCGGTAACCCGCGCGCGTTCCAGATGAACGTAGACCGCGAATACGAACGCAACATGGAGCGCTACCAGTTCCTGAAATGGGGTCAGAACGCCTTCAACAACTTCCGCGTCGTGCCTCCGGGAACCGGCATCTGCCACCAGGTGAACGTAGAGTATCTGGCCCAGACCGTCTGGACCGACACCGATCAGAACGGTGAAACCGTAGCCTACCCCGACACGCTGGTTGGCACCGACAGCCACACCACGATGGTCAACGGCATGGCTGTTTTGGGCTGGGGTGTCGGCGGGATCGAGGCCGAAGCTGCCATGCTGGGCCAGCCGATCTCGATGCTGATCCCCGAGGTTGTCGGCTTTGAACTGACCGGCAAGATGGTCGAAGGCACCACCGCCACCGACCTCGTGCTGAAAGTGGTCGCGATGCTGCGCGAAAAGGGTGTTGTCGGCAAGTTCGTCGAATTCTATGGCGAAGGACTCGATCGCCTGCCCCTGCCCGATCGGGCAACCATTGCCAACATGGCACCGGAATACGGCGCGACCTGTGGCTTCTTCCCGATTGACGGTGAAACCCTGCGCTATCTGCGTCAGACCGGCCGCGACGAAGACCGTATCGCGCTGGTCGAAGCCTATGCCAAGGAAAACGGGTTCTGGCGCGACGCCGACTACGCTCCGATCTACACGGATACGCTGTCGCTGGACATGGGCACGATCGTTCCCGCAATCTCGGGCCCCAAACGCCCGCAGGATTATCTGGCACTGACCGACGCCAAGTCTGCCTTTGCCAAGGAAATGAGCGAGACTTTCAAGCGTCCCATGGACAAAGAGGTTCCGGTCAAGGGCGAGGATTACACCATGTCCTCGGGCAAGGTGGTGATCGCGTCGATCACCTCGTGCACCAACACGTCGAACCCCTATGTGCTGATCGGCGCAGGTCTGGTTGCACGCAAAGCCCGCGAACTGGGTCTGAACCGCAAGCCTTGGGTAAAAACCTCGCTGGCACCAGGCTCGCAGGTTGTGACCGAGTATCTGGAGGCCGCCGGTCTGCAGGAAGATCTCGACGCCATCGGTTTCAACCTTGTCGGCTATGGCTGTACCACCTGCATCGGCAACTCCGGTCCGATTCAGTCAGAGCTCAGCGAAGCCATCGCCGAGGGTGACCTTGTCGCCACCTCGGTTCTCTCCGGAAACCGCAACTTCGAAGGTCGGATCAGCCCGGATGTGCGCGCCAACTACCTCGCGTCCCCGCCGCTGGTTGTTGCCTATGCGCTGGCCGGTGACATGAACATCGATCTGACCAGCGAACCGCTGGGTCAGGATAAGGACGGCAACGATGTCTACATGAAGGACATCTGGCCGACCAACGAGGAGATCTCCGAACTGGTTCAGAAGACCGTGACCCGCGAAGCCTTCGTCAGTAAATATGCCGACGTGTTCAAGGGCGACGAGAAATGGCAGGCGGTCGAAACCACGGATGCCGAGACATATGACTGGCCGCCGACGTCGACCTACATCCAGAACCCGCCCTATTTCCAGGGCATGAGCTCTGAGCCCGGAACCATCTCGAACATCGAGGGCGCCAAGGTTTTGCTGATCCTCGGTGACATGGTCACCACCGACCACATCTCGCCTGCGGGTTCGTTCGCGACGACAACGCCTGCCGGCCGTTATCTGACCGAGCGTCAGGTCGCCCCGCGCGAGTTCAACTCCTATGGGTCGCGCCGCGGCAACCACGAGATCATGATGCGCGGCACCTTCGCCAACATCCGCATCAAGAACGAGATGCTCGACGGTGTTGAAGGCGGCTATACCAAGGGGCCAAACGGGGAACAGACCTCGGTTTACGAAGCGTCCATGGCCTATCAGGAAGCCGGCATTCCGCTGGTGGTGTTCGGCGGCGAGCAGTATGGCGCCGGGTCGAGCCGCGACTGGGCGGCCAAGGGCACGGCCCTGCTGGGCGTCAAGGCCGTCATCGCCGAGAGCTTTGAGCGTATTCACCGGTCGAACCTTGTCGGCATGGGTGTCATCCCGTTCGAGTTCACCGGCGGCGACACCCGCGCCTCGCTGGGCCTGACCGGCGAGGAAACCGTTTCGATCCACGGGCTCGACACCATCGAGCCGCTGCAGGAAGTGTCCTGTGACATCACGTATGCAGATGGAACAACCAAGACCATCACGCTCAAATGTCGGATCGATACTGCACCGGAAATCGAATACATTGAGCATGGTGGCGTGTTGCACTACGTGCTGCGGAACCTGGCCAAGTCGTAAGGCTGCCTTGCCCATGAGAAATCGGAAAGCCCCGGCCTTTGCGCCGGGGCTTTTGCGATTGCACGATCGATTTTTCTACCTTCTGGAAAAGAATGTGGCGCAAAGAAAAAGCGCGCGCCAGTTGGCACGCGCCCCATTTGCTCCAGCCGCCGAGGTGGCCTGATCCCGGCCCTAGTTGCCTGCCGCCTTTTCCATCGCCGGGCGCAAGGTGCTTTCAATCACCCGTTCGGTCACCGGACCGGCGAACCGCAAAATGATCTTGCCCTCTCCGTCGATGACATAAGTTTCGGGCACGCCGTAAACACCCCAATCCAGCCCCATACGACCAGCTTCGTCCCGCCCAATGGCGGCATAGGGATCACCAAGCTCGTCGAGGAACGCGGCGGCTTTTGCGGGGTCATCCTTGTAGTTTATCCCCAAAATGGGAATCCCCTCGTTGGCCAGCGCCTCAAGGTTCGGGTGCTCAACCCGGCAGGGCGCGCACCAGCTGGCCCAGTAGTTGACCAGTTTGACTGTGCCATCGCGCAGCGCGGCATCGTCAAAGACCTGTTTGCCCGGAAATTCGGTCAGCGCCACAGGCGGCGCTTGCTGCCCTTCGCGCGCCGAAGGCAGTGAGTCCGGATCATCGCGGAACATTCCAACCGCCGCCAGCAAAACAAAAGCACCGAAGATCAGCGGCGGGGCGACCATCAGCGGTGACACCTTAGCCATTGCGCGACATCCTTTGTTCCACCTTCTCCATCTCGGCCCGCACCTTGCGACCTTTTCGGATCGACAGGACAACCAGCAAAACCAGAAGCAACAGCGAGGCCGCGTAGGCCGACAGAACTGTGTCAGCGTATTTCCCGAGGTCCGGCATCATCCCCCTACCCTCTCTCTGGCAAGCAGCGTCTTGGTGCGCCGCGCGCGAATCTCGGTTCCGGTCCGGTAGAAAACCAGTGCGATGAAGAGCAGCACGAAACCTGCAATGCAGATCAGCAACGGGTAGAAGAAGATGTTGCTGACCTTTTCCTCGGTATCCGTCCCGGTGACCGCCCCGGCGCGCATTACAGACGCCCCCTGATGCAATCCCTGATTCCAGAAGTTGACGGCATACCGGCTGAGCAGCGCAAAAACGCTGCCAACGAGGCACAGAACCGATGTCAGATCCGCTGCCGTATCCGGGTTGTCGATGGCCTCCCACAGGGCAACATAGCCGAGATAAAACAGGAACAGAATCAGAAAGGAGGTAAGGCGCGGATCCCAAGCCCACCATGCCCCCCACATCGGCTGCCCCCAGATCGCTCCGGTCACCAGCGCAATCAATGTCATCACAATACCAATCGGCGCGGCTGCACGGGCAGCAAGAGCACTGACATGATGTCGACGGATCACCCAGACCAGCGACGTCACCAGCATCATCAACCAGCAATTGATCGCCATCAACGCAGCCGGCACATGCAGATAGATAATCTTGACGGTCGAACCCTGCCGGTAATCATCCGGTGTGAAGAAAAACCCCCAAACCAGCCCGACCGCCAGACAGGCAGCGGCCGAAATCCAGAAGAACGGAAGCATCCGTTCGGTGGTGGCAAGGAACTTTTTGGGATTGGCATATTCCCAAAGCCGGTTCATGCCCGTCGTTGTTTTTGTTTCCGTGGTCATGGCTCGTATCTAGCTTTTCTTCCACTTGTTCTCAAATCACACCCTGCATCGCGCCGATTTACCGCAGATTTATGCGCAGCACGGCAGCACTGGCAAAGGGTAGCAGAGCGATCACGGCGGCGGTGATCCCTGCCAGCATCAAAAGCGGCGTTGTTGTTTCCAACCCCTCGGCCCCACGCCGGGCCGCTTCGGCGCCAAAGATCAGCGTTGGCACATAAAGCGGCAGGACAAGCAGAGACAACAGCAGCCCACCTCGTTTCAGACCGACCGTCAATGCAGCGCCAAATGTACCGATCACCGACAAGGCAGGCGTTCCCAGCGCCAGCGAAATCACCAGCCAAGAATAGCCCGAGATTGGGAGACTCAGCAGCACGCCAAGCACAGGCGCCGCCAGAACCAGCGGCAGCCCGGTGGTCAGCCAGTGGGCCAGTGACTTTATGGTTATAACCGCTTCGAGTGGAAGTGGCGCAGTGGCCAGAAGATCCAGCGAACCGTCTTCCCAGTCCAGCGCCAGCAGTCGATCAAGCGACAACAGGCACGCCAGCAAGGCCCCAAGCCAGAGAATCCCGGGCGCGATGGTCGCCAGAAGCTCGGATTGCGGGCCAACCGAAAACGGTACCAGCACCGTGACGATCAGGAAAAAGGCCAGCCCGAGGCCGAATCCACCGCCTGCACGGAGGGCGAGTTTCAGGTCGCGCAAGAGCAGAGCGATCACAGAAAACCTCCGTCAAAATCATCAATCGCCGGCGGCTTGGCCTTAAACGGCCCGACATCCAGAACCTCACCTTCGAGGCCCAGATCGATATGGGTCGCGATGAGCGCCGAACCGCCTTGGGCACAATGGGCGCGAACCGCGTCGGCAAACATCCCGACCGCCTGCACATCCAACGAGACCGTCGGCTCGTCCAGCATCCAGATCGGTCGGCCCGTGACCAGCATCCGAGACAGGCCAAGCCGACGTTTCTGCCCCGCCGACAGGTTGCCCGCGTGCCGGTCGGCAAGCTCTCGCAGATCATAGGCTTCCAGTGCCGCATCAATCCCCGGCGCGCCGAACACGCTGGCCCAGAAACTCAGGTTTTCGGTTACTGTGAGCGTCGGCTTGATCCCGTCAGAATGACCGGCATAGGCAATGGTTTCATCGGCCCCCTCGACATTGCCCGAAACAGGCGGTTGCAACCCGGCCAGAGTTCGCAACAACGTGGTCTTTCCAATCCCGTTCGGACCGCGAAGGATCGTGGCCTTTCCCGCCTCGAGCGAGAAATTCAGCCCTTCCAGTACCGGCACGCCGCCGCGGGCGATGCTCAGATCCGTCACGCTCAGCATGAAGAATGCCACCTAACCTCAATTCAGGGCGCAGTAAAACGCCTGTTTCATTTTCTTACCCCAAGCTCGGCTCAGACCGGCAGGGCTGCCAGGGCGATGCGCCGCCCTTCGCTGAGCAGCACGTTGTAGGTCCGGCAGGCCGCCGGTGATGTCATCCCTTCGACACCGATCCCTGCCGCCTCGAGTTCTTCGCGCAGCGGGGCCGGAACATGGGCAATCTCAGAGCCGGTTCCAACGAACAAAACGTCAATCTCGCCCTCCAGTGCCAGAAGCGATGTCAGATCCTCATACCCGCCCCATTGGCTTGTGCCTTTGACACTGGTCAATACCGATCCGGAAAAAACCTCACCTCCGATCCGAAAGAATCCGGGTCCGTATCCATCTACCGGTCGTGCATCGGAATAGCTGATTTCGTTCAGGCGCATGGCTAGGCTCCTCAGTCCAACACCGGCAGGCCCGAGATCACGGCCAGCGCGATCACGGAGTACGACGCCATGCGATAGGCTTTCTCATGCCCGGGGTCAAACAATGCCTTCCCGATCAGCGTTGTAGCGAGATAAGGCAGTGACAGGATCAGCGCCACCCACAGGGTCTGCAGGCTGGCGATCCCGCCGAACACCAGATTGGCCACGATCACCGCGTCCAGCGCCGCCAGAAACACGATGGTGTTCGCGCGAACCTTGGTCACGTCCCGGGCATTGGCTAGGTAGAATATGATCACGACCGGGCCGGTGAGACCGGTCATCCCGCCGACCGTGCCCGCCGCACCGCCAATCCCGAACCGGCCCGGCCAGCCCAGTTTCCCTTCCCAACGCCAACCGGTGATCACCGCCAACAGCGTGACGCCGATCACCGCGCTGGCAATCCAGCGCAGCGTCAGCGCGTCTAGCTGCGCCATGATCCACAAGCCCAGGGGAACCGTGATCCCGGCCGCGATTGCCAGCGCGCTTACCTCGGCCTTGTCGGCCTGCCGCCATGCCTGCGGAAACAGCGCAGCTGTCGAGAAGATACCGGTTGAGGCCATGAGGAACACGACATCCGCCGTCGGCAGGAACTGCGTCCCCACCGGCACAAAGATCATCGCGGTTCCAAAACCGGTAAAGCCGCGGACCAGTCCGGCCGCGGCTATTGTCAATACCATCCAGCCCAGCCCCGGCGTTGCCAGCGCGGCCAAAAGGGTATCAGGCATCAATGTTAGCAAACTGGTTGCCGGAGGTGTTCGAAGGCTTGGTCCAATCCCGTTTCACACCCAGCCAGAGCAGGATGGTCGAGGCCACGAAGACCGACGAATAGGTGCCGACGATCACGCCCCAGATCATTGCAAAGACAAAGCCCCGGATTACGTCGCCGCCCAGCACATACAGCGAAATCAGTGCCAGAAGCGTCGTCACCGAGGTCATCACCGTGCGCGACAGGGTCTCGTTGATCGACAGGTTCAGAACCTCCTTGAGGTCCTTCTTCTTGTATTTCCGCAGGTTCTCACGGACCCGGTCGAACACCACCACGGTATCGTTGAGCGAGTAGCCAACGATGGTCAGAAGCGCCGCAATGATCGCCAGATCGAATTTGATCTGCAATTCCGAAAACACGCCGATGGTCAGGATCACGTCATGAACCAGCGCAGCCACGGCACCCAGTGCAAACTGCCATTCGAAACGCAGCCAGATATAGACAAGCACGGCACCAATCGCGAGCGCGACGGCCAATACGGCAGTCTGCACCAGTTCACCCGATACCTTGGGACCAACGGATTCGACCGACACGAACTTGATGTCAGGTTCCACCGATTTCAGCGCCGCATGAACATTCTCGACCATTTCCGCCGTGACCGATTCTGCGCCTTCCTGCGCCTGAATCCGGATCATCGTGACGTATTCGTCCTCGTCAAAGGTCGGGTCGAACACCTCGGTAATCGACACATCGCCCAGCCCCAGTGGCTCGATCGCGCCGCGATAGGTGCCAACGTCCACGGGTTGCGTGCTTTCGGTTCGGATCGTCGTGCCGCCCCGGAAATCGATGCCGAAATTCAGCCCTTGTATGGCGAAGGACGCAAAGCCCACCACCATGAGCAAGGCCGAAAGGCCCAGCCACATCTTCCAGCGGCTGAAGAAATCGAACGAGGTTTCCTTGGGAACAAGTCTCAGTCGCATGTCACACCTCAATCGTTTTCGGGCGGCGGCGTTCGAACCACATGATGATCAGAAGCCGGGTGACGAAGATGGCGGTAAACACAGAGGTCAGGATGCCCAGCCCCAGAGTGATGGCAAAGCCCCGCACCGGGCCGGAGCCCATTGCAAACAGGATCACCGCCGTGATGAATGTGGTGATGTTGGCATCAAGGATGGCCGACAGCGCCTTTTCGTAACCAAGCTCGATGGCACGGCTTGGCCCCTTGGCGGTTTTCAGCTCCTCGCGGATACGCTCAAAGATCAGAACGTTCGCATCAACCGCCATACCCACTGTAAGAACGATCCCGGCAATGCCCGGCAATGTCAGCGTGGCGCCAATCAGGGACAGCAGGCCAAAGATCAGGCCGATGTTCAGGATTAGTGCCACGTTGGCAAAAAGCCCGAACAGTCCATAGCTGAGCGCCATGAAGACCAGCACTGCCGCAAAGGCTACAATGGTTGCAACCTTGCCCGCATCAATGCTGTCCTGACCGAGTTCCGGGCCGATGGTCCGCTCTTCGAGAAAGTTCAGCCCGGCAGGCAGTGCCCCCGCGCGCAGCAACACGGCCAGATCGGTGCTTTCCTCGACCGTGAAACGGCCGGTGATGATGCCCGAACCACCAGGAATATGCGCCTGAATGACCGGAGCGGAGATTACCTCGTCATCCAGCACGATCGCAAAGGGGTTGCCGATGTTCTCGGCAGTATAGTCGCCGAATTTGCGCGCGCCCGTGGTATTGAACCTGAAACTAACGGCCGGCCGGCCGTTCTGATCAAAGGACGGCTGGGCATCCACCAGCTCCTCTCCGGTGACAACCGGCGCAGCCTCGATGGTGTAATAAATCCCCTCTTCGTCCAGCGAGGGGACAATCTTGTTGCCAATACCCGGAGGGGCATCGGCGTCAGATCCGCGACCGGCAACCGGGTGGAAAGACAACCGGGCCGTGGTGCCGATGATCTCTTTGAGCTCGGACGCTGAACCGATACCGGGCACCTGAATCAGGATCCGGTCGGCACCCTGACGCTGAATCGTGGGCTCACGCGTGCCGACCTCATCAATCCTCCGACGCACGATTTCCAGCGCCTGCCGAACCGTTCGGTCATCCGATGCCAGCCTTTCGGCTTCGCTCAGGGTGACAACGATCTCATCCCCGTCAGCGCGCACCTCGATATCGCTCGAACCGGCTCCGGTCAGCGACTGGATCGGTCGAGCCAGCCCGCGCACCACCTGAACCGCCCGGTCCATACCATCCGGCTGCGAGATCTTGACCCGCATTTCGTCAGGTGCCGAGGGCTGCAGGCGGATCGTGCCAACCGTGGCGCGTTCATGGCGCAGGGCATCGCGCACCTCTGGCCACATCGCCTCCATACGCGAGGCATAGACGTCGCCGACCTGAACCTCGGCCAACAGATGCGCGCCACCACGCAGATCCAGCCCGAGATTGACAAGGGAGGATGGCAGCCAATTCGGCCATTGCCCGGCGGCTTCGGTCAGTTCGGGCGAGGTTTGCCCGATTTCGATTGCCGCCTTGGCGTCATTTGCCTGTTCCACGCGGGTGTAGAACGCATTTGGAATTGCCAGCGCCAAGCCGACCACGACGACCAGCCAGATCAGCGCCCGCTTCCATAGATCAATCTGCAGCATGGGCCTGCCCTGTCAGATAAAAGTCGGTTGAGAGGTTCGCGGCCCGGCTCAGCTTGCCGGTTCGGTCTTGTTCAGAACTTGGGCGATCGTGGACTTGACGACGCGCACTTTGACGCCATCGGCAATCTCGACCTCGATCTCTCCGTCTTCCTTGACCTTGCTGACCTTGCCGATCAGACCGCCCTGAGTGACAACCTGATCACCCCGTCGCAACGCTTCGACCATGGCCTGATGTTCTTTCATCTTCTTCTGCTGCGGACGGATCAGCAGGAAATACATGATCGCAAAGATCAGGATCAGCGGGAGAAACTGGGCGATTGCGCCACCATCCATGGGATATTCCTTTATTCTGAGATCGGGGGAACACCCCCGGAGATTTTGCGCGAACCTATGCCGTGGATGATCCGTTTGCAAGGCGGCCCGAACAGGTGATTTTCGGGTATCGCATTTTGCAGCCTGGAAGGGATCAACCATACAAGACACCAAATGGTGTTGCGGCAATGCCCTAGTCAGACGCGCCGCAGCGGATATAGTCGGTGGAAACGGGATGGGGATCACGCGCGCATGAATATGGCGGCAGATTTTTTCGGCTGGCTTAGGGTGGCCGCAATAGTCATGTGCTTTGCCCTTGGCCTGACTGTTCCCCATGAACTTCAGGCCCAGACCGAACAAGTCGATGCGCTGCCGCAAGACGAAGAACCGGACGACACCTATAGCGCGCCGGTCATCATCGACGGAGAAACGCTGTTCGAGATTCGAGGGTCTTCCGCCCTGCCCGCTTCGGAACGGGCCGCCGGAGTGCAAAAGCGGATTATTGAAGCCGCCGTGGCCAATACAACCGATAGCGTGGCCATCGCCATTTCTGACGATGAGTTGGGGCTGGCCATCACGGCCGACGGTATCCCGGTGACGATTGTAACCGAGGCCGATGCCGAACTAGACGAGATGGACCTGCCGGTTCTGGCACGGCTCCAGGCGGAATCCATCCGGCAGGCGATCTTGTTCTATCGTAGCGGCCGCACCGAAGAAGCCCGTGTCAGCAGCGCCATTGATGCGGCCCTGTGGACGCTCGGATTTGCCGTATTCTCCATCGCACTGTTCTGGATCCGCAGACGGGTAAAGAACCGGGTAACCGAGCTGGTGCACCGGAAGCTTGCCGGTGTAGAATCCGCCACAAATGCCGAGGTTCAGGCCGAGGCCATTGCCGCGCTGATCCGGTTCGGCGTGAACTTTGTTCTGCTGATCCTGTTTTTCCTCGGCGTCTACTACTATCTCTCTTTCGTTCTGCTTTCATTTGCCGAAACCCGATACATCGCACAATTGCTGCTGACCTATGTGACCGAGCCAGTCCTGCATATCGTGCTGGGCTTCATCAGTTACCTTCCCAACCTGATCACGCTTGCCATCATCTGGCTGCTGACGATGTATGTGATCAAGGGCCTCAAGGCGCTGATGAGAGCGGTCGAGGCCGGAAGCTTCGACCTTGGCAATTTCGAGCGGCACTGGATTAATCCTACCTTCAATATTGCGCGGGCCATCGTGATCCTGATCTCGCTGGTTTTTGCCTTTCCCTATATCCCGGGATCCGACTCGGCCGCCTTTCAGGGCCTGACCATCCTGATTGGTGCGATGCTCTCGCTGGGGTCGAACTCGGTGGTCGGCAACATCCTGTCGGGCTTGTTCGTGATCTACCGCCGTTCCACCTCGATCGGAGACCGGATCAAAGTCGGCGATCATGTTGGCGACGTGGTCGAGATCAAACTGATGGAAACGCACCTGAAGTCGATCAAGAACGAGCTGATTTCGATTCCGAATGCCCAACTACTGAACTCCGATGTCGTAAATTTTTCGCGCAAGATAGACGGATCGGGACTTTTGCTGCACACGACCGTCGGGATCGGCTATGAGGAGCCTCCCGAAAAGATCGAGGCGATGCTGATCGAGGCGGCTCAGCGCACCAAGGGCCTCAAGACCCGGCCCGAACCCTTTGTTTTGTGGACCGCTCTTGCCGACTATGCGATCAACTATCAGATCAATGCCTATACGACACGGGGAGCATCGATCCCACGCATCACGTCGGATCTGCACCGCAACATCATGGCTGTGTTTACGGAAAACCGGGTGCAGATCATGACCCCATCCTACGAGACCGACCCGCCCGAACCCAAGATCCCACCCGAGGGCTGGGATGGCAAACTTGCCCATAGCGAGCGAGAATGAAATCCACCGCTACCACCCGGGTAGCAGATAGTGCATAACCGCGCCCGTGAATCACCTGATGATCACCTGATTTCGAGGACCGAGCCATGCACGACATCCGCGCCATTCGCGAAAAACCCGCCCAGTTCGACGCAGCCCTTGCGCGCCGTGGGGATGACCCGATGTCCTCGGCTCTGCTGGAACTTGACGAAGCCCGCCGGGCCAAGATCCTCGCCGCCGAAACCGCGCAGGCCGATCAGAACAAGGCATCGAAGGAAGTCGGGGCCGCCAAGGGGCGTGGTGACGAAGCCGAGTTTGAACGGCTGCGGGCTTTGGTGGCTGAGAAAAAGGCCGAAGTGGCCGCCATGCAGTCCGAAGCCAAGGAACTGGATGCCAGGCTGACCGACCAGTTGGCCCGCATCGCAAACCTTCCCGCCGAGGATGTCCCGCTGGGTGAAGATGAAAACGACAACGTCGAAGTGAACCGTTGGGGCACACCGCGGGACTTTGCCTTTTCACCAAAAGAACATTTCGAAATCGCCTCGGTCGCTGAGGGCATGGATTTCGAAACCGCCGTAAAGACTTCGGGAAGCCGCTTCGTCAATCTGAACAAGGGCGTCGCGCGCATTCATCGGGCACTGGCCCAGTTCATGCTGGACACACATGTGGAAAAAAACGGCCTGACCGAGACCGCCACCCCGGTTCTTGTCCGTGATGAGGCCATGTATGGCACCGACAAGCTGCCCAAGTTTGGAGACGACAGCTATCAGACCACAAACGGTTGGTGGCTGATTCCCACGTCCGAGGTAACGCTGACCTATTCTGTGGCTGGCGATATCCTCGAAGAAAACGCCCTGCCCATTCGCAAGACCGCGCATACGGTCTGCTTCCGGTCCGAAGCCGGCAGCGCCGGCAAGGACACGTCGGGCATGCTGCGTCAACACCAGTTCGAAAAGGTCGAAATGGTTTCGATCACCCACCCCGACACGTCTGACGACGAGCAGAAACGGATGCTGCGCTGCGCCGAGGATCTGCTGGAGCAGCTGGGCGTCCCTTACCGCACGGTTGTTTTGTGCACCGGTGATATGGGATTCGGCGCGCGCCGGACCTTTGATATCGAGGCATGGCTGCCCGGCCAGAACACCTATCGCGAGATTTCCTCGGTCTCGACCACAGGGGATTTTCAGGCCCGCCGCATGAATGCCCGTTTCAAGCCGGCAGATGGCGGCAAGCCACAATTCGTGCATACGCTGAACGGATCGGGCCTTGCCGTCGGCCGGTGCCTGATCGCAGTTCTTGAAAACGGTCAGAACGAAGATGGAACTGTCACGTTGCCGGACGTCCTCGCGCCTTATCTTGGCGGGAAACTGACACTGCAACTGGATGGAACTCTGGGCTGAGAAACAGCCCGACCCCGAGCTTCACAAACAAACGCGGCGGCTCCTGATCCGGGCCGCCGTTCCTTGTGGGCGGCCGGTTTACTTTTTGGACTTTTTGCCTTTGCCGCCTTTTTTGGCGTCGGCCTTCTTGCCTGTCTTGCCGGGTTTGTCGTTCCCGGACTTGCCCTTCTTGGACTTGTCGCTCTTGGCCTTGTCTTTCTTGGCATCGTCCTTTTTGGTTTTGCTCTTCTTGCTGCCGGACTTTTCGCCCTTGTCCTTCTTACTTGCCTTCAGCTTTGCCTGCTCGATCTGATCCTCGAGCTCGCGAATCCGCTTCTTGGCTTTCCGGGCTTTGGCCTTGATGCGGGCCATCTTGGCCTCTTGTGCCGCGACTTCGGCGTCTCTGGCGCGCTGAGCTTCGGCTTGCGCACGCTCTGCCTTGGCCTTTGTCCCGTTCATTGCGCCTACGGAAATTTCCTGAGCGGCTGCCATGATCCGAGGGGCCCGCGTGGTGCCAATGCCCGAGATCCCTGTCAACTGAGCCAGTTCGGCGCGTGATAGCTGTTCTGCGGTCTCAAAACCGTTCTCGGCCAAAGACCGTGCCAATGCCGGTCCGACACCGCGCACTTTGCTCACTGGGGTCATAGCCCAACCTCTCTTTGAATTGCTCCCGGTTCATCGGGTCCGGACAGGGGGCGGTTGTCAACACCTCGTCGAAATAACGCGGCATCATATCCCAAGAACGGCGCGGGGCTCATCCGATTGATCTCAGCCGGCTCCGACCGTCGTTCCGCCTGTGCTGGTCTGGCGCGTCTTTGGGAACGGCACGAGCCGCTGCGCGTCCTCATCCCAAAGCTTCAGCGACAGGGCCGCAACCGCCTCGGGGAACTTGATGCGGCGAGGCGCGTATTCCTCAGGCAGGTTGTAGTGGCAAGCCCGAAGCCTGTAGGATGGGATCCGCGCGTTGAAATGGTGGATATCGTGCAGCGTGATGCACGCCACCGTCGTGTCGAACCACCATCCGAAATCCAGCGCCGAGGACCCTTGCAGGGCGGCAAGCTGCGGATCGAGATCGGGCCGCTTGTCCCAATATGTGTCCTCGAAATTGTGCTGCAGGTAGACGAGGAACACCCCGATCATCCCGCCCAGCAGGCTGAAGGCCAGCCAGACCAGCAATCCGGTTGTTCCGGCAACCAGATAAAGCAGGCCAAGAAAGACCAGAATCGAAAGGTTGTGGAGCAGAACCCCCATGATGCCAAAGCGCGTGGTGTTCTTGGGCCAGCGATAGCGAATGAAATACGTAAACAATGCACCGATCGGAATCAGCACAAACGGGTTGCGATACAACCGATACTGCAGGCGCGTCCAAAACCCGGCCTCATTCCATTCCCGCAGGGTCATCGTGTGGATCTCGCCTGTTTCACGATGCTCAAGATTGCCAACCCCGGCATGATGCAGGTTGTGATTCTGCTTCATGACTTCGAACGGCGCAAAGGTGAATGGCGACAGCCCATGGCCCGCCAACTCGTTCTGTTCCCTTGTTTCGAACAAGGAATGATGGCCGCAGTCATGCTGCAACACGTAGAGGCGCACCGCCGAGAAGGCAAAAATCACACCTGCCGGAAGCACGATATACCAGCGGTCGACATAAGCGATCGCCAGGTAAAGAGCGCTGAAATACACCGCGAATGTGCCAAAGTAACTTAGCGCGGCAATCCGGTTGTCCTTTTGCGTATATTGACGCGTATAGGCTCTGAGATCCATGTCTTCCCCCAAAACGGCCCCTGTCGGGACCCGGACAGGCTTTTCCCAAAATCAATTCAAAAATAACGCCCTAGCCAATGCTGGCAAGAGGCAGGGCCAACTTGGCCTGCCTTTTCGTTATATTCGCAATCCGGAATGCCGTCACGAGGTCAATGAGCCGCGCCAAGGGCCCGTGATCAGGACTTACCCTTTTGGCCTTTGCCCAGATGCTTGGCCAGCGCGCCAGCGTTTTTCTTGCGGCGCCCCTTGTAGGGGTTCTTGTCACCCTGCCCGCGCAATGTCAGTCGGATCGGCGTGCCGGGCATGTCGAAATCTTCGCGCAGCCCATTGACCAGGTAACGGGTATAGCTATCCGGCATCTTGTCCGGATGAGAGCACATCACCACGAACCCCGGTGGCCGGGTCTTGGCTTGGGTCATATAGCGCAGCTTGATCCGTTTGCCCTGCGGTGCCGGGGGCGGATGCTGCTCCAGCATACCGATCAGCCATCGGTTCAGAGCGGCAGTTGGCACCCGGCGGTTCCAAACATCATGGGCGCGCAGTACCGCGTCATGCAGCCGGTCCAGACCCCTGCCCGTCTTGGCCGAGACGGTGACCAGCGGCGCGCCCCGCAGCTGTGGCAGAAGCCGGTTGAAGGCTTCCTTAAGGTCACGCAGCTTTTCCTGCTTGTTTTCTTCGACATCCCACTTGTTCACCGCGACGACAACAGCACGGCCTTCGCGCTCGGCCAAATCGGCAATGCGCAGATCCTGCTGTTCGAACGGAATGGCCGCATCCAGCAGCACCACGACGACTTCGGCGAATTTGACTGCGCGCAATCCGTCGGAAACCGACAGTTTTTCGAGCTTTTCCTGAACCTTGGCCTTTTTGCGCATACCCGCCGTATCAAAGATCCGCATCGGCGTCCCCTGCCAGTCCATGCGCAGGGATATCGAGTCGCGGGTGATCCCGGCCTCGGGACCGGTCAACAGGCGGTCTTCGCCGAGGATCTTGTTGATAAGCGTCGACTTCCCTGCATTCGGGCGGCCGACCACAGCCACTTGCAGTGGGCGGGCGGCTGAGATGGCCGGTGTTTCGCCATCCTCGGCATCGTCGTCCAGTTCAACGTCGGTTTCTGGCGCGGATTGCTCAGCTGCCTCCTCCATCTGGTCCGCTATCGGCATCAGATGCGAATAAAGCTCGGGCATCCCTTCGCCATGCTCGGCGCTCAGGCGGATCGGCTCGCCGAGCCCCAGCCCGTATGCCTCAAGTACCCCGGCATCCGCAGCGCTGCCTTCGGCCTTGTTGGCGGCAAGGATCACATGCGCCGACCGTTTCCGCAGGATGTCGGCAAAGATTTCATCGGTCGGGGTAACCCCGGTGCGGGCATCGATCAGGAACAGGCAGATATCGGCCATGTCCACGGCGCGCTCGGTCAGCCGGCGCATCCGTCCCTGCAGCGAGTCGTCATTGGCGTCTTCGAGGCCCGCCGTGTCAATCACGGTAAACCGCAGATCTCCCAACCGTGCCTCGCCTTCGCGCAGGTCACGGGTTACGCCCGGCTGGTCATCGACCAGGGCCAGACGTTTTCCAACCAATCGGTTGAACAGGGTGGACTTGCCCACATTGGGGCGCCCCACGATGGCGAGGGTGAAAGACATGTGTCGCTCTTTCTCAAACTAAGATGCGCCCTTTAGCGCATCCTTGCATCAACGGAAAGCGTGCAGTTCGCCCTTGGTGGAGACAACATAGAGCGTGCCTCCGGCCACGACCGGCTGTGTGGTCGCCCCGTTGGGCACTTCAATCGTGCCGACAAGCGCGCCATTCTGGGGGTCGAACTGCCGCAGCAGGCCGTCATTGGAGGCTACGATCAGCCGTCCACCCGCGAGGACCGGGCCGTAATGGGCAAAGATCGCCCCGCGTTTACCGGGCTTTTCCTTAACGAAGCCGGGTAGATCCACCGCCCAAATGACCTCACCGTTCGAGGTTGCGATGCGCACCAGCTGGCTGCGGTCGGTCACGGCAAAAATGCTGTCTCCGGCCGGCCAGACCGGGCCAACCGCGCCTTCGCGGGTGGTCCAGAGCCGGTCTCCCAGCCCGGTGTCCAGTGCCACGATGCGGCCCGAGTGATTACCTGCATAGAGCCGGTTGCCAACGATCATCGGGCTGCCCGTGACATCCCCGATGCGGGCCGCTGCCCGACCAATGCGCTGCCCGGAAACCGAAGCATCCCATCTGCGCAACCCACCCTTGCGGAACGCTGCAACCAAATCACCGGAGCCGAATGCAAACACCACAAGGTCAGATGTCAGCGCCGGCGCCGGGGCACCAAGAACGTTGCCGACACTTGGTGTCCCTTTGATTTGCCACGCGATGCGACCGTCCTTCGTGCGGACGGCCCAACCGGTGTCGTCGCCAGCCACCAGATAAACCAGCCCGTCGCGGACGGTCGGCGTGCCAGAGCCTGTTGAATCCAGCTTTTGCTGCCACCGAACGCCGCCCGACTTGGCATCAAGCGCCGTCAGCCTGCCAAAACCACTGGAAACGAAGAGTGTCCCTCCGGAATAGGACATCCCACCGCCGGTGGCCTGCCCTTCCGAGTCGCTCGCTGGCACAAGATCAGTTTGCCAGACAACGGCACCCGCAGGCGTCAGGGCAGTGACGCGCGCCCCCGAATCCAACGTGTAGACAAGCCCGCCAGCGACAACGGGAGATGCGGTGATCCGCGCGCGGCGCTGGTCACCGGACCCGATTGATTGCGACCAGATCCGCTGCGGTGTCGCGCGCAGCGCCGGATGCGCCGTTCTGTAGGCCTGCGTTCCCGGAGGCTGGGCCCATTCGGCGTTGTTTGTCTGGCCGGGCAGACGGATGGACCGACTCTGATTGACCACTTCGCCGGTTCCGGACCCTTGGCCCGGCGCACGGATATCCTCTCGGTCACCCTGAAGGATGATCTCGGGATCGTCACAGGCGGCAAGAAACAGGAGCGCGCTGCCAAGCATCGCCAACCCGGTGCGGGAAATAGGAAACACTGTTTTCATGTGAACCGGCCTGTCTTCCTGTCGTCTTCCTGTCGCGTCTTTCACGCAGTCACGCAATCTGCGTCGAGTAAATCGGGATCGCCCGGTGTCAGTCCTGCTGGCCCGGAGCGGTTTCGGGCGTCGCGCCAAGCGCCACAATCAACTGGCTGGCACGTTGTTGCAAGTCCGAGGTCACCTCGGCGTCTTGAATCAGGGCCTGAAGACGTTCAATTGCTGCGTCGGCCTGACCCTCCGAAACCTCGATCAGGGCAAGCTGTTCCTCGGCCAGCAACCGCAGCGGTGCTCCGGGCGCCGCCAGCGCTTCGAACTGGAGGCGACGATCGGCCACCGGTAGCGTTTCGGTTTGTAGGGTCAGAGCCTTGAACTGCGCCAGATCTCTGTAAATCTTCGGCAGGTCTCCGTTGGTGGCCACAGTGTTCAGCGCTGCCAGCCCCTCTTCGAGCTTGCCGGAATTGGCCAGAGCCGCTGCCTGCATCATCTTCAACACGGCATCGCCACCGGCCGAATCCGCCTGTACCTGCGTCAGGCCGGCAGCACGCCCGGCCGGATCGTCAGCCGCCAATGCGGTGATCATATCGTCCCCCAACTTCTGGGCAGCGGCAATCTTCTGTGACTTGCGGTATTCATTGAAACCGGCCCCGCCGACGATGGCCACAATGACCACAACGGCAATCCAGCCATACTTCTTGTAAAGGGCATAAAGCCTGTCGCGGCGAACCTCTTCGGTCACCTCGTCAATGAAACTGTCCGTGTCGCTCATGCCTGCCCCGAATGTCGTTCCGAAAACCCTATCGCGTCAAAGCGCGGGTGGCCCTCTCTTAGCCTGCCACATGCGTCAAGCCAAGTGCCTGAAGGACAGGAAACCGCTCCGTTTCCCCTTGCTTGCGTTACGTCGCGAAAAAAAATAATCTGAACTGGTTAGTTTAGTGTGGACAGATGGTCTCAGAGACCCCATGTGGAACCTCATGGACTCCGCGCCGGCGACCCGCATCGGCCCGGCCTGCAGCAAATGATCATTTGAAAGAGGCATCTTATGCGAGTGATCCCTGTTCTGACCGCCGTTATTGTGTCGGTCGCTCTTTATCTTGTCGTGTTCGAGCGCGAGGCGCTGATGGCGTTCGCGCTTGGTGATGCCAAGGCCGAAGAAAGCACGGAGCCGCAGGACGCGGCTACCGCCGCTGCTGCTGATACGGAGGAGCCGGCTGTCGGCGTCGTCGTTCTGCGTTCCGAGGCGCGCAGCATTGACAGTGCAGTTGTTCTGCGCGGCCAGACCCGTGCGGCCCGCCAGGTTGAGGTTCGAGCTGAAACCTCGTCGACCGTAATTTCTGAACCGTTGCGCAAAGGCGCCTTCGTCGAGGCTGGCGATCTTCTCTGCCGCCTTGATCCCGGCACCCGCGAGGCGCAGCTGGCAGAAGCGCGTGCCCGGCTGGCCGAGGCAAAAGCGCGCGTTCCGGAATCTCAGGCTCGTCTGGATGAGGCGCACGCCCGTCTGGCGGAAGCCAAGATCAACTATACAGCTGCGGAGAAGCTGCTTCAGGGCGGTTATGCCTCTGAAACACGCAAGGTTTCGACCGAAGCTGCCGTCAGAACCGCCGAAGCTGGAATCGCCTCGGCAGAGGCCGGCATGGAAGCTACTCAGGCGGGAATCGAGGCCGCAGCGGCCGCTGTGGCCGCTGCCGAGCGCGAGATCGACCGGTTGACCATGACCGCCCCGTTTGACGGTCTGCTGGAAAGCGATACCGCGGAGCTGGGAAGCCTGTTGCAGCGCGAAGCCGGTAGCCTCTGCGCCACGGTCATTCAGCTCGACCCCATCAAGCTGGTCGGATTCGTCCCGGAAACCGAAGTCTCGAGGGTGACCGTTGGCACTCTGGCCGGAGCCAAGCTGGCCACAGGACAGCAGGTTCAAGGCCGCGTAACTTTCCTGAGCCGGTCTGCCGATGAGACCACCCGGACTTTCGAAGTCGAAATTACCGTGCCCAACCCTGAATTGCTGATCCGCGATGGTCAGACTGCCGAGATCGCCATTTCGGCGGACGGCGAACTGGCGCATCAGCTTCCGCAATCGGCGCTGACCCTGAGTAACGAGGGCCAACTAGGAGTGCGTGTCGTCGGAGCTGAAAACCTTGTCGAGTTCCGCCCCGTGACGCTGTTGCGGGATCAGGCCGATGGCGTCTGGGTCGGCGGTCTTGGTGACCGCGCTGACGTGATCGTGGTCGGCCAGGACTTCGTCACCCAGGGGGTGAAGGTCGCACCCACCTATCGGGAGGCCACGAAATGACAGGAGTTGTCGCCTGGGCCGCTGAACGCGCCCGGATGATCCTTGCCTTTATCGTGATCTCGCTGCTGGTCGGCGGGTTTGCCTATTCCAGCCTTCCGAAAGAGGGTGAACCGGATATCGACATCCCGATGCTGCACGTTTCAGTGCAGTTCCCCGGCATTTCCGCCGAAGACAGCGAGAGCCTTCTGGTCAAACCGATGGAATCGGAGCTGGCCGATCTCGACGGACTCGACAAGATGACCGCCACGGCATCCGAGAATTACGCCGGGATCCTGCTGGAGTTTGAGTTCGGGTGGGACAAGTCCGCGACCATCGCCGACGTGCGCGATGCCATGAATTCGGCGCAGGCCGACTTTCCCGATGAAGCCGAGCAATACACCATTACCGAGGTCAACTTTTCCGAGTTCCCGATTGTTATCGTGAACCTGACCGGTGAAGTGCCCGAACGCACGATGGCACGCATAGCCAAGGACTTGCAGGACGACATTGAGGCATTGGACTCGGTTCTCGAAGCAGGTATCGCCGGCAATCGTGACGAGATGCTCGAAGTGGTGATCGACCCGCTCCGGCTGGAGGCCTACAACGTCACCGCCACCGAACTGATCAACGTGGTGCAGAACAACAACCAGCTCATCGCAGCGGGCGAAGTTGAAACCGAACAGGGCACGTTCTCGGTCAAAATCCCCTCGTCGTTCAAGACTGCTCAGGATGTCTATAACCTGCCGGTGAAAACCAACGGCGACCGCGTGGTCACGCTGGGCGAGCTTGCTCAGATCAACTACACGTTTGAGGATCGCAAGGGCACGGCCCGCTTTGATGGCGACTCGACTGTTGCGCTGCAGGTGGTCAAGCGCAAGGGCTTCAATCTGATCGACACGGTCGCACAAGTGAAAGAGACGCTTGCGGCGGCGCAGGCCAAGTGGCCAGAAGAGATGAAAGCCGCCGTTCAGGTCGGCACCTCGAACGATCAGAGCCGCGTCGTGGCCTCGATGGTCAGCCAGCTCGAAGGCTCAGTTCTGACTGCGATTGCGCTGGTGATGATCGTGGTTCTCGCCGCGTTGGGCAGCCGCGCCGCCCTGCTCGTCGGTTTCGCCATTCCCACCTCGTTCCTGCTCTGTTTCGCGCTGCTTGCGGCAATGGGTGTGCCGATCTCGAACATCGTGATGTTCGGCCTCATCCTTGCGGTGGGCATGCTGGTCGATGGCGCGATCGTCGTGGTCGAATATGCCGACAAGCGCATCAAACAGGGCGTCGGCCCGATGCACGCCTATGTCGAGGCAGCACAACGGATGTTCTGGCCGATTGTCAGTTCGACCGCGACCACGCTCTGCGCCTTTCTGCCGATGCTGTTCTGGCCCGGTGTTCCGGGTGAATTCATGGGCATGTTGCCGGTGACCCTGATCTTCGTGCTTAGTGCGTCGCTGGTCGTCGCACTGATCTATCTGCCGGTCATGGGCGGTGTCTCGGGCCGGATGAGCCGCCTTTTCACCCGCGCTTCTGAGTGGCTGCGCGGCCGCACCCCATGGTGGCTGCGCGCCGTGATGGTGCCACCGGTTCTCTACCTGATGTTCATCGGCGCGATGCAGATGCTGAACCCCGGATACATCCTTCCCGAAGGCGCGCCTGCCGGTTCACTGATCGGAGCAGTCATCTTCGTACTGGGCGCGTTTGGCGGATCGATCACTTTGTCCGCAGCGCGGATCGAAATGCCCCAGCGCCGGATCGACACCACCCATCGCCATTCGGTGTTTGGCCTGTTCATCAAGGGGATCGCAGGCAATCCGATCATGCCGATCGTAGCAATCGGCACTGTCTTTGCCGCAGTGTTCTATATCGCCTTCATTCTGTTTCCGGCCAATGCACGGGGCGTCGAATTCTTCGTGGAAAGCGAGCCGGAACAGGCCACCACTTATGTCCGGGCGCGCGGCAACATCTCGCTTGCCGAAAAAGACGAAATGGTGCGGCAGACCGAAGCGGTTATCAGCGCTCACCCGGCCGTCACCAATGTGTTTGCCTTTGCCGGAGAAGGCGGGTTGAACCAGAACAACGGTGGTGCGCAAGCCCCGGCCGATACCGTGGGTCGCGTGCAGTTCGAAATCACCCCGTGGGAAGACCGCCCGACAACCTCGGAAACGCTGGGCGGTCCGATCGGTGCATTCCTGGCCAACTGGCTGGGTTTTGAAAAGGAAGTCATCGACCCCCGCTTTGACGGCGACGTGGTTCTGGCTGAGCTGAACGCCGAGTTGGCCAAGCTTCCCGGTTTCGAGGCCGAAATCGAGGCGCTGGAACAGGGGCCGGCTTCGGCCAAGCCGCTGCATCTGCGGATACGTGGTGATGACTGGGACGAGCTGGTGCGTGCCACCGAAACCGCCCGCGCGCAGTTCAATGCGACCCCGGGTCTGTTCCGGACCGAGGACAGCCTCCCCCTGCCCGGCATTGATTGGCAGATCGACGTCGATGTGGCCAAGGCCGGTCGGTTCGGAGCCGATGTGGCCACAGTAGGCGCGATGGTGCAGCTTGTGACCCGCGGTATCCTGCTGGACACGATGCGCGTCGACAGTTCGGATGACGAAATCGAAATCCGCGTTCGCCTGCCCGAACAGGATCGGGTGTTGTCAACGCTCGATACGCTTCGGGTGCGAACGCCGGATGGTCTGGTACCGCTGTCGAATTTCATTACCCGCGAGCCGGTTGAAAAGCTGGCCCAAATCACCCGCGTGGACCAGGAACGGTTCTTTGACGTCAAGGCAGACGTTCAGGCCGGACTGGTCTCGGTTGTCGAAGCCGCCGAAGACGGGTCGGAAACCCGCCTCGCCATGCTTCGCGCTCTGCCCGAAGGCACACAACCCGCCGATGGTATTTCTGTGACCGGCCCCAACGGTTCCCTCTACGAAGTGGCAAACCTTGTTGATGGCAACAACATTGAGAATATTCAGGCTGCGCTCGATGGCGGCGAGGCACGGCTGGCGCAGATCAACGGAAACGAACGCATCGCGCTGCTGACCGAGTGGCTTGAAACAAATCCGTTTCCTCCGTCGATCAGCTGGGAATGGACCGGGGATCAGGAAGAGCAGGCCGAATCCGGTGCCTTCCTGCAAAGCGCCTTCATGGGCGCGCTGGGTTTGATGTTCATCATTCTTCTGGCGCAGTTCAACAGCTTCTACAATTCGGTGTTGGTGCTGCTGGCGGTGGTTCTCAGCACTACTGGCGTGCTGATCGGCATGATGGTCATGCAACAGCCGTTTTCGATCATCATGACCGGAACAGGCATCGTTGCGCTGGCCGGCATTGTGGTGAACAACAATATTGTTCTGATCGACACCTATCAGGAATACAGCCGCTACATGCCCCGGATCGAAGCCATCGTGCGCACCGCCGAAGCGCGGATCCGGCCGGTGCTTCTGACCACAATCACCACCATGGCCGGTCTGACACCGATGATGTTCGGCCTCAGCCTCGACTTTATCGGCGGCGGCTACTCGATCGACAGCCCCACCTCGCTGTGGTGGAAACAGCTGGCGACAGCAGTGGTGTTCGGTCTGGGCATCGCCACAGTTCTGACGTTGATCGTCACCCCATCCATGCTGGCGCTGCGGGTCTGGTTCTCGACCTACATGAAAGCGCTGGGCCGGCTGTTGGCGCGCCTCACCGCCGGGCGTTCCAGCCGCATTGCCCGCGACATGAACCTGCGCAAGGCCACCCGCAAGATGGGCGCCACCGAGATCATCTGGACGGCATATGATCCGGACGCACCCCAAGCCGAGCCGGCAGGTGTCCCGGAGGATGATGCCAATTCAAAGGTGGCGCCGGAAGAACCGCCGCTCAAAGCTGCCGAGTAAAGCGCGCAGACACCATCATTTCCAGAAACACCCGCCCGGTATAGGGCGGGTGTTTCTTGTTTGGAGGGCCATGCGGCACGGGTAAAGCCCTGCCAGCCGGAAACACCCAGCAGAGGTTGAAAACGTCGTCTTCAGGCTGCGTCGGCCTTGGCCTTCTGGCGGTTCCAGAGTTGTGCGTACCGACCGTTCCGGTCCAGCAATTCGGCATGGGTACCTTGCTCGGCAATCTCGCCCTGTTCCAGCACCACGATCCGATCGGCCTCGGCGATGGTGGACAGGCGGTGCGCGATGGTGATTACGGTCCGTCCCTCTCCTGCCCGTGCGAGCGCATCCTTGATTTCCTGCTCGGTATCCGTGTCCAGCGCCGACGTCGCCTCGTCCAGAAGCAGGATCGGCGGGTTCTTGAGCAGGGTTCGCGCAATGCCGACGCGTTGTTTCTCACCGCCCGACAGCTTCAGGCCGCGTTCACCGACCTTGGTGTCATACCCCTCAGGCAACGTGACGATGAAGTCGTGGATCTGGGCTGCCCGCGCTGCGGCCTCGATCTCGGTCTGCGTGGCGCCATCACGGCCATAGGCGATGTTGTAGCGGATCGTATCATTGAACAGTACCGTGTCCTGCGGAACCACACCGATCGCCTGATGCAGGCTTTTGAGCGTCACGTCCCGAATATCCTGGTCGTCGATCTTCAATGCCCCGCCAGTCACATCGTAGAACCGGAACAGCAATCGACCGATCGTGGACTTGCCTGACCCGGTTGCGCCGACGATGGCAACTGTCTCGCCCGCCGGAACGGTCAGAGAGACACCGTTCAGGATCTTACGGTCTGGGTCGTAGCCAAAGGTGACGTCTTCCAGTGCGATCTCGCCGCCGCGCACGTCGAGCGGTTTCGCATCCGTGGCATCACGAACCTCTTCAGGCTGCTCCAACAGATCGAACATCTCGCCCATGTCGACCAGCGCCTGCCGGATTTCCCGATAGACTGTGCCAAGAAAGTTCAGTGGTACGGTGATCTGGATCATATAGGCGTTGACCATCACGAAATCGCCGACGGTGAGGTTGCCCTGCTGGACGCCAAGCGCCGCCAGCACCATCACTGCAATCAATCCACAGGTGATCAGAAACGATTGCCCGAAATTCAGAAAGGCCAGCGAATAGGCCGTTTTCAACGCCGCGCGGGCGTAACCCTGCATTGACTGGTCATACCGGGCCGCTTCGCGTTCTTCGGCGCCGAAATATTTGACGGTTTCGAAATTGAGCAGACTGTCGATCGCCTTCTGGTTGGCTTCGGTATCCTGATCGTTCATCTCGCGGCGCAGTTTGACCCGCCATTCCGTCACCTTGAAGGTGAAACCGATATAGAGCGCGATGGTCACCGCCACGACGATCAGATAGCGGACATCGAACAACACGGTCAGGATGATGGCCACCAGCAGCAATTCTATGATCAGAGGACCGATCGAGAACAGCAGGAAGCGCAGCAGAAACTCCACACCCTTGACCCCGCGCTCGATGATGCGGCTGAGCCCTCCGGTCTTGCGGGTGATGTGATAGCGCATCGACAGACGGTGGATATGGCGAAAGGTCTCCAGTGCCAGCTTGCGCAGTGCACGCTGACCCACCGGTGCAAAGATCGCATCGCGCAATTGTTGAAAACCGACGGTCATCAACCGAGCCACGCCATAGGCGACGGTCAGCCCCACGGCCCCCAGCGCCAGCGGCGGCACGCCTTCGGCGGCAAGGCTGTCCACTGCGCCTTTGTAAAGGATCGGCGTGTAAACCGCGATCACCTTGGCGAGCACCAGCATGACCATAGCAAGCACGACACGGCGTTTGACCCACGGCACGTCGTCCGGCCAGAGATAAGGCACCACCCGGCGCAGCGTTCGCCAGCCCGAGCGCCGTTCGGCTTCGGCGGATACATCGCTGGAATGTTTGGGGGCCAGTCGTCTCATTGCCTGCCTCTGTCCGGCCCGGAATTGCCCGGCGCCCTGTTGCGTTGACGTCTAAGATAATCTCTGAGCCGACAAGGGCCAGAGGAGGATCACTCGGGAATTGTGAAAACCTGCCCGGGATAAATCAGGTCGGGATCGCGAATGTTGCCCTTGTTTGCCTCAAACAGCCGAACGTAAAGCAGACCTTCCCCGTATCGGTCACGCGAAATGGCCCAGAGCGTATCGCCTTTCTGCACCGTCACAGCACGGATCAGCGGAGTTTCGGTTTCGACCTGTGCCCTTGTCGGATTGGCTGGCGGGTTCAGCACCTCGGGGGCTTCGCGCTTGAACGGGGTTTCCAGTCGCCCAACCACCTCGCCTCCGGCGTTCAGCAGATCGAGGCGCAACGTATATACCCCCGGTGTGATGCCCGAAAGCTGCCCTTTCCAATTGCCAGTCTCACCTGCATCAAGATCCGCAACAGCGCGGTTGTCCAGATAGACACGGACGCTGGAGCCCGGTCCGGACAGGCCACCCGAGCGCCCGCTGAGCTGCACGTCGCCGGTCTCCGAATAGCTGATCGTATCGAGTGAAAGCCGATCGACCACTTCCGGGGCTTGCGGTGTTGCCGGCTGCAGCAGTTCCACCCCCTCCTCGGTCGACTTCAGAACAGCTATCGCAGGCTCGGCTTGCGAGGTGTCCGGTTCGTCCTGTTGCGCGGCGTCCTGCTCTGCCGCCTGATCGGATTGGACAACCTGCTGCGCCGGTTCCGCATCGGCAGCGCCCGAAACCCCGGTTGCATCGGCTTGCAACTGTTCGTCGGCGTCTGGTTGTGGCTGGCTTTGTGCGTCTGCGACAGCGTCGTCCTGCGAGGAAGGCTCGTGTTGCGGCTGAACCGGCGCGAGGATGATCTCTTCTGCCGACCGCGCTTGCTGACCGTCCAGCGCGCCAAGCAACGTCAATACACGTGGGGCATCCCCGGGCGCCAAAGTTAGGAAACCGGCAAAATTGCCGGAGGAATCCACCGTCAGTCGATCAATTTCCTGCCCGTCAATCAACACCTGAACTTCACTGCCCGGCGCTCCCTGGCCCGCGACCATCGCGGTTCCGTCGGGCTCAACTCGAACAAGGTCAAAGCTGGGCTCCATCAGAGATTGCGGCGCGGGATCCTTTGAAGGGGCATCTTGTTTCGGATCCGCATCGGGTTCCATAGACTCACCCTCATCAAGCGCCGCGACGACCTGATCCGCTTGTTCCGTGGCCGGCAAATCTTCGGCAGCGGTATCGGCTACGGTCCCGGCGTCCGGTTCAGGCGCTTGGGCGGAGGGTTCGACGTTCTCGACAGATGCGGTCTCATCGGCCTCCGCCGATTGTGCGGAACTGTCCGCAGGCTGCGCCGGGCTTGGCTCCTGAGAGGTCGCCTGACTTTGTTCGCCTGATCCCGCCTGTCCATCGGACGCAGCCGAAGCCGCCGCTTTCTCGGAAACGGGTTCGGGCTCAGAGTCCTGCGAAGCTGCCGAGGTCGTGGATTGGCTGGACGTTTCGTCGGTTGACTGGCTCGGCGTCTGGTTTGTTGCTTGGTCAGTCGCCTGTTCCGACGTCTGTTCTGCCGTCTGTTCTGCTGCCGGAGCCGAGACCGATTGCTCGTCGGTATCGGGTTCGAATGAACCGGCAAAATACAGCCCCCCGGCCACCACTGCAGCGCCCGCACCAACCAGCGCGGTCCACCCTAGGGTGCCCAATCCTCCTTCGGAGTGCCCAGCCATCTTCTTCCTTCCCCATCAGCGAACCGCCGTCGCACTTCTGTACGTTCAACCTATCCGCCCTGTTGAGCCAGCCTAGCAATCCCGGTATCACGGGTCAAAACCCGCTAGTCCGACAGGAAAGAGCAGCCCATGTCCGTCAAATCCATTTGTGTCTATTGCGGATCCCGCGCCGGGGCAATGCCCGCCTATACAACGGATGCACAATCCTTTGGCCGCGCAATGGCCCGTGAAGATTGGCGATTGGTCTATGGCGCCGGGGATGTCGGTCTGATGGGAGAGGTCGCCCGCGCCGCTCAGGAGGCCGGTGGCGACACGTTCGGTGTGATCCCCCAACATCTCGTCGACCTCGAAGTCGGAAAGACCGATCTCAACACCTATGTCGTCACCGAGACCATGCATGAGCGCAAGAAGGTCATGATCATGAACGCCGATGCCGTGGTGGTCTTGCCGGGTGGCGCGGGCTCGCTCGACGAATTGTTCGAAGCTCTGACATGGCGCCAGTTGGGCCTGCACGGCAAGCCAATTGTGATCCTGAACACCCAAGGCTACTGGGATCCGCTGCGCCAGCTGATTGACCATGTCATTGATCAGGGATTTGCCGATCCGTCGCTGGCTGGGTTCCTGACATGGGCTGACGACTCCGACAGCGCAGTAGAAGCTCTGCGCGCCGCCCTGTCCTGACGCAGCGAGGCCAGCGAGAACACGGCCAGCGCCATCCAGATCAAGGAAAATGCAAGCTGGTGCCAAGGCGTGAACGGCTCTCCGAACACCACAACAGCGCAGAAAAACTGCAGTGTCGGGTTGAGATATTGTAGCAATCCAACGGTTGACAGGGCCACCCGCCGGGCCGCCATCGCGAACAGAATGAGCGGCATGGCGGTCATGGGCCCAGAAAACATCAACAGCAGGCTTTCCCCCAGATCGAGACCAAAAGCACCCTGCCCCGTGCCATGATACCAGGCCAGCAACAGCAGCCATATCGGCATCAATACAAGGATTTCAGCGGTGACGGATACAACTGGCCCCAACGGAAGTTGTTTCTTCAACGCACCGTAAAGGGCGAAGGTCACAGACACGATCAGCGAGATCCACGGCGTCGCCCCCAGCCCCCAGCTCAGAAGCCCGACGGCAATTGCCGCCAGCCCGACGGCCATCCATTGCAACCCGCCAAGCCGTTCGCCGAACCAGAACCAGCCCACCAGCACGGCCATCAGCGGAAAGATGTAATACCCTAGGCTTGCCTCGGTTGCCCGCCCGATCTGGATTGACGTGATGAAAGTGAACCAATTGACCGAAATCATCAGCCCGGCAATCACGATCATCGCAACCTGCTTACGCCCCCGGAGCGCCGCCCTGAGTTCGGACAGCCGCCCCTGAAGCGCCAGTACCCCGGAAAAGAAGATGACGGACCAAAGCGTTCGGTGGGCCAGCACCTCGGGCGGCGGCACATGATCGAGCAGCTTGTAGAAAAGCGGAGACAGCCCCCAGATCGTGCAGGCCGCGATCATCGCCAATACTCCGCGGAGTGACTCGCTCATCCCAGTTGTCCGTAGTGAGGGGGTGGCTGGAGCCTTACCCAGCCGGATAGCACAGGTTTAGGGCCGTCAGGGTTTCCAGTCCAGATGCCTGCGCGCCGGATCCATGAACTGCTCTACCATCACCGGGGTCGCCAACGCATAGGCCTCGTTCAACGGCAACTCCAGTTGCTGGCGCAGGGCCGTCTTGCCTGACCGCACGGCATTCTGGTTGCGAGTTGCAAGTTTACGGGCAAAGCTCTCAACAAATTCAGCCAGTTCGGAGGCCGGGATGACGCGGTTTATCAATCCGTTGGCAAGCGCCCATTCCGCATCATAAGTGGCGCCGGACAGTGTCATCTCCATCACCTGTTTCTGCCCGATCAGGCGTGAGACCGGCACCGAAGGGGTGGTGCAGAACCCGCCGTTCTGAACGCCGGGAAGGCAAAAGGACGCCTCGGGAGCGGCATAGGCCAGATCGCAGGACGCCATCAGCTGCAACCCAGCCGCAGTCGCGATCCCTTCGACCATCGCAATCGTGGGCTTTGGGCAGGTGGCGACATCGAGCATCAATGCACAACAGGCCGCGAACAGGTCTTCGACATAGGCCCGGCCCTCGTCCGGATCCGCCCTATGGCGGGCAACTTCCTTGAGATCGTGGCCGGCACAGAAGATGTGACCGGGCCCGTGCAGGATGATCACCTCGACTGACCCGTTTTCTACGGCCCGGCCAAATGCCTCATGCAATGCCCGGATCATGTCGCGCGACAACGGGTGCGCCGGCATCCGGCCCAGTGTCAGGGTCAGCACCCCCTCATGCAGCCGCTCGGCAACGAGGGGTTCGTTGGTCATCCGGTTCATGTGATCTCCTCCTGCCGCAGAGCATGCCTCTTCGCGCGCCCGCTGAATAGCCCCGCAAAGAAAAACCCGGCCTCTTGCGAAACCGGGTTTCCTGTTCGGATCTGCGTCGCGATCACATCCGCGAAGCAACGTTCTCCCAGTTCACCAGATTGTCGAGGAAGTTCGACAGGTAGGCCGGGCGCTTGTTGCGGAAATCGATGTAGTAGGAGTGCTCCCATACGTCGCAGCCCAGCAGAGCGGTCTGTTTGAAGCAGAGCGGGTTCACACCATTCTCTGTCTTGGTCACGGCCAGCGACCCATCGGCGTTCTTGACCAGCCACGCCCAGCCCGAGCCGAACTGGCCTGCGCCGGCGGCGCTGAACTGCGATTTGAACTCATCGACCGAACCAAAGCTCTCAACCAGTGCTTTTTCCAGTTCGCCGGGCATGGCGGAAGAACCGGGGCCCATCATTTCCCAGAACTGGTTGTGGTTCCACAACTGGCTGATGTTGTTGAAAATACCGTTCTGAGCGACGGCGTTTGCATCATAGGTGCCGGTGATGATCTCTTCGAGCGACTTACCATCCCACTCGGTTCCGGCGATCAGCTTGTTGCCGTTGTCCACATAGGCCTTGTGGTGCAGATCGTGGTGATATTCCAGAGTTTCGGCGGACATGCCCTTGGATGCCAGCGCGTCATGTGCATAAGGAAGATCGGGAAGTTCAAAAGCCATCTTGGCCCCCTGCTGAAATGTTGCGTTCCTGGGGCCGATACATGCGGTGCAGGTGCAGGCAGGTCAAGGGCCTAGAGAAAAAACAAGACGATGAGGAAGCCGCCGATGCTGACGCAGGCCCGCAAAATGTTCTACCGCGCCCGCGGATATTATGCCGGTCAGTTGAACGGAGAGCCGTTCCGTCTGGACCCCTATCATTCCAAGTTCTGGCGTAAGGCCAGCGCCGGCGACTGGGAACCGGAAACTTTTGCCGCGCTGGACACGCATCTGGCGCGAGACCGGGATTACCTCGATATCGGCGCGTGGATTGGCCCCACCGTTCTTTACGGTGCGCGCAAGGCCCGGCACGTCTGGTGTTTCGAACCCGACCCCACCGCGTTTCGCCATCTTGCGTGGAACCTCGAACTGAACGGGATCAACAACGTATCGGCATTCGGTGTGGCATTGTCGGATGGGATCGGCATTGCACGCATGGCGTCGTTCGGCGGCGAGGCCGGGGATTCCATGACCTCGCTGTTGAACCCGTCAGACGCGGGAACGGACGCGCTGACGATTGCCTGGGATGATTTTGCTGCAGCTACGGATCTCAGCCGGGTTTCACTGGTCAAGATGGATATCGAGGGCGCGGAGTTCTCGGTGCTTCCGCACCTTGTTCCATGGCTCAAGGAACAGCGCCCGGCGCTGTATCTGTCGACACATGCGCCTTTTCTGCCTGAAACCGAACGCGATCGCCGTCTTGCGGAACTTGCCGACCTTCTGTCCTTTTATGGCTCCTGCCGCGAGGACAAGGGCGGAGAAGGTATAGAAACCCTTACCAACGGTCGGGCCAAGGGCAAATTTCCTACGTTTCTATTATCCTGAAACGACGCGGGAGCGGCCATAACGCCCGCTCCCATTGCGATTTGCAAATATCCAAACCAACCAGTGCGACGGGTCAGTAAACGCCGACTTCGCTGCCCGGTTGAGCCGCGACGCTCAAAAGTTTGAACACGTAATCCGCCGTTGACCGGAAACAGACAAGGCGCAGGCTGTTGTCATCATCCGCCCAAAAGGCCGCCGCAACCTGAGCCAGACGGGTGCGGCGGATTTGTCCCGCCGGGAAAGCACCCCGCGACAGATCCACCGGGGCGAGCTTGCCGATCACCTCGCGTGCCGATGGTCCTGACACGCGAATGATTGCGCGGGCATCCGAAACGTTGACCGCCATCGCAAAACTGCCGCTCAATGCATTGGACAGTTCCGCGACCTTGGCATCTGCCTCAGCATGCGGCACCAGCAGCAGCAGTTCATCGGGAGACATCCATGCGACGGCGTTGTCGCCGGCAAAGATGATCTCGCGCTGGCCCGGCATCCCTGCCCCGGTTGCCGCCTTCACTGCCTTGGCCAGCCCCTTGTCGCTCAGATCGCCGCGCAGAGTGATCATGCCCTGTAGCCCGCATTCCTCGACCCGGGCAATTCCGTCATAAGCGGCGTGGTTGAGTGCGCTGATCGGTTCAGACATTTTGCTTCTCCCCGTCCTTGTCGTAAAAGACCGGATCGACGATCCGCGCCTGATAGGTCTTGCCCTCGGTGCCCGGGAATTCAACCACTTCGCCCATCCGATCCGGCCCGTGTTTGATCAGGCCCATGGCAATTCCCTTGCCCAAGGTCGGGGAATGGTAGGTCGACGTGACCCGCCCGATCATGTTGCGCTGGCCATTCTCGTTCACACCTTCGGCTACCGCATAGGCCCCGTCCGGCAGAACCGACCCATCAAGCGTCTCCAGTCCGACCAGTTTCCAGCGGTCCGGATCCGCCATATGCACGCGGCTGTGTGCACGTTTGCCCAGAAAATCCTCTTTCTTTTTGGACAAGGCCCAGTTCAGCCCAAGATCCTGCGGGATGACGGTGCCGTCAGTTTCGTCACCGATCATGATAAAGCCCTTTTCGGCCCGCATGATATGCAGACACTCGGTGCCGTAGGGCATGACGCCGAATTCCTCGCCTGCCTCCATCAATGCTTCCCAGAACGCCAGTCCCTGGCTTGCCGGAACGGCAATCTCATAGCTGAGTTCGCCCGAGAAGGAGATCCGGTAAGCACGGCAGTCGAAGGTGCCGATCCTGCCGTCGCGCCATTCCATGAAAGGCAGGGCATCTTTCGACAGATCCATGCCGCCGCCCGCCGCCGCGTTCAGTCTTTCCAGAACCTTTCGGGCATTCGGACCAACGACCGCGACCTGCGCATATTGCTCGGTCACGTTGGCAACATGAACCTTCCAGTCCCACCACTCGGTCTGGAGCCATTCCTCCATCCACGCGTGAATGCGTTCTGCGCCACCAGTGGTGGTGTGGCAGAGCCACGTATCTTCGTCGATGCGGGCAACCACGCCATCGTCGATCAGGAAGCCGTTTTCGGAACACATCAGGCCATAACGGCATTTGCCCGGCTTCAGGCTGGACATCATGTTGGTATACATCATGTCGAGGAACCGACCAGCATCCGGCCCTTTGACGATCAGCTTACCAAGCGTGGAAGCATCAAGCAAACCAAGGCTTTGCCTCGTATTCTTAACCTCACGCATGACGGCATCATGCACGCTTTCACCAGAGCGGACAAAGGCATAGGGACGGCGCCAGTGACCTACCGGCTCCCAATCGGCGCCATTTTTGTCATGCCAGTCATGCATCGGTGTGCGGCGGATCGGTTGGAATACATCTCCGCGCGCCTCGCCGCCGATCGATCCCATTGAGATTGGGTGGTATGGCGGACGAAACGTCGTTGTTCCAACCTTGGGAATTTCTGCATCAAGTGCATCAGCAAGGATCGCCAGACCGTTGATATTGCTCAGCTTACCCTGATCTGTTGCCATGCCCAGAGTGGTGTAGCGCTTGGTATGTTCAACGCTTTCATAGCCTTCCTGTGCCGCGAGCTGAACATCCGACACTTTCACATCGTTCTGATAGTCGAGCCAGGATTTCATCCTGAGACTGATGTCGGCATTCTCCGGCATCAGCCAAACCGGCTTCATCGGTGCCTCTTCGGTGCTGTCTCCGACCGGCGCCTTGGCCTTTCTGACCTTGAAGCCGGCCGCACGGACAGCAGCCTGCCCGGCAGATTGCGCGTCTTCCATCACCGCGCCCAAACCGGTTGCACCATTGGCTGCACCTGCGGCCACGACAAACCCTGCACCATTGGCTCCAAGCGGAGGGCGATCCGGGTCGGGACGGAAATGGGCTTGCGCGTCCTCCCAGATCAGCTTGCCGCCGCAGTGGGACCAAAGATGCACAACCGGTGACCAGCCGCCAGACATGGCAACCGCATCGCAGGCGATTTCCTCACGCGCACCACCGGTGCCGTCCTGATTGCAGATCTGAACCTTTCTGACCCGCTTGCCGCCCTTGACCTTGGCAATTGCCTTGCCGGGATCGACCCGGATGCCAAGCGCCCGTGCCTCATCGGCCAGCGCACCGCCCCCCTGCGGACGGGCGTCCAGCACGCGCAGTACCGCAAGACCGGCCTTGTGCATGGCTATGGCTGTCCGATAGGCATCATCGTTGTTGGTCGCAACGATCACTTTCTGCCCCGGGGCCACACCCCAGTTCACCAGGTAGTCCCGCATGGCCGAGGCCAGCATGACGCCGGGAAGATCGTTACCGGCAAAGGAAAGCGGCCGTTCGATGGCGCCGGTCGCGGTGATGATCTGGCTCGCCCGGATCCGCCACAGGCGATGGCGTGGGCCGGTCGCACCCGGCTGATGATCGCTCAGGCGCTCATAGCCGAGCGCATATCCGTGATCATAGACACCTGCCCCCATGGCGCGCAGACGGAGCGTAACGTTGTCCATCGCCTCAAGCTCGGCCAGCGTTTTCTCTATCCAGTCGGCTGGCGTCATCCCGTCGATGGTGCCCCCATCAACCGGAGCGCGGCCGCCCCAATGCGCGTTCTGCTCAAGCACCAGAACCCGGGCGCCACCCTTGGCGGCTGCCCTGGCTGCTTGGAGCCCCGCAACCCCGCCTCCGATCACCAGCACATCGGCAAAGGCATAGAAATGCTCGTATGTATCCGCATCTTTTAACTCGCGGTCAGGCGCCTTGCCGAGCCCGGCCGACTGCCGGATGAAGGGCTCGTAGATGTGTTTCCAGAACGGACGCGGATGAATGAACATCTTGTAATAGAAGCCCGACGGCAGGAACCGTGACAGATGCGTGTTCACCGCCCCAATATCATAGTCGAGACTGGGCCAGTGGTTTTGCGACGCAGCTTTGAGACCGTCGTAAAGCTCGGTTGTTGTTGCACGCTGGTTCGGCTCAAAGCGCCGACCTTCGTTCAGCCCCACAAGCGCATTGGGTTCTTCGGCGCCCGAAGCCACCAAACCGCGCGGCCGGTGATACTTGAACGACCGGCCGATCATCATCTGATCATTGGCAAGCAGCGCCGAGGCGAGCGTGTCGCCCTCGTAGCCGCGCATGGCGGTGCCGTTAAAGGAAAAGCTGACCTGTTTCGAACGGTCGATCAGGCGGCCCTGATTGGCGATGCGGGTGCTCATGGTGCGGACCTTTCGCGTGTGGAGGCGCGGGAGCCTCCGGCGGGAGTATTTTCAAAAAGATGAAGCATCAGGCGAGCCCTCTCCACGTCCAGCCGGGACGTTTGGCCGAGATTGCATCGCGGATTCTTTTTGGCGGCTCGGTGGTTTGGGCGGGATAGGTGCCAAACACTTCGAGCGTGGCTGTGCAGCGGGCGGCGTGGAACCACTTGCCGCAGCCGTTCACGTGCCGCCAGCGTTCAAGGTGCACGCCCCTGGGGTTTTCCCGCATGAACAGGTAGTCGTGGAAGTCACTTTCTGACGAACCAGGACCAAAGCGTTTCAGATGCGCTTCGCCGCCGGCGTGGAATTCGGTTTCTTCGGCTTTGACGCCACAACAGGGGCATTCAAGGATCAGCATGTCATCATCCTCGTGTTACTTCGGTGGCAGGCTGGCAGCGTTTGCCAGCGAAAACTCGGTCAGGGTGGCGCGCAGGGCCGCATCCTCAAATGCGCCGGTGTCGATCTCGACCATGCCGCCCATCTTGCGGCCGGTGAAGGCAAGCGGTCGGGCGCCTGCCACGATGGCCTCGTCCTCACGGTCTTTGCCGGTGCGATACATGGCACCGTCCCGCATCACGCCGCAGACCATGTTGCCATGGAGCAGGAAACAGAGGCCGCCGAACATCTTCTTTTCGGCAAGGCCCGGTTCAACGCCGAGATCAGCGCGCATGGTTTCGGCCATATGTTCGGAATAGGGCATCAGTGTGCCACCCCGGCAGCCACGCTTTCATCGATGAACCGCCCTTCTCTGAAGCGATCGAGCGAGAACGCGTCCGTCAGCGGCGATTTCCCCGTGGCCATCAGTTCTGCCATGCCCCAGCCCGAACCGGGGATGGCCTTGAATCCACCTGTGCCCCAGCCGCCATTGATGAAACAGCCCTCGAGCGGGGTTTTGGACAGGATCGGCGAGCGGTCGCCGGTCATGTCGACGATGCCGCCCCATTGCCGCAGCATTTTCAGCCGCGAGATCATCGGGAAGGTTTCGACCAGCGCCCGCACGGTTTCTTCGATATGGTGGAAGCTGCCCCTCTGGGTGTAGTTGTTGAACCCGTCGGTGCCGCCGCCGATCACCATCTCGCCCTTATCGGACTGGCTCATGTATCCGTGCACGGTGTTGGCCATCACGACCACGTCCATGCAGGGCTTGATCGGCTCTGAGACCAGGGCCTGCAGTGCCACAGCCTCCAGCGGCAGCCGGAAGCCTGCCATTTCGGCCAGCTGACCCGAGTGGCCAGCCACCACGATACCGAGCTTGTCGCAATCGATCGCACCCTTGGTGGTTTCGACACCGATGACACGGCCTGCCTCGCTGCGCACGCCGGTGACTTCGCATTTCTGGATGATATCCATGCCCATGTCGGAACAGGCCCGCGCATACCCCCAGGCCACCGCGTCATGGCGTGCAGTGCCGCCGCGCTCCTGCCAGAGTGCGCCGAGAACCGGGTAGCGCGGACCGTCGAGGTTGATGATAGGCACCAGTTCCTTGACCCGTTGCGGCGAGATCCATTCGGTTTGTACACCCTGCAGGGCGTTGGCATGAGCGGTGCGCTGATAGCCGCGAATCTCATGCTGGGTCTGCGCCAGCATCATCACCCCGCGGGGGCTGAACATGACGTTGTAATTCAGATCCTGACTCAGCGTTTCATAGAGGCCACGTGCCTTTTCATAGATCGCAGCCGAGGGATCCTGCAGGTAGTTCGAGCGGATGATGGTGGTGTTGCGACCGGTATTGCCACCGCCCAGCCAGCCCTTTTCGATCACCGCCACATTGGTTATCCCGAAATTCTTGCCAAGGTAATAGGCCGTTGCCAGCCCGTGGCCGCCGGCCCCGACAATAATAACGTCGTAATGACGCTTGGGTTCGGGCGAACGCCAGGCGCGTTCCCATCCCGTGTGATGGCGCAGAGCTTCCCGCGCGACAGCAAAGGCAGAATATCGTTTCATGGCGAATCCGTCGGGTTTGGTGATTGACGGAAATATGCACCTGTCAGACGGGCGCCCCCCTGCGCGAACCGCCGCAATTTTGCGCAGTTGCGACACGGTTTGCGACAGGCGACGCGGCCCCGGCGACGCACAGAACAATGGCGGTGGGGCCCGCTTCCTGCCAAATCCCGCCCCTTTCCGCACAACACAGGACGGGCTCGCGGCAATTTACCCCTTTTTCCGGCGGCCCGAGAGGTTTAGATCACGGTCGATACGGGAGACATCATGACGTTCTGGATACTCACGGGCCTGCTGGCCTGCTTCACCGCCGCAACCATCGCCCTCGCGCTTTTGCGTCGGTCGGATGACAGCGAACCTGCCGCGGCCTACGATCTGCGCGTCTATCGCGACCAGCTGAGAGATGTTGATCGTGATCTTGCCCGAGGCACTTTGCAAGAGGCCGATGCCGAACGCCTGCGGACCGAGATCTCGCGCCGGATCCTTGCGGCGGACGCCCAGGTCCAAAAGGAGGCAGACGGTGGCGGCGGCAATCGCGGACTGGCGGTCGGGGCGGCCTTGGCCTGCGGCGCGCTGGTCGTGGCGGGGGCGGTGCTGCTCTATCTGGACCTTGGCGTGCCCGGAGAAGGTGATCTGCCGCTGTCGCTGCGCCTCGAACAGGCCGAAGAAGAAAGCAAGAACCGGCTGTCGCAATCCGATGCCGAGGCGCGGATCCCGCCGCAGCCAGAACCGGAGCTTGAAGAAAGCTACAAGACACTTCTCGAGAAACTCCGCGAGGCAGTGGCACAACGCCCCGACGATCTGCAGGGAAATATCCTTCTGGCCCAACACGAAAGCAACGCGGGCAATTATTCGGCCGCAGTCGCCGCCAAAAGCAAGGTGATCGACATTCTGGGTGAGCAGGCCACGGCAATGGATCATGCGGAGTTGGCCGAGCTGATGATTATTGCCACCGGTGGCTACGTGTCGGCGGAAGCCGAAGCCGCGCTGCGGACAGCTCTGGACCGTGATCCCCAACTTGGCCCTGCGCGCTACTATTGGGGTATGATGCTGTCCCAGATCGGGCGGCCGGATCTTGCGTTCAACATCTGGGAACAGACCCTCAGGATGGGGCCGCCCGATGCGCCTTGGCTGCATCCGATCCGGGCCCAGATCGGCGACATGGCCTATCTTGCCGGGGTGGATTATCAGCCGCCAGCCGCCCCTGCGACAGGTGGGGCCGGCCAGCTGTCTGGCCCGAGTGCCGAGGATATGGAAGCCGCTGGCGAGATGAGCGCCGAAGACCGGCAGGAAATGATCCGAGGCATGGTCGATCGGCTATCGGACCGGCTGGCGACCGAGGGCGGCGGACCCGAGGAGTGGGCCCGTCTGATCGGTGCGCTCGGCGTTCTGGGCGAAACCTCACGCGCGAAGGCGATCTATGACGAGGCCAAGACGCGGTTCGACGGAAACTCCGAAGCCCTGGCCGCAATAACGGAAGCGGCGCGGTCCGCAGGACTGACCGAATGATCCACGACGTGTTCGAAGACTTCGCCGCCGCCCTGCCCCCGATGGCCGCTCTGGTTGGTCTGGATCTGGGAGAAAAAACCATCGGAATCGCGGTTTCCGACCGGATCGGTGCCGTAGCCTCGCCGCTGGAAACCATCCGCCGCAAGAAATTCGGTGTCGACGCGGAAAAACTGCTGGCAATCATCTCCGAGCGCGAAATCGGTGGCATTCTTCTGGGTCTTCCCCGCAACATGGACGGCTCTGAGGGTCCGCGGTGCCAGTCGACCCGTGCCTTTGCCCGAAACCTGTCGCGGCTGACTGAATTGCCAATCGGTTTCTGGGACGAACGGCTCAGCACGGTTGCCGCCGAAAAGGCACTACTGGAGGCGGATACGACACGAAAACGTCGCGCCGAGGTGATCGACCACGTTGCCGCGAGCTATATCCTTCAGGGAGCCCTGGACCGGATGCAGCACCTGAAGAGCAGTTGACCCAATGACCGATGACGTCTGGAAACGCGACGAGATTGAAAGCCCTTGTGTGCAAATCTGCGTCATTCATCCGACCGAACGCATCTGCACTGGCTGCTATCGCAGCATTGACGAGATCACCCGCTGGTCCAAAATGGACAGCGCCGAGCGGGCCGAGATCATGGCAACACTTCCTTCCCGGGCACCAAGTCTGAAACGCCGACGCGGTGGCCGCGCCGGACGCCTCAAAAGCTGACAGCCTAGCCGACGAACCGGTCGGACGAAACCTGATACCCGGCGCGTCTTCTGTTGCGGGGTTTAATCCGCCAGCCAGCTCTTCGCCTGGTCGAGCTCATCGCCACCGAAAAACCGGGTCTCCGCATTCAGAAAACGACCTGCCACACGCTGCGCCATGTGCTGCCAACTTTTGTCGCCAAGAATCGCAACCCTGTCGGGGATTCCGGCATGGTCCCGCACAAGGCTGAAGTGGCTAGCCAGCGCCGACAACCCTTGCCAACCGTCGAACTCCGTCAGATCGAGCAGCAGACGAAAACCGCCGTGGTCGGCCTGACGTTCCCGAATACGGGCATCCAGATCCGCCTCGGCGTTTTCAATCACCTCCGGATCAAGCTGGCCCATCAGCCGGACCTGCAAACCACGCCCCCCGAGATCCAGCATATGTACGGCACCCAGCGATTCCCGCAACCACAGGCGCGCGGTTTCGGCATCGGCGAGGTCGAACACCTGCACCGGACATGGCATCATCGGCGCCGCAAGCCGAACTGCGGTGCGCAGCCACGATATATCGGAAACCACGGCGGCCCGCTCGAACCCGCTCCAATGGCTCAATCCAAGCTTGGTATCGGCCCACGCCGCACCAAGGTCATAGCCCTTGAACTCCTCGCCCGCGATAACCAACAGACGCACATGCCCGGTTCCGGAAAGCGCCTTTTCAATCGCCGGCACAAGCGTGTTTTCGTAATCCGCTCCGGTGACCTGCCCCGAAAACTCCACTTCGAGCACACGTCCGTCGGATTGCGTTTCAACGGTAATCATCTGTTAAAATCCTCCCACAGCAGCTTTTGTCACAATACCAGAGGATGTTAGGAGAATTCATTCCCTCAGACTATGGCCCTGTTTCGCCGTGGCGGAAACCTGCGCCCTTGCGGGTGCTGACAGAATTTGACGTGCCCGAACCGACCTCGGTCAGGCCGCCACCGCACCCGGAACCTGCAACAACGCAGCCTGCACCAGCTCAGGTCCGGCGCCGGGTCTGGTCGCTCCTTCGGACAGCGTGCGCCGCCATTGTCGCGCCCCGGGGCGCCCGGCGAAAAGACCCAGCATGTGGCGCGTCACTTGATGCAAGCGCCCGCCCGACGCCAGATGCGCTTCGATATAGGGCAACATGGCCAGAGCCGCCTCGGCCGGGTCTGTTACCGCTGCCTCCGCCTGTCCAAAGATGTCCCGATCAGCCTTGCACAGGATCTCTGCCGGTTGGTGGTAGCCGGCCCGACCGATCATCACACCATCCAACCCTCCCTCCAGAAGCGCCTGTGCCTGCTCCAGCGTTGTGACGCCGCCATTGATCGAGATGTGCAGGTTCGGAAACAGCTGCTTCATGCGAAAGACCAGATCATAATCCAGCGGTGGGATATCGCGATTTTCCTTGGGGCTCAGCCCTTTCAGCCACGCCTTGCGGGCATGGATCGTGGCCCGCTCGCAGCCGGCAGCAATGATGCGCGCCAAGAATTCGGGCAGCACATATTCGGGATCCTGATCGTCGACGCCGATGCGGCATTTCACGGTGACCTCGACATCTACGGTTGCCCGCATGGCCGCTACGCATTCCGCCACCCTGCCCGGATCGGTCATCAGAACGGCACCAAATGTTCCCGACTGCACCCGGTCAGACGGACAACCGCAGTTGAGGTTGATCTCATCATAGCCTGCTTCTGCACCGATCCGCGCAGCCTGAGCCAGCTCCTCTGGATCCGATCCCCCAAGTTGCAAGGCCAAAGGGTGTTCTGCGGTGTCGTGGTCCAGCAAATGCATTGCCCCACCCCGAACCAGTGCCGGGGCCGTCACCATCTCCGTGAACAGCAGCGTCTGGCTGGACAGCAAGCGATGAAAATAGCGGCAATGCCGATCCGTCCAATCCATCATGGGCGCAACGGACAGACGGGCGGCCTTGGAAACATTGACTTTTTTATGATCTGTCAAAGCGTTACGTTCCGTCCGATGTGGTTTCGCTTGCAGTCGGATGTGTGCAAATGTGGTCTGGATGTGCAAACCGTTGCAAACCTAATGCAAACGAAGGTATAGATTGCAAACGCGCCGGGCTTCCGTTTGCACACATCGGCCCAGCGCAATCCCGAAGAACAGGACGAAGGACTCATGGCATCAATATTTCAGACCCGCAAGGGTGGCCGCTGGACCGCGCAAGTGAACCTAGACGGCAAACGCCGGTCGAAGACATTCACCCACAAGCGCGACGCACAACGATGGGCACGACAGGAAGAAGCGCAACAGGACACCACCGGCACCGTCCGGGCCGCCCTGTCCGATGTTGTCTTCAATGATGTGATCGAAGCGTATCTGGATGAATTTGGCGACAAGGCCAGCCGGTCGAAGCTGGGCACGATCACGCACATTTCCGAGTTGATCGGTAGAACCCCCCTGCCCGATCTGACTGTGAACCGCTTCAGGGAATTCGCCAAGATGCGACGCGCCGAAGGTGCCGGACCTGCAACCATCGGACAAGATATGTCCTACATCCACACGGTCTTGAAACACGGTGGCGCGATTGCCGAAGTGGATACCGGCGCGGCCCTTGGAGCCTATCAGTCGGCACGGGCCATTCTGTCCGCATCTGGTGGCGTGTCCCGCCCAACCGAACGCGACCGGCGTCCAACCGATGCCGAACTGGTTGCACTGCGCAACCAATGGGCCAAGCGTCGCCGGGTGGTGCCGATGTGGGACATTACCCGGTTTGCAATCTGCACGGCCATGCGACTGTCGGAGATATGCCGCATCAGGTGGGATGATCTGGACGTGGAAACCCGGACCGTCATCATCCGGGACCGCAAGCACCCGCGCAGCAAGATCGGCAATGACCAGACCGTTCCGTTGCTGGTCGGTCCGGTGGTGATCGATGGCCAGCCGGTCGATCCGATGGAACTGGTGCTGGCACAGCGACGCACCGATCCTGAAATCTTCCCCCATGATAGCCGCACCGTTTCGACCAGCTTCACGCGCGGTGTCGCCGCGTGCGGTATCTCGGATTTGCGGTTTCACGATCTGCGGCATGACGGCGTGTCCCGCCTGTTCGAAGATGGTTACCAGATCGAACAGGTGTCGCTGGTGTCGGGTCATCAGGATTGGTCGCAACTGCGCCGATACACGAACCTGAAAGCGGAAAGCCTGCACCGATGAATATCTGGGGACCGATATGTTGGCTGGTCGATCCCATCACCGAAGATCAGCACAGGGACGCACAGACGGCCCATGCGCGGCGTCTGGGCTTTACCGATGCTGATGCCCTGAGCGACGCCCAGCACGCCGGAAACCGGGCCGCTGATGGCGATGAAATGGCCGCGCTTGCGATGCGCTACATCGACCGGGATCGCGCCCGTGTCGCACAATCTCGGCGCGCTTCCAAAGGGTCTCGCAAAGGCAAGTGGGATCACCTGCGCGATGAGGCAATGGGGATCGGTGCGGAGATACGCGCCGCACGGGCCGATCTGAGCGTGAGTGCAATTGCCGATCTGGTACAGGTTCGACTTTCCGATGATCACAACAAATTGCCGGACAAACGAACGGTTGAACGCTGGTTGAAGAAAGTATGACACTAGCGCCGCTAGCGCGGAGACTCGTGAAAAAATATGCTTAAAAGGGGTAGCCATCTGATCACTTGATGAGGATGGCTCAAATGCCCGAACCGAAGTACATGTCACCCGAAGGTGCCGACCTGCCCGACTACAACGACGGCACTCATGCCGCGTGGCAGGCTCTTGACGTCAACGCCCGTGCCGAACTGCTGTTGCAAGGCGTCCCGTTCCCGTCCGAAACCGCAACCGAAACCCGATGCCGCCTGAAGCGCGACCTGTCGCTTTATGACGACGATGATCTGGCCGCACTGCTGGACAAATCACACGACACGCTGGCCCGAATGCGGGTCAAGGGGACCGGCCCTGTCCCGATCCGGGTCGCGCGGGAAATCTTCTACGACCGTGACGACGTTCACGCTTGGATCAAGCGGCACCGCGACTCCGTCAAAGGTGAAGCGGCATGACCCACGAAACCATTATTGCCCGCCGACGCGGTGATGAACTCGTATTCCTTTGCACCCGATGTGGTCACATTCACCGGCACGGCGTCGGGAATGGCCACAGGGCATCGCACTGCCCAAAGGACCGGGGCGGGGAATACTTCCTTCAGGAAGATGTTGATGCGGTTTACGGTGAACTGACCGACGATGAACTGCACCCGGCCCACGAGATTTTACATTCCGCGCGGCGGGGTATCCACAGCGTTGCTGAGTATCTGGGCGATGCGGGTTTTCTGGAAGATGCCGGGAAGCTGAGTGTCCTTGTGGACGTTCTGGCCGTCTATGTCGACTACAGCGCCGACAAGACATGCCGTCTGGAAGAACTGGCGGGTGTGGTGTTGCAGGAGGATGTGGCGCAATGACTGACAATCCAAAACCCTTCGGCTTTGGTGTCTCAATCACCAGCAAAGAATTCATCGACGCGTATGTTCCGGGATTACCACCCGGCAAACATCTGCCCATCCTGCACGACCAGACGCCGGTCCAACGTCGCTTCGGTGACCCGCTGGATGAAATCTGGTGGCAGGGGCGCACTGGTTGGACGATTTTGGCCACATCCCCCCGATCTACTCCCATCCACGCGATGACTGACTGGATGTGGTCTGACCCTTCAGCTACGCTACGAGTCGTCCCCGGCTTAACTGACAAACCGGGCCGGGGGCGGGTCGCCAAAGGAAAACCCCGATACGCATCGCTGCGCACCGGGGCCATAAACTCACCCAACCGACTAAAGAAAGGTTTGTCTGATGACAGAATATAGCCACGGTCCGAAAAATCAACAAGCCGTCACGCAATCTGCGTGGCACCGAATTGCATGGGACGCGGGCTTCCGTGAAACAATACCCGTCATCCCACCGGGGGCGGCCCTGCACGATCATAGCCTGATCGATCCGAACGCGTGCGGCAAGGCACCCGGCGAGTTTTATGGTGGCAAGTGGGATGGCCTTGGAGCATGGCCCAACTACCAGATGGATGAGGCGAAAGTCGCACGGTGGGATACCCTTAACGCCAATGTCGGTCTGAAGATGGGTCACCAGTGGTGCGCCCTTGACGTGGATATTACCGACGATGTGCTGGCACAGGCACTGCTGGACCGGGTCCACGAAATCTCGGGCGGCAACTGGTTTATCAGATGGGGGGCCATGCCGAAGTTTCTGGTCCTGTTTCGGGTATCAGGTGAACCGATCCGGAAGCGGCAATATCCGATCCGGAAAGGCGATGTGAAAATGCAGATCGAAGTTCTGGGCCTGACCAGCAAACAGACGGAAACACAGGCGGTCATTCTCGGCACGCACCCCAGCGGCGTGCAGTATCAGTGGAACCGTGATCTGGACGCCGGTCAGGTGCCTTTATGTACGCAGGAACAGATGGATTATCTGGCCGAAGACATGCTTCTGGTGTCGGTCGACCGTGGATGGAAACGCGGCAAACCGACCCGCAACATGGGGGCCGGTGATAGCCTGTCCAATCTGGGCGCAGAACCTTATGACCGCGATCTGGTCGCGCCGGTGGTGGACCTGATCCCGAATGACGATCTGGTTTATGACGAATGGGTGTCACTGGGCTATGCCATCAAAAATGCGCTGGGCGGTGACGGATGGCCAGTTTTTGAAAAGCTGTCGGCGCGGGCACCAAAGAACAACCCGGACTACACCAAGCGGACGTGGGACGGCTTCAACCCCGACGGATCGTCCGGCTTCGGAAAGCTGGTCCATTGGGCGCGTGAAGCCAATGGCGGCAAGCTACCTGGTGATTTGGATGGGCGCGTCAGAAGCGGTATACGGCTGAAGCAGGCCGAACAGGCCGGGATGCCCATGTTGACCGGCGAGATTGTTGAATCGGTGCCTGCGGACAATGGCAGGTGGGAATACACCTACAGCCGGGACGGTGATCTGATCCCCAATATGGCAAACGTCGCCACGTCCCTGATGCGAAACAATCTGTGGGCCGGTGGGTTCGCATACGACGCGTTTAATGATCGGACGATCCTTACCCGCAACCTGCCCGGCCTGCCGAAGATGGGGCAACAACTGACCGACGGTGATTATACAGCCGTCCACCACTGGTTTCAGACGACCCTGTTCCACAAGATCGGGCGCGGCGATGTAATCAATGCGGTAGAACTGGCCGCGATACAAAACACCTACGAACCCGTGCAGGAATACCTGCGAAACCTGACGTGGGACGGCACGCTGCGCATCAATAGCTGGTTGTGGCAGTATTGCGGCGTGACCGATACTGATCCGGTCTACCTGACCTACCTTACCCAGATCGGGCGCAAGTGGCTGATCGGTGCGGTGGCCCGTGCCATGAACCCCGGCTGCAAGATGGACACTGCCCTGATCTTCGAAGGTCCGCAGGGTCGCGGCAAATCGACCGCTCTGGCCGCCCTGTGCCCGAACCCGGATTGGTTTGGCGACCATCTGCCCGACTTTCACACCAAGGACGCGTCCGAATACCTGAACGGTAAATGGATCGTGGAAATGGCAGAACTGACGCAGGTTCACAAAGGTGATCTGGAAAATATGCGGGGGTATCTGTCACGGCGGGTCGAAGACTTCCGGGCCGCATACGACCGGAACAACAAAAGACGCCCACGCCGATGTGTGTTCGCAGGATCGACAAACCGTGACGACTATCTGCGCGATCAGGCCGGTGAACGTCGTTTCTGGATCGTGAAGACGGACGGAACGTTTGATATTCCCGGCCTGACTGCTGTCCGCGACCAGCTATGGGCCGAAGCCTATATGGCGTTTCAGGCTGGTGAAGTCTGGTATCTGGACGATGCATACGAAGTACAGGCACGGACCATCCAGAAAGAACGTGTGTCGGTGGACCCGTGGGCCGAACTGTTGTCCGCGCTACTGGGCGAAAAGAAAGAAACCAGCGTTCCGGAGTGTATGGCGCTGTTGGGGTTGGACGCAAAGACGCAAACACCAGCGGCCAAGAAACGCATAGAGCAGTCGCTTGCGATGTTGGAGTTCAAGAAAACCAAGAAGCAAATCTGGGGCGCAAAGTATCGTGGCGCGATGAAATATGCCCGTGAATAACGATGCATGTAAATTTGCATGTAAATCATGCATGTAAGTCACTTCGGCTTGGGTGCTATATCTTTTCGATATGCATGTAGATCAAATACATTTGAGCATATTACCTTTTTAAAATTAATAATAACAATAGGTTAACCTTATAAGAGTAGTACTATATGTAGTTACATGCATGTAATCTACATGCACGTATCTGCCATATATGGAAAAGATTCTACATGCATACGTGAATGCGACGAAACATATAGGATTAGAACACATATCAGCAACCAACAGGCGGCCTATCGTATAGCGTCACGTCATATGCCGTTTCCACCCCGTCACTGCAACGTGACCACCCAAATCACCAGCCCCACACGCAATGTGACGATATAGGCAATGCGATATATCCCCTCTGACAAATGAGGGGCAGCAAATGAGAGGTAGGGTTCCGGGCCACTGCTGAACGCAACCACCAATGACCAACCACCAGCAGCCAACCACCAGCAACACCGACCAACCAACGCCCCGACGATGCCGGGCTGTCGTGTAGGGGGCGGGTGGGTCGTAAGTCGAAGTTGGACCCCAGCACCGCGCAGGGGACAAGAATTCGATTCAAACGACACGAACTCGACTTAGCAACTTTGCAGACGTAACTTTGCAACTTTGCAGAACTTATCTAAAATCAACTCGACTCGCGTCCGCTCCGACGCGGCTCTTGGTGGTGGAAATCGGATGGACGCGTACCGTTTGGCCGAACAGGCGAGTGTTGAGAACGCAATCATCTACGCACGTCGGCGGATTGCGCGATATATGGGCGCACCGACCAGCTATTACTTCCACCCGCCGGATCATCACGAAATTTCTTGTGCGGGTTTCACGATCATCGTGCCGATCCGGATGTGTACGGCCAAGGTAATCTTCAAACAGTGGGTTCGGGAATATGAACGAAGCATTTCTGCTTGATCGACTGCCCGATCTTTGGGCAGACGCCAACGACTGCAACAGGCACCTGCGATGGATGGAAGCTGAAGTGCCCCCGCCCGGCAAAATCGGCAAGCGTGCCGATCTGACAATCATCCGACGTGCCAAGACGTGCTGTGCGGCCTGTGATCGATTGCTGGCACCGGGTTTCAAACTTCACGAACGGTCGCCTTGGTGTGGCCGCAAGATGTGCGCCGAACGTCTGGACAGATGGTCCGGCGCAATGAAGGCCGTCCGTGCCGGTCGGGCTTGGTAAGTATCACATCATATATAGAGCCGCTATATATTGTGTTGTCCTGTGAAAAAGTAAGGCCAAAACACAATATCTTGTGCGAATCACCTATCGCTGCCACCCTGTCCGCATGACGGGGTTCATCGCCCGTTTTCTTTTCAAGGTCCGGGTGACCTGCTTACCCAGTGAACCCGGACCGACCAACCCGCAGGTGGGACCAACATATGCATCTGACCAGCGCCATCCGTGAAGCGAAATCCCTGACCAAAGGGACAGGCCGTCTGCGTGAACGGCTCTATCGTCTTTCCCGCGATGAAGAAGCAGGTCAGCCCGGCGCCAAGGGCGCACGCCACCAACTTGCCGCAAACTTCGACGCCCATCAGCGGCACGTTGAAAAGCTGATTGAAGATACCCGCACCTACGGGGAAGTGCTGGAACTGGCCGCCCATGCCGCCCGGACCCGCACCGAGATTGATACTGACAGAACCGACGTTGTGGGCCGCGTATCCCTGCTGGTGCGTATGGGCCATCCTTCGGACCGTCTGGACGCTCTGGACGACCGCCTGTCGCGCATGGCGGATCGATCTTTTGAAGTGGCTGGCAAGGCCGAAGACCGGATCGATGATGCCGATCTTGATCTGGAATGCACCCGCGCCCTGATCGAACTGTTGGATGTGCTTTCTGACAACGGGTTCCGGAAAGATCATGGCCGCGTGAAGGCCGCGCGGAACACCTACAACAGCCTGCGCAACGTGAACCAGAGGATGAAGAAATGAGTGGAAACCCGTTCCGTTCCGGCGGCCAGAACCCCTACGACGTGCCGCACATCGACGGCAAACCCATGACCGGCCAGAAGGCTGATACCGGCGGGGTAATCTATGACCCGATGACCGATGCCGTGAACCCGGCTGGTGCCGCTCTGATTGCCAGCATGATGAAACAGGTCGACCGGCGCATCGCGACCGCGACGAAGAAGATGCAGAAGATGCTGGTCGACGCGGCCAAGGTCATCGCGGAACAGCGCAAGGACATAACCCGGCTGGAACGCGCCTTGGATGTGAAGCGTGACGCCATCGAAGACCAGATCACCAACGAACTGGCCGATTATGTGGACGGCGACAAACCCATAACCATGCCTGAAATGAAACGCATGGCCGCAGCGCACGCCAAAAAGATGGAAAGGATTGAAAATGCCGAAGGATGAACATCTGACCGCTGCGGACCGCAAGGCGCGTTCCCTGCTGGACAATGAACTGAAGGCCATCGCCTTTGATGACGCTCTGGAAGTGGCCCGACGTGCGCCGGACACGGCACGCAAACTGGCCGCAGCCGAAGCGGAACTGAAAGCCCGGAAAGCAGCCGATGCACGCCCCATCAGCGTCACGGTCACGCAACCGAAGGCGAAGGCGAAGGCGCCGCGCGAACCTGAGTTGCGGGGCACCCGGCTGATCGCGGCCACCGTTGCTGTCGCCATGGCGAAGCACCTGAACCACGGCGCGAAGCCGGACGATGTGCTGGAACGGCTGCTACCGGGTGATGGCCACGCGTGGAACAGGCGCAAGGCTGCAACGCTGGTGGCCGGCACGGCCCAAAGTGAATGGGGACTGTCCCTGACCGCTACGGAACTGAAGGGGTTCTATAGCGCGATGCAGGATGTGTCCGTCTTCGCGCAACTGGCGGCCCGTGGTCAGATGATCCCGTTCGGCAGTGCCAACGCCATCACCATCCCGCGCCGTCCGAAGTCCGACGAAGGGTCGCTGACGCCCGACTGGGTGCAGGAACACGCAACCATTCCCGTGAAACAGGGGATGCTGGGTGCAGCCACGATGAATCGCTTCAAAAAGGCGATTATCACCGTGGCCAGCAATGAACTAATCAAGGTGTCGAACCCGGCGATCCTGTCGCTGCTGGAAACCTTCATCATTGATGATCTGGCCGCCGGGCTGGATGCTGATCTGCTGAACCCGGCCATCGCGGCAATCCCGCAAGTGCGTCCGGCATCGATCACCAACGGGCGCACGACGGCTGCATCTGCTGGCGATACGATGGCAAACATCGTGTCCGACTGGAAACAACTGCGTGCATGGGCATCGGCTGGCCGGTATCGCGCCCCTGTTGTCCTGATGCACACGGACCGTCGGACCGGACTGGAAATGGTGACCGATACGTCCGGTGACACCTTCCCGTTCCGGGATGAAGTCCGGGGCGGTTCCCTGTTCAACCTTCCGATTTTGGATAGCGTCTACGCCCCGTCCGATCTTGCCGTCGTGGTGGACGCGTCGGTCTTCGTCAGTGCGGGTGATCTGCCCGAAGTGGACACATCGTCGGCTGTGACACTGGCGATGGCTGACTCGGATGGTGTCGCCCCTTCGATGGATGGAACCGTCGACGGATCGATCAACATTTCTGACGCAGCCGGGACCGTACCGCCGACTGAAGTCCGTTCGATGATGCAGACGTATTCGACCGCCCTGCGCGTCGTGACGCCCATCAGCTACGGCCTGATTGCAGACAACTGCGCGTACCTTAGTGGAGTTAGCTGGTAATGCAGATGGGATGGCACGACATAGGCGCCACCGGCCTTCAGATGTGCTGTGAACGCGCCACACCTAGCGGCAAGCTGATCGGCACCGTCAGAACGGCTCAAGGGCGGCGCACACTGGCCGTCTGTGGGCCTGATGGGGTCCAGCATGTAGCAGCGGCCACACCCGACCAGATTGCGGCTGTGGAATCGGCATGGAAGGAAGCAGTGACATGCCATTCGACATGACCAAAGACCGGCGCGACGACAGGCCCGATAAGGCCGATGTGATCAGCCACGTGATCGGCCAGATCGAAGCCAAGATCGGCGCCAAGCTGACCGGCAAGATGCGCCGCAAGGCCCGGCGTCTGATCGGCAAATCCTATGACCAGAAATATGGGGACAGTGATGGCACGAATTCTTAATCACGAAGGCTCATACCAGCGTGATCTTGCGGATGCTTGGGTGACGACCAATTGCGGCACCATCCTTCGGGGGTTTGCCGATGGGTTGGGTGAGAACATCCATCAACTGATCCACAAGCAGGGCAAAGGTCCGAACAACAAACCGGGCCGCCTGTCGCTCTACATCAGTGAAACCGAACGCGCGAGGCTGTGGCCCTGATGGATGAAGCCACGACCAGCCAGCGCAACCTTGCCGCAAATGCCCGGCGCGACCGTGGTCCTTGGCGGGACGTACCGATGGACCAGCTACGCCAGCGGTTGGCCGATGCTGAAGCGGGCGGTCTGGGTGCAGCAGCCCGGTCAATCAAACAGGAACTGGAAAGGCGAAATGCAGGATGACTTTGCCGTCATAGAACAGGGCGTGGGTCTGTTGATGACCCAAATCTGGACCATCGATGATGACCAGATGTTCGCCGCTGGCATGACCGGCATGTGCCGCACCTTGTGGGGACACCTGCGCAGCGACCCGTTCCCGGATGATCTGGACGCACTGGCCGCGCATCTGACCGGCATCCAGCCCAATGATGGACGCGAGTTGATTGACCGTCTGATGAATTACCAGGTGTCGGGCAATAAGCGGGGGGTGCACTGATGGTCATCCGTCTGAGGGACTACCCGCAAAGCGAATACAAACCGTTCCGGGCCAAGCGACCACCAGACCCGTTCAGGCCGCTGAAGAAGCCGCCCATCGATCTGGGCAAGCGTCGGGCCAAGACGGCCTTTCTGGCGCAGGTCGTGCCCGATTTGGTGACCAGTATGCGGACCTTCCACATGCGGGTCGCTGCGGCTGGTGTTCAGACGTACCAGCGACAGGGCAAGGTATTCCAGCCGGGCGACCCGGTGATTACGCTGGTGGATGGGTCACCACATCGCAAAGTGACGAACGTTCGTCTGGGCGGGAACATCACCTACGCCCAAGGTCCGGGACTTGAGGATGTGCGCCGGGCCGCGCAAGAGGCATATCTGATCCTGCTGGATATAAGCCGCAAGTTCCGGGACACCGGCCAGTATGAATTCAGCATCACCATGGATGTGGACGGCCAGATCACGCAGCCATCCCGGCTGGGTCGCTTCGACCAGTTCGAACAAATCCGTCTGTATCCGCTGGTGCCCTACGGCGGGCGGATCGAACGCCATCACGAACCGTTCTGGACCACCTACAAGGTGCTGCGACAGTCGGGCTGGCTGAACCGCGTGGCCATGCGTCTGGTGATCAGCGGTCATCCCACATACCGGCCCGTGGGCAAGACGAAACATGCCAGCGCGGCGATGCCGTTGCTGACCTTTGGCAAGCTGGGCGACTTCAAATCGCGCGGACCTTCTAGGAGTGACTTCTATGGTTGAACGTATCCAAACCCAGCACGAAATGATCCTCAGCGTGGAAGCGGAAAAGATGGTCCGCGACCTGCAACGGGCCGAAAAGGAACTGGCCGATCTGGCGGTCGGATTTGACCGGGCACAGGCCGCCGGAAAGCGGTTCGGCAAGCAGACGGCCAACCTGAACCGGTCCCTGTCGGCCAACCAGCGGCTGATGCAGCAGGGCAGCGTTCAGTTCGGTGATTTTCTGGTCCAGATCGGTGGCGGTCAGAACGCGTTGCTGGCGTTCAGCCAACAGGCAAACCAGCTTAGTTCGTTCATGGCCGGGCCGTGGGGCATTGCCTTTACCGTGGCCACCGGTGTTCTGGCCGCGTTCGGTATGAAGCTGTTTGAAGGCAGCGAAGAAACCAAAGCCTTCGAAAAGTCCATGCAGGATGCCGCCGAAGCATCCAAGAACTTGGCCGACCAAATCGAACGGACCGCCAAGGGTATCGACACCACCCAGCAGCGTCTGGGCCGGGATATTGCCGCTGCACAACTGGAACTGAACAACGCGCTGGAAGCCTACAATGAAGGTTTGGCCGAAGGTGACGATGCGCTGTGGTCACAGGTGGAAGCCGCAGAAGCGAAGGTTCAACGGGCCGAAGAAGAACTGGCCAAATACGAAGAACTTCTGGCACGGCAGAAAGACCAGAACGCCGAAATGGAACGGGCCAAGAATCTGGGCAAGGAACTGGCCGATGCGGAACGGCTGGTCGGTGAACAGATGATGAATGCGGCCCGTGCGGCTGCTGTCCTGACATGGGAAACCCAGCAGGCACGCGATGCCGCCATGGAAGCCGCGCGCGAATGGGCGATCATGCAGGGTCTGCGGTCGCGCTTTGCGGATGAAGACAGCCTGATGAGCCAGCCGGTGGTGGGTAAACCCGGCAAAGGACCGAGTACATCCACGAAGTCCGGCGGTGGCAGGTCCAGTATCGACCGGGCCGAAGAACAACTGGCCAAGTTTAACGAACAACTGGCCCGGACAGTCGACCTGTCCGACCGGATGGCGACCGGGTTGGGCGATGTGATGGCCAACAGCGTCGACACGTTCGTGGACAGCTTGGCACAGGGTGAATTCGCTTTCCGGGACTTTGCCCGGTCCGTGCTTCAGGACATTGCGAAGATGACCCTGCGTGCCCTGATCCTTCACGCCATCATGCGGGCGCTGGGCATGAATGTCGGAAACCCGCAATCCATGTTCGGGCTGGCCTTCCAGCAGGGACTTGGCATTCCGATCAATCCGAATTTGGACCCGTCCAGCCTGACACCGTTTGCCAAGGGTGGCGTGGTCAATGGCGCCACACCGTTCCCCATGTCCGGCGGTGGTGTGGGCGTCATGGGTGAGCGCGGCCCGGAAGCCATCGTACCGCTTCAGGCGCATAACGGGGTTCTGGGGGTCGCTGCATCGCCGGTCACCATCCACAACTATTCAGGCCAACCGGCCCGTGTTGAGGATCGGGGCGGCGAACGTCACGTCATCATCGGGGAAGCTGTGATGGCCGCTGAAGCCTCAATCGCAAACCAACTGGTGCTTGGGCAAGGTCCGGTGGCGCGTGCCATGGAAAGCGGCTACGGCAGCCGCAGGAAGGCTGTCTGATGCGTGACCTGCACGACTGCTTTTCAGACGATATACGCGACGGTCTTCTGGAAGCGTTGGACCCGTTTTCCGGGCTGGGCTTGCCGATTAATGCAAGCGTCTGGTGGTGTGGCGACTGGATGCTGGAAGTTCAGGCGCAGGTGTGTGGTCTGACCATCCTGTCCGAACGTGTGGCTGGTGTGGATTCGGCTGCATCGGTCTTGTCCGATCTGCTGGACCGGAATGCGGACTATCTGGCCCGGCTCTACCAGATGCAGGGTGGACCGACCGCAACCACCGGGCAAAATCCCTACCGACCGACCGCGCATCGTTCGCCATCATCACAGCCTCTCTACCTTGTTGAAACGGTACGACCATAACCCACCCGGCCCACCATGGACAGATGCTGCAATCCGAGCCGCGCTGGCCGCTTGTGACAGTCGGTACGAGTTCCAGACCCGCTATCCGGGTGCCTTCCAGCGTCTGAGGCGGTCAGGACGGCTTCAGATGATGCGTGATGCCATCCCGTCAAAGCGCACCAGACGGGTGGAAAAGGTGCAGGTGAGGCTTCCCAACCCAGCGGCACCACTACCCCCGTGGGTGACGCCCTGTGACGGCTGTGGCGGGCGCATACCCGTAACCCACAGGTGGCGGTCATGTGGGCGGTATTTTTGCAGCAAGGCGTGTCTGGACGATAGCAGGTAGGGGTCGGATACCTCTTGGATGCAAGCGGACGGCTCTGTGGAACCGTCCGCTCAAGATGCGAAGGTATACCCCTCTTGGATGGCAAGTGCCTGTTCTGTGGAACAGGCATTCGAAGATGCGAAGGTATACCCCTCTTGGACGCACTGGGTGACGAAGCCTTTGAAATCACACAGGAAAAACTTGACCCAGTGGCGGTTGACCGCCACTGGGCTGACTTTTTTCCGACGCCGCTGAGGATACCTCTTGGATGGCAAATGCCTGTTCTGTGGAACAGGCATTCGAAGATGCGAAGGGGTACCCCTCTTGGATCGGTCTGGCACCGGTGTCAGACCGGCGATTCCGTTTTGGCCGGATCGGGCGTATCGGGCGCGACAACGGCTTCTGGCGCGGTTTCAGGTTCCGAGTTCTGGGGTTCGGTCGTCTTCACACTACCGTGAAACCGATCATCGATCAGACCGTTTCAGGTTCCGAGTTCTGGGGTTCGTAATGTTACGAAACCGATCATCGATCAGACCGGACCGGGCGGTTAATGCCGCGCAAACGGCATTAACCGAACCGGGTGTGCCGACAATTCCGGTTACTAATAATTTTAGTAACCGGAAAACCACGCATTGCGGGTGTGCCGACAATTCCGTCCGGAAAACCACGCACTGCGGCTGTGCGCTCAATTCCGTCCGGAAAACGGACCGGGTTGGGGTCAATCGTCCTTAGATCGCCGCTTACGGGCCGTGCAGCGGTTCATCTGGCGTTTGTATTCTTCATTGTATTCGTCCCGCGCCGCATCACGCTTGGCGCGTAGATCGTCCAGCTTGGCCCGTTCGTCGGGCTTCTGGAATACCGTCCATTCATCATCAGTCATGATTCCGGTGGTACACTAAAAAAAAGTATACGTCTACTTGCGAATCGGTACACTGATAATTAATGTACGTTCATACCGAAACGAAAGGAACTGACATGATCACCGTTCAACGCAAGATCGGCCAGAATCGCGGCAAACCGCGTCTTTGGCTGGAAGGTAAGCATCTGGTCGCCGCCGGGCTGGACCACGGCACCCGCTGGACCCTGATCCCCACAGATACCGGTTTCACCATCCAGCGGGACGCAGACGGGGCGCGACGTGTGGCTGGAAAGCCGGGCCGCCCGATCATCGATATTAACTCGCCCCGGTCGCTGGGCGTGCTGGCAGGGGCGGCCACTGTCACGTTGACCTATGAGCCGGGCGGCGGCGTTATCCATGTCCGATAATGTCCACTATCTGCCCGGCTGTGAGCCAAAGCAGACCCGACCACCATCGATCTGGCCCGGCGTGGCGGTAGCGGTCGTATGCGGTCTGGTGTCGTTTGCAGTCGTTTCGGTGCTGGTGGGGTGACCTGCAAACGTTTCTGCAAACGCCAGCCAAACCGAGTCCCCTAACCTGCTGAATATGGGCCGTTAAGTGCCGCTCAGTCGCGCCAATCCATCATGGGTGCAACGGACAGTCTCGCGGCGCGCCTTACGTCGGCAACGCCGAGTTTGCTTGTCATAGTTTTGTCGTTCATCCGACGCATCTTTCCCGGCCTGGCGAAAGTGTGGCCTGCCTATGCTTGCTGGTGGAGTTACTCAGGCGCAAGGCATGCACCCTGCTGGGCGCACTCTGTAGCATCATTCCGGCACGGATTGCCAATACCCCTCGAACCGGTCAATTTTCTGGCGCATCCTGAATCCAAACAGGAGTGATCCGCATGCCAGATTCTGCCCTGCCTCCGATATCGGTGGGCCTGCAATCCCAGTTCGACATTTTGCAGGCCGGGTTTGCATCAGACCCGTTCCCGCCAGCCCAAGTACGCCTTGACCGGCTCACTCGGCTGGAGACCGCCCTTTTGGATCACTCAGATCAACTGGCAGAGGCCATGAGCGCGGATTTCTCGTACCGCAGTTCCGTTGAATGCCGGTTGCTCGACCTGACCACGTCGATTGGTGAAATCCGCACCGCCAAACGCAATGTGAAACGCTGGATGAAGCCAAGGCGCGTATCAATGCCGCTTCACATGCGCCCCGCCCGGGGCAGGATCTTTCCGCAACCATTGGGTGTGATTGGTGTCATCTCGCCGTGGAATTTCCCGGTGCTGCTTGCGGTTACGCCAGTTGCGGCGGCGCTGGCTGCTGGCAACCGGGTTATGCTGAAACCGTCAGAGCTTTCACCGAAAACGTCTGATCTTCTGGCGCGCATGATTGCTGAAAGCTTCGCCCCTGATGAAATCGCGGTTGCCACCGGGGGGCCGGATGTCGCTCAGGCCTTTTCCGACCTGCCATTCGATCACCTGCTGTTCACCGGCTCGACCGAGGTGGGCCGAAAGGTCGCCACTGCCGCCGCCCGGAATCTGACCCCCGTGACCCTTGAGCTTGGCGGCAAATCCCCCGCCATCCTCACCGAGTCCGCCGATCTGGATCGCGCCGCTGCCCGCATTGGTTGGGGCAAGACGCTGAACGCAGGGCAAGCCTGCGTTGCGCCCGACTACATATTGCTGCCGCGTGATCAGATGGCGCCCTTCGCCGACAAGCTGATGCAGGTCTGGCAACATCAGTATCCCGACGGCGCCGACAGCCGAGATTATTGCGGTATTATCAGTCAACGGCATCTGGACCGGTTGCAGTCGATGATCCGCGAAGCTCAGCAAACCGGAGCAGAGCTGAGAACTCTGCCCGACGCGACATCCGGTGCAGCGCGCAGACTAACTCCAACTTTGGTGCTCGACCCGCCGACTGATCTTGCTTTGATGCGCCACGAGGTATTTGGCCCGATCCTGCCGCTTGTCCCTTACGACACCACAGAGCAAGCGCTCGAATTTGTCACCACACGGGATCGTCCCCTCGCGCTTTATGTCTTTGCGGAGAACCGACGCGACTGCGATCCGTGGCTGCATCTGACCCATTCCGGTGGCCTCTGCGTCAACGAAGTGGCGATCCAGTTTTCATGTGACACCCTGCCCTTCGGTGGCGTTGGCGCCTCGGGATACGGCGCATATCACGGCGAAAAAGGGTTTGAGACCTTCAGCCACATGAAATCGGTGCTGGAACAAAGCCGCCTGAGCGGCCTTGGGCTGCTGGCGCCGCCCTTCACGGCCCGCACAAGACGGCTGGTGCAACTGTTGAACCGATTTGTCTAACCCACAGATCTTTGAACCGCGCGCCTGAAATCGGTCGCTTCAGTCGTCCTCGTCAATTTTCGCGGCGTTGAGCTGCATATAGTTCTCTCCGCCGATGCGGTCATAAAGCTCAAGCTGGGTTTCGAGGAAGTCGATATGGCCTTCTTCATCCGACATCAGGCTCTCGAACAGGGACATCGACACGTAATCGCCGGCATCCTTGCAGACATCGCGCGCCTCTTTATAGAGCGCACGGGCGTCGATCTCGGCCGCCAGGTCGCATTCCAGCGTTTCCTTCGGGTTCTGGCCGATGCGAAGCGGATCCAGCTTTTGCAGGTTGGGGTGACCTTCGAGGAAGATGATCCGCTCGATCAGCTTGTCCGCGTGTTCCATCTCCTCGATGGATTCCTCGCGGCTTTTCTTTGCCATGTGGCCCAGACCCCAGTCATCCTGCAGGCGATAGTGCAGCCAGTATTGGCTGACCGCGGTCAGTTCATGACGGAGTGCCTTGTTGAGATACTCGATGACCTTCGGATCGCCCTTCATGTGAAATCTCCCTGTGTGTGCCGGAGCGCAGGTTCCGTAAATTGTTTGGTACACTCAGGTTATCATTGCCGCGCATCGTGTCGAGAAAAAGTGGCATACAGCCACCACAATCGGCAGATTTTCCAAGGGCATGATAGATCTTTCCGGGGCTGATGATGGTCTCGGGATCAGAGGCGCGCATCCAGTCGATGGCGGCGTGGATCTCGTGATCGGTGATGTTCTTGCAGTGGCACACGATCATCGTCTGGCCTTCCTGATTGGTTTTCCGCCCTTGCCTGCGGCACCTTCGCAGCCGCACAGGTCAGAGGCATGGCAGTATATTTCCGATGGATTTAGTCGGCTTTTTCAGAAATGACCACAGGAAGTTTACTATTATTGTCAGATTAACCCCGGTTGGCGCGTTTTTGCCGCATCCATGAGGGCACTCTTCCACATTGGCCATTCTCTGCGAGAACCGAAGGAACGAGGAACAGACGAAGTGGGCTGGCCCGGAGGATCGATCTTACGCCGACCGCTCCGGGCCCTCCGTTCCCCCGATATGCACGACGAAGACCGCTTTGCCGAGGCGAGTGGGCCCGGCGGGATCCCGGTTTCGTGCATAGCATCCTCGGCAAGACCAACGCGCGGCCAGTGGTTCCGTCGTGCGCGCAGTCGGTCATTCCCCCGAAAAGGAGGCCGTCGGATGCAGGCAGATCACTACTGCCTACCGAAAACACCGTATTTTTGATCCCAGCCAGATCGTTCGGCAATCAGGTCACCTGGCCTGTTTACGGGGCCGGATCAGCGCTGCAGACCCTCGTTCCCTACCCTCCGTTTTCTGCAGATCGCGCGGCGCAAAAAACCACATTTCCCCTCTGGACGCCCGGATTCGAGATTGATATATCGCCTGCACCGTTCCGGCGTAGCTCAGCGGTAGAGCAGTTGACTGTTAATCAATTGGTCGTAGGTTCGATCCCTACCGCCGGAGCCAAAAGTTTCCCACAGGGTCAGTGTCTTGAGCAGATACTGACCCTGTTTTCTTTTGAACAGGTCTTGGTTAGGTCCAGCAAATCGCGCGATATCGGCTCACTCTGCGGCACTCTCAAATCCGAAGAGCTCGAAATCGTCTTCATACATCTCATGGACACGTTTCAGGTGAGACTTCGGTATGTGCTTCAGCCGCGAAGCCGATTTTGACCAGTTGACATGTGGCAAGCCTGTCGGAACACCAATCCGGGCTGCGAGGATTTCGGGGATCCGTTTTCCGATTTCTTCAAATCTAACAATCTCGTCGACGATGATTTCTCCTTCCGGGTTTGTCACATAAGCGGTCTGAGGCCGCATGTGGCGGTTCCGGTCAATGAAATCATCATCTGTTACACTGTCCAGAAATGAACCGAACTCGGGACCGCCCCGCCGGAAACGCCAATTATATTCGGACAGCAGCCGATCATAGGGATGGCGAACAATGGCAAAACTGAAATACGCGCTATACAACTGTCTGCTGATGTGTCCTTTTTCATAGTATTCCTGTGCATAAAGATGCGCCAACCGTTCAGGACCTAAGGCAGGGTCTTTGTTGACCCTCAGAAGAAGTTCATTTCGGGTTTCCCATGTCAAACCGTGCGCCTGCACAAATGAGGTCTCGACGCTCTGTCCACCGGTCTTGGGAATATGCACGAAGACTGTCTTGAACTTGTGAGAAATCACGTAGCACTACCCGTGGGTTTCAAAATTCCAGATCCATCAAGAATCGACAGCGTGGCCGACTGCTTTGAAAGAAAAAACTTGCCACATTGTCGAGCCGGACGATAACGCCGCAGCCGTCGGTCGGTTTTTTTGTACATCTGGCAGTGCATTGCGCCAAGTTTGTGATCATCTGACCAGTCAGAAGACAGCGTTCGCCGAAAATGTCACGGCGTGTGAAAAGGGTCACAGAACGCGTGGCAGAGTTGGGTTAACGTTAGGTTAACCACAGGGGGCAAATCATGACCGTTATACAGATCATTCCGTCTAACATTATCCGAGTTTTCGTCAGATCCTTCGCCCAGTGTTCGCAAATGCAACGCCGGGTAAACAAGCTGCACTAAACAGAATTTGGTGACCTTTATCCTTACACACTCGGCCAAAACCCAATCGAGGGATTGTGCCATCATGAAACGCCATGTCTTTCGCCATTCACCTATTCGGCTGACAATCTGTCGCGCCACATCGCGGATGACTTAGACATAATCCAGAAAAAGCCGGGTTCTTCGATCGCGCGGCCTTAAGTTGCGTGACTCATCAAGCGCCGCCTGAGTCACAACCTATTGAGAGGTTTCGGCCGCTGCTTAACCGGTTACCATCCGTATTCCAGCGAAGATCACGGCAGACAGAACAGCCGCCGCGGGCACAGTGATCACCCATGCGGCTGCGATAGTCAGGAAATGCGCCCGACGCACCAGCTTGCGCCGGCGGCGTTCCTCCGGCCCAAGCACAGGGCGGTCGGGGATTGCCATGCGTGCCGCTTTCAGCCGCCGTTCTGCATCCCATTCACGGAAGAAACCCACACCAAATACGCCGCCTACGGCGATATGCGTAGAGCTGACGGGAAGGCCAAGCCAACTGGCGACGATCACCGTGATCGCGGCGGACAAGGCCACGCAATAGGCGCGCATCGGATTCAGCTTGGTGATCTGGCTGCCAACCATCCGGATCAGTTTGGGGCCGAACAGGAACAGCCCGAACGATATTCCGAATGCTCCGATAATCATCACCCAATAGGGAATCGAAACGGCCTGTGTGAACGAACCTGTGTCCGAGGCCTGAACAATTGCTGCCAGCGGTCCGACGGCATTCGCCACATCATTGGCGCCATGCGCAAAGCTCAAAAGCGCCGCAGAAACGATAAGCGGAATTCCGAACAGGACCTTGAGGGACTTGTTGCGGTTCTCCAACCCCTCGGACTGGCGTTTGATCACCGGGATCATCACCACCCAGACAAGCGCGCCCGCAGCCGCCCCGATCATCAGCGCGGAACCGAGGTCGATCTTGACGATCTTCTTCAGGCCCTTGAGCGCGAGGTAGGACGCAAAAGCCCCCGCCATGATGCCCACCAGCATCGGCACCCACTTGCGGGCGGCGGCGATCTTGTCGGGCTGATAGATGATGCGGGCCTTGATGAACCACAGGAAACCGGCCGCGATGAGACCGCCCAGAACAGGCGAAATCACCCAGCTTGCAGCAATCTTGCTCATGGTGCCCCAGCTGACCGCTCCAAACCCGGCGGCAGCAATACCGGCCCCCATGACACCACCCACAACGGAATGGGTGGTCGAAACCGGTGCGCCGACCCATGTGGCGAGGTTCACCCAAAGGGCCGAGGACAGTAGCGCTGCCATCATTGCCCAGATAAATACGTCAGGAGAACCCATGCTCTCAGGGGCAATGATACCTTTGGCTATCGTCGAGACCACGTCTCCGCCGGCAATCAAGGCGCCAGCGCTTTCGAAAACCGCCGCAACGATGATCGCGCCGCCCATGGTCATGGCGTTGGCACCAACCGCCGGCCCCATGTTGTTGGCGACGTCGTTTGCCCCGATATTGATCGCCATGTATGCGCCGATGGCTGCTGCTATCACCACGATCATGCCGTTGTTGGACTGGCCGAAGAAGATCGCCGCGGCGAGTGCGGCAAGCAGCATGAATGCAAAGGCGATACTGGTTCCGACAACCGGGCGACCGACATATGCGGTGGCCTTCTCTAGGTTGGCAAACCGACCGAGATCACGGTCCAGCGTGTCAAGGTGGCGTGGTTCGAGATCGCGGTTGGCCATGATGTCCCCCATCCGTTCGCCGAGGCATTAGGCGGGATCGGATTTCATTTCAACAGTTCGATTTAGAGCGGCGCAATTTTTTTCAAACTATCGCTTGCTGGCTACCCCGCCAAAGACGGCAGATAGAGCACGATTGCCGGGAAAGCGACCAATAGGGAAATGGTCACGGCATCGGCCACGAAAAACGGCATAACGCCCCGGAAAACGTCCTGCACGCTGAGGTCGGGGCGCACGCCGGCCACAACAAAACAGTTCAGCCCTATCGGCGGCGTGATCAGGCAGAACTCGGCCATTTTCACCACCAGAATACCAAACCAGATCGCACACATCGGCCCAGACATTCCAAACGCGCTGTCGGCTGCGCTCACCGTTTCGCCACCGTTCAGAGCCATCACCGCTGGGTAGACCACCGGAAGCGTCAGCAGCAGCATCCCGATCGCATCCATAAACATGCCCAGAACGGCATAAGCCAGCAGGATGCAGATCAGGATCAGCATCGGAGACATGGCGAGCGAAGTGATCCAGTCCGAAAACGCCCCGGGCAAATCCGCAAATCCGAGAAAGCGCACGTAGATCAGGACGCCCCAGATGATCGAAAAGATCATCGCGGTCAGTTTTGCGGTTTCCAGCAAGGCGGACTTGAACTGCTCCCAGCGCATACCCCGCACCAGCGCGAAACAGAACACTATGAAGGCACCGATCGCTCCGCCCTCGGTCGGCGTTCCCCAGGCCTGCTCGCCAAAGGGATTGTAGACAAAACAGATGATGATCACGATCACCATCACGATGGGAAGCGCGCCGGGCAAGGCCGCAAATCGCTGCTTCCACGTGAAGCCCCTGACCGGCGGGCCGACGGATTTGAAGATCATCGCGATGCCCACGATCAGCAGCCCATAGATAACAGCGGAAAAGGCACCGGGGATGAACCCAGCCAGTAGCAGTTTACCAACGTCCTGCTCAACGATGATGGCGTAAATCACAAGAATCGCCGACGGCGGGATCAACGAGGCCAGCGTGCCGCCTGCGGCCACGACCCCGGCCGCAAAGCGTTTGTTATACCCGATCTTCAGCATTTCCGGGATGGCGATCCGGGCAAACACGGCTGAAGTGGCCACCGAGGCGCCGGACACGGCGGCAAAGCCTGCGGTCGCAAAAACCGTCGAAACCGCCAAACCGCCCGGCACCCAGGCCAACCAGCGTTTGGCGGCCTCGAACAGGGCCCGGGTCAGCCCGGCATAATAGGCCAGATACCCGATCAGGATGAAGGTCGGAATCAGGCTCAGCGTATGAGAGGCCACCTTGGAATGAGGCACCTGTCCGGCCGTCTTTATGGACACCGTCAGCGCCTTGCCGAAACGCGCAGGGTCATAACCGAATTTGGCCCAGAAGATCCACGTCAGCCCCACCAGCCCGGCAAGACCGGCTGCAAAAGCCACCCGCATTCCCAAGAGTACCATCACCAGCAGGCCACCTGTGACCCAAAGCCCGATATCGATCGTGTCCATGTGCCGCTACCCCTGCCCGCCATTGGGTTCGTTGCCGGGATTGCCTATCGCCCCGTCCAGCTGCTCGGCCTCGGCGGCAGCCTGTGCCGCCGTATCCTGAATCAGAGGCACCGCGACCGGATTCTTGAGCCCCAGCAGAAAGGCACGCCCATAGCCCCAGGCCTGCAGAACCAGCCGCAGGCTGAGAACAGAGAACGCCACTGGTGCCAGCAACTTGGCGGGCCATAGGGGGATTCCGATGTCGATGGAGCTGTCCCGGCTCCACATTGGCGCCGACCAGTCGAATGAGCGGTCAAAATGCGACCAACTGCCCCAGACCAACGCAAGCATCAAGAGCAGGATCAGCAAAACGGACACCAGTTCAAAGAACCACAGCGCCCGTCCGTGTAACCGGCTGATCAGAATATCCATGCGGATATGTCCGCCGTCCCTCTGCACGTAGGAAATTCCGAGAAACGCGATCAGTGGCATGGCCTGTTCGATCCAATCCACATAGCCGGGCAACGGCATATTCGCCGCGTTGCGCCCGCCTACTGAAATCACGGCCAGAACCATCAGGCTGAACACGGCCAACCCGCTGATCAGCGCCAACAGCCGTTCCAGTCGCAATAGGGATGTGTCGATACGGCTCAGAAGGCTGTCATCTTCCAGCACCGAGGCATGTCCTGCCATTGCCTGCCGCTCCTGTTACCGTGGTCAATCTCAGACCGGATCATCGGGTGACCGCGTCGAAACGCGCGTAATGCCCCCCCTGTGAGCCAGTATTTGCCCGGCCTGACTCTCGCCAGGCCAAGAAGGGCAAACCGAACCGCCAAAACGTAGCGCCCCGGGGTTATCCGGGGCGCGATTGCGTTTCAGGCGGGATCAGTTGCCGCCGCGGGACTGTTTCAAGGTGATCTGCACCAGATCATAAAGATCCTGTGCAGGCAGACCCTGGCCGGTCATGTCCGCAATCCACTTCTCGCGGATCGGGTCGGCCGCCTTGGCCCGGAACTCGTCGAGCACCGCCTCTTCGATCATGACCTTTTCGACCCCTTTTTCACTCAGCACACCGTCCCACTTGTCGAGCAGGGTGCCATAGTTGGCCAGGTAGTGATCGATGGCCTCCGGAATGGAGGTGTTCAGTGCTTCCTTGTGCTCGGCGCTCAATGCCTCATAAGCCTCGATGTTGACCACAACCGGGCAGTTCACGGTGCCGGGGTTGAGGTTTGCAGTCCACCAGTCGGCCCGGTTGATGGTGCCAAAGCTGAGATGGGCATGCTGGGCAAAGGCAACCGTGTCAACAACGCCGGATTCCATGGCATTGTATGCCTCGGTGGCCGGCACCGAGGTCGGCACGCCGCCAACGGCTTCGAACGCCTGTCCCAGACCACCGGTCGCGCGCACACGCATACCGTCGAAATCCGCCAGCTGGTCGCGCGGCTCGCCGGTTCCGACGATGTTATACTGCGGCATTGGTGAGGTCATGATGATGCGCGCATTCCACTGCGCCATTTCATCCATCACTGCCGGGTGCTCGTAAACAGCGTGGCTGACAGCCACTTCTTCTTCCAGCGTGTTCACCCCGAGGAATGGCAACTCCAGCACAGTAATTGCCCTGTTCTTGTCACGGTGGTAGCCGGCGCAGAACTGCGCCATTTCGAATGCCCCGATCGAGATTCCGTCAAGGTTTTCCTTTGGCTTCGACAAACCGCCATAGCTGACGTTCAGGGTGAAATCGCCGCCGGTCTTTTCGCTGACCAGTTCGGCCAGCTTTTCAACATGTTCGGTGAAAGCCCGGCGCTTGCCCCAAACCGAAACGTTCCATTCGAGCGCGGCAGCCTCGGTTACAAAAGCACATGTCAGCGCGGCCACGGCGGCGCCGGTCAACAACTTGTTCATCAGATATCTCCCATTATTGCGGGGCTGTGTCTCGCCCGCTTGAGCGCCAAGCTAGCGCCAACAATCGGCGCTGCCAAGTCCCTGAAACCGGGTTGATGGGGCGGTTCTTACCGCGGCGACTCGCACTGCCGAAAAATTGGGCGGACGTTGCCGAATCCGATGTATGCATATGCATACCGAAACAATATGTCACACCACCGGGTCTGTTCCGCATCATTCGATTACCCCTGAGCGCCCAGTGACCCGCCATTTGCCTCTTTGAAGCGTTGACAGAAAGCCCGTTGAACTTGCACGAGTTTTACCCTTTGAATTTGGCCAAATTTACAACCAACAAGAAAAATCGAAAATTCTTTACAAGCAAATCGTTGTTTTACCGTTAGTTATTTCAATATTTTCACTGACGACTATTATCTGCGCAGGGATGGATTTCACCGATTTCCGCCAATCCGGGCCGGTGAACAACCATTGGAGTGACACGTCAAAGGGGAGGACCTCATGACATCTGCAGCCAAGACCGAAAACCTGGTTTACCCGCCTTCATCGGAAATGGTCGCCCGCGCCCATGCCGACGAGGCCAAGTATAACGAGATGTATGCTGCATCGATCGCTGATCCCGAAGCCTTCTGGGATGAACACGGCAAGCGCGTCGAGTGGATCAAGCCCTATACCAAGGTAAAGAACACCAGCTTTGAGCCCGGCAATATCGACATCAAGTGGTACGAAGACGGAACCCTGAATGTTTCGGCCAACTGCATCGATCGTCACCTGCCCGCCCGCGGCAATCAGACCGCCATCATCTTTGAACCGGATGATCCCAAGGAACAGGCGCAGAGCATCTCTTATAATGACCTGCACCGCCGTGTCTGCCGGATGGCAAACATTCTCGAAGATCTTGGCGTGCGCAAAGGCGACCGCGTGATCATCTACCTCCCGATGATCCCCGAAGCTGCCTATGCCATGCTGGCCTGCGCCCGTATCGGCGCCATCCACTCGATCGTCTTTGCAGGGTTCTCGCCCGACGCTCTGGCGGCGCGGGTGAATGGTTGCGACGCCAAAGTCGTTATCACTGCCGACGAAGCCCCCCGTGGTGGCCGCAAGACGCCGCTGAAATCCAATGCCGATGCGGCCCTGCTGCACTGTAAGGACACTGTCAAATGCCTGGTGGTCAAGCGGACCGGCGGTCAGACCACCTGGGTTGACGGGCGCGACTTCGACTACAACGAGCTGGCGCTGGAGGCAGATGACTACTCCAAACCCGCCGAGATGGATGCAGAAGACCCGCTGTTCATCCTCTACACTTCCGGCTCGACCGGACAGCCAAAAGGCGTTGTGCATTCGACCGGTGGTTACATCGTTTATGCGGCGATGACCCACCAATACACGTTTGACTATCACGACGGCGACATCTTCTGGTGCACGGCCGATGTGGGTTGGGTGACCGGACACAGCTATATCGTCTATGGTCCGCTTGCCAATGGCGCGACCACGCTGATGTTCGAAGGCGTCCCGACCTACCCCGACGCAGGCCGGTTCTGGGAAGTCTGCGCCAAGCACAAGGTCAATCAGTTCTACACCGCGCCGACCGCGATTCGCGCGCTGATGGGTCAAGGGCCGGAATGGGTCGAAAAGCATGACCTGTCCAGCCTGCGCATCCTCGGCACTGTGGGTGAACCCATCAACCCGGAAGCTTGGAACTGGTATAACGACGTTGTCGGCAAGGGGAACTGCCCCATCGTCGACACATGGTGGCAGACCGAAACCGGCGGCCACATGATGACCCCCCTGCCCGGCGCGCACGCAACCAAGCCCGGATCTGCCATGAAGCCGTTCTTTGGTGTCAACCCGGTGGTTCTGGATCCCCATTCCGGGGAACAGATCGAGGGCAACGGTGTCGAAGGCGTTCTGTGCATTCAGGACAGCTGGCCGGCGCAGATGCGCACCGTCTGGGGCGATCACGAGCGCTTCGAGAAAACCTATTTCGCCGACTACAAGGGCTACTACTTTGCCGGGGACGGCTGCCGCCGGGATGCCGATGGCGACTACTGGATCACCGGTCGTGTCGATGACGTAATCAACGTATCGGGCCACCGGATGGGCACGGCCGAGGTCGAAAGTGCACTGGTGGCACATGCCGCCGTCGCCGAAGCCGCCGTTGTCGGATACCCGCACGAGATCAAGGGTCAGGGCATTTACTGCTATGTCACCCTGATGAACGATCGCGAGCCCTCGGACGATCTACTCAAGGAGCTGCGCACCTGGGTCCGCACCGAGATCGGCCCGATTGCCAGCCCCGACGTGATCCAGTGGGCGCCGGGCCTGCCCAAGACCCGTTCGGGCAAGATCATGCGCCGTATCCTGCGCAAGATCGCCGAGAACGACTATGGAAGCCTTGGCGACACCTCGACGCTTGCCGACCCCTCTGTGGTCGACAATCTGATCGAAAATCGCGCCAACAAGTGAGGGTGATATGGACGCTGCCGTAACAACCACCCCCGCCGTTCTGATCCTTCTCGGCCCTCCGGGCGCCGGGAAGGGCACGCAGGCCCGCATGCTTGAAGATCAGTTCGGACTTGTGCAGCTCTCGACCGGCGACCTTCTGCGAGCTGCTGTAGCAGCCGGCACCGAGGCGGGCCGCAAGGCCAAGGCGGTAATGGAAGCCGGAGACCTGGTCAGCGACGAGATTGTCATTGCCATCCTGCGGGACCGCATGGCCGAGCCGGATTGCGCCAAGGGGGTCATACTCGATGGTTTCCCGCGAACCACGGTTCAGGCGGCTGCGCTGGATGAACTGCTGAGCGCCAACGGCCAGAAAATCGACGCCGCCATCAGCCTCGAAGTTGAAGACAGCGAAATGGTCACCCGGATCTCGGGTCGCTACACCTGTGGCAATTGCGGCGAAGGCTACCACGACAACTTCAAGCAACCGGCCAAGGATGGCGTTTGCGACAAGTGCGGTGGCACCGAAATGAAGCGGCGCGCCGACGACAATGCGGAAACCGTGGCCAGCCGGCTGCAATCCTATCACGCACAGACGGCTCCGCTGATTGCCTATTACGAAGGGAAAGGCGTCCTTAAGAAGATCGACGCCATGGGCCAGATCGATGAAATCGCCCGCGCGCTCAGCACCATCGTCAAGGGCGCGATGGACTGAACGCTGGCCTGAAACAAGACCGGAAACAGGCCGGGGCTATAGCGGCCCCTGCCGCATCGAAATTCCCAGCGGTGCCGTGCTTGGACGGCCCGATGGAAATCTGCCTGCCGCCAGTCGGCGAAAGGCTCAACTGCAAGGGCGGCTCCGGTGTTCAGAGGAGCTTGGACCGGACCGCTCAGAGGGAAGAAGGAGGGACCGCTCATGGCGGATCAAACCACAACTTCTGCACAGTCAGCCGAGGCCGATAAGGGCTATTGGCAGGCAAATGTGCGGATCATTCTCATCAGCCTCGTAATCTGGGCGCTGGTGTCTTTCGGATTTGGCATTCTGCTGCGTCCGATGCTGTCCGGCATCAGCGTCGGTGGCACCGATCTCGGCTTCTGGTTCGCCCAGCAAGGCTCGATCCTGGTGTTCCTGGCACTGATCTTTTTCTACGCGTTCCGCATGAACAAGCTGGACCGCGAATTCGGCGTGGAAGAGGAGTAATCCACGATGGACCAGTTTACCATCAACCTGCTGTTTGTGGGCGCATCCTTCGCGCTTTACATCGGCATCGCGATCTGGGCCCGCGCGGGATCCACATCGGAGTTCTACGCCGCTGGTCGCGGTGTTCACCCGGTCACCAACGGTATGGCGACAGCTGCTGACTGGATGTCGGCCGCATCGTTCATCTCGATGGCGGGCCTCATCGCCTTTACCGGCTACGACAACAGCTCGTTCCTTATGGGCTGGACCGGCGGCTACGTGTTGCTGGCACTGCTGCTCGCGCCCTATCTGCGCAAGTTCGGCAAATACACCGTATCGGAATTCATCGGCGACCGTTTCTACAGCCCGACCGCCCGCGTGGTGGCCGTGATCTGTCTGATCGTCGCATCGACCACCTATGTGATCGGCCAGATGACCGGTGTGGGTGTGGCTTTCGGCCGGTTCCTCGAAGTCAGCAACACCGCTGGCCTCCTGATCGGTGCCTGTGTCGTGTTCGCCTACGCCGTGTTCGGCGGCATGAAAGGCGTGACCTACACCCAGGTTGCCCAGTATTGCGTTTTGATCACCGCCTATACCATCCCGGCGATCTTCATCTCGCTGCAGCTGACCGGCACCCCGGTTCCGGCGCTGGGCCTGTTTGGCGATCACGTTGCTTCGGGTGAGCCGCTTCTGGCCAAGCTCGATACCATCGTGACCGAGCTGGGCTTCAAGGAATATACGCTGCATCACTCGAACACGCTCAACATGGTGCTGTTCACCCTGTCGCTGATGATCGGTACTGCGGGCCTGCCCCACGTCATCATGCGCTTCTTCACCGTGCCGCGTGTTGCTGATGCCCGCTGGTCGGCCGGTTGGACCCTGGTGTTCATCGCCCTGCTCTATCTGACCGCTCCTGCGGTGGGTGCCATGGCGCGTCTCAACATCACCGATATGATGTGGCCGAATGGCACGGATGGCGAAGCGGTTTCGGTCGAGCAGATCGAAAACGATGCCCGCTATGACTGGATGGCCACCTGGCAGAAAACCGGTCTGTTGGCCTGGGAAGACAAGAATGGCGACGGCAAGATCCAGTACTACAACGACAAGTCCGAATCCATGCAGGCCAAGGCTGCCGAGAAGGGCTGGGAAGGCAACGAGCTGACCAAGTTCAACCGCGACATCCTGGTTCTGGCCAACCCCGAAATCGCCAACCTGCCGGGTTGGGTGATCGGTCTGGTCGCTGCCGGTGGTCTGGCCGCCGCGCTCTCGACCGCTGCGGGTCTGCTGCTGGCGATCTCTTCGGCTGTCTCCCACGACCTGATCAAGGGTTCGATCAACCCGCAGATCTCGGAAAAGGGCGAACTGCTGTCGGCCCGTATCGCTATGGCCGTCGCTATCGTGGTCGCAACCTATCTGGGTCTGAACCCGCCCGGCTTTGCCGCGCAAACGGTTGCTCTGGCCTTTGGTCTGGCCGCTGCGTCGATCTTCCCGGCACTGATGATGGGGATCTTCACAAAGGTGAACAACAAGGGCGCCGTTGCCGGCATGCTGTCCGGTCTGATCGTGACCCTGATCTACATCTTCCTGCACAAGGGCTGGCTGTTTATTCCGGACACCAACTCCTTCACCGATGCAGATCCGCTGCTGGGCCCGATCAAGTCGACCTCGTTCGGCGCGGTGGGTGCACTGGTTAACTTCACCGTTGCCTACTTCGTCTCGAAGTCGTCGGAGCCGATCCCGGCCGAGATCGAGCAGCTGGTGGAAAGCGTCCGCGTTCCGCGCGGTGCCGGTGCTGCTCAGGATCACTAAGGTCCTTTTGGGAAGGGCCGCCCCTGCGACGGCCCGCCCTCTTCAGAACCGGTCCCGCCCAGTTTTTTCTGGGCGGGACATTTTACTTCAGACAAGGCTTGTTCAAAAATGCCGCTTACATCCGAGCAAATCGCCCGCTTCCTGAAATCCGTGCACCCCTACGACTCCCTGCCTTCTGAGGCGCAGGCCGAACTGGTGACCCTGTTCGAACCTTGGGAAGTGGAGCGCGATTTTGCGGTCTACGATCTCGGCGAACAGCTTCCGGGTCTGTTCATCATTTACGAAGGCAAGATCGAGGTGCGCGACGAGAATGACGAGGTGGTCTCTCATCTCGGACTGCGCAACTCCTTTGGAGAACGCGGCCTGCTGCGCGACGGAAAGGCCGTGACCAGCGCCCGCGCCGACGAACACTCGGTTCTGCTGATGCTGCCGGCACTGCATTTCAATCGGCTGATCGAGAACCACGCCACCGCCAAACGGTTCTTTGATCGCGCCCGCCCCGCCCGACCCAAGGGCAATGATCTGGCAACTTCGAAGGTCGAGACCTTCATGGCGCATCCGCCGTTTACTTGCCCGTCCGACGCGGACGTTCAGACAGTCGCCGGACTGATGCGGGACAACCGGATTTCGTCCGTCTGCATAACCGATGGCGACAGCTTGCGCGGCATCGTCACCACCCGCGACCTGACCGGCAAGGTCCTGGCCGAGGCCCGGCCTGTCGCCACGGCAATCGCGGACGTGATGACAAAAGACCCGATCACTCTGTCGCCATCGGCGATCGGCTCGGATGTTTTGCACCTGATGATGGAACGGCGCATTGGTCACGTCCCGATCACCAAGGGTGACAGGCTGGTCGGCATCGTCACCCAGACCGACCTGACCCGGTTTCAAGCGGTCAGTTCGGCCGAGCTGGTCAGTCGAATTGCCGGTGCCGAAAGCGCCGAAGACATGGCAACAGTCACAGCCGAAATCCCGAAGCTGCTGGTGCAACTGGTTGCCGGCGGCAACCGCCACGAAGTGGTCACCCGGCTGATCACCGATATCGCGGATACAGCCACGCGCCGTCTGTTGACATTGGCCGAGGCAAAGCTGGGCCCCCCACCGGTGCCTTACCTGTGGCTCGCCTGCGGTTCGCAGGGACGCCAGGAACAGACAGGTGTATCAGATCAGGACAACTGCCTGATGCTGGACGATGCGGTGACCGAGGCTCAGATGCCCTATTTTGCCGAGCTGGCCAAGTTTGTCAGCGACGGGCTCGATGTCTGCGGATACTTCTACTGCCCCGGCGACATGATGGCGACCAACCCACGCTGGTGCCAGCCGGTAAAAGTGTGGCGCGACTACTTCGCCGGCTGGATCAACAAGCCGAACCCCGAGGCGCAGATGCTGGCGTCGGTCATGTTCGATCTGCGTCCCATCGGCGGAGACGAGAGCCTGTTCACCGGGTCGCAGAGCGATACCCTGAACGCGGCAAGCCGCAACTCGATCTTCGTGGCGCATATGATCTCGAACTCGCTCAAGCACACCCCGCCTCTGGGCCTGCTGCGTGGCTTTGCCACGATCCGTTCCGGCGAACACCGCAATACACTCGACCTCAAGCACAATGGCGTTGTCCCGGTTGTCGATCTGGCCCGCATCTATGCATTGCAGGGCCAGCTTCCGGAAGCCAACACACGCGCCCGCTTGGAGGCCGCAGAAGAGGCAGGAGTTCTGAGCACCTCGGGCGCACGAGATCTGATGGATGCCTACGATCTGATTGCGGAAACGCGGCTGGAGCATCAGGTAAAGCTGGTCAGGTCCGGTGAGAAACCGGATAATTTTCTGGCTCCCACCGACCTGAGCGATTTCGAGCGCAGCCACCTGCGCGACGCGTTTGTGGTGGTCAAGACGATGCAGTCAGCCGTTGGTCACGGCAAGGGCATGCTGGGCTGATCAGCAGTGCGAGGCCGGGCGTGACGCGCCCGGCGCGAACGAAGGTTGGGGAGATAAAAAAATGCGGACGCAGGGAGAGAGCCCATGTTTCTGGAACTGATCGGAACCGTTTTTGCCGGACTCGCCGCGGCCGGTCTCATCATGGTCGTCAACCTGCTCACCGGCCGCCGCCTGCCGCGCTGGTTCACGCCAGTGGGCGCCGGTCTGGCGATGATCTTTGCGACCATATCCAGCGAATATTCATGGTACGACCGCACCCGCGAGAAACTGCCCGAAGGTATGGTGATCGTGCAGGAGGTGGAAAGCCGTGCGCTGTATCGACCGTGGACCTATGTGGTGCCTTTCGTCGAACGGTTCGTGGCCGTTGATGTGGCCACCGTCCGGCAGAACCCGTCGCAGCCCGGGCATCGGTTGGGCGACGTCTACTTTTTCGGTCGCTGGGCCCCCCTGTCCAAATTGCCTGTGCTGGCAGATTGCTCCGAATTGCGTCGTGCAAATTTGGCCGATGGGGCCGAATTTGACGCCGACGGCACGATCTTGAACCCGGATTGGATCACGGTGTCGGCCGATGACCCGATCGTAAAAGCGATGTGCACGGAGGGCTGAGCATGACACATCTGAGCCTGAGAATTCGAATCTTTCTGTTCTTCTGCCTGATTGCAATTGGCGGCGTGGCGGTTGTAACCTTGTCGCTCTTTTTCGGATACGCCCGTGCCGAGTCGCCCGATCTGTTCGATGCGTTCATCTTCAGCGGTGCCCTCGCCGGGTTCGCCCTGCTGGCCCTGACCGCAGGAATTTGGCTTCTGTTCGATGAAAACGTCGCAAAACCCATCGAACGTCTGGCCTCGGAGATGCGCGCCCGCGCCCATTCCGGCGTGAGCTCTGAAATGGACCTGCACGCGGCACGTTACCTCGGCGACCTGGCACCGGCCGCAGCCGGACTTGCCGGGCAGGTTCAGGATGGCGCGATGGCGACAGCCGAGGCCGTGGCCTCGGAAACGGCGCGTCTGGCCGCCGAAAAACAGCGGCTCATGGGTCTTTTGACCGAGATCCCTGTTGCTATGGTGCTGGTTAACCCGGCGCATCAGATTGTTCTCTATGACGGTCAGGCCGCAGCGGTGCTGGCGCAGGTGCATCATCCCCGACTCAATGCCTCGTTGTTCGACTATCTGGCGCGGGACGCGGTCGAGGCCGCCTATGGACAGCTCGTCAAATCCGGCAAGGAGGTGAAGGCCACGTTGACCTCGGCCGACGGAAGACAAAGCTATCAGGCCCGGTTGAAACCGCTGGGGGACGCCCCCGGCTATATGCTGATCTTTGATGACTCCGAGGCCCGTATTGCGCCCGAAGCAGCGCGGCCGCTGGTTTTCGATTTCGACCTGCTCGAGACGGCCGGTGACGAGGCGTTCGAAGAACGACGCCTGCGTGACCTGACATTTGCGGTCTTTGATACCGAAACAACGGGACTGCTGCCCCACAAGGACGAGGTTGTTCAGATCGGCGCCGTGCGTGTCCTGCGTGGGCGTATCGTCGACGGCGAGCAGATGGATCAGCTGGTCAATCCCGGCATCCCGATACCCTCCGCCTCGAGCAAGGTTCACGGCGTAACGGACGCAATGGTTCGCGATGCCCCGGATATTGGCGTAGCCGGAAAGGACTTTCACAAATTTTCCGCCGACGCCGTGATCGTAGCGCATAACGCACCTTTCGATATGGCGTTCCTTCGCCGCCATGCGAAACGCATGGGGGTCGAATGGGATCATCCGATCCTCGATACGGTTCTGGTCAGTGCAGTCATTTTCGGCGCTTCGGAAACCCACACGCTGGATGCGCTGTGTGACCGGCTGGACGTGACCATCCCTCCCGATCTGCGTCATACTGCATTGGGCGATGCGGTCGCGACCGCCGAGGTGCTCTGCCGGATGCTGCCGATGCTGGAAGCGCGCGGAATGCAGACATTTGGCGATGTGATTGCCGAAACCCGCAAGCATGGCCGTCTTCTGGAAGACCTGAACTGAGGCGCTCTGCGACCAGAAGAATTTTGCACTCAACCCTTTCCCTTGCCGGAGAAATGGGCCACATCAGGGCATCCGCGCGCACGAGCAGCAAAAAGGGCGCCCTCAGACCATGACCGAAACAAGTTTTTCCCCCGGCCCGGATACAGCACGTCAGTTCCGCGATGCGCTGGGGTGTTTTGGCACCGGGGTAACCGTGGTCACTGCCAACACGCCCGAAGGACCTGTGGCCATGACGGCCAACTCGTTCTCGTCGGTGTCTCTATCGCCGCCGCTTGTCCTGTGGTGCCCGGCCCATGCGTCGGAACGCCATGATCCTCTGGTTGCCGCGTCTCATTTCGCCATTCATGTGATGGCCGAAGACCAGCAGGAGGTTGCAGTCCACTTTGCTGATTTCGGTGACCGGTTCGACGCAGTGGACTGGACCCCAGACGCGCATGGCACGCCGCTCTTGTCGGGCAGTCTCGCCCGGTTCGACTGCCGCCGATATGCGGTCCACGACGGCGGCGATCATTCCATCGTGGTCGGAGAGGTTCAGAACGTGAACTTCCGCCCCGGCAAAGGGCTGATGTTCAAGCGCGGTCAATATGGTGGGTTCACCGGCCTGCTCTAAAGCCTTTGAAACGTTGCAGTTCTACTACTTAGCTCTCGCTGACTGGATGCCGTCGGCGGCTATTCCGAAACATGCACGGCCAACTGATCCAACCCGGCTTCGGACGGTTCGATGACCCGAAACGCCTCATGCACCCCAGCGTCGCTCAATTCCCGGGCAACGGTGATCAGTGTGTTGGGTCCATGTTCGTCGCAGAGCTCGGCCATATGATCGATTTCCGTTCGAGCCACACCAAGGGCCGCCTCAATGGACGGCGCGCCATAGAACCTCACGAAATGGTCGGCCAACGCCTGTTCAAGTACAGCCCGCTCGCCGTCTTCGATTGACGTGACGGCCACGAATGTAACGCGGCCAAAAGTTTCGAGCCCCAGCCAGCCGTTCGAGAACGCCTGGCGCGCCTTGCCTTCCAGATCCGCCTCGCCCCAGTTGGAAAACTCGAACCCGCCCGAGATACACCACTCTCCGGTGCGTGCCGGCGAATGAAAGATGTTCAGGTCGCTCTCGTCGAGATGGATGGCGCGGGCGAGTTTCATTTCAGTGTCCTTCCAAAATTCGGCTGAGCGGGATCAGGTGAGTGCCATCGGACTCGCGCAGGAGCATACCAAAATTCTCGTCGACCCCCAGAAAACTTCCCTGCCTGTCAAAAAGCGCAATGGGTTCCCCAACCCCCCAGACAAGACCCATCCATTCGGCATGAAGCGGTGCGTTGCCGTCTTCCTCCCAACGGTTGATCCAGACCAGTGAATGCCGGGTCCAGCTTTCCAGTAGCCCAACCGGATCCAGATCGGCGCAACCTTCGTCAAAAAGCGCGGTCACGTCAGGAGTCTGGCCGGGGTCCTGTGCGGTCTGCAGCAGCGGAAGATCCAGTCCAACCACCAGCCAGTCCGGCACCTTGTTCGGGTCGCGTTCCGAGGCGGCAACCCGAAACCTGCCACACTGGGCACCGTTGACCCGGATGCCGCCGGCCCAGTCCAGATGCACGGCGACCTCGGGAGGAGCCAGCGCGCCAAGCGCATTCTGGAACCCCACTGCGCATAACGGCAGCATGGTCATCGCCTGCTCAAGCGGAACTTCGGGCGCGAAGACGATCGAAGCCCGCAGCCTGTCCACCTGAACATTGTAAACAACCGTCCCCCCATCACATCCCAGAGCGGCCAGAGCCTGCGCCCGATCAAATGGATCCTCCCCGCCTGAGGCAGGCTGGCCGGTCATCAGCGGAGGGAAAGTCGGCTCACTCATTCCGTGCCCGGTCCCGAATTGCGCATCTGGCTGCTCATGCCAGCCCCTTGGCGACCAGATCGCGGGCAATCCTGCGGAACGCATCGGCCTGCGGGCTGTCGGGTTTGCTGACCACGATCGGTGCGCCACTGTCAGCGGCGACCCTGATATCGAGATGCAGCGGGATCTCTCCCAGCAAAGGAACCCCCAGTTTGTCGGCCTCGGCCGCAACACCACCGTGGCCGAACACATGCTCTTCGTGACCACAGTTCGAGCAGATATGCGTAGACATGTTTTCGATCATGCCATGAATTGGTGTTTTGAGCTGGCGGAACATGTCGATCCCCTTGCGGGCGTCGATCAGGGCAACGTCCTGCGGCGTCGACACCACGATGGCACCGTCGACCTGAAATTTCTGACTGAGCGTCAGCTGAACGTCACCGGTACCGGGCGGCAAATCCACAATCAGAACGTCCAGCGCGCCCCACTGCACCTGATTCATCATCTGCTGCAGCGCACCCATCAACATGGGCCCGCGCCAGACAACAGCCTGATCTTCGTTGGTCATCAGTCCCATCGACATCATGGTCACGCCGTGGTTCCGAAGCGGCAGGATGGTTTTTCCATCTGGGCTGGCAGGTCGACCTGAAACACCCAACATGCGTGGCTGCGAGGGTCCATAGACATCGGCATCCAACAGACCGACCCGCCGACCTTCGGCCGCCAAAGCGCAAGCAAGGTTGGCGGAAACCGTTGATTTACCCACACCGCCCTTGCCAGATGCCACCGCAATGATCCGGTCAACCCCGGCGACCGGTTGCGGCCCCTGAGGCGCCGGCTTGGCCTTGGGTTTGAGATCCGGCGGAGCCTTGTCAGAATGCGCCGTCAGCATCGCCGACACTTTCGCAACGCTCGGCGCCTGACCAGCGGCCTGTTCGGCGGCGGCCCGAACGGGTTCGTATTGCTGCGCGCGTTTCGGGTCGACTTCGAGCACGAAACGGACGGTGTCGCCCTCGACATTCAGGGCCCGCACGATCCCCGCACTGACGATATCCTGACCGCTGGCCGGATCGGTAATCTTCTTGAGGAGGGCGAGAACCTCGTCGCGGGTGCTCATGCTTCGCCGTCCTTGATGTGACCTGTCACCACATGTTCCACCTCTAGCCCGTCAATGGTCAGGACCATCTTGACGTCATAGCTGCCGCCCTCCGGTGCGCCGGCTTTGCGCAGCCCCTCTTCAATCGCCTGCTGGCTGGTCACGCCGACCTGCTTGAGGAATTTCCGCATCGACATGTTGTAGTTGCCGCTCATCTGTTCGGTCCTTTCCCGGATATCGGTTGCAATTGACGCAAAGGCAGGGAAACCACTAGGCTGAATCCCCATGCGTTTCGTTCTCTTTTGCCTCAGCTTCGCCCTGACTGCCAGCCCATCTTATGCGCAGGAGGCACTGGGCCTGTCCGCGCCCGAGGCGGTGGTGCAATCGGGATTGCTGAAACATGTCCTGCCGCGCTTTTCGCTGAAGACCGGCGTTCGGGTTGTGCCGGATCCGGCCGGGGCAATGGAATTGTCGGAAACCCCGCCCGGCGATCCGGTCTTTGCAGCTGATGGCGTGATCTATCACCTGCGGATTGGAACCGGCCCCGGAGAGGCGCGCTTCCGCGACTGGCTGCTTTCGGAGATCGGCAAGCGCACCATCGAGAGTTTTCAACCGCAAGGGGAGCTGATCTTCGAAACCCGGTTCGAAATCGAAGAGGACGAGTCCGGCGCCGTGTTCGAAGGCGATGCCGAACGTGGGGCGGAACTGTCGCTGGTTCATTGCGGACGGTGCCATGTCGTTGGACCCGAGAACCGGATGAACGGGCTTGGCTCGACACCGTCTTTTGCGGTTCTGCGCACTCTGCCCGACTGGGCCGACCGGTTTCAGCAGTTCTATGTATTGAACCCGCATCCGTCCTTCACTCAGGTCGCCGAGGTCACGCCGCCTTTTGACCCGAGCCTCCCCCCGCCCATTGTTCCGGTAGAGATCACGCTCGATGACCTTGAAGCGATCCTTGCATTCGTCAGCACGACCGGAGCCGCCGATCTGGGCGCACCTTTGCAATTGCAGTAGTTGGGTCGGCTGACATGACATGGTTCGGGGTCCAACAAATCCGAAGTGGCTTTTTCTCGCGGGTTGCTGCAGATCCTCACGGCCGTTGACGCTTCGCCACAAGGCCAACCAGACAACGATAGGTTCGGCACGAAACACCTCTGCCAATGGGTTTCGGGCCCACACCTCGGCTTCAGTGATCCTTGCGCTTTGAAAAATAGTCCTCAGTCGTGACGACCTTAGGTTTAGGAGCGGCCTCGAACGGATTGTTCTCGCTGTGGAATTGCGCATTTACGCGGCAATTGTCACACATCTGGATCATCCGGGCCTGCTGCGAAGACGCGAACATCGGATGGCTTCCGGCGAGCTTTTCCATGATCCTTTCGACCGTCGACTTCACCCCGAACAGCGCTCCGCATTTGATACAGGCAAAGGGTTCCTCTTCGTTCAGTACACGCTGCGACAAGGTGCTGTCGGACAAATCCAGCTGCGGTTTCAGGGTGATCGCACTTTCCGGGCAAATGGTGCTGCAAAGACCGCATTGCAGGCAGGCATCTTCCTGAAAATTGAGTTGCGGCAAATCCGGATTGTCGATCAACGCACCGGAGGGGCAAAGGGACACGCAGCTAAGGCACAAGGTGCAAGCATCTTTGTCCAAATCTACTGCGCCATAAGGGGCGTTTTCAGGCAGTTTCAACAGCGTGTTGTCCGGGTTGAGCGCCCGCGCCGCAAGACGGGTGATCTGCCTGCGGTTGCCCAAAGGCAAAACAGGATTGGCAAGTGGCGGCGGCGTCTCCTGACGATAAAGCCGATCGGACAGGACGTCGGGGTCGCTTACATCTATCAGGCCGAGTTTCCCGGGTCCGCAAATGGCTTCGGCCAGCGCAAGCTCGGTTGTCAGCGCGTCGCGCTCGGTGCGGGGGGCAAGCAACACCTGTACCGCAGCGAACCCATGCGCCAAACCTGCCAGCAGCTCGGCATGTCCGACCCCGGATACCACCGACAGCTCCAGCGGGATCACATCAGCAGGCAGACCGCGACCGTAGCGGGCAGAAAGCCGGATCATCTCGGCCCCGTGGCCATCATGGATCAACAGGCGTGGCGCGGTGCCACCGGCGGAACGGAATGTTCGGGAGAGAACCTCCATTCGCGCGAGAAGCTGGCCAATGGGTGGATCCTCGTAGGTGATTGCAGTAGAGGGGCAGAGTGCCGCGCAACTGCCGCAGCCTGCGCAAATCATCGGGTCGATCGCGACATGATCCCCTGCTGGCGTGATCGCGCCGGTCGGGCAGATGTCTAGACAATTGGTGCACCCCGTCTGCTCGGCGCGTGAATGGGCGCAGAGGTTTTCTTCGAGCCGGACGTATAGCGGCTTTTCGAAAGTCCCCTGCAATTGCGCGGCCTCAAAGGTCAGCTGCGCCACGGCTACCGGGTCCCGGGGATCGGCACGCAAATAGCCCTCCCGCTTTTCTGGTGCGGATACGAGCGCCACATCACCCGTCAGATCCAGAACTATGTCACAGTTTGAACTGGCGCCATTCCGGGCAGGTGACAGGCCACGTTCGCCCCTCCCGGATGGCTCAAGCATCCTGAAATCGTCCAGCTTGAGGCTGAAACCACCGAGGGCGCCGGACAGGTTGCGCACCCGTCCGGTGATCACGTCAAAATCCCGGCTATCTGGAATAGCATCATCCGTGACCAGAACAGTCACCGCCAGAACCGGTGCCAGACGCGACGCCAGTCCAGCGGCGACTTCGCCGGGACCGAGGATCAGGCAGGTGCCCTCGCTGATAACGTCAACTGAACGGGCGGGCTTTGCGGGCATCAGAGCCTCGGCCACCAGTGCGGCCATTTTCGGCCCGCTGACCTCTCCCTGATCCGACCACCCTGCCCGGTCACGAATATCGACAAATCCGGGCGCATCGACGTCCAGCTCCTCGGCCAGATTTTCAAAGACCTGTTGTTCCTGTCCGCAGGCGATCACCAATGGCGCCCCGGACTGCATCATAACGGCCACTTGATCCAGTTGACGCGTGCACAGGGCCGTATGACAGGTTCCGCACTCGGTTCCGGTTTCCTTGCTCAGTGCCTCTGCATCGGGGGTCTGGGTTCCCGCGCAATCACAGATCATCAACCGGGTGGCTGCTTGCGTTGTCATAGATGCTCCTGTTCGTGGCCGGATCGGTTGCGCGCGTATGTCGGCTGCCACAGCTAGGCACAGGTGGTGTCTGCCGTAAAGTAAGCCCAAAGTCGGGGTCGCGCATCATGCCATCGCCGGTCCAAATGCGCATACTGCCAGGTATCCGGCCAGCCCGCGCTCCGATCACCTTGTCGCGCAAGGATAGCGTGCCTGACGCGGACATCAACGGCAGTCGGTTCAGGCTTGGCAGAACACATGGTTTTGCTCCATAGTTCAGGAACCGGAAAGAGGGGAGACTTTCCGTGGGAGGATCGCGTGGCCAGAGCCGCTCATCACATTGAAATGCCGTTGGGTGTGGTTGTCCGCCGCACTCCGGGGGTCACGCCTTGGGCAAAATGGACATGGCAGGCGGTTGCCGTTCTGCCCGGCGCCGGCTCGGCTGACTGGGTTGAAATGCGGCGCGAAGGAGATGCCGTCGAATATCACGCAGCCACCCTGCCACTGACCCTCTGGGCCGCCGAAACCGAAGCCTACCTGGCAAATCTCTCCGATGCCGTGCCTTCGATCTATCTGGTCCTACGCGATGAGACCGAGGACGAGGCTCCGCTCGAGGCCGTGCTTGTGACCGCCTCGCCCTATGAGGGTCAGGACTATGCCGATTCCGGTGAAGAAATCGTTGAGAAGATCCCCATGACCGAAGGTTTGATTGCATGGGTTCGGGATTTCGTTCGTGAAAACCACAAGGAAGACGTTTTCGTCAAGCGCCGCCGTGACCGCAAGCGGATTGATCTGGTCGAAGACGGCAAGGGCGATGCGCGGATCAGGCAGGACGCGGATGTCTACCGTGCGCCGGCAAGCAAACGGGTGATCCAATGACCGCCCGTGACGATTTCTGGTCCCGGCGCCGGGCGGCTGTTGCAGCGGAAAAGGACGCAGAGCGCACCGCCGAACTTGAGAAAGCCGAGGCCGCAACGCGGGCCGAACTGGAAGAAATGGCCGATGATCAGATTCTCGAGGAACTTGGCCTGCCAGACCCGGAAACACTGAAGCCGGGCGACGACGTGGCAGGCTTTATGGCCCAGGCAGTCCCCGACAGGTTGCGCCGCCGGGCATTGCGGCAGCTGTGGAAGCTGAACCCGGTTCTGGCGAACGTGGACGGGCTCGTCGACTATGGTGAAGACTTCACGGACAGCGCCAAGGTGGTCGAGGATCTTCAGACGGCTTATCAGGTTGGCAAGGGTATGCGCGCCCATGTCGAGGAACTGGCCCGACAGGCGGAAGCCAGGCTTGAAGACGACAATGCAGAGACCCAATCGCAGCCGGAACCCGACCCGGCCCAGCCGCCGGAAACCTCGGCAATGACCGATGAAACCCGGGCCGTGGACCCGCCGGCCCTGCCCCGCATTTCGGCCCAAGAAACCAACGATAATGGTCAAGATACGACCAAAGTTGCGGTCGTTCCGACACCGGATAGCGCGCAAAGTGAAATTGACATGTCAGCATCGGCGCAGGCCCCGCTTCCGCGCCGCATGCGTTTCGAATTCGAAGGATAACGGATGGCTGCCGCCGAACCCAATCTCATGGCCATTTCCGAAGAGGACCGCCTGCGGGCGGATTTCTACAATTTTCTCGGTCTGGTGTTGGCCGGGCCGCCGGATCAAATACTGCTCGACCAGATGGCCGGACTTGGCGGCGACGACACCGATCTTGGCAAGGCGATACAATCCATGGCGCGGGTGGCCAAAGTCACCAAGCCCGCTGCTGCCGAGCGCGAATTCAACACGCTGTTTATCGGGCTGGGGCGCGGCGAACTGTTGCCCTACGCCAGCTACTACCTGACTGGATTTCTGAACGAAAAACCCCTGTCGCAGCTTCGGCAGGACATGGCCGCCCGCAGCATCACCCGCGCACCGAATGTCTATGAACCCGAAGACAACGTGGCGTCTCTGATGGAGATGATGGCCGGGCTTATTGTCGGTCGGTTCGGCACGCCTGCCTCGCTTGAGGATCAGAAAATGTTCTGGGCGCGTCACATCGGACCGTTTGCCGTCCACTTTTTTACTGATCTGGAATCCGCCGACTCGTCGGTTCTCTATGCTTCGGTCGGCGCCGCCGGCCGCATTTTCATGGAGATCGAGCGAGAGGCCTTTCGGATGTCGGCGGAGTGATCCGCCAATTCGCCGGTGCCCCGAACCGGGGCGCCAAACCGCAAATGGGAGAGGAGAACCCCATGAGCAAAAAACGGGAAGACGGTGCGACGCGTCGCGATTTCCTGAAACTGGCCGGGACGGCCGCCCCGGCTGCTGCCGTGGCAGTCGCCGCAGGCAGCGAGGCCGAAGCAGCCGACCTGCCGTCGGATGAGACCCGCATTCAGGACACAGCGCATACCCGCGCCTACTTTGACAGCGCCCGGTTCTGAACCGGCAGGCTGACGACAAGGCAGCGCCCGGCCCTTACCGGACGACGTCACACCCGGCAGACGGTTGCGAAAGGCCCTGACGCCGGTTTCGAGGAGACACCAAGCGAGCCACTTACAGTAGTGGTCAGCCAGGGGAGAAAACAATGCTCAGGAAAAAGACCAACGGGGTTGCGAGACGCCCCCAGCGGACAAGTATCCTTTCCCAGGTCGGCGAAACAACCGTTGACCGCCGCGCATTCCTGCGTGGTTCGGGTCTGGCGATCGGCGGCCTTGCCGCGATCAGCGCCACGGGAGGAACCGTGACGCAAGCCAATGCCGCGGCCGCCGCGGCTTCGGGATCGATTGATACCGTCAAATCCGTCTGCACCCATTGCTCGGTCGGCTGCACGGTCGTGGCCGAAGTTCAGAACGGCGTCTGGATCGGGCAAGAGCCCGGCTGGGACAGCCCGTTCAATCTCGGTGCCCACTGCGCCAAGGGCGCCTCGGTGCGCGAACACGCACATGGCGAGCGTCGCCTCAAATACCCGATGAAGAAAGAGGGTGGCGAGTGGAAGCGCATCAGCTGGGAACAGGCGATCAACGAGATCGGCGACGGCATGATGCAGATCCGTGACGAAAGCGGACCTGACAGCGTCTACTGGCTGGGCTCTGCCAAGCACAACAACGAACAGGCCTATCTGTTCCGCAAGTTCGCTGCCTACTGGGGCACGAACAACGTGGATCACCAGGCGCGGATTTGTCACTCAACCACGGTTGCGGGTGTTGCCAACACCTGGGGCTACGGCGCGATGACGAATTCCTACAACGACATCCACAATTCAAAGGCCATCTTCATCATCGGCGGCAACCCGGCCGAGGCGCACCCTGTCTCGCTGCTGCATGTCCTGCGTGCGAAAGAGCAGAACAATGCCCCGCTGATTGTCTGCGACCCGCGCTTTACCCGCACGGCAGCGCATGCTGACGAGTATGTGCGGTTCCGTCCGGGAACGGACGTGGCCCTGATCTGGGGTATCCTGTGGCACATCTTCGAGAACGGCTGGGAGGACAAAGAGTTCATCCGCACCCGTGTCTGGGGCATGGACCAGATCCGCGACGAGGTTCGCAAGTGGAACCCCGAAGAGGTCGAACGCGTGACCGGCACGCCCGGTGAACAGCTGCGCCGTGTTGCACGCACGCTGGCCAATAACCGCCCCGGCACCGTGATCTGGTGCATGGGTGGCACCCAGCACACCACCGGCAACAACAACACCCGCGCCTATTGCGTGCTTCAGCTTGCGCTGGGCAACATGGGCACGTCCGGTGGCGGCACCAACATCTTCCGGGGTCACGACAACGTGCAGGGCGCAACCGACCTTGGCGTTCTGTCGCACACCCTGCCCGGCTATTACGGCCTCTCCAAGGGCGCCTGGGCGCATTGGGGCCGCGTATGGGGCGAGGAAGACGAGTGGCTGGCCGGCCAGTTCGACAAGATCACCGACAAGGAGGGCAAGGAGAAGTCACTCCAGAACCTCAAGGGGATCCCTGTCAGCCGCTGGATCGACGGCATTCTCGAAGACGCCGGCAACATAGACCAGCCGAACAATGTCCGGGCCATGGTGCTCTGGGGTCACGCGCCCAATTCGCAGACCCGGATGACGGAAATGAAGACAGCGATGGAAAAGCTGGACATGCTGGTCGTGATCGACCCGTATCCCACTGTTTCCGCCGTATTGCATGACCGCACCGATGGCTGCTATCTGCTGCCGGCCTGCACCCAGTTCGAAACCCGGGGTTCGGTCACCGCATCGAACCGCTCGTTCCAGTGGCGTGACCGTGTGGTCGAACCGCTGTTCGAGTCGAAGACCGACCATGAAATCATCGGTCTTTTTGCCAACAAGTTCGGCTGGGCTGATCGCCTCTTCCGCAACATCGAGATGGAGGACGAGAATACCCCCAACGTCGAGAGCATCACGCGGGAGTTCAACAAGGGTCTCTGGACAATTGGCTACACTGGCCAAAGCCCGGAACGCCTGAAGTTGCACATGGCGAACCAGCACACGTTCGACCGCACCACCCTGCGCGCCAATGGCGGGCCGGCCGATGGTGACTATTACGGTCTGCCGTGGCCGTGTTGGGGAACTGCCGAGATGAACCATCCCGGCACGCCGAACCTCTACGACATGTCCAAACCCGTCGCCGAAGGCGGCCTGACGTTCCGCGCCCGTTTTGGTGTAGAGCGCGAAGGCCAGAACCTGCTGGCTGAAGGCGTGGCAAGTGCCGGATCGGAGATTCAGGACGGTTATCCCGAGTTCACCATGCAAATGCTGATGGATCTGGGATGGGACAGCGATCTGACCGATGAGGAACGCGCCAGCATCGATGCCGTGGCCGGGCCCAAGACCAACTGGAAAACCGACCTTTCCGGCGGTATCCAGCGGGTTGCCATCAAGCATGGCTGCGCCCCCTTCGGCAACGCCAAGGCCCGCGCCGTGGTCTGGACATTCCCGGATCCGATCCCGGTTCACCGCGAACCGCTCTATACCAATCGCCGCGATCTGGTCGAGGATTACCCAACTTACGAGGACCGTCACGACTATCGTCTGCCGACCCTCTATGCCTCGATCCAGAAAAACGACGTGTCCAAGGATTACCCGATCATCCTGACCTCGGGGCGTCTGGTGGAATACGAGGGCGGCGGGGAAGAGACCCGATCGAACCCGTGGCTGGCCGAACTGCAGCAGGACATGTTCGTCGAGATCAACCCGCGAGACGCTAACAACCTTGGCATCCGTGACGGGCAGCAGGTCTGGGTCGAAGGGCCCGAGGGCGGCAAGGTCAAGGTCATGGCAATGCTGACCGAAAGGGTGGGCGCGGGCGTGGCCTTCATGCCCTTCCACTTCGGCGGCCATTTCCAGGGCGAGGACCAGCGGCACAAGTATCCCTCTGGCGCCGATCCCTATGTGCTGGGCGAAAGCTCGAACACAGCGCAGACCTATGGCTACGACTCAGTGACCCAGATGCAGGAGACCAAGTGTACTCTCTGCAAGATCTCGGCAGCGTAAAGGAGACCCAAAATGGCAAGAGCAAAGTTTCTCTGCGACTCTGAGCGCTGCATCGAGTGCAATGCCTGCGTCACGGCGTGCAAGAACGAACATGAAGTGCCTTGGGGCATCAACCGCCGCCGGGTGGTGACCATCAACGATGGCAAACCCGGTGAACGGTCGATCTCTGTGGCCTGCATGCATTGTTCCGACGCGCCCTGCATGGCGGTGTGCCCGGTGGACTGCTTCTATCAGAATGAAGAAGGCGTGGTCCTGCACTCCAAGGATCTCTGCATTGGCTGCGGCTATTGCTTCTATGCGTGCCCCTTCGGCGCGCCGCAATATCCGCAGGCGGGCAATTTCGGATCCCGTGGCAAGATGGACAAGTGCACCTTCTGCGCCGGTGGCCCCGAAGAGACCCACTCGACCGCCGAGTTCGCCAAATACGGCCGCAACCGGATCGCCGAGGGCAAGCTGCCCCTCTGCGCCGAGATGTGTTCGACCAAGGCGCTGCTCGCCGGTGACGGCGATGTGGTCTCGGCCATCTATCGCGAACGCGTGGTGGCTCGCGGCTTTGGCTCGGGCGCATGGGGTTGGGGCACGGCCTACGACCAGAAGGGCGGCTGACCCCGACCCGACGTGACCTACTGAACGTCCCGGCCTTTCGCCGGGGCGTTCTGACCACAGGGGAGTCGACCGATGACTGATGACGTGTACTGGGTTCTGCGGCTTGACATCAATGACGGTCAGGACGAAGCCTTCGAGGCTCTGACGCCCGAAATGGTAGAGGCCACGCTGAAAGAGCCCGGGGCAAAAAATTACGAATGGCATCGCAACGGCTCCTCTGTCCACATCTTTGAACGATATGCCAGTAACGCCGACGCAGGTCTTCACCTGCAGAATTTCGGGACCAACTTCGCCCAGAAATTCTTTACCATTCTGACCGCGACAGGGTTCGACGTTTATGGCCCTGCCAAAGGTCCGGTGCGTGACGGGCTGGCAAATTCCGGGGCGCAATTTTTTGGACAGGTGGGCGGCTTCGACCGCTGACGCTGTTGCATCCGCGCCAGACAAACTGATGAAAGACCCACGAGGATGACCTTGATACGCCCTCTTGCAGCCCTCTTCGCCCTGATCATATGGTCAGGACTGGCCGTTGCGCAGCAGACCAACGCGACAGACGCACCTGAACCCTCCGCTGCGGAGCGCAGCCAGACAGGCGGAGCGACCACGCTTGAAGACATACTCGCCCGTCAACGCGGCGAGAAAGTCGACACCGAGTATCGCGCGAGCAATACTGGCCAAGGCAATGTCGAAGCCCTGATCGGGCAACTCGGCACCCGTGGCGTGGCCTCCGACAGCGACATCTACCGAGCGCTTCGCTATGGCTCGGCGGACATCAGCGTATCATCCCGTGGTCCGGGGGCCGAGGTTATCATTCAGGATGGCGGAATGTGGTGGCTGCAGGTCCGAGAGGGTCCGCTGGCCACTTATGGCGCTTACCTGCTGGGCGGCATGCTGGCCCTTCTGGTGCTGTTCTATCTGCTGCGCGGCAAGATCCGAATTGATGGCGAAAAAACCGGTCGGACCATCACCCGGTTTTCGGGCTTCGAAAGGTTCGGGCACTGGCTGTTTGGCGGATCGTTCCTCATTCTCGGTGCGACCGGGCTGGTAGTGCTGTTCGGGCGGGCCTTTGTCATCCCGTGGATGGGCAAGGAAGCTTTTGCCAACATCGCGTTCGTCAGCAAGATGCTGCACAACAATATCGCCTGGGCCTTTATGCTGGGGCTGGTGATCATCACAGTGAACTGGGTGGTTCACAACATCCCGAACCGACATGACTTGAAATGGCTAGCCGTGGGCGGAGGTCTTTTTTCCAAGGACGTGCATCCCCCCGCACGAAAGTTCAATGCCGGTCAGAAAATCATTTTCTGGTCCTGCGTGGTCTTTGGCCTGATCATCTCGGCCACCGGACTTTCCCTCCTGTTCCCGTTTCAGATCGCTTTGTTTGAGCCGTTCGTGGGTATCATCAACGGTCTCGGAATTCCTGGCTGGTTCGGGCAGCCCCCCCTGTCCGATCCATTGACACCGCATCAGGAGATGCAATTCGCACAAGTGCTGCATCTTGCGATCGCCTTCCTGTTCCTCGCGATCATCTTTGCCCATATCTATCTCGGGTCGGTTGGCATGGAAGGTGCATTTGATGCCATGGGAAGCGGCGAGGTCGAACTGCAATGGGCGCGCGAACACCATCGACTGTGGGTTGAGGAAGTCGAAGAGGCCGAAAAAGACCGGGCCGCCGCTGCGACTTCGCCAGCCGAGTAGTCGTGATCTGAGCGGTGCGGCACCTCGCTGGCATATGCGCCTTGCTTCTGCTCCCCTTCCATCCGACTGGGGTATCGGCAGAGGAGTTCTATACCCTCAAGGGCCACGGCGGACCGATTATGGATATCGCTGTTGCGCAGGATGGCCGGATCGCCACCGCCAGTTTCGACAACTCGGTCGGCGTCTGGCGGGATCGGTCACCCGACTGGCACGAAGGGCACGAGGCCGCCGTCAACACGGTGATATTTGACGGTGACACCATATTTTCGGCTTCCGACGATTTCACAATTCGCAAATGGTCGTCGCCCGGCACAATTCTGGGCCGGCACCGGGGCAAGGTGGTTGGGCTGGCTGCAGCGCCGGGGCTTGTTGCCTCGGCGAGTTGGGATGGAACTATAGGTCTTTGGCCACGCGATGGCGGCGAGGGGCGTTTGCTCCAAGGCCATTCGGCTGGGGTCAACGCGGTTGCTTTCTCCGACGATCACAGCCGGATCTACTCTGCCAGCTCAGATGGCACTCTGCGGGAATGGGAAGTGGCCAGCGGTCAGGAGCATCGCCAGATCCTTCGGCATGGGTTCGGGATCAACGAGATTGCCGTAAACCACGAACAGGGATGGCTGGCCTATGGTGCTGTAGACGGGGTGACCCGGGTTATCGACATCGAGACCGGAACCGAAATTGCGGATTTCACGCTGGACCGGCGACCAATCCTTGCATTGGCGCTGAACCCGGATCAAACCCGCCTCGCCGTCGGTGACGGCGAAGGCTACATCATGGTCATAGATACGACAGAATGGCGGATTTCACGCGACTTTCGCGCCACTCTTCGCGGCCCGGTCTGGGCGCTTGGCTGGTCCACAGACGGGCAGGACATCTATGCCGGTGGCATTGACGACGCCATGTATAGCTGGCCCGTGGCTTCGCTCACCGAGCACGGGCAGATGGCCACCGAAAAACGCACGTTCCTCAAGGACCCCGACGAAATGGAGAACGGAGAACGCCAGTTTGCCCGCAAATGCTCCATCTGCCACGCCCTTACGCCGGACGGCCAAAGGCGCGCGGGCCCTACCCTGCACGGTGTTTTCGGTCGTCGGGCCGGAAGCTTGCCGGGCTATCTCTACTCGGACACGTTGAACGGATCCGAGATCATCTGGTCGGATGACACCATTGATGCGCTCTTTGACAAGGGACCCGACCACTACATCCCGGGAACCAAGATGCCGATGCAGCGGATTGCGGATCCCGCCGACCGGGCTGACCTGATCGCCTATATTCGCCGCACAACGTCAAATGACCGGAACTAGGAACCTGACATGAAAGCTTTTCTTGCCGCCTGCGCCGCAATGGTCATCATCACGATCTCTGCACCCTTTGTTCTGGAACAAATGGGATACTCAGCCGCCGATCGCACCGCCAGCGGATCGGTGCGTCTGGACTGACACCGCCTACAATGCCGCAATAGGGATGACCTGACCATCCCCCGACTGACACGGGCAGATCTGCAGTCGACTTGTGGCAATCCAACCAGAAACGCTCATACTCAGGAAATTCGCTCACCCGACCCGGCCATGTGGTTGCGAAACGAGCACAGTTGCGCGCCGGCTTGCATCGGCTCTTGCCTGACCCGCCTCCCAACCCTAGATACCACACAGCCCGAGGCAGACATGCCCGGAGCAATGGAGATTTTATGCAAGAGACCCGGACAACCGTCCGTTCCTGATCGGCACAAACCATCGGGAACAACAGCACCCCTGAACCACCCACGCGATCTGCTGGGCGGTCCTTTTGCTGAACTCTCATAAAATCGAGACACACCGTTGAATATCTCAAAACACGAACAGCGTGTTTTGCACGAACTCGCCCGTGGTGGATCCATCCACCACGAACGCTGCGAGAAAGGCAAAATCCGCGACATCACCTGCTATACGCGTGACGGCTACGTTTTGACCGACTGCACTTTGGATGTATTCAAACGTCTGAAACGGCGTCGCTTCATCCGCTCGCAGAACGGACGGCCCTATCGGGCTTCGAGGCTGGGCATCAAGTCTGTCCGCGCACAGCTAAACCAACGATGAAAAGGAACATGTCATGAAACACAGAAATGGAATTGTCGCCCGGCACGGGATTGAGCCCGAGAGTTTGTGGCTGTGGTCGACAGCCAACTGGCCAGCACAAAAAAGCCGCCCCCGCGAATACGTGGGGGCGGCGCTGACCCATTGATGTCAATCCACCATCACTTGGCGTTCGGAAAGAACAATTGTTGACCATCCAGCTTGTAGTTGGCGATCGCCGCCTGCCCGTCTGCGCCGACCAGCCAGTCGATGAAACGTTGGCCGGCAATGCCACGCACACCGGGGTGTTTTTTCGGGTTCACAAGGATCACGCCATACTGATTGAACAGCCTTGGATCACCTTCGACGACGATTTCCATGCCGTCCTTGTTGCCGAAGGCAATCCAGGTGGCGCGGTCGGTCAGTGCGTAAGCCCCCATTCCTGCAGCCACGTTCAGAGTCGCCCCCATACCGGATCCGGTTTCGCGATACCAACTGCCCGACGCGGCATCGACATCGACCTCGGCTGTCTGCCAGTGACGCAATTCGGCCTTGTGCGTCCCACTGTCATCGCCGCGTGAGGTAAACGGCACTTCGGCTGCGGCAATGGCGGTCAGGGCTGCCACGATGTCCGAGCCGCCCTTGACGGCCGCCGGATCCGAAGCCGGGCCAACCAGAACGAAATCGTTATACATGACGTCCAACCTCTCGACCCCCCATCCCTGGGAAACGAACTCTTCCTCGGCGGGTTTTGCGTGGACCAGAAGAACGTCACCGTCGCCATTTCGGGCATTCTTGATGGCCTGCCCGGTCCCAACCGCAACGACACGAACGTCGATTCCCGTTTCCGCCTCGAACCCCGGCAGGATAGCATCCAGCAATCCTGAGTTCTGGGTCGACGTAGTGGACTGAACAACAATGAAGCTCTCCTCGGCGCCGGCAGGGCCTGTACCGAGCGCTGCCAGGGCTCCAATGGCCAGAGCCGTGCCTCGGATGAAATTTCCGAACATTGATAATCTCCGTCTATTTTTGAAACGTCTTACAAGCTGCGACCGTGTTACTAAATGGTGCGCAGTGTCGCTGGTCGTTTTGTCATAGCACCCTTTGCAGGATCAGAGACTTTGCACCACAACCGGGCAACCGCTCAAAGTTTGCCGCTTCGACCGAAGAAAGCCAGAACATCGGTTCGAATTCTTGCGCGGCCTCTGTGCGTCCAGGAAAACAACTAAATATTATAACGTTAGAAGAAACTCCTCATCTATTGACCGCGAATTCCCCGACTGCACCGGCGCTTGAAAAAACAGCGCCAAAATGAAAAACGCGGCCCGGGTTGGGGGCCGCGCTTCCTCATAGGCAATGAGATCGATGCGCTTTACTTCAGCGCAGCATCGGTGATCGCGTGAGTCCAAGCGCCCTCGGGCTGCTTGGTGATCACCGGATCCGATCCGCCGGCCATCAGGGTGGCAACCGTACGGTCGAAATCAGCAGGATCCAGCGCCCCGTTCGAGCCAGCGGTCAGCTTGGCGATTTCACCCATCATCCGCTTCTGGTGGGTTTCGGTCTGGGCACCCGTCGCGTCATTGTCGAGCACGATACCAGCTGCGTCATCCGGGTTCTCTTCAGCCCATTTCCAGCCTTTCATGGATGCCCGGACAAACCGCTCCATGCGGTCTGCAAAAGCTGGATCGCTCAGGTTTTCCTCGAGCACATAGAGACCGTCCTCCAGTGTCGCCACGCCCTGATCTTCGTATTTGAAAGTCACCAGCTCGTCCGGATTCACCCCGGCGTCGATGACCTGCCAGTATTCGTTGTAGGTCATGGTGGAAATACAATCTGCCTGACGCTGCAAAAGCGGGTCGACGTTGAAGCCCTGTTTCAGAACCTCAACTCCGTTTTCCGACTTGCCGGCGGTGTCGATACCCAGCTGGCTCATCCAGCTCATGAAGGGAAATTCGTTGCCAAAGAACCAGACACCGAGCGTGCGGTTCTTGAGATCATCGGGCGACGCGATCCCCGCATCTTTCCAGCAGGTCAGCATCATCCCCGAGCTCTTGAAAGGCTGCGCGATATTGACCAGCGGCAAACCCTTTTCCCGCGCCGCCAGCGCTGCCGGCATCCATTCGACGGTTACGTCAGCTCCGCCACCGGCAATCACCTGCGTCGGCGCGATATCCGGGCCACCTGGCAGGATGGTCACATCCAGGCCTTCCTCTTCGTAGAACCCCTGATCAAGCGCCACATAGTAACCGGCGAACTGCGCCTGCGTCACCCATTTGAGCTGCAACTTTACCTCATCCGCAGCCCAAGCTCCCGTGGCTGCCAGAACCAGAGCGGATACCGCTCCGCCAAGTCGCTTCATCATCGCTTTCTTCTCCTTGTTGATATGTCTTTTGTTTTTTTGCCCCTCTTTCCGGAGGCTCCGCTCATCAAACCCGTCTCTTAACCTCGTTGCGACGGATGCCAGAAGGTCACGACCTTCTCGATCATCGCCACAGCCCCATAGAACATCGTCCCGGCCAGCGCCGCCACCACAATTTCGGCCCAGACCATATCAAGCGCAAGCTGGCCAACGCTGGTAGAGATACGAAACCCCATGCCCAGCGTCGGCGAGCCAAAGAATTCAGCAACGATCGCACCGATCAGCGCCAGCGTGGTCGAAATCTTGAGCCCGTTGAAAACGAAGGGCATGGCCGCAGGCAAACGCAGTTTGAAAAAACTCTGCCAGTATGAGGCGGCATATGTTTCCATCAGGTCCCGCTGCATCTGGGTTGTCTCGCGCAGACCGGCCACCGTGTTGATCAGCACCGGAAAGAACACCATGACAACCACAACGGCGGCCTTTGACTGCCAGTCAAACCCGAACCACATCACAAGGATGGGTGCGGTTCCGACAATTGGCAGCGCGGCCACGAAATTGCCAACCGGCAACAGGCCAAGCCGCAGGAATTCCGACCGGTCGACCATGATCGCGACCAGAAAGGCGGACAGGCAGCCAATCAAATATCCACTCAGCGCGCCCTTAACAAAGGTCTGTACGAAGTCTTCCCAAAGAACCGGCACGCTCGATACAAACCGCTCGGCAATGACCGAAGGTGCCGGCAGGATCACAAGCGACACTTGGAGCCCGCGAACCACCAGTTCCCACATTGCCAGAACGGTCAGTCCAAAAATCAGCGGCACCAAAAGCTGCACCACGCGCGTATCCGCATGGGGCCCTTCGGCAAGACGGGTGTTCACCCACCATCCTGCAAGCCAGACCAGAAGCGCGGCAAATACCAGTGTCATCGCGTTGCCTCCCGATTGCGCCAAATGGAAACGCCCTTACAGAGCCGTCCTTTGGTGGGCGTCGCGCCCCGGATTACAGCAGCAATACTCATGCCATGCCCATCCGCTTTAACACAGACCGTTCAATCAGGCCCAGCAGGCCGACCAGTCCAGCCGCGAGAATTGCCGCCGCGAACAGCGCCGACCAGATCTGCACAGTCTGACCATAATAGCTGCCGGCCAGCAGCCGTGCACCCAGGCCCGCCACAGCCCCAGTCGGCAATTCACCGACGATCGCGCCGACAAGCGAGGCGGCAATGCCGATCTTCAGAGACGCAAACAGGTATGGCATGGACGCCGGAAGCCGCAACTTCCAGAAGCCCTGCGATTTTGAGGCATTGTAGGTGCGCAGCAGGTCCAGCTGCGGCCCGTCCGGGCTGCGCAACCCTTTCACCATGCCCACAACCACCGGGAAAAAGCTGAGATAGGCCGAGATCACGGCCTTGGGGATAATCCCCTGCACTCCAACTGAATAAAGCACCACGATGATCATCGGCGCCAAGGCGATGATCGGGATTGTTTGACTGACAATGGCCCAAGGCATGACCGACATATCCATCACTTTGGAATGCACGATGCCCACCGCCAGAAGGATCCCCAGCCCGGTGCCGATGGCAAAGCCCAGCAACGTGGCGCTAAGCGTCACCCATCCATGAAACACCAGCGATCGCTTCGAAGTGATTTTCTTGTTGAATGTCGTATCCCAGAGCTCGGTGCCCACCTGATGCGGCGCCGGCAGCCGAGGGCGCTCCTGCGACCAAGTTGCGGGAATGGCAAAACTGTTATCGGCCACGAGTTTGAGTTCGCTCATGTCGCGTCGGGTCTTGGCCTCAGGCGGAACAACCTCAGCTCCAGCTCGTTCAGCTTCGGTCAGTATCCCCTTGATATTCATGGGAATACAGGCCACGTACCAGATCACGATCAGCGCAGCGACCACCGTTACAACTGCCATCAGCTGTTTCATCATCGGGATACCCTCCACTTAGAGAGACCCCAGAAAAATTCGCTCGGCTCAGTCGTCATAGGAATGCCCCGCCCGCAAGCCTTCGCGCACCCTGTGTGCCACGTCGATGAATTGCTGCGTATCGCGAATGTCAAGCGGCCGCTCCCTGGGCAACGGGCTTTCGATCACGTCAGTGATCCGACCCGGCCGCGGGCTCATCACCACGATCTTGGTCGACAGATACACCGCTTCGGGAATTGAATGGGTCACAAAGCCGATGGTCTTGCCGGTCCGCGCCCACAGTGCCAACAGCTGTTCGTTGAGGTGATCCCGCACGATTTCATCCAAGGCGCCAAAAGGCTCGTCCATCAACAGAATATCGGCATCGAACGCCAGCGCCCGCGCGATCGATGCACGCTGTTGCATCCCCCCGGAGAGCTGCCACGGGTATTTCCCCCCAAACCCTTCAAGGTCAACAAGTTGCAAGACGTTATTGACGCGCCTCTCCTGCTCGGCCCGGTCAAAACCCATGATTTCCAGCGGAAGTTTGATATTGCCGGCAATGGTCCGCCACGGATAAAGCCCGGCCGCCTGAAAGACATAGCCATAAGCCCGGTTCCGGCGTGCCTCGTCTGGGCTCATGCCATTGACGGACAAGGTTCCGCCCGTCGGGGTTTCCAAGGCTGCAATGCATCTCAGGAACGTCGTCTTGCCACATCCCGAAGGCCCGATGAAGCTGACGAAATCGCCCTTGTCGATCTGCAGGTTCACGTCTTTGAGCGCATGGACCGGGCCGTCATTGGTCTCAAAGGTAAGATCCAGTTGCCTCGCCTCGATCACGGGCTGGGTATTGGTTTCAGTGTTCATTCTACTGCCCCAAGTTGAAGCGTCCCCGGCCAGTCGACCGGGGGCGGTTCAGTTTCGTTCAAACGCCGGTGGCCGGAATTCCTGTCCGTTCCACGGGTCGCGGAGCCGTAAGCTCCTTCCAGGTTGAAAGCGCCTTGTTGACCGTGGTTTGCGCCTGACGCTCCACGAACTTGCCATGGCCTTCCTGCGTGCGGATCTCACCGTCATGCACCGCAACCTGCCCACGGGTCAGGGTGAACCTTGGCAGCCCTTTGACCTCGTGACCCTCAAAGACGTTGTAATCGATGGCAGACTGCTGGCTGCTGGCCGAGATGGTCTTGGTCTTGTTCGGATCCCAAACCACCAGATCCGCGTCGGCGCCCACGAGAACCGCCCCCTTTTTCGGGTAACAATTCAATATCTTGGCGATATTGGTTGAAGTCACCGCGACGAACTCATTTGCAGTCAGCCGGCCGGTCGCAACCCCGTGCGTCCACAACATCGGCATACGGTCTTCCAAACCTCCGGTTCCGTTCGGGATCTTGGTGAAGTCACCCACACCATAGCGTTTCTGCTCGGTGGTAAAGGCACAGTGATCGGTCGCCACAACCGAGAGCGACCCCGATTGCAGCCCTGCCCAGAGGCTGTCCTGATGCTGTTTGTTGCGGAACGGAGGGCTCATCACGCGCCGCGCGGCATGGTCCCAGTCCTTGTTGAAATACTCGCTTTCGTCCAATGTCAAATGCTGGATCAGAGGTTCACCCCAGACCCGCTTGCCCTGCATCCGGGCTCGACGGATCGCCTCATGGCTTTCCTCACAGGAAGTGTGCACGACATAGAGCGGAACCCCCGCCATATCCGCGATCATGATCGCGCGATTGGTGGCCTCCCCCTCGACCTGCGGTGGTCGGGAATAGGCATGTGCCTCCGGCCCGGTATTGCCCTCTGCCAGCAACTTGGCAGACAGCTCCGCCACCACATCGCCGTTCTCGGCATGCACCATGGCAATTCCGCCAAGCTCAGCAAGGCGCTGGAAAGACGCATACATTTCGTCGTCATTCACCATCAGCGCGCCCTTGTAGGCCATGAAATGCTTGAAGGTGTTGATACCGCGCTGTTCAACCACGGTCTTCATGTCCTCAAAGACCTGCTCCCCCCACCACGTAACCGCCATGTGGAAAGAATAGTCGCAATTGGCGCGGGTTGATTTGTTGTCCCAGCGTTTCAGTGCGTCCAGCAACCCTTCACCGGGATTGGGCAACGCGAAATCCACCACCATCGTGGTGCCGCCGGCCAGCCCGGCGCGGGTTCCGCTTTCGAAATCATCACTGGAATAGGTGCCCATAAAGGGCATCTCCAGATGGGTATGCGGATCGATCCCACCCGGCATCACGTAGCAGCCAGTGGCATCTAGCTCGGCATCGCCCCTCAGATCCGGACCGATCTCGGTGATCACACCGCCCTCAACCTTTACGTCCGCCTTATAGCTCAGATCGGCCGTGACAACGGTTCCATTCTTGATGACTGTAGCCATTTTCATCTCCCTGCGGGCGCCGTTTGTGCGCCTCTCTTCATCTTTTTCAAGTACTCCGGGGGTTTGGGGGCTGGCCCCCAATCCGGCTTCACCTTCCGGGCACCCCCCGTTCGCGGGTGAAACGCTCCACTGGAACGTTTCCGGGGCGCCATCTCACTCAACGATCTCCGCCGTCTCGACCACCGCGTGAAACAGAACATCCGTCCCAGCTGCAGCCCAGTCCTTGCTGATCTCTTCGGCCTCGTTGTGGCTCAACCCGTCCACACATGGACACATCACCATCGCGGTCGGTGCTACCCGGTTGATCCAGCAGGCGTCATGCCCTGCCCCCGAAATGATGTCGCGATGCGAGTATCCGAGGCGATCGGCCGCGTTTCGCACCGCCGCCACGCAGGTGTCGTCGAACTTGACCGGATCAAATCCACCCACCTTCTCGTATTCGATCTCGACCCCCATGGCTTCGGCAATCTTGTTGCCTTCGGCCCGCAGGCGCGTCTCCATGTCCTCAATCACCGACAGCTCCGGCGAGCGCAGATCCACAGTGAACACCACCTTGCCGGGGATCACGTTGCGTGAGTTCGGGTAGACATCGATATGCCCGGCAGCCCCAACCGCATGGGGCGCATGCGACCACGCGATCTCGTCCACCGCCTCCAGAACACGCGCCATGGCCAGCCCGGCATTGCGGCGCATCGGCATCGGGGTCGACCCGGTATGGGCGTCTTTTCCGGTAATCGTCACCTGCGTCCACGACAGGCCCTGCCCATGAGTGACAACGCCGATGTCCTTTCCCTCGGCTTCGAGGATAGGGCCCTGTTCGATATGCAGCTCGAAAAAGGCGTGCATTTTTCGAGCTCCGACCTCTTCGTCGCCCCGCCAGCCGATCCGCGCGAGTTCGTCCCCAAACGTCTTACCCGCGGCATCCTCGCGTTCATAAGCCCAGTCCTGGGTATGCATTCCGGCGAATACACCAGAGGCCAGCATTGCGGGTGCAAACCGCGTGCCTTCTTCGTTGGTCCAGTTGGTGGCAACAATCGGATGTCGGGTCTTGATCCCCAGATCATTCAGCGTTCGCAGGATCTCGAGCCCGCCAAGCACGCCCAGAATACCGTCATACTTGCCGCCGGTGGGTTGGGTATCAAGGTGACTGCCGACATAAACCGGCAGAGCTTCGGGGTCGGTGCCTTCGCGGCGGGCGAACATGTTGCCCATCTGATCCAGCCCCATTGTGCAGCCGGCCGCTTCGCACCAGCTTTGGAACAAGGCGCGACCTTCCGCATCCTCATCCGTCAGAGTCTGACGGTTGTTTCCGCCTGCTACGCCCGGGCCAATCTTGGCCATCTCCATCAGGCTATCCCAGAGCCTGTCTCCGTTGATCCTGAGATTCTGTGCCGGAGCCGCCATTGTTCTTCCCCTGTTGCTCGCGAATTTGTTCGCTGTGTTTTTTCAGATTTGACCAAACGGTCAAACTCACGCTATCACGGACTCAGCACCAGTCAAGAAATTGCATCGCCACATTTAAAAAATCCGCGTCCCGGCGCAGATAACGACAGGAAAATGGGCAATTCACATGCCGCAGGATCGCGCACCCACCCGAATCCAGAAAAAGAACCGAACCGCAATTCTCGAAGCGGCCCTGACCGTATTTGCCGCCCGTGGCTTTCGCGGTGCAACAGTGGACCAGATCGCTGCCGAGGCCGGGTTGTCGAAACCCAATCTTCTCTACTACTTCCCGTCGAAAGAGGCCATGCACAATGCGCTGCTCGAACAGCTTCTCGACACCTGGCTTGACCCTCTGCGCTCGCTCGATGAAAAGGGCGATCCACAGTCTGAAATCATGGCCTATATCGAACGAAAATTGCAGATCAGCCGGGATTACCCGCGCGAGAGCAGACTCTTTGCCAACGAAATTGTTCAAGGTGCGCCAAGGATCCAAGACGCGCTCAGCCGGGATCTGAAGACTCTGGTCGATGAAAAGGCCGCGCTGCTGCAAAGCTGGATGGATCAGGGGCGGATCGCAAAAGTGCATCCCTACCACCTCGTGTTCTCCATCTGGGCTCTGACCCAGCACTACGCGGATTTTGAGGTGCAGGTCCACGCCATCCTTGGCGAAGAAGACCCCTATGAAGGTGCCGAGCCGTTTCTCGAAACGCTCTATTCGCGGCTGCTGGCCCCATAAGAAAAGGAGCGGCACTATGCGCCGCCCCGATCCTGGTTTGCCTCTGGCCGGCCTGCTTACTCTGCCGCTTTGGCCATTGGATTGTTCGGATGCGTGGTCCAGTTGGCATATTCTTTCTCGACCACTTTGCCGGTACGCGGATCGACATCGCCGGCCTGCATCGGCACCATGTCGATACATCCTTCGACCGGGCAGACATCGACACAGAGATTGCAGGCCACGCATTCCTCGTCGATCACCTCAAACACGCGGTCATCCGACATCGAGATCGCCTGATGCGAAGTGTCTTCGCAGGCCGCGAAACAACGGCCGCACTTGATGCACTGGTCCTGATCAATCTTGGCTTTGGCGATGTAGTTCAGGTTGAGATACTGCCAGTCGGTCACATTCGGAACGGCCCGGCCAACGACCTCGGACACTGATGTATAGCCTTTTTCATCCATCCACTGGCTCAGCCCGGCCGTCAGTTCCTCGATGATGCGGAACCCATAGGTCATCGCCGCGGTGCAAACCTGAACATTGCCAGCGCCAAGCGCGATGAATTCTGCCGCGTCGCGCCATGTCGTCACGCCGCCGATACCCGAGATTGGCAGCCCGTGGGTTTCGGGATCCCGCGAAATCTCCGAGACCATCGACAGCGCAATGGGCTTCACCGCCGGACCGCAATAGCCGCCATGGCTCCCTTTGCCGTCGATCGACGGCTCGGGACTGAAGCTGTCGAGATTGACACTGGTAATCGAATTGATGGTGTTGATCAGAGAAACCGCGTCCGCACCACCATTTTTGGCCGCTGCCGCCGGCTTGCGGATGTCAGTGATGTTCGGCGTCAGCTTTACGATGACCGGCTTGTCGTAATACTGCTTGCACCAGCGGGTCACCATCTCGATGTATTCCGGAACCTGGCCGACGGCGGCCCCCATGCCGCGCTCGCTCATACCGTGCGGGCAACCAAAGTTAAGTTCGATCCCGTCCGCACCGGTTTCCGCCACCCGCGGCAAAATCGCTTTCCAGGCAGCTTCCTCGCAGGGCACCATGATCGAAGCAATCAGCGCGCGGTCCGGGTAGTCCGACTTGACCCGGGCCATCTCTTCGAGATTCACCTCAAGAGGCCGGTCGGTGATCAACTCAATGTTGTTCAAACCCAACAATCTCCGATCGGCACCGTAGACTGCTCCGTATCGTGGACCATTCACGTTCACGACCGGCGGCCCCTCGGAACCCAGAGTTTTCCAGACAACACCACCCCAACCCGCTTCGAAAGCACGGCGGACGTTGTATTCCTTGTCCGTCGGCGGAGCCGAAGCCAGCCAATACGGATTCGGGCTCTTGATCCCCAAAAAGTCTGTTGTCAGATCTGCCATTTTCAAGGCCTCCCTTGGATATTCTTGTTGCTGTTCCTCGCCACCGAACCTCTTGCCGGGATCGACCCGATAGGTGTTGTGGTCCTGCGGCTGTCATGTTGAGTCTTCGCGTTCACGCGTATCGTCGTTTCCACGGTCATGCCCGACCTCCCACACCGATCAGGTGGTCGCGGCGCTTTGCAAATTCTGTCTCGAAATCATGCCGGGCGGCGTATGACAGGGCGGCAACACTGGCGCGATGGATCTCGTCCGGATCCCGGGCGATGCCGGCAATCCTGTCAGCCAGCGCGGGCACATCGCCAAGAGGCACCGTCCACCCAGCTTTCGCGTCCTCCATCAAACGGGCCAGCATGTCGTTGGCATAACCGACCACAGGCAGGCCACAGCCCATCGCTTCGATATAGGTGCAGGACGGATCCGATTGCCGGTGGCAGCTCAGAAACACATCTGCAGCGCTGCGGGATATGGGCACCAGTTCGGTTTCGAAATCGACCGGTTCGTGAAGGCGAACCACCTCTGCGAGCTCATACCGTGCTATCCCGTCCGAAATCTCGCTCCGCAGGCTGCCTGCGCCGTAGATGTCGAGCGTAAAGTTCACGCCCCGATCGTTCAGCGCGCGCGCCAGCGGAACCAGATCCTGCGCACCTTTCATTGTCTCGAGCCGCCCCGAATTGATCAGCCGCAGAGGCGCGCCTCTGCGCAGACGTGCATCGCGATCCGCAAGGTCGGCCTTTCGCGCGAACATCTCGCGCCGCATCCGGTTGTCGAGAAACAGAAGCGTGTCGTCGCTGTATCCCGAATAGCTGTCAAAGGCCGGAAAACCGTTGACCTGAAGCCCGTCAGCAAGCCCGAACGCCTTGCGGCGCAACCGTTCTTGCTGAAGCGTCCAGATCCCGCTTTTCAGTTTCTGGGGCAGCGATGTTGACCGGTCGAGCCGCAGGATCTGCAATCGGGTGTTCAGATCATATTCGACCACATAGACGATGCGGGTTTTCAGACGCCGGGCTGCTTCGGCAAGATGCAGATCGAGATGCAGATCGCCCGATGCCTCGATGACATCGTATTCCTGCAACACCGCCTCGTCCACGGCGCTGCCTTCGGGCAACAGACGCAAGCCAAAAGGCAGATCCGCCACATCATACTCGGCGTCGAAGGGAATACTGTCGACCCCTTCCCGCAAGACGCAATCCACACGTCCGGGCCATGTTTCGCAGATCGTCTGCATGCCAGTGACGAACTTTGTGTCCAGCCGCACGCGCTCTGGTGATACGCGTATCACCGGTGCGGGGGGGAGCATCAATCGGTCAGGCATCTGTCATCCGGCTATGTGTTCACGTGGGGCTGTCATGTGACCCCGTTTCTGGTTGGGTCTTATTGCCGCGACGCCCCTCTCTGGGGGCGTCGTCAGCATAGCAGAAAACCTCAGGAGCTGCCCGCAAGCGAGGCGTGGATGTCCATTGCCGCATCCCTGCCTTCGGCCACGGCGGTCACTGTCAGGTCCTCACCACCAGAGGCACAGTCGCCCCCGGCCCAGACGCCGGAGATTGACGTGCGGCCGTTTTCGTCGACACGGATCTTGCCGCCTTCGAGCGCGATACCGTCCGGCGCGCCCTCGAGTGACTGACCGATGGCCTTGAACACCTGATCGGCCCGCAGACGCACAGTCTCACCGGTCCCGCTCAGGCTGCCGCCCTGAGAAGATGTGTATTCCAGTTCGATCTCAACAGCTGCGCCATTGCCATGGACGGCCACCGGCTGAACGTTGAACATCAACTTGACGCCTTTGGAGGCCGCGAGATCCTGTTCGAACCCACTTGCGCCCATCTCGGTGCGGGACCGGCGATAGGCAACCGTGACATTCTCGGCGCCCAACAGCTTGGACTGCACCGCAGCGTCAATTGCGGTCATGCCGCCACCGATGACCACCACGTTACGACCAACCGGCAATGCCGATAGATCGCCTGACTGCCGTAGGTCCGCGATAAAGTCGACCGCATCGCGCACACCGTCCTTGTCCGCGCCATCTGCGCGCAGAGCGTTTACCCCGGCAAGGCCGATCGACAGGAACACCGCGTCATAGTTCTGCTGCAAACCGTCCAGAGTAATCCCCTGTCCGAGCGCAGAACCGGTTTCGACAGTGATGCCACCGATCTTCAGCAGCCAGTCCACTTCGGCTTCGGCGAAATTGTTGGTGCTCTTGTAAGCGGCAATGCCGAACTCGTTGAGCCCACCGGATTTCGCCTTTGCCTCGTGGATCACCACGTCGTTGCCCAGCATTGCCAGACGATGGGCACAGGCCAGCCCGGCCGGCCCTGCCCCAACGACGGCCACCGTCTTGCCGGTTGCCGGAGCGCGCTCAAAAGGATGCTCACCAGACGCCATCAACGTGTCAGTCGCATGGCGCTGCAACCGGCCGATCTCGACCGGTTTACCTTCTGCGGTTTCGCGCACACAGACCTCTTCGCAAAGTGTTTCTGTCGGGCAAACACGGGCACACATGCCGCCGAGAATGTTCTGGCTGAGGATCGTCCGGGCCGCCGCCTCGGATTGTCCGGCCTGAATTTGTCGGATGAACAGAGGAATATCGATATCCGTGGGACAGGCCGTCTGGCACGGCGCATCGTAACAGAAATAGCAGCGATCCGCAGCCACGGCCGCCTCATGCGGCGCGTATGCCGGATGCAGATCCGAGAAATTCGAAGTCAGTTCATCTCTGGAAAGCCGACCGGACGCAATGCCGGGAGCCATCTGGCCCTGTGCCATGCTCTTCTCCCTGAAGATATGTTTGTTATTGATCTCCAGATTGCCACATCCAGAAATTTTATCAATTGGTAAAATTTTTAATTTTGCCCGCCATTCACTGAACTAGGAGCGCCACGTAATAGTCTGTTTCTTATTCTTTTTTGTGGATCCAAGCCATCAAACTTGCCGGGCTCCGCCCTGATATTCTCCAATTTCCAATCAGACCGGGCCACCATTAGGAACCTCGAGCATCAGGAAATCCGCCGCTCGGAAAGCTTTTGATTCGTAAGTGCTGGATCAGGTCGCCATTCCCGCAGTTATCGCTTACGGTGGTGGCTTACCCGGTCAAATCTACAGGATCATTCCATTCGATGACCCCGGTTCTCCCGTCTGACCTTGCGTTTGGCTGGCAAAAGACAAGCGGGATATCAAAAATCGTGATACCAGAATTCTAACAACCCGCTTGTCGCGCATGACCAGTCACGCAACCTTGAAATGGGGAATTGGCACCGGTGAAATCAGGGAGGATCACCATGGCACGTCTGTCCGCGTTCAACTTCCAGCAATGGATTGACGAGCACAAACATCTGTTGAAACCGCCAGTCGGCAACCAGCAGATCTGGGAGGACGCCGATCTTATGGTCACCGTGGTTGGCGGCCCGAACAAGCGCACCGATTATCACGACGATCCGGTCGAGGAATTCTTCTACCAGCTCAAGGGCGACATGGTGCTGAAGATTCATGACGGCGGAGATTTCTACGACGTTCCGATCCGCGAAGGCGAGATTTTCCTGCTGCCGCCCCATGTGCGCCATTCTCCACAGCGTCCGCAGGAGGGCTCGATCGGGCTGGTGATCGAACCGCAACGCCCCGATGGCGAGGTGGATGCGATCGAATGGTATTGCTTTGGCTGCGGCACGCGGGTGCACCGGGCCGAATTGATCCTTGAAAGCATCGTTCGCGACCTGCCTCCGGTCTATCAGGCGTTTTATGCCGATGAAAAAGCGCGCACCTGCCCTTCCTGCGGAGAGATTCATCCCGGCAAGGAACCACCCGAGGGTTGGGTTCAGATCTGATCCGCGCTTAAACTCGTGAAAAACAATGATTCTATAACAGGGAGAGAGACATGACCTTTAGCTTTAGGGGGCTGGCACTGGGGGCTGCCTGTGCCGCATTGGCGCTCAGCACATTACCGGCCACGGCCAAGGAATTCCGCCTTGGGCTGATTACACCGCCACCGCATACATGGACCAAGGCGGCCGAAGCCTTTGGCGCGGAACTGTCTGAAAAGTCAGGCGGAGCACATTCCGTGTCGGTTTTCCCTGCCCGGCAACTGGGCAACGAGGCGCAGATGCTGCAACAGCTGCAGACCGGGGCGCTGGACATGGCATTCATGACCGTGGCCGAGGTTTCGAACCGGGTGCCCAACATGGGCGCCTTTTATGCGCCCTACCTGGCCGGCAATATCGACCACGCCGCCGCGATCCTCAGATCGGATACCGCAAAGGGGATGCTCGAGGTTCTCCCGCAGGAAGCCGGTGTCGTTGGCGTGGGCTATGGTTCAGCGGGGATGCGACAGATCCTCAGCCGCGGCGAGGTCAACTCGGCTGCCGATCTGGCTGGTCTGAAACTGCGGATTACCCCGTTTGACCCGATCCTCGATTTCTACAATGCACTTGGCGCAGCACCGACACCGATGCCGCTTCCTGCCGTGTATGACGCTCTGGCCAATGGTCAGGTTGATGCGATCGACATGGACGTGGAATTGATCAACGTGCTCAAATATCACGAGCATGCCGACACCATCCTGATCTCCAACCACATGATGTTCCCAATGGTCGGTCTGATTTCTGCCCGGGTTTATGCCGGCCTGTCGGACGAGGACAAGGCGATGATCTCGGAATTGATGGCCAAGCACGTAGACAGCACGCTTGATGTCTATATCGCCCGCGAGCCGGAATGGACCGAGGCGCTGAAAGGGGTTGGAAAGACCTTCAAGGAGGTGGATTCATCCTTCTTCGGCGATGCGATCGGCCAGTGGGAAGAGACATGGACCGCCAAGGCTCCGTCGCTGCCCGACCTGCGTGCAGCTGCTGAAGCCACCAAGTAATCCGACACGAAAACAGCGAAACGGGCCGGATTTGATCCGGCCCGTTTCGACCATCAGGCCCCCGCAAAGCGCATCCAAAATTGCATAGAGCGGGGAAAGAAAAGGCAGGTAAATGCTCCATCGGGCATCGCATCTCTGGGCACGGGTCGAGATCTTTCTGGCCGCCGCATGCGCGGCAGCGGTCACCGGGCTCATTTTGCTCAACGTCATCACCCGTGCGGCGGGAAACGCGATTTACTGGGTGGACGAGGCCGCGATCTATACGATGGTCTGGATGTGTTTTCTCGCGTCTTCCGCTGCCCTGCACTATCGGAATTCTATTGCCGTGACCGTCCTGAACGAGTTGCTGCCGGCTACAGCCGGGCGGGCGCTGTCCCGTTTCGTCGATGTCATGGTCTTTGTCTTTGCCTGCCTGATGGTGTGGGTTTGTCTGCGATGGTTTATGCCGGTGCAACTGATACAGGCAGGTTGGGACGTGAAAGCGTTTCAGGGACAGACCTTCAATTTCATCTATGCCGAGCCCACCAACACGATTGGCATTAAGAAGGCATGGGTCTGGCTGGTGATGCCCCTGTTTACCTTTGGTGCTCTGCTGCATGCCAGTGCCAACCTTTTTTATCCCGGAGCGTCCCGGTCGGAGGTGGCAGGATGACCCCGTTCATTTTTATCATCCTGCTTTTTGGTTCGGTCCCCATCGCTCTGGTGCTGGCTCTGACCGCGCTTTGGTACATCTACGAAAGCGACAATACGGTTCTCTATGACAGTTTCGGGCAACAGATCTTTTCCGGTGTCGAGAATTATGGCCTGCTTGCCATCCCCTTGTTCATCCTGACCGGAGAGTTGATGAACGAGGGCGGCATGACACAGCGGCTGGTGCGCGCCGCACGCGTGTTCGTCGGAGGGTTTCGCGGCGGGCTGGCCTATATCAACTTGCTGGCCAACATGTTCATGGCCGCCATCATCGGCTCAGCTGCCAGCCAGATCGCCGTGATGTCGCGCGCGATGGTGCCGGCAATGACCAAAGAGGGCTATGACCCCGGTTTTGCCGCCGCCACCACCGCTGCCGGAGGCCTACTGGCGCCCGTCATCCCACCATCGATGCTGTTCGTGATCTATGGCGTTCTGGCGCAGCTTCCGATCGGAGACCTCTTTATCGCGGGCATCATTCCCGGCCTCATACTTGCCGCGGCCTTCTTTCTGGTCGTCGCCCTGATCGGACTGGCGCAGGATTTTCCCAAGGGGGAGTGGATGTCCCTACCCGATGCAGTCAGCGCCATTCGCGGCGCCCTGCCCGCCTTTTTGATCCCGATTGCGATTGTGGGCGGAATCCTGTTCGGGATCGCCACTCCGACCGAGAGCGCCGCCGTCGCTTCGTTGATTGCGTTTGCCATTGGCTGGGGCATCTACCGCGAAATCAACCCGAGGGATCTCGGACAGCTGTTCGTGCGCACCGCCACGAACTCGGCGCTGGTGATCTTCATGATCGCAGCAGCAAATGTTTTTGGCTGGGTTGTCGTCTACGAAGAACTGCCGCAGCGGCTGGCTGCGTTCATAGCCACAGTGACGTCAGACCCGTTCGTCTTTTTGCTGATTGTCAATCTGTGCCTGCTGGTGGTGGGAATGCTGATCGACGGGATTGCGGCCCTGATCCTTGTCACACCAATCCTTCTGCCAATCGCGATGTCGAGCTACAACATCGATCCGTTCCACTTCGGCGTGGTGATCTCGCTCAATCTTGTGCTGGGTCTGCTGACCCCGCCTGTCGGGGTCGGCTTGTATATCGCATCGGCGATGTCGGGAGTCCGCCCGTTCACCATCTTCACCGCACTGTGGCCGTTTCTGCTGGCGGTAGCACTGGTTCTGGTGCTTCTGAGCTACTTCCCGATCCTATCCACCATGCTGATCTGAACCGCACCAGTCGCCGAAAGCGTCTGATCACACAAAACAGTCATGCTTGCAGGAACCCGGTGGCCCACCGAAGATCAAGAAGCCTCGCGACAGCGGATCCCTAAAAACGGAAGGCGACCCCGAGCAATGGGCCTTGTTGGACCATGTCATAAACATAAGTCCCGTCTTTGCGGTCAACTGACATCCAGCGGTAACCCAGAACACCGGCTGTGACCGGGGTAAACTGGTATCCGTAACCGGCAAAGACGTCGGCCATCATTTCGGAACCCGCACCAAAACCACCGAGATAGGCCCATCCGGTGAGATACCCGTTTTCGCCCACGTTTTTGCGGCCGCGCACACCGACCACCGGATCAATCCAGTCGTTCGACCATGAGTTCGTTCCGCCTGGTATCGGTCCGCCGGGTGTGACCGTCACATCCTGTTTGACACGCCAATAGCGCAATCCGCCTGAGGCCCAGAACTGATAATCCGTGCCCTCACTCACGAGGTAATCGGCCAGAAGCGTTGCGATCGTGTTCTGGATCTTGGCTTGTACGTTGCCGCCCCCGGGGCCGAGCGCGCCGCTCTGGGTGTTGAGCTTTACATATTGTAGATCACCAGTGATCCCCCAACGACCCGAGCGGCCATTGGCAACGACCATCCCGGCAAAATCGAGATTGTCCAGCAAAGTGCTGAAGGAGAGTTCGACGTCAGCCGGCGGAGCGCCGGGCAGTGTCGATGTCGCCCCTTTCAGTGAGGAACCCCAGAGATAAGGCGCAACGGACCAGCTCCAGCCGCCGGAGTCCTGTGCCTGAACCTGAGCAGCCAAAGAAAGGCAGAGTGCTGCCAGAGGCAGTGTGCGACGGGCGGTTATCCTACTGGCCTTGGACTTGGAACCAGAGTGCACAGCAACAGGTAGCAATTGCTTTTTCGTCAAATCTATTCCTCCCCATCAAGCGGGACAACCGGCGGAAATCGCACCGATTCTTTACGCTAGGGTATCCGAACTCCATCTCTATTGAAACGGGCTTGATCAGTGCTGAGGTCGTCATAGACCAGCTCGACGTCGATCACGGAGACGGATCCAAGCGTAAACGGTCGGTATGGCAGGCCGTCACCTTCAAGAATGGCATTGGGCGCCGGCTGTTCCAGATGACAGGGTGGCAGCGGCCAAGGTTGCGGTGGGTTGCCATTTATGCCCAGCCGCATTTCAGCCAGACCACAACGCCACGACCACAAATGAGTGACGTAAACTAGATCCTGCCCGTTGAACTCGCGCACGGCCACCCAATTGCCGCGGGTCGCCTCCAGTATCGGTTTCACCTCGGTCGCTGTTGTAAAGCTTCCGGACGGAACTTGCGGCTCAGGCGTCAGTTCAGGCGACAAAAACGCGGGTGTCGCAACGCCAACTTCGGCGTCAGGAGAAAGAAAGGCCGGTGGCGCCTCGGTGGCTCCCTGTGGAGAAAGAAAGACAGGTGGCGCGGCCACCGTTTCCTGTTCCGGGCTCAGAAATGCGGGGGGCGGGTCAGAAACATCAGCGTTGTCCAGAACCTCAGGTGTTATGGCCGCGATCATTTCCTGCGGTTGAGTACTGTCTACGGCTAGGCTCTTCATCTCGTCCTGATCCGCATCTATCTGACCTACCGACTGCAGTGTCGCAGCAATCACTGCAAAAAAGATTTCAAACATGTCCCGCCCTCCTCGGAGCCGGATTACCCAATAATCATAGCGGCCCGGCCACGAACGCAACACAGAGATCAAAACCGGGCTTTAGCGATCAGCGCCAGCGCCCTATAGTGGTCGCAAAGGCAGTGTTGCCCAAAATAAATTCACGCCCGAGATACAAGCGGCTGGAAGCAGTATGGCAGACGGACAGGCAAAGCGCCAAGCACACAAATCCCCGTTCAACATCATGATTGTGGGGCAGAACAACCGCCTGCAATACGAGGCGGTTCTCTTCGCCGCATCGCTGCGGTATGCCTCTCCCGGGTTTCAGGGCAGGCTATTCGTTGCTGTCCCGCAACCGGGACCGCTTTGGAATGGTGACCCGTCGATCCACAATCACGAAGTGCTCAAGGCGTTGGAGACGCTCGGCGCCGAGATCCTGCCGTTTGAAAACCACGAATTCGGTGAGGCATATCCCAACGGCAACAAGATTGAAGCCCTGCTTGCCATGCCGAAGAACAAACCCTTCCTGTTTTTCGATACCGACACGCTGATCACCGGCGAACTGACGGATGTTCCGTTTGATTTCGACCGGCCGTTTGCATCCCTTCGATGCGAGGGAACATGGCCCGAGCCGACACTGTATGGCCCGGGATATGATGACATCTGGCGCGCGCTGTATGACCGGTTCGGTCTGGATTACGAAAGCTCGCTGGACTTGTCGCAACCCGATGGGCACTGGCGACGCAATCTCTACTTCAATGCCGGTTTCTTCCACTATCGCTGCCCGGTGCGGTTCGGGAAGCGTTTCCTGACCTATGCCCGATCCATCCGGGACAATCCTCCGCCCGAACTGGTTGCGCAGCGGATCTTTCCCTGGCTTGACCAAATTGCGCTTCCGCTGGTGATCCACTCATTTGGTGGCGGCCGTGAGGCACTGCCCGACGGGTATATCGACGGCAGCGTATCCTGCCATTACCGCCACTTCCCGCTGCTCTATGCGCGCGAAGGGGATCACGTTGTAGACGTGCTGGAACAGGTGGCCGCGCCCAACAAGATCAAGAAAGTGATCAAGCCTTATGACCCCATCAAACGGATGGTGTATCAGGGGCGAGGAGCCAAGGTGCGAGCGCTGTTCGACCGCGATCACCTGCCGCGCCGCGAACAGGTGATCCGGCAACGCATAAAGTCGCAGGGCTTCTGGATGCGCTGATCGTTCCGGTATGGATGCGTCCTGATAAATCTTTTCCCCAATCTCTCACCAACTATAGCACGTTGGTGCCGATCGCAGCCCGAATTCCGAAACGATATCCTAATGACTGCATCATGAGCCAGACACGGGCCTATCCGCCGTTGTGCATGACTGGGGCATGGCCTACACATTTCGCCAAAGCAATTTTCCAAGGGAGAGATGACAGATGAGCGAAGGACCCAGCTACGGTTTCGACACGTTGCAAATTCACGCAGGCGCCCGGCCAGACCCGGCCACTGGCGCGCGGCAAACGCCGATCTACCAGACCACGGCCTATGTGTTTCGGGATGCCGACCACGCAGCGGCGTTGTTCAACCTTCAGGAAGTCGGGTTCATCTATTCCCGTCTGACCAACCCGACGGTTGCAGTTCTGCAGGAACGCATCGCCACGCTTGAGGGCGGGGTTGGCGCGGTCTGCTGTTCGTCCGGTCATGCCGCGCAGATCATGGCGCTGTTCCCGCTCATGGGTCCGGGCAAGAACTTCGTGACGTCGAACCGGCTCTATGGCGGTTCGGTCACGCAGTTCAGCCAGACGATCAAGCGATTTGGCTGGACCGCAAAGTTCGTCGATGTCGACGATCTCGACGCCGTTGCGGCGGCAATCGACGAAGATACCCGCGCAGTTTTCACAGAATCCATCGCCAATCCCGGCGGCCACATCGCCGATCTGCGGGCACTCGCGGACGTGGCAGACAAGGCCGGGTTGCCGCTGATTGTCGACAATACCTCGGCCACTCCCTACCTGTGCCGCCCGATCGAACACGGCGCGACGCTGGTGGTGCATTCCACTACCAAATACCTCACCGGCAACGGCACTGTGACCGGCGGCTGCGTCGTCGATTCGGGTAAGTTCGACTGGTCCGCCAGCGACAAGTTCCCGTCGCTGAGCCAACCTGAACCGGCCTACCACGGGCTCAAATTCCATGAGACCTTCGGAGCGCTGGCCTTTACCTTCCACGGAATTGCCATCGGCCTCCGCGATCTGGGCATGACCCTGAACCCCCAAGCCGCGCATTACACCCTGATGGGTATTGAAACGCTGTCGCTGCGGATGCAGCGCCATGTCGAAAACGCCGTAAAGGTTGCCAGCTGGCTCGAGCAAGACGATCGCGTGGAATATGTGACCTATGCCGGCCTGCCCTCTTCGCCCTATCATGATAGGGTCAAGGCGCAATACCCACGCGGAGCTGGTGCGTTGTTCACCTTTGCGGTGAAGGGCGGGTACGACGCGTGCGTCAAGCTTGTGAACGCGCTGGAGATCTTCAGCCATGTCGCCAATCTGGGTGATACACGGTCGCTGATCATCCACTCGGCCTCAACAACCCACCGCCAGCTTACCCGCGAACAGCAGGACGCGGCAGGCGCGTCGCCGAACGTCGTTCGAGTATCCATTGGCACCGAGGATGCAGACGATCTGATCCGGGATCTGGATCAGGCTCTTGCGCAAGCCTGCGGCTGAACATGGCGGCCTCAATCGTCAACACATGCTGAATATGTCGAAACGGCATCAGCCTGCCTCTGTGTCGGCGGTCAAAATGTAAACGGACCCTCTCGGAGTTGTCTTTGGGAGGGTCCAAAAAAGGCAGAAGTTCGAACGGCAAACTGCCCCCGTTCAAAACCGCTTTGCGGACAAAACTGGCTGTTTTTAGGCTTTGCGCCTCTTTCTCTTCAGGATCGCAAACCAGATCTGGACATGAACAGGGAGCAACCCGGTCAGGACCCCTCGGGCATGCCTGCCGCGGACAAAGCTTCCAGATATCGCTTCCCGAACTCAGCGCTTTCCTCTCCTGTGCCGAACGATCCATACCGTGGGTTTTCGCGCATCTTCGCAACTGTCAGACCCGGGCGAAATGCCTGCAACTCGGCGAGGTAGCGCTGCGCTTCGTCGGGTTCGTCTTGCCAGACCGACAGAACCACAAGCGATATCAGTGCCGTAAATTTCGCGTTCACATCGCTTAGGTTGTTGTCCAGCATATCGACCGCCAGACCGCGTGCGTCGTCGTGCCGGCCAGCACGCAGCAATGCGTCCACCATGGCGCCTGCCAGCCAATCCGGATAGTCCGGTTCCAGCCGCATTCCACGTTCCATCAGGTTGATGCCTTCCATCAACCTGCCATTCAAGGCATGGACAAACCCCGCGATCTGAACGACGTCAGCTTCTCCCGGTGCCGCACGAAGGCCTGCCTCGGCATATTCAAGCGCCTTGTCCGGCTGGCGGAGGTAATTCGAGGCCGTGGCGTAAAGAACATGTGGGTTGCCGCCGAGACCGGCGTCGATCGATTTTTGCGCCCACTCCTGCGCTGCCCTCAGGTCAGCAACCGGATCAGCAGAGACGCCAACCATTACCTTGTGCCAATAGAGCCGCCCTCTTAAGCCCATCGCCCTGGGAAGGTCCGGGTTGCGTTCATATATCCCACCCCAAAGCCGTGACACCACTTCGTGACCGACCGGGGTAAAAGTCTGAAATGCCGCGCGACCTTCTATCCGCGCCCTCATGTTTTCGACAGAACCCGTATCGACACGCCAGATTCGCGCCTGTTCACCAATGGTCAGCCGAACCTGTAACTCTTCGAGGATGGCATCTGCAATTTCATCCTGAATGGCAAATACATCGTCCAGAGTTCTGTCCCACTTGTCAGACCACAGCGTTTGCCCTTCGATCGCATCGATTAAACGGGCGCTGACACGAAGCCTCTGGGCGTCGGTTTGCACCGTGCCATCCAGAACATAGCGAACTCCGTACCGTTCGGCGATCTCTCCCGGTTGAGCACCACTCATGTCAGCCAATGCATTCTGGGAAATCACCACCATATCCGGCGATGAACTCAGCGCTGAAATGACCTTTGCCGACAATCCAGTTGTCAGCCACGCGATGTCAGGATTTCCCACCACGTCGAGAAAGGGGGGCAACCACAAAGGACGGTTTCTCGGGAATTGCAAATGCCAACTCTTCGGATCGTGCAGGAGTGATATCCGGCCGCGACCTCCACCATTCGTTGCCGAGCACCAATCCGTCGATTGCCACCGCAGCCACCGCCGGAACGCGCCATTTGCGCCAGTTCCACGACCTTGGCGCTTCTGACTTTCTGTAACCCGATACACGCGTACAGGCGTCGCAATGTTCTTCAACTGTTTCTCGCCGAGGGATCGATAGCTGACATCCACCTGTGCCTTGAGCATATCGTACACGGCGCCGGACACCACGATTCCACCCGGCTCGGCCAAAGCTTCCAGTCGCGCTGCGATGTTGACGCCATCCCCGTAGACATCACCCTCGTCAAAGACGACGTCACCCAAGTGCACCGCAATCCGATACCGGATGCGTCTGTCTTCGGGCACCTCGGCTTCCCTCGCCGCCATTTCCTGCTGGACCACAACGGCCGCCTGGACGGCCTCGACGGCCGAGCTGAATTCGGCGATCAAACCGTCGCCGGTCAGTTTGACTGATCCGACCTTTGAAGCGCTCAATCTGTGGGTCGATCAGGTCCAGCCGGTGCTTTTTCTGCCGCTCGAGTGTTCCGGCCTCGTCCAATTCAATCAGCCGGCTATAGCCAACCATGTCAGATGCAAGGATTGCTGCGATACGACGTTCCACTCGAACACCTCCGACTGCGACCCTATCAGACTAGAGCTGTGACAACATAGTCCGCTCTACGCTCTTGCTGGTTATCTCACAGTAACAGTCGAATAGCCCCTTCCCGACACACGGGAATCGTTTGCCCCAGTCTTGTCGTGTCCTTGCTTCAGCGTTTGCTACATGGGCTGACCTTCGAACGAGGCCGGTTTTTCATTCAGCGATTGCAAAGACCATCGTGACCGAAGCCGACAGCGCGACCTCTCCTGCCGCCACAGGAACCGAAGCGGCTCGCATTTCCATGTCCATCGCCGCCATTGGGCGCGGCCCACCGGTTCGCTGTTCCGAAATAGACATCACCGGCCCCAGTTTGACCCCGGCCGCGTCGGCCAGCGTTTGAGCCTTTGCCATCGCATTCACGACCGCCTCTTTTCGGGCTTCCTCGACAAGTGACTCCGGCTCCTGAACAGAGAACCGCAAGCCATTGAAGTTATTCGCGCCAAGCTGGGCCACAGCGTCGAGAATCTCTCCCAGATCCTCAAGATCCCGAACCCTCACGAGCACTGTGTTGGACGCCGCGTAACCTGTAATCTGTGGCTGCTTGTCCGAAGATGACGACCGGTTCGACCACACCGGGTTAAGCGACAGGTTCTGCGTTTGCAGATCCCGGGGCTGGACCCCCTTGCTTTCCAATGCAACCAACATCTGAGAAACCACGTCCGCCGTCATTTGCATCGCCGTTGCAGCCTCTGCATCCTCGTGGGTCACTCCCAGAGTGATCGTTGCCATATCCGGAACCGCCTCGACCACGCCGCGCCCGGTCACAGTGATCTGTCGGGTATCACCGGCCCGAGCTTCGTCAGCATAGATCAGGGTCGCGGCCGCTGCGGTCAGGGCCAAAAGAAGCGCCATCAATACCTTCATGAAAATCTCCTTGTCGTCGCACGGTTAATCTCGGCTTCTTCCCTACATGGGAAGCGGAACCCCACCGGAACACCCCCCTGACCCGTCTTTTCCTTTTCCTCGGCGAACTCCTGCTCTAATGTCTGCACGCAGGCGCCCGGCGCCCGCGGATCAATAAGAAAATGGTGTTACCGCTGCATGAAACCGGGTTTCGCGCTCTCGCTATCTTTTGAGGGGATTACCCTGCTCCGCCGGGCAGCTGGCGGCTGGCGCAATGTCGGTCATGTGGCATTGGATTGCGACGATCTGGCCGCCGAGTTGACCGAACTACGGAATCGGGCGCTTGCGCTGGAACCTGACGGGTTCTACTGCAAGCTGATCCTGCCGAACGATCAAGTCCGATACCTGACCGTGGACACCGGCAGCGTATCCGGCGCCGAAGCCCAAGAGGTGATCCGCGAAACGCTGGCCGAAGCCACCCCATATGGTCTGGACGAGCTTGCCTGGGATCAGGTTGAAGACGGGAACAGCACACATCTGGCCGCCGTAGCCCGTGAAACCCTTGCCGAAGCCGAAGCGTTTGCCCTCGAACACCAGTTCAACCCTGTCAGTTTCGTCGCAGTTCCCGGTGAAAATGCATTTCTGGGCGAGCCACATTTTGGACCAACCCGGTACGCGGAATCTCTGGGCGGATCCGGGTTTGAACCCGATGGGATTGCCGTTGTCGATATCGGACCGCTGGCCTCCGCTTTGCCCGAGCCGGTAGACGAAACGGAACCTTCAGCTCCTGAAGAACCCGCCGCTACGGCCGCACAGGATGATTCTGAGCCTGAACCCGGGCCAGAACCGGAGCCGGTCGAAACTGTTTCCGAACCTCCACAAACGGGGCCAACAAACGCTGAACAGCACGATCCAGCCCCGGGATTCGCATCGCGCCGGCAGAAAGAGACATCAACCCCCTCGCTGGCCGGCGTGACCAGAAACGGCCCCCTGCCTAAATCCCCGGCACATAAGTCCAGCCCGACTGATGTGTCTGACCAAGCGGCCGATCCCGCTCAGACCGCGCGCGTGACCGAACCGGTTCTGGATGTCCCGGAGGATCCAAAACCGTCTCCGGCCAAAACCGGCAAAGCCCCCGACGCGACTTCAGAGCTAACGGACAAAACCGGTCCACGCGCGTCTTCGATACCGCCAGCACCACCTTCCGACGCTGAAGCGCTCGGCGAAGGAGATGATGAAACCGCGCGGATGACCGTGTTTGGCGCCCGCGACAAAGCCCGGCCTCCGCGCAACAAGCCCCGGCATCTTGCGCTGATCCTGACCGTGGTGCTTCTTTTGTTTCTCGCCGGTGTGGCGGCTTGGGCCTCGCTGTTTGTCGACGGTGGAGTAGCCGGACTCTTCAGCACCCGCAGCGAGATCAGGCAGGCAGAGACCAACGCGCCTGAAATCCCACCGACACCGTCCGAGCCGACAACAGCCGTCACGGCTGAAACAGGACCAGCAACTGAAGAGACCGCTCCAACGTCCGATCCGGAAGCCCCCTTGTCCTCACCGAGAGGAGAGCAGGCGCTTCAGGATGCTCTCCAGATGTTGCCCGAACGGGTGCCGGTTGCCTCTGCGCCCCCAGAGCCACCTGTCGGGGAAATCGATATCGCCAACGCTTTGCCGCTGCCGGAATCGGTGCCCTCAGCCGAAGACATGGACGGCGCTCCGGACGACGTCGAAATGGCCGAAATGTCGCATTTGGCAGAAACACCGACCGATCCTGAAGCGGCCGAAGGAGAAGATCCGGTTGTCACCGCCCGCTATGCGGCAACCGGTATCAGCCAAACAGCGCCGAATGCACCGGACGAACCCGGGTTGGTCGGGCTGGGGGACCTGTATGTGGCTTCGATCGACAACAATACTTTGTCGCAAGACGCCGTTGCCCTGCCGGGCGCCGGAGGACTTGAAACCGATATTGGTCCGGTAATATCGACCTTGCCAACAACCCCCGGCAGCCGGTTTGATCTGAATGCACAAGGGCTTGTCGAACCGAGCGCCGACGGAACTGCGAACCCTGATGGCGTTCTGGTTTATCTGGGCAAACCGCCCCGCATCCCGCCAGCAACCCCGGAACGCGCCAATCCTGAGGCTGAGAGCGCCGACATTCAGGACCGATTGGCTTCGGTCCGGCCCCGGTTGCGCCCTGGAAATCTGATCGAACAATCCGAACGGGCCCGGCTGGGCGGTCGCAGCCGCGAAGAATTGGCAAGCGTTCGGCCCAAGGCACGCCCAAACAGCCTCAAGGACAGGGCTGAACAGGATCAGACACCGACAAAGTTCGCGGTGGCCCAATCCAAGCGGCCCAAGGTTCGGCCGAGAACTGTAGTCGCTGCGGTCGCCCGCGCTCAAAGCGCGCCGAAAAATACGGCGTCGGCAGCCAACTCACAACCTTCGGAAGACAGGCAGACCGGGACGATAGCGCCCCGCACAGTCAAACCCAAGGCTCCGTCATCGGCCTCGGTCGCGCGGCAGGCCACCATCAAGAATTCGATCAATCTCCAGAAAGTCAACCTGATTGGAGTTTATGGCACCCCGTCCAACCGCCGGGCCTTGGTGCGGCTACCAAGCGGACGCTACAAGAAGGTCAAGGTTGGCGACCGGATCGAAGGCGGCCGCGTCGTTGCAATCGGCGACAGTGAACTGCGCTATCAGAAAAGCGGCCGCAACCTGACCCTTAAAATTCCCAACTGATCGCGGCGCCTCGGACGCCGTGAAAAGAAACGGGTCGCTCCTCTCATAGAAGCGACCCGCAACTTGTCCGGTTGTTTTGAACCGGCCTCCCCGTCCCTGGTTATTCCGCCGCGACGATCTCGCCGCTCTCGATCTGCTCGCGCTCGATGGATTCGAACAGCGCCTTGAAGTTGCCTTCGCCGAACCCGTCATCCCCCTTGCGCTGGATGAACTCGAAAAAGATCGGCCCGATCACGGTTTTCGAGAAGATCTGCAGCAGGATCTTGGTCTCGCCGCCATCGACCACGCCTTCGCCGTCGATCAGGATCCCGTGTTTCATCATCCGGTCCTTGGGCTCGTCATGCCCCGCGACACGCTCATACGACATGTCGTAATAGGTCTCGTTCGGACCGGGCATAAACTTGAGCCCCTTTTCGGCGATCGCGTCGGTTGACGCATAGATGTCATCCGACCCAACGGCGATATGCTGGATGCCTTCGCCCTTGTATTTCTTCAGATAGGACACGATCTGGCCGGTCTCGCCCCGATCCTCGTTGATCGGGATACGAATCCGACCGCAGGGCGAGGTCAGTGCACGGCTGAAAAGCCCGGTGAACTTGCCCTGAATGTCAAAGAACCGGATTTCCTTGAAATTGAACAGATCGCCGTAGAAGCCGAACCATTTGTCCATGTTGCCCTTGAACACGTTGTGCGTCAGGTGATCGAGGTAATAGAACCCGTCGCCGCGTGGCTTGGACTGGGTCAACCACTGAAACTCTTGGTTATAGGGAGAAGTGTCGTAATACTGATCAATGAAATAGATCAGCGATCCGCCGATGCCCTTGATGGCCGGGACGTTCAGCGTCTTGTCCGCTGCGTCATAGGGTTCGGCGCCCTTTGATACAGCATGCTCATATGCCTTCTGCGCATCGACAACCCGCCAGCCCATAGACGGTGCACAGGGTCCGTGCTCATCCACGAAACGGGCGGCAAAACTGTCGGCGTCAGCGTTCAGGATATAGGTCACATCGCCCTGCTGCCACAGTTCGACATTCTTGTCTTTGTGGCGGCCGGTCAGTTCGAAACCCATACGCGCAAACAGATCACGCAGCTCTTGCGGGTCGGGATGCGCGAATTCGACAAATTCGAACCCGTCAGTGCCCGCTGGGTTTTCTTCGCTGATGACGGATTTCGGTGCATTATGCGGGAACGGACCCATGGCGCGTCTCCTTTGATCGGCCTAAACATATTCGTTGCACTCATAATAATCCTTCGACAACGATGTTTCTGCGCATTTTTCCGCCAATCTCCCCATGGAAGTGCGCAAATTTTGCACTATCTTGACGAAAAGCGATGAAAGGCCGCATATGCTGGACGACACGGACACCCGCCTTCTGGCCGCCCTGCAAAAGGATGCCCATCTGACGGCGCACCAGTTGGGCGACATGCTGAATCTGTCTCCCAGTCAGGCGGGCCGCCGACGGCAACGGCTGGAATCCGAGGGCTACATCAACGGCTATGCAGCCCGGCTTGACCCGATGAAGCTCGGCCTGCAGGTTCAGGGTTTCATTCAGGTACATCTGGGCACACATGGCCCCGAGCAGTCAGCCAGTTTCGCGCGCATGGTGGCAACCCGGCCCGAGATCACCAGTGCTTGGACCATGACAGGCGAGGCAGATTACCTGTTGCACGTCTACTGTGCTGATCTGCCCGGGCTGAACAGCTTGCTTCACGAGGTGATCCTGCCCCATCCTGCTGTTGCGCGCGTTCAGAGCCAGATTGTCATGGATCAGCTGAAACGCGACGCCCCGCTTCCCACCTGAGGCCGCCGCGGCGTTCTCTGCACAGACTTACTTGTTAACCGCGACACAGGACCGAGATGGACAGTTTTCTCTACCAAGCCACGATTTATCTGGCCGCCGCGGTGATCGCCGTGCCGATCTCGGCACGTCTTGGGCTTGGGTCGGTGTTGGGCTATCTCGCAGCCGGTATCATCATCGGCCCTGTATTCGGCTTGGTCGGTGCGGAAACGCAAAGCCTGCAACATGTCGCCGAATTCGGTGTCGTGATGATGCTCTTCCTGATCGGGCTCGAGCTGGAACCGCGCGTGCTCTGGGACATGCGCCACAGATTGCTTGGCCTTGGCGGGTTGCAGATCCTCGTCACGACGCTGGCAATCATGGTGGTTTCGATGATTGCCGGACAACCCTGGCCAACAGCCCTTGCCATCGGCCTGACGCTTTCGCTGTCATCTACGGCCATCGTGTTGCAAACCCTGTCGGAAAAGGGATTGATGCAGACAAACGGTGGACGCGCCACCTTTTCCGTCCTTCTGACGCAGGACATCGCGGTCATTCCTATTCTTGCCCTGTTGCCGCTGTTGACGGTGACCGAGATTGCTCATTTTGAAACGGACGGCTCGATTGACCGTGGCGGCCATGGGGTTGACGCGGCCCATCATTCGCTGTCGCTTGTCGAAGGATTGCCGGGCTGGGCAGTAACACTGGTCACGATCGGAGCGGTTGCCTTCGTCGTTCTTGCAGGCATCTACCTGACGCGCCCGCTTTTCAGGTTCATCCATGCGACCCATCTGCGCGAGATGTACACGGCGCTGGCCCTGGCAATCGTAGTCGGAATCTCTCTGCTGATGACACTGGTTGGGCTCTCCCCTGCCCTCGGCGCCTTTCTTGCCGGGGTCGTTCTGGCCAACAGCGAATTCCGCCACGAACTGGAAAGCGACCTTGAACCCTTCAAGGGACTGCTGCTTGGGCTGTTCTTCATTACCGTCGGGGCCGGGATCAACTTCTCCTTCTTCTTCAAGGATCCGGCAGACCTGATCGGGCTGGCATTGCTGGTGATCCTGACCAAGGGAATCATTCTTTATCTCGTAGGCCGGGCCTTCAAGCTGAAGGGCCGCGCCCGGTGGCTGTTCACACTGGGGCTGGCGCAATCGGGCGAATTCGGATTTGTTTTGCTGGCCTTTTCCGTGCAGCAGAACGTGATCCCCGACGATCTGTCGCAGAAACTTCTGCTGATCATCGCTCTGACCATGCTGATCACGCCGCTGCTGTTCATCGTCTACGACCTGCTGTCGCGCAATATGCGGGATCCGCGCCCGGACCACGATCCCGATGAGATCGATGAACAGGGGCCGATCATCATCGCCGGGATTGGTCGTTTCGGTCAAATCGTCAACCGGCTCGTCAGTGCTTCCGGGTTCAAGACCATCGTGCTCGACAACAACATGGAAACGATCCAGCTAATGCGCCGGTTTGGAGTAAAGGGGTTTCTCGGAGACCCGACCCGGCCTGAGCTGCTGAAGGCCGCGGGGCTGAGCAAGGCCAAGGTTCTGGTCGCGGCAATGGACGATCACAAGGAGATCACCAAGTTGGTCGCCTATGCCCGCCGCGCCCGACCGGATCTGCACATCATTGCCCGAGCCAGCGACCGGCATCATGTTTATGAGCTCTATCAGGCCGGCGCCGACGATATCGTTCGAGAGATGTTCGACAGCTCGCTACGGGCCGGACGCTATGTTCTGGAGAATGCCGGGCTTAGCGAATACGAGGCCGCCGCCGCCGAGCAGACTTTCTATTCCCATGACCGCTTCACGGTACGGGAATTGGCCGAGCTATGGGATCCGGATATCCCGACCAGCGAAAACGCCGCCTATATCGCGCGCGCCCAACAGCTGGAAAAACAGCTGGAAGCCGCGCTGCTGGAGCTGGCGGAAGAGGAAGTGCAGAAATCTGCCTGAGGCGGTCTAACACACCGCCCTAGCCGTCGGAAACGCCAGCCTCTGCAAAAGTCGCCATACCCGAGTGGCAGGCCACGGCGGCTTTGACGATGTTGATCGCCAACGCACCGCCCGAGCCCTCTCCCAGCCGCAGACCCAGCGCAAGCAACGGCTCCTTGCCCATATGCGTCAGCAGCGCCGCATGGGCGCTTTCGGCGCTCTGATGTCCGGCCACCGCATGATCCAGCGCATCACCCGAAACGCGGGTCAGGCAGGCTGCGGCAGCACAGCAAATGAAGCCGTCGAGAATAACCGGAATGCGCAGCACGCGGGCCGCTGCAATAGCCCCTGCCATGGCCGCAATCTCGCGGCCTCCGAGACACCGCAGGATTTCAAGACCGTCCTGCGTGTCGCCATGCAGCGCGACGCCTTCGGCCACGACCCTTGTCTTGTTGGCCAGCCCGTCATCGTCGACTCCGGTGCCGCGTCCTGTCCAATCTGCAGCAGACCCTCCGAAAAGGGCGTTCCCGATCGCCGCAGCCGGGGTGGTGTTTCCAATGCCCATCTCGCCCACGACCAGCAGATCCGAGGTCGGATCGACAGCATTCCAGCCTGTTTGCAACGCCGTCAGAAGTTCGGCCTTGGTCAGCGCCGCAGACTTTGTGAAATCGGCGGTCGGCCGGTCCAGATCCAGCGCATGCACATCCATCTTTGCACCAGCAGCTTTGGCAAGCTGGTTCACAGCGGCGCCGCCATGCTGAAAGTTCAGCACCATCTGTGCTGTCACCTCGGCCGGGAACGCCGAAACGCCCTGAGCCGTCACCCCGTGATTTCCTGCGAAAACTATGACCTGCGGCGCGTCCAGCACGGGGCGCGCGTCGCCACGCCATCCTGCATACCAGATTGCAAGGTCTTCCAACCGTCCCAAAGCACCCGGTGGTTTGGTCAGCTGACCATTTCGTTGTTCCGCCCCGGAAACTGCGGTTTCATCAGCCGCGGGCGCCGCTGACAAGGCCGCGCGGAACTGGTCAAGATCGTTCAGGTCAGGGAGCATGGAAAGCCTCATTGCATCGCATCTGGCAAGCGTGTTTAACCTATGCGCCCGCTGTCACAAGACCCGGAAAGGCACTGCCATGACCAAAAGCGACATGAGCCCGGTTTCCCCGCTGGATCCGCTGCTGGCATTGGTGCTGCTGACACGGCTCCCGCTGCCCAGACTCCCCGACCGCCTCTTTGCCCGTCAGGCCCTTGCGGCATGGGCCTATCCGCTGGCCGGGCTGGTTGTCGCGCTGCTGGCAATTGCAGTGGGCGCGGCGGGTCTTGCCATGGGCCTGCCTGCTCCGGCCGTCGCGGGCCTCATCCTCGCCGTTCTCGTCATCTCGACAGGGGCGATGCACGAAGACGGGCTGGCCGATACGGCGGATGGGTTTTGGGGCGGTTTCGATCGCGACCGGCGTTTGGCGATCATGAAGGACAGCCAGATCGGCACCTATGGCGTGCTCGCTCTGATCCTGTCACAGGGGCTGCGCTGGACCGCCCTTGCGGGGCTTGTCGCAGCAGGGGCGCTTTGGCCGGTCGTGGGTGCGGCCTGCCTGTCCCGTGGCGTGTTGCCCTTCATGATGCGCGCCCTGCCCAACGCCCGGGGAAGTGGCCTGAGCCACAAGGTCGGGTCACCCGGATGGGGCACCGCAATCTTCGCACTGGGGCTGGGCATATGTCTTTTCCTGTTGAGCGGCGGAGGCCTGCTGCACATCCTACCCGCCGCTCTGGCCTTGGTAGTTGTGGCAGTAGTCGCCTATCGGAAAATCGGAGGCCAGACCGGAGACATTCTCGGCGCTACGCAGCAAGTCACCGAAATCACGTTGCTGCTCGCGCTTGCTGCCTAGGTTGCGCCGTCGGTTTCGATGTTCAGCAGACCGCCGCAATGCTTGCAGTGAACGGCGTCGGGGTCATGGCGTACCAACCCGCATTCCTTGCATTTGTGCCTGACCTTCTGCGGTGAAAAAATGGCCTGCGCCAATCGGACAAACAGAGCCACGCCGACAACCATGACAAAAACCGAGAACAACTTGCCGCCTGGTGTCGGCAGCGTGATGTCTCCGAACCCTGTCGTCGTCAGTGTCGCCATCGTGAAGTACAGCGAATCCACGTAAGGTGTTTCGGTGTTTTCCAGATCCAGAAAGAACACCAGAACCGCCGTTGACGTGACAAAGACAAACACCAAAAGATTGATCGTCGCGATCACCGCGTCCTCATGGGTGCGGAAGAACCGGCTGTCGCGCCTTAGATCGCGCAGCAAGTGGTAGGAATGGATCAGCCGCAGCCCCCGAAGCACCCGCAAAAATGCCAAGTTGCCCTCCATGAAAGGCTCGAGAAGGAGCGAGGCTATGACGATCAGATCCGCGATGGTGTAAACCCGGAACAAAATCTCTCGCTTGTCCTTGGCAACCCAAAGCCGGGCAAGGAAATCGCAGAGGATGAAGACCCCCGCAAGCAGGCTGAACCCCGACAGCCATGGACCGTGGGGAAGATGAGCCGTCGAGACAAAAAACACGATCGTCACGGCATCAAACAGGATCAGGGCGTAGCGGAACCGCCGCGCCTCGGCGCCGGACCCGAGATAGAGCCTCCTTAGAACCTGCTTGAATTCTTCCATTCCAGCGCCTCCCGCTTGCCAGTAAGCCTACGACAGCCCGATCTGGCAAGGTCTTCTTTACGCAGCACAAATCAGCTCTCGCGCTGTTAGGCGAGATGCTGGGGGCACGCCAGGCCACTCGAAGCGCGACAAATTTCAAAAGGGACGTCACGGCGATTGCCCGCCCCTGCTTGCATCCCGGGAGCAAAGCACAGGAAACGCCGGGATCCGAATGACGTGGGCATACGGATATTGGCAAACAGACATGGGAAAACAAACATGGGCCGCCTCATCCGGAGCGGCCCATGTCGGAATTGCTGTTGTCAGGAGTTCAGTTGGCGCCGATCAGGCAGCGGCAGCGCGTGACATCAGAACTTCGTCAACCTGCTTTGCTGCCGCGATCTCGTCGCTGCCGGATACTGCTGCGACTTCACGGGTCAGACGCTCAAGCGCAGCTTCGTAGAGCTGCCGCTCGGAATAGCTCTGTTCGCGCTGATCGTCGGTGCGGTGCAGGTCGCGAACGACTTCGGCAATCGAGATCAGGTCGCCGGAGTTGATCTTCTGTTCATACTCTTGCGCCCGGCGGGACCACATGGCGCGTTTCACCTTGGCTTTGCCCTTGAGCGTTCTCATTGCCTGATTGATGACATCTGGCGAGCTGAGCGAACGCAGCCCCGACTCGGTGGCCTTGTTGGTCGGCACGCGAAGAGTCATCTTGTCCTTCTCGAAGGATATCACGAACAGCTCTAGCGCAAATCCGGCTACTTCCTGCTCCTCGATCGAAATGATCTGCCCCACGCCATGCGCCGGGTAGACCACGTAATCATTCGGACGGAATTCGAGCTTTTTCGACTTGGTCATTCAGGTCTTCCTATCTGGTAACCGAAAAACTGCGGCGCAAAATACGCTGTCGGGGCAAGAGATCTTTCCCCGTTCAGCGGCGATTTACGCGTAAGATTTGCCACCCCTAGCGAGCACAGAGAAGGAGTGTGTTCCGGTCTTTGACTTCATTTGCCCTGACGATATAGCACAGAATCGGTGAAACCGGAAGGGATGCCGCGCCAGACCGGTTCCGGCCCCTCAATCGCAGAGGGGTCAGCCGATGATTTTAGCGTGCACCCTGCATTTCTGCAGGCCGTTGTTGCGAGCGGATCGCGGACGACACGCCCGAATTTTCTATCAGCCGCCTTCGCCGGGCGCCTCGGAGAAATATTTCTCCATCTTGCCGCTTTCACCGTCACGTTCGTCGGCTTCGGGCAGCGGATCCTTTTTGGTAACGATAACCGGCCATTGCTCCGCATACTTGCGGTTGAAATCGACCCATTTGTCCATGTCCGGTTCGGTATCGGGGCGGATCGCGTCAGCCGGGCATTCCGGTTCGCAAACACCACAGTCGATACATTCATCAGGATGGATAACCAGAAAATTCTCGCCTTCGTAAAAGCAGTCGACCGGGCAAACCTCGACGCAGTCGGTATATTTGCAGGCGATGCAGTTCTCAGTGACGATATAGGTCATGTGCCGGGTTCCATATCCGTAATTTGAGGAACTAGCTAAATCAGAGAGCCGGGTTCTTCAAGGGCTCACGGCATCCCCTTGCGGCGAGAAAGATCAAGAGCCCGACGTTCCCGCTTGTCCGGGCGACCTTTTCCTTCGTAGCGGGGATTGTCCGGGGAAATCTCCTGCTTTTCGGTGCGGTCCAGATACAGCGTTTGCGCTTCGGGGGCCGGTCCGCGGCGTTCCCCCAGCGCCACCACCTCGACAACTCGGATCAGTTTCCCCTGCGCAAAGGTCAGAACGTCGCCCTGCCCCACGGTCTGCGCGGGTTTCGAGATCTTGTTGCCATTAACCCGCACATGCCCGGCCGAGACCTGTTTCGCGGCCAGGCTGCGCGTCTTAAAAAAACGCGCATGCCAGAGCCACTTGTCGATTCTCAGCTTCGGCTGCGGGTCGGACACCGCTCAGTTGCCGTCCTTGAGCCCCATGAGTGCGGCTGCGAAGGGGTTGTCCGGGTCGATCTTCTTTTCCTTGCGCGGCGGCTTGGAAGAGAACGTCTTGGCCCCTTGCTGATTTCCACCGCCCTTGCGACCCTGCGGCTTGCCACGCGGACGGGACTTTCCTTGCGGGCGATCGCTCTGATTGCGCCCCTGGTCCCTTCGTCCACGGCCACGCTGGCCCTGGTTCCGGTTCCGGCCCCATGTAAAGGTAAAAAAGACTTCCATCTCCGAACCGGTTTCAGCTTCGCCATCGGCCGTCTTGTCGGCCTCTGTATCTTCAGCCGGCGCATCAGAGGTGTCTTCGGCTTCCGCTGAAGCGGCTTCGGTAGTCGCCGCATCAGAAACCGTGTCCGCCGCATCGCCTTCGGCGGTGACGGATGTGCTTTCAGCCGGTTGTTCGCTCGTCGTGGAGGGCTCCTGTTCCGCGGTTTCCGCGGGCGAGGCAGTTTCGGCTTCGACATCAGCTGGCGGGACAGCTTCGCCAGATTTTTCTTCAGCGGTTTCAGAAACGACCGGACGTTCCTTTACCCGCTCGCCGCGTTCGGCGTTGTATCCCAACCCCTGCATAAGCTCCGCGAACTGGTCGAGTGTCATGCCCGTGATCGAGAGCATGTCAGCCTTGGCTTCGAACCCGCCCCGGCTGTCTTCGACACGCAGCATGTCGGCGAGGCGCTCCAGCATGTCGATGCGAATGGCGCGATCTCCGGCGTTGCGATATCCGCACATGGTATCGTAACCGCGCGGCGCATCCTTGGCCGTCGGCACCGTGACCAGCCCCGGCGGTGGCGCTTCGGGGAATTCCTGCAACCCCTGAGACAGCGCCCAAAGAACGAGGCGCAACCGGGTCGGAGCAGGTTTCAGCAGAAGCGGCATGAAAATCGTGAACTGGCCGAATCTCATACCATGCTTTCGCAGGACACCACGGGCATCCTGATCAAGCTCCTTGACCTCTTGCGCAACGGCCGATCTGGGCAGAATTCCCAGCGCCTCGACCATGCGGAAGGCAAAACCACGCGCAAGCCCGGTCATTTCCTCGTCACGCTGCAAATTCAGCAGAGGTTCGAACAGCGCGGCAACCTTTCGATCGATGAAATGCTGGAGACGGCGCTGTACTTTCTGTTCCACTTCGGGACCGGCGGCCTCGTCCACAAAAACTTCGACCTGCGGCTTGAGAGGCTCAGGCCCGGCCACCAGCTTGCCTACGGCGTATTCGCCCCACATCAGGCCACCCTGATCGGTGAAATCAATCTCGGTATCCGGTGCATTGTAGAAACGGTCGGCTCGCAGATGGAATTGCGGCGCAAGCGCCTGCAGCGAAGCGGCTTTCAATGCCTTGGCCTCGGTGCCTTGCGCGTTCTTGTCCGGGCTGAACCGGAACCCTTCCAGACGACCGACGAATTCACCTTCGACGGTCACTTCACCCTTGTCATTCACTTCGGCCAAAAGGGCCTCCTTCTGTTTGAGCCGGCGCAAAAGCACAGAGGTGCGCCGGTCCACAAATCTTTGAGTCAGTCGGTCGTGCAGTGCATCCGACACCCTGTCTTCTACCGCGCGGGTCTCGGCTCGCCAATGACTTTCGTCGCGTAGCCAGCCATTCCGTTGCGCGACATATGTCCACGTTCGAATATACGCCAGACGCTTGGAAAGCGTATCAATATCCCCGTCTGCCCGGTCGATCCGCTTGATCTGCCGCGCCATGAAATCGGCGGGTATGGTTCCACGCTCGTGCAAATGGCCAAAGATCACTTCCAGCAGCCCCGCATGCTCGGCATGGCTGATCCCGCGAAAGTCGGGGATTCGGCAGACATCCCACAACAGGCGCACCGCGTTTCCGTCACTGGCCCGCGCCGCGATCTCGGGAATCTGTGACAGCGACTTCAACACGTTGAGATCATCGGCGGGGCGCGCCCTTACAAGGTGCTCGCCTGATGGCGCAACCTCGAGCGACTGTATCAGCGCATCAATTGAACCAAAGCGCAGATCCGCGCTGCGCCAGTTGAGCTTTTTCAACGGGGTGAACCTGTGGTCCATGATCGCCTGAGCTGTTTCGTCGTCAAGGGGCCGCGCCTCGCCGGTAACGCCAAATGTTCCGTCAGACATTCCGCGCCCGGCCCGGCCGGCAATCTGTGCCAGTTCATTTGGCGCCAGAGGCCGCATCCGGCGACCATCGAACTTGGCAAGCGAAGAAAAGGCGACGTGATCGATATCGAGGTTCAGGCCCATGCCGATCGCGTCGGTCGCGACAAGGTAATCCACCTCGCCATTCTGGTAGAGCTCCACCTGCGCGTTTCGTGTGCGCGGGCTGAGCGCGCCCATGACAACGGCCGCGCCCCCCTTTTGGCGGCGCAGCAACTCGGCGATTGCGTAGACATTTTCGACCGAGAACCCGACGATTGCGCTGCGGGCGGGCATCCGGCTGATTTTCTTGGACCCGGAATAGACCAACTGGCTCATCCGGTCGCGCTGAACAAACTCGACGCCCGACACCAGCGCGCGGATTGGTCCCCGCATCGTGTCCGAGCCCATGAAAATTGTTTCATTGGTTCCGCGCGCGCGTAACAGCCGGTCGGTAAAAACATGGCCCCGTTCAGGATCGGCGCAAAGCTGGATTTCATCGACCCCGACGAAATCCGCTCCCATGCCCTCGGGCATCGCTTCGACGGTGCAGACCCAATACTGCGCACGCGGAGGAACGATTCGCTCTTCGCCGGTCACCAGCGCCACCACCGACGGTCCGCGAACCGCTACGATCTTGTCATAGACCTCGCGGGCCAGCAGCCGCAGCGGCAACCCGATGATGCCAGTCCGGTAGCCGAGCATGCGCTCGATTGCGTAATGTGTTTTGCCTGTGTTGGTCGGGCCAAGAACGGCCACGATCCGGGATGACCCGCTCACGATTGTTTCCCGCATCTGTTTGGCGCCTTCCCCGAGACCCAGGGTCAGAGCGCATCACCTTCGACATGCAGCCTGAGCCGCTCTGCCGCAGTAGATATGTCTTCGTGATGGGGATGTATAGCCTGCGCTCTGACATAGGCCCGATATGCAAGCTTGGGTCTGTCCACCATCTCCAGCACCGCGCCAAGCCCCAGCAGCGCATTGTAATTATTGGGGTTGAGCATCAATGCCCTTTCAAGATCCGCCATCGCCGGCCCCAGAAGATCAGCCTGAAAATAGGCCGAGGCCCGCATGAACCAGCCTTCGGCAAAATCCGGTGCATGATCAGTCAGCGCGGTAAAGTGTTCGATGGCGATCCGAAACTCTCCGACTTCCATGGCGTCCTTGCCGCGTTCAAGCAACAGATCCATCGCCGGTGACCCACTCTTGTCCCACAGCGCCTGCAACTGCCGGTCAAGATTGATCGCCTCGGCAGGTTCGGCCACCGCGAGGCGGCGCAAAAGTTCGGCCTCATCGTTCAGGTCGGCCTCCTGTGCCAGCGCTGCGGTGACAAACATAGGAAGCAAAACGAACCCTGCGGCAATTGCCGCAACGATACCTTTGAGATTGTGCTGGCCAGTCCTCATAACAAGATACACTGTAGCGGGGACGGGCGGGATTTCCAGCCCGACGCGCTGGACCAGACAACCGGTATCAATCAACGAGGACCGATATGAGCGACATTCTTGAAAAGGCCGCGGCCGAACTGAACGACAAGCTGAGCGGCGGCGCTTTTGGCGGATCGGCAAAATTTGAAATCGCCGACATGGGCGCGATCATTCTGGATGGCGATGGTGCGCGGGTAAGCGACGATGACGCCGCTGTCACGCTCAAAGCAGATGCCGAAACCTTTCAGGCCATCATCGAAGGCGAAATGAACCCGACCAGCGCCTTCATGTCCGGCAAGCTCACCATCGATGGCGATATGGGCCTTGCGATGCAACTGGCGTCGGTTCTGGCCTGATGGGGTATCAACCGGCCCCGCTCCTCTTGACCGAGGCCGGTACTCCGCCCAGGGGCACGGCCGTCTGGGCCGAAACCTCCGATTCCGTGCGAATCCGTGTCGGGCTGTGGCCCTCGGATTCCGCGGCAAAGGGCACCGTGCTGATCCTGCCTGGGCGCACGGAATACATCGAGAAATATGCCGATGCCATTTCGGCAATGCTATCCGGTGGATACGCGGTTGCGGTGATCGATTGGCGCGGCCAGGGGCTGGCACGCCGGCTGCTCGACGATAAGCGACTGGGCCACGTAAATCGGTTCACCGACTACCAGCTGGATCTGGAAGCCGCGATTGCGGCCGTGGACTCCCATGACCTTCCGGCCCCTTATCACCTGATTGGCCACTCCATGGGCGGTTGCATCGGCCTGCGCGCGGCGATGGACCGCGCGGACATCGCGACCGCAGCCTTTACCGGCCCGATGTGGGGTATTGCCATGTCGCCACTGCTTAAACCTCTGGGCCATGTTGCGGCCTATGGAGGCACTGCGCTGGGTCTGGGTCATACACTGGCCCCGAGTTCGTCGATCAAGCCTTACGTGTTGGAACAGCCTTTTGACGACAATACGCTGACCACAGATCAGCCGATGTACCAGATGATGCGCGCCCACCTTCAGGCACATCCCGAGCTCGCACTCGGCGGCCCGACCCTGCACTGGCTGCGCGAGGCTCTGGACGAGATGAAGGCCCTCGCCGAACGCCCCTCTCCTGATCTTCCATGCCTCTGCTATGTCGGCAACAACGAACGCATCGTCGATATCCCAGCCATACGTGACCGCATGGGGCGCTGGCCCGGAGGCACGTTGCACGAACTGGCCGGAAAAGAGCACGAAGTTCTGATGGAAGATCCCGAGCAACGCCGGATCATCTATGACCAACTGCTGGACCTGTTCGGTTCCATCGGATCGTGATCCCACGGCCGGCGGTTCCGGTCGCGCATCAACAACTTGCTCTGAACACTCCCTGAATCTGGCAATGCTGCGGCCGGATGGGGCCAGCCCCACCAGCCGCGCTTGTTATCCCCGCAACCCGGGCTTAGATGTATCGCCAGACCAACGCAGACGAGGCCAAAAAATGCTCAACCTTCCCTTTCCAGTTCGCGATGCCAACCTGCAAGGCGGGGCCGACAATCTGGGCGATCTTCCCGAATGGGACCTGAGTGATCTTTACTCCTCCGAAGACGCGCCCGAGCTTGGCCGCGATTTGGAATGGCTGGAAAAGGAATGCGCTGCTTTTGCCTTCGACTACGAAGGCAAGCTGGCGGATCTGGATGCTTCCGGGCTGCTGGACTGTGTGCTGCGCAACGAGAAGATCAACTCTGTGGCTGGTCGGGTCATGTCCTTTGCCGGGCTGCGCTACTACCAGCTAACGACCGACGCGGACCGCGCCAAGTTTCTCTCGGACTGCCAGGAGAAGATCACCAACTTTACGACGCCATTGGTGTTCTTCACGTTAGAGCTGAACCGGATAGACGATGATGCGCTCAAGGCGCGCTTTGCGGAAAACGCCGACCTCGCCCGGTATGAACCAGTGTTCCGCCGCATTCGCGCAATGAAACCCTATCAATTGAGCGACGAGTTGGAGAAATTCCTGCATGACCTCGGCGTTGTGGGCGACGCGTGGGAACGGCTTTTTGACGAAACCATCGCCGGGCTCACCTTCACGGTCGATGGCGAAGAGCTGAACATCGAAGGCACGCTGAACCTGCTGACCGAGCAAGACCGCTCCAAGCGCGAAGCAGCCAGCCGTGAGCTGGCGCGGGTCTTTGCCGACAACATCAAGACCTTTGCCCGCGTGCACAACACGCAGGCCAAGGAAAAGGAAATCATCGACCGCTGGCGCGAGATGCCTTCGGCGCAGATGGGCCGCCACCTGTCGAATGACGTGGAGCCCGAGGTTGTCGAAGCGCTGCGCGAGGCCGTTGTCGCCGCCTATCCGAAACTGTCTCACCGCTACTATGAATTGAAGCGGAAGTGGCTGGGGCTGGACAAGATGCAGGTCTGGGACCGCAATGCGCCGCTGCCAATGGAAGACACCCGCATCGTGAACTGGGTCGAGGCCGAGAAAACGGTGATGGACGCCTACAACGCCTTCGACCCGCGCATGGGAGAGATTGCGGCGCCGTTCTTTTCAAAGGGGTGGATCGACGCCGGGGTGAAACCCGGCAAGGCGCCGGGCGCCTTTGCCCACCCCACCGTCACGGATGTGCACCCCTATGTGATGCTCAATTATCTCGGCAAACCGCGCGATGTGATGACACTCGCCCATGAACTGGGCCATGGCGTGCATCAAGTGCTGGCGGCCGATCAGGGCGAGATGCTGTCGTCCACCCCGCTGACACTGGCAGAAACGGCGTCCGTGTTCGGCGAAATGCTGACCTTCCGGGCCATGCTCGACAAGGCCGAAACGCCGGAACAGCGCAAGGTGCTGCTGGCCGGCAAGGTCGAGGACATGATCAACACGGTGGTGCGCCAGATCGCGTTCTACGATTTCGAATGCAAACTGCACGCGGCGCGGCGCGAAGGCGAACTGACCCCGGACGACATCAACGCGCTGTGGATGAGCGTGCAGGCCGAAAGCCTCGGCCCCGCCTTTGAATTCATGGACGGGTATGAAACCTTCTGGGCCTATATCCCGCATTTCGTGCACTCGCCCTTCTATGTCTATGCCTATGCGTTCGGCGACGGGCTGGTGAATGCGCTCTACTCGGTTTACGCCGAGGGCGGCGAGGGCTTTGAAGACAAGTATTTCGACATGCTCAAGGCAGGCGGCTCCAAGCACCACAAGGATCTTCTGGCACCGTTCGGGCTGGACGCAAGCGACCCGAGATTCTGGGACAAGGGCCTCAGCATGATCTCGGGCTTCATCGATGAACTCGAGGCAATGGAAGCGTGACAAGAGCTGGCGGGCGCTGGTCTGAACTGCACGCCCGCCTGCGCCCCACGCTTCAGCGTATCCGCCGCAATGTGCCGCGCGGGCTGCGGATCGTCATCGGGATTTTGCTGATCATCGGCGGGATTTTCGGCTTTCTGCCGGTTCTCGGGTTCTGGATGATCCCGCTCGGCATTATGGTGGCGGCGATGGATATTCAACTGTTTCGCAGATGGCGGCGGCGGCGGCGTTGACGCTCCGCCGAAGCTCACGCGCCGCTCCCCCATTCCAGCCAGCGGCGTTCGGCGGGTGTTAGCAGGGCTGAAATGGTCGCATCATAGGCGGCCAGGTCGGCATCGGTCAGCACGCCTTCCCATTTGTTGCTTGTGGCGCTGTGGAAGAACCCGGAATCCTCACGCCAAAACCCCTGCCCCGCCGAAGGCGTGAAGCGATGGGCATTGGCCTTCATGTTGTCGAACTTTGCGGCCTCTACGATCGCATGCATCAACTCGGGCGGGTGCGAGATTTTCACATGATCCGCGATCCGGGTGATCGCAGTATCAAGATCCCGCAGCATATCTGCGTAATGCAGCCGGATCAGGTTTTCCCGGCCATCGCGGGCCAGCGTCTGAATGTAGTGGGTCACGATACTTTTGAGCCCGGCCCCTTCGATATGATCACCCTCCAGAAAAATCCGGAAGCTCTCTGACGGATCCTCGGGGAACAATGCATCGTGGTCACTAATGCTCATGTTCCGGACATGCCGGCGATAGGAAAAATGCACGTCGATCGGGTGCCGGTACACGGTCACATATCGCAGCGCGTCCCAGTAGGGCAGCCCGTCGAACGGTGTGTGCGATTTCACCTGACGCCGATGCTGCTGGGCCGAAAGCCGTTCCATAACCTGTTGCACTGGGCGAAGTTTGATGTCGATCCATGGGCTTTTGATCGAGGTCTCGGCATCCACTTCGGGATCGCCGGCAATCAGCATTGCCAGAATGCCCTGCGTCCAGGTCGTACCGGATTTTGGCGGGGTATTGACCACGATATCCCCTGCGCGGGGTTCAAACGCCTTCCAGCGCCGTGAGTCACTGATCGCCCCTTGGTAATCCCGCCGCGGCAGTTCGACCGACAATATCATTGAAAATATCCCAAAAAAGCCAAGCTTAACCGACCGCTCCTTTTATCCAAAATGAATTTGTTCACATATCGAAGCGTTGCAAATCTGACTCAATCGCAGCGCCGGTGCCGTAAACCTGTGGCCGCACCCTGTCGAACCTCATAGTTTCAAAAGAAAACTCAAACGAGCGCAGGTTCGAGGGATACGCAGGCCCGGATCCTGAAAATGACCGAATAACCACCCGGAGGCAGGCCGTGACACATCCTTACAAGGAGCTGGATCAATCAGCATTCTGGCGCACTGCAGTCGCCGAGCCCGGCGCGGACGGCCTGTCCGGACTTTGGTCGCCGAAATTTCAAATCACGCCCGAAGATTCCATCGCTACGGCGGGATCCTGTTTTGCCCAGCACATAGGTAAGGCGCTGTCCGCTCAGGGATATGGCTGGACAGATTACGAACCCGCTCCGCCTTTCCTGCTTAACGCCAATGCCCGCGAATTCGGCTATGGTGTGTTCAGCTTTCGCACCGGGAACATCTACACCCCGAAAATGTTGGTGCAATGGGTCGGTCAGGCCTTGGGAAAAACGGTTCTGCCGGATGAGATCTGGGAGCATAATGGTCGCTACTTCGATCCGCTCAGGCCTGCCATCGAACCAAACGGGTTTTCCTCCGAACAGGAATTGCTGGATGCGCGCAACGTCACGCTGAGCGCAATCCGCAAGGCCGTCACCGAAGCGGACCTGTTTGTGTTTACGCTCGGCCTGACCGAATGCTGGCGCAATCGGGAAACCGATCTGGAATATGCGCTCTGCCCCGGCACTGTGGCCGGTAGATTTGATCCCGACAAGCACGCGTTTCTGAACACCGGCTACAAGGCCACCTATGCCCTGTTGCGCAAGGCGATCCGGATGATGCGCACGGCAAACCCCGATTTGCGCTTTCTTTTGACTGTTTCACCGGTTCCTCTGACAGCAACGGCGACGGGCCGGCATGTGCTTCCGGCCACGCAGTTCTCTAAATCCATCCTGCGGGCGGTGGCCGGGCAAATCGCCGATGATCTACCATTCGTCGACTACTTCCCCTCGTTCGAGATCATTACGCACCCGATCTTTCAGGGCCGTTTCTTTGCTGAGAATGCGCGCAGCGTGAAACCCGAAGGAGTCGCCACGGTTATGCGGCACTTCTTCGAAGGGCAGAACAGTTTGGACAGTGTCGCCCCCGCACGGGCGAAACTGGCACCCCGGACGGAGACCGAAATTGAAACCGGTGAAAATGACGTCCTGTGCGAAGAGGAGCTGCTGGATGCCTTCTCGTCGTGAGCCTCCAAGGGTCTGCATTTATGGCGACAGTCATATCGGCGGGGCCGGACGCGCACATGCTGCCGGGCTGATCGACTGGCCCGTTGGGGCTGAAGTGGAGTTCTGGGGGGCCGACGGCCCCCGCTTTCGGCAAATCCGCTGGGAAGACGGTGTCATCCGCGCATCAGGCGAAGCGATCGAAACCGTCAAACGGATCAACGCCAAAGGACGCGATCACTTGCGACCGGACGATTTCGACCTGTTCATCTTCTACTCTGCCCGGTTGCGTGTGGCGCAATTCATGGCACCGCTCTACGAATGGCGATGCGACCACGGTCTTTGGCCAAGCGAGGCTGTCCGGCTCCGGTCCGCCGCGTTCTTTTTGCAATGCATCCGAAGCTACAGGATCGCACGCCTTGTGGCGGCCGCCGGCTCGAGTGTTGTCATCCTTCCGGCCCCTTTTCTGACCGATGGCGTCGTGGACCTGAGCCGAAAAGGTGGTTTCCTGCATGAATACCCGCGCTCGGAACAGGCCACGAAAGACGAGCTCGATACAATGTGGGAAACGCTGGTAACTGCGGCCCGCGAAGACGGCGTGACGCTCATCCCGCAACCGCAAGATACCGTCACCAAGGGGATGCTCACCAAGTACGAATTCGCCTGCAAAGATGCGATCGAGAAGAAGGACGCCGGTCACAAGAGCGACAGGTTTGCGGCCCTGCGCATTACCGAGGCCCTGGCGCATTTCAACCAGCAGAGAACAACCAATCCTATTTCAACTGACTGTCCTTCGAGCCACGCCGGTTAATCCCGCCCCGCGCCTTATAGGCACTGTCGCGGTCCTGCTGGCAATCGAGACAGAGTTTGACCCCGGGAATGGCAATCCGCCGTTTTTCCGGAATTTCCTCGTCACACTCGGCACATCGGGCAAGGCTCTCACCCTGTGGGCGCTTGGCCGCCTGCATCCGGGTCAATTCGTCCCTGATCGACGCTTCGATCTGCTCGCTCACTGCGCCATCGCGCGTCCAGCCTCCGGCCATGTTCGATCTCCTTGTCATTGACCAAACTAGCGCGATGCCTCGACCGGGAAAATACCAAAGCAAAACGGGTTGGCCGCGGTGGGCTTGACGGCCGACAGGGTTCGCAAAAAAAGCAGGAGCCGAAACTCCTGCTTTTCCGCAATTTTATGTTCTCGATGTTCCGCACAGCGCCACGGGTTCAGGCAGAGGCAAGCATGCCCTTTTCGCGGGCGAGATCGCGCATTTTCTTTTGCAGCTTTTCAAAGGCGCGCACCTCAATCTGGCGGATACGCTCGCGGCTCACATTGTATTGACCGCTCAGTTCCTCCAGCGTCACAGCCTGATCCTGCAGGCGCCGCTGTGTGAGAATATCCTTTTCCCGATCATTCAGCACATCGAGGGCCTGCGCCAGAAGTTCGCGACGCGCCTCTAGCTCATCCTTGGCTTCATAATCACCGGCCTGGTCGGCATCTTCATCTTCGAGCCAGTCTTGCCACTGCATGGTGCTGTCACCGTCGGATCCGACCATCGCATTCAGCGAGGCATCACCGCCGGACATACGTCGGTTCATGCTGATCACGTCCTGTTCGGACACGCCAAGGTCATTGGCAATCTGCTGCACGTTCTCAGGGCGAAGATCGCCCTCCTCCAACGCGCCGATACGGGCCTTGGCCTTACGCAGATTGAAGAACAGCTTTTTCTGGGCGCTGGTCGTGCCCAGTTTCACCATTGACCACGACCGCAGCACATATTCCTGAATCGAGGCACGGATCCACCACATCGCATAAGTGGCCAGACGGAAACCCTTCTCCGGGTCAAACTTTTTGACGGCCTGCATCAGACCGACATTGGCCTCCGAGATCACTTCGGCCTGCGGCAACCCATAGCCGCGATAACCCATGGCGATCTTGGCGGCGAGCCGCAGATGCGAGGTGACCATCTTATGCGCCGCCTCGGTGTCCTGCTCTTCGACCCATCGCTTGGCCAGCATGTATTCCTCTTCCGGTTCCAGCAGAGGAAACTTGCGGATTTCCTGCATATAGCGATTCAGCCCGCCTTCGGGTGTGGGCGCGGGAAGATTAGCGTAATTGGCCATATTTAATATGTCCCTCCCTCAAATGTTTAAGGACTTAACATGGGATATGGGTCGTATTTCCTGCCCTTTCAAGAGCCGGGCTATCAGTTTGGGATTAAGTTTCCATTAAATTCCCATGAAGGCACATTTTCCAAAATCCCTTGTTTTTATGGCTCATTGACATCACCTGAGTTGCTCTAGATAACATGGATTGATCTCTATGGGCACACAACGGGCACACAATGGCATCTTTTTCTAAGCTCAAGAACGGTTGGCGGGCACAAGTCAAAGTCAAAGGGACACGCCGCACCAAGGTATTCAAGAACAAAATACAGGCTCAGGATTGGGCGCGACAAGTAGAGACAGAGCTAAATCAAACATTAGTGACTGGATTTATTCCTGCCGATGGAGAGAATATACTTAACTTGTTAACTAAATACGAGGCTGAGCAAGGTGGTGAATGGTCGGCTAGCAAGGCGTCAGCTATCGCCCGATTGCAGAAAGATATGACTTTGAAGGCTACAGAGTTGACGCCCATGCAGGTGCGAGATTGGGCGCTTGGCAGGAAGTATGGGCTAGGCACTACCCGCGTTGATTTGAACATTTTGTTGGGCGCTGTGAAATACGCTCGTGATGCTTGGTTCATGGATATCCAAGCTGATGGGATCAAAGCCGCCATTGGATCGCTAGAAAAGACAGGGGCGATGCCGAAAGTAGATGAGCGTGACAGGAGAGTGACGCCAGAAGAAGAGGCTAAGCTGATTGAGCATTGGTCAAGTAACGTAGTCAGCCCTGATGTAGTGGCGTTCTTGATTGATACGCCAATTCGGTCAGGAGAGATGTGCAACCTCAAGCGGCCTGATATTGAAGGTAGGATCATTACTATCATTGACAGGAAAGACCCTGAGCAGAAGCATCGAGTTGATAGAGTGCCTTTGTTGGGGCGCAGCGTCGATATTATGGCTTCGCGCATGGCTGGCGATACCTTGAGACCGTTCCCCTACTCTCAAAAGCAGGTTTACTACGCAGTCACATGTGCTGCTGAGAAGGCCGGTCTAGAGGATTTGCATGTGCATGATCTGCGGCATGAGGGTATTTCTCGCTTGTTCGATGCAGGTTGGCAAATCCCTCAAGTGGCCTTTGTCAGCGGCCACAAGAACTGGAACACCTTGAAGCGATATACCCATATCAGGGCTGAGGACTTGCTAGCGTTATAGGGCTATTACACTACTGGCTTGGCATCAATCCATGATGGTGTTGGCACCACCGTAAATGCCAAGCCCTGTTGCTGCGGCTCCGGGTGCTGCTCCTGCTACACCGCCGGGGATACCACCTGACAGGTAGCCTTTGGCAAGCGGATAACCAAGCCACATGCGCGGGCTTGCTACGTTGATTGAGCGCGTTGCTGTGCCTGAGTTGCCAATTCTTTCGCGGAATTGAGCCATGATCCTAGTAGCTGAGGCGAGGTCATTGAACTCAGGCGAACCCATGTCACGAGCGCGGCGGTAGGCTTTGTCTAGGTATTTGCTTGAGCGCATGGATTGACGGAGGGAACCGAATGCGACGTCACCTTCCTCAGTCAACACCCCTGCCCTTTCTAGCAAGCGTTGTGCCTTCCACTCATTTCTGAGCTTGTTCAAGGTCTCTTTGACTTCCTTGCTGACGCCCTTGCCTGTGAATAGCTGGCGCTCAACTTCGTCAGCGATTTCATCTAATGCACTTGCCATTTCAGCGTTGCCTTGCCGCCATTGACCGGCTGCGCTCTCTCTTACTCTTTGGATATACTCAAGCCCTGAGCGACCGTCTGCTTTGGGCGGCACCTTTGCAAGAACGCGGCCAACAGCGTCTTCGACTTCTGGCAAGATAACGTCCTGCATGGCCTTCCGCTCAACCTGAGCGACATTGATGTCCTTCATTGGCACTTGTGCTGCGGCGTCATCAAAGCCTTTGCCGATCCTGTCAGCGTTCATGCCCATCATTTCAGGCGTGATGCCTTCTGAGGTGTCCTCTGCGAAGCCAGCGGCTTTGCCAGATAGCTTGTTCAAGGTGCGCTGATTAGGCCGCATAATCTCGCTTTCAAAGACAGCTTGAGCGGTTGGGTTGGATTGCATCATGCTCTCTATATTCTTATTGGCAACGCTGCCTTTTAAGTCGGCAGGTGACAGCTTGAGGCCAAGACGCGTTGCTTCGTCCAAGACAGATTGAGGGGGCGGGTCGGCTTCGAACACGCCAGCAATCCTAGCTGTCAAACCCCTTTGAGTCGCCTCAGCCATTTCCGCTGTCGTGGTGCCGACAATAGAACCGGGGCCGCCTCCTAAGTCGGCTGTTTGTTGTGTAATAGACCTATTACGCAAGCGCATATCATCTGCATTATCGGAGATTGCGGCAGAAGTCCTTGCCGACATTGGAGCATTAGGCGGTAGCGCCGCTGTCCTAGGTCTTGCAGCCCTTGCGATACCTGCTGCTGCTGCCCCACCTAGAGCGCCAAGGCCACCGCCAACTAGAGCGCCCGTCACAGGAGCGTCAGGGTTTCTAGCAGCGCCTATAGCGCCTTCTACTAGGGCTGTGGTGCCAACACGCTTTGCAAGGGTGCCTGTGCCGCCTGTCACGGCTCCTACGGCCACGTCAGGGGCGATAGATCCTAACATCCCGGCAGTGGTGTTATACTCTTGGCGAAGCTGTTGAGCTTCCTGAAAATCCCTGAATTGTTCTTCTGCACCTTCGATACCAAGCAAGGTGCCTGCGCCAGTGGCAAGCTGACCAAGAGAATTGCCTAGAGAGTTGGCGAAAGCTTCAATTCCGCCTTCCTCTAGTGTTCCAATATCTTGCTCTTGGATTTCCACCCAACGGTTGCCGGGTAGCTTGGCATAGATTTGACCGGTGTCGGGGTTGTGGCGATAGTCTACCATTAGTCGCGCCCTCCCCCGCGCCTGCGCTTAGTGCGGGTTTCTTTCAGGGTCTCAGTCACAGTAGCTGGCAAGCCATCTACTGTATCTTTTGGAATGGCTCTCTGAGGCAGTGGAACGCCGTAGTTTTGTTCTGGCGTCACATTGGGGAATTGCCGTGCTCCATCAGGACCGACTTGCGGATTATTGGTCTCAAACCAAATGTTCCGCATTTGGCGCATCCGGTCGATTACAGCCTTCATCGCCTGTTTGTTCTTGTCGGTCAGCTCGGCCCATTGATTTGGATCGCCAGCGAGGTTTTGGAACAGCTCTAGCTCTGCTTCTTGCATGGCTCCTGCCTCAAACATTTTCTGCATGAACGGCAGGACCGTAGTGGCCCAGATTGAACCATAGTAGGAGCGGTCAGACGGGCTGATAGTCCTATCAACGCCGCCGGTTTGATCGAACCAATCAAACACCGCCTCAGCATTGCCGATGCCGGTATCAAGCTCGATTAGCTGACTGCGCGTTTCCGGTGAAAACTGCGGTGTTGCGTCTGCGGCTAGCCTGTCTCTGTCAAGCTGCAAACGCTCTTGGGCAGTCTGCCGCAGCAACAGAGCGTCGGCAGACGCCGTTTGATGCCGGAAGTCCTGTCGGTCATTCTGCCGGTCAATCTCATTCATACGGGCTGTGTGCGCTTCCTGCGTCAGCGTTGAATTGATCTGGTATTCAGAGCGCATGATATTGCTGTTGATCGCATATCGCTGCATGGGGCTAAGAAGTTCCATAGCCTCTTGAAAGTAGCCGTTTCGCAGGAACTCCATCCCCATCATCTGAAAATCATGGGGCAATCGCGGGTCAGGCATGAACGCTTCACCGGGAACCTGTCTAGGCTGACTGAATGGTGTTGCTACGCCACCTTGCGGAGAGCCGTTATAGTGCTGGCTAGCCTGGGCGACATAATCAGGCGTTGCAGTGTAACCGTCATCGGCATTCTGAGCTTCTGCTAGCGGCCTGCCGGAATGCCACATAGAAGCGGCGTCTTCAAAATTTCCTGTCTGCTGCAAGTAACCGCCGAACCGATGGTTAAACACCGCATCTTGAGCCTTAGTATTATTGAGAAATTCTTCCGGCGTCATGGACGTGCCTAAAGCATCCTGCGTCCATTGGGGGATATTCTTCCCCATGACCTGATATTTTCCATAAGCCCTATCGCCGTGATACATGCTGTTGGGGTTGTCGATGATAGGGCCAAGAGCGCCGTAGTTGCCGCCGCTTTCAACGCCTGCAATCGCATTTGAGGCTTGGTTAATATCCAGCAATCCCGCCCCTGCAAGGTCAAGCCCGTTAGGCGGTAAGGGTTGTTGTGTAATAGGGCTATTACTGGTTTGCGGCTGCGGCATGGTGGATGGAAAGCCGCCCAAGGGCATTCCGTTTTGGTCAAGCTGATAGCCGTAACTTTCGGCTATTTGCTGGCCGATTTCTTCCCGCCTGCGGTCGCGGTGAACCTTATATAGAAACTCTGCAAGCGACATTAGAACAGTGTCCCGAACATATTGGCGATATTCCAACCGCTGCTATTGCCAGTGCCGGATTGACCACCAAGGTTGACGCCCCTGCCAAGGCTGTAGTTGAGGGCATTGTTGAAGGCGTTTTGAAAGCTGTTGTTCTGTCCAAAGTTGGTGCTGCCTTGCTGACCCTGATTGAATGACAGGGTTGTAGGCCCAACTCCCAATGCTTGTGCAGATGCAAGGTAGGGGTTCATAGCAAGCTGCTGATTGCCCAATTGGAGCTGCTGCCCTGTCATGGCCTGATTGGTTCTCAAACCCTGCATCATTGGTAGCATTTGACCGATTGCAGAGTTGGCTTGAATACCTTGGGCATTGGCTCTGGCAGTAATGTCACCAAGTCCTTCTGTGTATGCCCTGCCTAGCTCTCCAATGGCTGCGGCCTCTGTCAAGCCGTGGCGAGCGCCGCCGAATGCGCCAGCATGTGCGGCGTCTGCTCCAAGCTGGTTAAGCCGGTGCGCACCAAGGTTATCTAATCCCGCTCTCAAGGATGTCTCTTGAGCTTGGATTTGCTGACTTGGATCATAGGAGGACAAAGCGCCAATAGTTTGCTGGCCTTGGCGAACAAGCTGATTTGTATCTTGATTGATATAGCGCCCAGCCTGTCGATTTGGGCCATATCCGCTTGCTGTGTTGGCTGCTTGACCAATGTTGGCGTAGAGGTCGCTTAGAGCGTTCCCTTGCGGCGTCCAGACGTTTTGACCGCCGATGGTGTTGCCATAGCTCTGACCAAACTGAGTGCCTTGGCTACCGCCTTGCTGAAAGCCTTGGTTTATGCCGCCTGATTGATTGGCGTCATAACCAAAGTTGAAGCCGGTGCTGGCGTTGCTGCTACTTTGTTTTCCGCCCATGACACATTACCTTTATTTATACCAAGAGTCAGGCCCGGTAAGCTGCGGAGCCTTGTTCTTTGGTGCTGGTTTCTTTGCTGTGTCAGGTTTCTGGTTTCTGCGTTTCGCGTTCGCTCTGCGCCGCTTCTCTAGTTGCTCCTGCAAGTTGGTTTGAACCTGCTGAGTATTGGCCGCTAAGCCTTGCTGCTGCTGAGGATTGACGTTGCCACCGAGTGCAGAAAAGGCGTTCATGCCTTGCTGCATCGGATCAAAGCCGCCAGCCCAAAATGGTGCCATAGGATTGCCGACAACATTGCCGAACATATCCATGCCAAAGGTTGAGTTGGGTTGGTCAACCATCCCGCCTAGAAGCTGCTCCATAAAGCTGTTCTGAGCTTCAAATTGACCTGTGTTTGTGCTGGCGCTGCTGCTCGAACTTCCGCCCATTATGCTACCCCCTGTTCCAATGAATTGAGCATTTGGAGAACACGGGTCCAGCCGTTGCGGCCATCCCATTTCCACTTGGTAGCGCCCATAAGCCGCGCTACCGGATAGAACTCTTTCACAAGCTGCATATCCCCGAAAATGCTGACTACTTCGATTGTGTCAGGTGCTTCCCAACGCCAAACAACGTGGGCATTGTGCATGATGATTGCGGATAGTTTGCCGGTGTCTACATCCGTCAAGATTTCCTCAAGCTGGTCGATATTCCCGCCCCGTTTGAGCGAGATATATAGCTGCTGCATGAACGTCAGATTGTTGGGATCAACCTTCGGCACAGTTTGTGTAATAGGGCTATTACGGGTGTCGGTATCTTGCGGCGTCATGCCCTCACCTCCCTTGCATAGAAGTGGCCGTAGGTGGCGTGGAAATCCGGCTCAGCGTCACTACAGTTCGCCAAGGTGAACGTGACCGGCGCGGCTTTGCTGGCGTAGTAGGTGAAAGAGGCGTTCTTATATCCAAATGCCGTGGGTGCAGACCAACTACACCTTAGCGGCTCGCCGCATTGCGTGACCTGCATTATGTCACCGCTTAGCGGGTGATAGACGCCATCCGAGTTATTCAGCATCGTCAGGTAAACCCGGAACTTTCCGGGATGAGGAAAATTTATGCCAAAGACGCCTGACCCTTCTGGTCCGGTCACAGTAACCGTGTCAACGTCCTGAGCTTCCGGGATGCGTGGCCCTAGTTTCGGGCGGTTGGGGATAATCACATTGCGGTTGGCGTTGTGTGGGCTGACCGCCGTGAGAGTGCGCTGACGCGCTCTGATTAGTGCCATGTCATTTCACCCTTAATGCTCTGCCTTCGCTGGTGTTCGCAAAGGCTTTCCAAGCTTTGTGGCGACGTCTTGGGTCGCTATCGAAAAGCTCAGGATTGGTCTTTTGCAGAAGCCCCCACATGTCAGGCGTGATGCTGAAAGCTTCGTTGAACGGGTCATTGTTATCCCGTCTGGTGCGACCGTTATTGAGGTCGCGGAAAGCCCTCGTAAGGGCTTTCTGCTGATCCACATCAGCAAAATCCCGGCGTGTAACGGTATCGCCGCTGATATGGAGTTTATGGGCCATTACGCCGTGACCGCCGCCGTATAGTCGAGGTCAGCAATGATGCCGTGGGCTTCGCGGTTGAGCACCTTAGTTGTCCAATCAATAGCCATGCTGCGCTTGTCAGCGAGGCCGGTTTTGGCAAGAGGCTCAGTGCGGTATCCTTTAAGATGCCCGTGGCGCATATATGCCGGATCAATCACATAGGCATGACAGGCATCGCCGGTAGTGCCACCAAGGCTGTCATGGGTTTGCTGCAAACGGTTTGGAACCATCTTTAGCTCTACGCCAAAGTCAGTCAGGAACACGTTGACAGAACCCATTGCCGTTGCAGGGCCGTTTTGATTGGTCTCTGCTGTGAGCGTCGCAATCCTTGCACTGTCGGTGAACATGAAGCTGGACAGTTGGCGGATCATGGTAGGCGTTGACATAATCACCGATGGATCGCCGCCAGCTTCCCAAACAAGCTGTGCTACATCCCGCACCATTGTCTCAGTGAGAGCGCGTTTAGTGCCGGGAGTGTAGGCAGTCCAAGCGCCATTGCTGAAACCGCCGCCTGTTGCGTCACTTGGCCTATCACCCTGAGTAATCATAGCACCAAGTCCAGCGGCCTTACCGGGGGTAGTGTCGCCATTGTCGGCTTGAGAGCCTTGGTTTGTCATGGTGATAGCTTCAACGTCACGTCGAAGCTCCCTTTGCCGCATCATAACCTGATAGCTCAGTTCATTTGCGCGGCCTACGGTATCGCTGGATTGTGCGCGCTCAGTGACAGACACGTTTTTGGTGCTGATCTGACAGTGATTGCCGATACGCGCGCCGCCCTTGGCGTCGTTTCCGGTCAAGTCTTGACCATCAACTTTGGCATTGGCGGTATCTGGGTCAGACAGCTTGTCTTCTGTCCATTCCGTGTAGGAATTGTCGGCATTGTCAGTGCCGATCATGTCAGTCAGCGGCAGAGGAATGCGGGAAATGTCCCAGATTTTCTGCATGACGTCTTCGTTAATCAACCCGCCGTGGGCTACGCCTTTAAGGTCGGCGCTTGACCAATGGTCGCTTGTGGCCATTTTGGTTAACCTCCAAGAAGCTCACTGACGCCTCGCGCAATGTCTGCATCGGTGCCGCCAGCGGCTAGTTTCTTTGCTCTGGTGAGCCTGTCGGCTACACCGCGTTTGCCGCCGCTTCGTTTTGTTTTCGGAAGGTCTTTGTGCCTCTCAGCGTCATTCCGATAACCTTTCAAGCGGTCCAGTTCTTCGAATGCCTCTATGGCGGCGTGTAAGAACTTGATGTCTAAAGCGGACCCTCGCCCGCGCAGCATCCCCAGCCGAATTGCGCTCTCCTGTTCGGAGCGCCCGGTTACTGTGGCCATGCGTTTGACCGCCTTTTCAAAGAATTGAACGCGGTCGGTTTTGCCCTGTAAATCAGGCACCACCCTTGACAGAGCTAGACGCTCCTCAGCGTCTACTTGCTTGTCATGGTTGGAAATGTATTGAGCCATTTCCGGGGTTATCTGCCCCTTCAACGCTTCAAACATATTCTGCATGAAGTGCTGCTCTTGCATGAGCGCGACTTCTCTTTGATCCGCCTGAGAACGCCGCTCAGTGAGAATGCGTTCCGCTTCGGTTTGATCCTTGTATGCGTCTTTGAGTTGCCCAAGCGTGACGGTTTCACCGTCACCAAGAGGCACTTGCACTTCATAGAGGTCAGCTGGTTCAACCTCCAATGCCTCAGCTACGCTAGCGAGGCTTACGCTGTCGTCGTCTTCTTCCGTAATAGGGCTATTACGGTTGTCGTCGTCGTCGTCAGAATTGGCAGGAGAACCGTCAACAAGGGATGAAACTACCTCTACATGGTCCTCCTGCCTCTGCTGTTCGTCGTCACTGACGCCACTACTGTTTTCTGCCAGAGTGTCACTACCGTCAGGCTCTTCGAACAAGCTAGCAACAGCATCAATCTTGTCAGCCTCGGTAACAGGCTGAGACTGCGGCACTTCGCGCTTATGCGGCGTCCTCGGCTCTTGCGTCTTCGTATTCGTCGAGGGCTGCTTTGGCTTGCTGGATTTGCTCTCTACCCGCGATGATTGACGCTCTGATTGCTTGTGCGTCCTCTTGGGGATTGGCGCTAATCCAGCGTTCCACGAGGATGATTTCTCGCTCATTGTTCAGTGCCTCCATTACCGGCAATGCTGCCTCCAGCACTTGCGCTTGCTTCGCGGTTAGAGTTTTCGCGGTTAAGGATTTCATTTTGCTGTTTCTCCAATTCTGTCGTGGCGTTGCCGACAATTTTGGCTTCTTCGATTTCAGCTTTCAGGGCGGCTTCTTCGCGCTTGAATTGGATTTCTTCACGGAAACGCTGCATTTCAGCAGCGAGCTTGTCAGCTTCTAGCTGTAGCTGTGATGCGTAGACGGTTTCTTGCATCTGCTGTTGTTGCTGCTGTTGCTGCTGAGCCATCGCTTGCATCTGCTGAGCGGCCTGCTGCGCTTGTGGCGATGATGGATCAATCCAGAAGCTATCAGGGTCTTCGACGCCTGCCAGCTGCAGCCAGCGGGTCAAGGTTCTGTAGAGGGTCTGATCGTCGCTCAGGATGCCAGTTTTGCCCTGTTGCTGCGCTGCCATGTGGATTTGAATGGATTGCTGTAGCGAATTTTGAATGTGCATCCTCTGACCAACACTCAGGCCAGCCGTGACCTTGGCGCGCTTACGCTCAGGCCATTGTGTCGGATCGACCGTCACCCACTGGTCACTAATCTCCATTTCAATTGGAGCATTGGCGAAAGTGCGCATGGTCTTGTGCATACAAAGCCAAAGCGGCTTGAGCACGGTCTCAGCGAAGTTAGCAGCAAACATGGCTACCATCAGTTCTTTCGCTGCATATTGCCGCTCAACACCATGAGCGGTTTCGCCAGCGATTTGCATGTTAGCGCCTAGCTGATCGAGTGCAGCGCCGCCGCTTTCGGTCCTGCGCTCATCATAGTATTTGAGCGCGGCTAGGTTGCTTGGCCCTGTGTCCTGATAGGTAAACTGATGGACGTTTGCGGGATTGTTTGACCGGATAGGGTGATTGAGGATTTTTGAGTTAACGTCCCTGCCGTTTGTCTCAGTAGGATGATAAACAACGCGGCCATGATTGACAAAAGCAAGGTTATCCATCCACTGACGCAGCACCCAAGTCTTACCGTCTTGGACGTAGTAGGTGTGATCTGCCAAGCTCTCGCCTGTCAGCCTGTGGGCTGTGATGTAGCAAGAGCCGATTGCATAAGGCACCCACTCAACCACTTCATCTGACAGCACAATGTCTTCGCCTGCCAGCAAGACCTTATGGCGCTCGGCAATACCGTCATTGTCGCTGTCATAGAGGATGTAAGCCCAATAGCATTCAATCACGTCCATTTCGCGTGTCGCTGCCTCAAAGGCTGGCTGAGTGCTGCGGTTGCGGCTGGTGTCGGTGTGGCGCTCACTGTCCATGCTTGGCAAGGCGTCTGCGGTCTTCTTGGACACGCCTAGCTCAACTAGGTCTGATCGAGTGTAGTAAACGCGCTCAGCAATAAACGGGACTTGCTCAAGGTCACGGGAAGGCCAGTTTGCGCGCCACACCATATGTTCAATAGGCGGACTTGCGATGGTGAAGCTGCGATTGACGCGCGTTACCTTGATCTTGTTGCCAGCTTCATTGATTTCACGGGTTTCATTCGGCGCGGCTGGCACAAGTAGGATCGCTACCTCAGCGTCAGAGGCGTTGTCAGGAACCGTGATTGTGAGGGTTTGAACATCGTCTTCAACATCAACTTTGACAACGCCATTGCGGGACAACAGCGCATCCCTGATCGCTTCTTGGATGCACATAAAGCCTTCATTGTGCTCCATAATCTGATCTGAAACAGCGAGGCTTTCAGCCTTGGCGCTTTCTGCATCGTCAGCGCCAGATGCTTTGAAGGTAACTGAGGCGTCCGTTGTCAGCATCGGCAGCAATTGAGCCGATACAGCGTTGACCATCTGGCTTACATCGGGGCTAATCATTTGGCTGCGACCGGCAATTTCGTCGCCGCGTGGGCGAGCAAAGTAGTAGTTCATTGATTTCTGACGATTGGCGTCTAGCTCATTGCCGTCATAGCCCTCAGCCCGCGTCAGTTCCTCTCTGATCGCGGAGCCTAGCCGGTAATCAGTCTGTGATTGCTGGATGCCGTAGCGTTTGGATGCTGGCTTAGCCATTAGAATATCAGCCTTTCTTCGTAGCTGGTATCAAGCGGAGCCCACCCGCCGATAGTCACGTCATCAATGCCGACTGCGAGGTATCGCAGCGCGTCGGCACCGTGGCTTGACCAATCGTGTAAGGGGGTGAGGCGCTGAACTTTGCGCTTGTCGTCGTATTCGCTGCGGTAGGCTCTCAGAGCTTCTAGCCCTAGCTCACAGCCCTGCTTGTCAAAGTAGCAGCGCGCCAGCATGAGGCGGGTCGCCTCAATTCCATCTGTTATAGGGATATTACGGCAGATAATACCGTCAACGCCGCGCTGTTGGAGGATTTCTAGCCGTGACTTGCCAGTGCCAAGCTCTCTGACTTTGGCGTCATGGGGCAGAATGACTTGGTCAATGGGGAACGGCTTATCATGCCAGTGCTTAGCAAGAGCGTCCAAGCTCATGCCGTGATGTTCTTCATAATCAAAGATTTGGATGGTGTTGCCGACCTGTTGAGCATACCAGATCGCCAGAGCGTCAGCGAAGCCCAAGTCAACAGCACAGATAACAGGGTGCGCGCTGTCATAGGCGAGCTTCGTTATGCGGTTCTCCGCTGCCGCCGCTTCCATCTGTGTTGCGTAGTAAGCACCGGGCAACGCTGCATCAAATGAGCATTCTAGCTCCTGCCGGAACATTTCAGTGCTCATCAACCGCTTCATTCGGGCGATTTCGCTGTCATCCAGCACGTTTGTATCGCGAAACGTCAGCATTGACCGCGACCACTCAGGGTCAGCATCGGTTTTGTCAGGGTCGGCATAATCCCAAAGATCGTGAAACAAGTTCATGCGACCGGCAGGAGTGCCAATAAAGGTGGCGCGGCCTTTGCGGTCGGCTAGCATCGGGGAAAGGACTGTTGTCCAAGCAACCGATGGGATGAGGGCGGTCTCATCTAGTGTGAGATCATCGGCATATCTGCCACGCAAGCTGTCGTATTGCTCTGCGCCTAGCAGTTGGATGCGCGCCCCGTTGAACAAGTCAACGCGCAGTTCTGCTTCATTGATTTTGGTGCCGGGGATGTCCTTGGTGAAGGCTTTGATATAGTCCCAAGAAATCGCCTTCGCCTGCTTATAGCTAGGGGCGATATAGAACGCCCGATAGTCATGGCGTTTAGTAGCAATCGCCCTCGCTACTTTCTTGGCAATGACGTAGAATGTCTTGCCTGCACGGCGATGCCAGACAAGGACGCTAAAGCGGGTTTCAGCAGCGTGGGCAATAAGCTGGTGTGAGCGAAGCTGGATATTTACATTGACGGTTGACACGACACACCGCCTAGCCCGCGTGATAGGGCTATTACGGTAGCGGTGTCAGACACTACATATTCCATTTTTTGCATTTGTTCTACCGATGAGAACAAATAGTGAACATCCGTCAAGGCCGACCCAAAGCGAGACAAGGCGGTCAAGCTCGCTTCGGGCCGACCCCGGTGGAGAGCTGCCCTCTCACCAAAGGGCCGCTGTAGACGCCCGAAGGCGTTTGATGGGGGGTAGGTAGTCACTGGACCTTTACCCCCTCTAGAAACTGATCTGACGGGGCCGCAATCGCCTTTGCGGTGGCGTCGATGGTCTGGATCGGATCGCCGCCGATGGTCACGGTCACGTTGACTGCGGCGGAGTGCTGGACGTCGATAGCTTTGAGGCGCGGCACGAGGTAGGGGCACAGTTCAAGGGCAAGCTCCCGCTTCTTGGTCTCGTCCTTCTCGCTGGCATAGGAGAGCAGCAGGTATTCGAAGGGGTCTTGAACGCCCAAAGAGTCCAAGGCCATCTGACCTTGGCTCCTGCGCCTCTTTGGCGCTTTCATTTCATGCGGCGCGACTCCCATTTCGGTTTTACGACCCTTAGTTGTTTATCATATTTACTATAGCACAAAAGGAGAACACTGTCAAGAACTATTTTCGCGCCATTTCCAAATCGCCGCCCCTCAATTACCGCCCCTCAATTGCCGCCCAGCCGAATTAACGGATTAACGGGGAAGGGGGACAAAATGGGAGAAAATCAGGGTGAACAAGAGCAGAACAAAAGATAAAGTGTATACCCCTATCTATTAATCCGATAATTAGTCATTTTTCTTTTAAATATTTGTTTCCATTGAATTTTTTGGCGATTATTTAATGGGGAATAGCGGGGAAAAGCGGGGAATGCCAGAGCGGCGATTTCCGAAAAAACCGCCCCCGTTAATTCCCCGTTAATTCCCCGTTAATTCAGATCTCATAGTCCTCAAACGGCATACTTAGGGCGAAAAAAGACGTGGGCCGACCACGCCCTTCAGCAGATACAACGCTCTCGCGTATCTCATTCATTATTTTCATTTCCTCAAGCGTATCCGTTATTAGAGATCGCTGCTTGGTTTTGGACTTAATCCTTTCCGTTATTTTTGAAAGCGGCACAAATTCAGGGCCGGGACGTCTAGGGTGTTTTATTCTGGCCGGAAGCTCGTGCAACGCTCTCAGGACGCAGACACGGATTTTGTCTTTCTCTGTATTAGCGCGCACCACTTCACCGATTTCACGCTCAACCCAATTGGTGCAAGCACAGACAAGCTCATAGGCGTAGTTGACGTGCGTTGCCTGCATAGTGACCGCCCCATAAATCGGCCCCTTCAACGCCTCGTCAGCAAGAGCCAGTAGGCCAGCCAACCTAACCATTATCTCAAGCGCCCTGCCCCACAAACCCCGCATGTCTCCGGCAGCGCGTTTCCTTTTGTCAACGTCCTCGTGATACGCCCTCAAGAGGTCATCTGCCTGCATGTCAGGTTCTATCACGCCCTTCTTTGGTAGTTGGGGTTTTGGTGTAACAGGCCTATTACCCTTCATTTGGTTGTTAGCAATTCTGCCGGCGGCCATGTTGGCTAACATATTGCGCAAATGCTCAGGTAATTGACTTTCTGAGTAGGTAGGAGCGTCATACGGCTTTTGTTGGGGATCGCCGCCGGGGATGACTAACAGGCGGTTTAGCGTCCCGTCCTCAGTATCCTCAGCCTCAACACCTTCGACAAACCGCACAAGAGTCGAAACACCAAACAGGCTGACATAAGGGTTATACACTTCTGGTTTGTCGTTCTTGCCGTCAGCATAACCCCTGCTGGCAAGCACCTTATCCGCCAATCCCCAAGCACTCATTAAGGCGGTAACTAGACTTTTTTGGTGACTGCCTGTGGTCTTTCTGGCGTTAGATAAGACACGCCCAAACTCATCTATGCTTAATAGCACATTCTTGTTTCTACATAGCGCGTTATGCAGGGCGGCGTCAGAAGTCATACTATCGTAGAACCCTGCTTGCGCTTCTTGGGCGCACTGTCTGGCTACTGATCGGCCAGCTTCTTTGCCAGCGCCAGAGGGCATTATCAGCAAGACATAGAGGTTTAGGTGGGTCTTTCTCCCATTTGCCCATTCTACATGCCACATGTTGTTAGCGGCTGCTGAAAGGCCCACCAGCGCACCAGCCAAAGACGGGAAGCTAGTGTCCATGTGAGACATTTTGTGTCCGATACGGATTAGCTCTCCTAGTGCGCCCCCTACCTCGGTGAAGTGGTTGCTGATTGCTTCATGGTCTGACCACTGTTCCTCTACTTCGCTAGGGTCAATACTCGGGTGCAGGGGAACCACGCGGTTCCCCTTTTTTACGTTCTTTTTCATTGTGTCTACTCGCTATCCGGCTCTGGATCGAACCATTGGTCAGCGGGGAAATAGCCAATGTAAGGCTCACCGTTGGGCTTGGTTCCTGTCAGTTTCATAACCCCCTGCCCGTCAGGGTCAGAGAACTCGTCAAGGAAGAACGTCTTCGCTCCGCGCTCTCTCGCTTCTACAGCCACGGCGCTGTTTCTGTCCGCTATCTGCTTTGGTATGAGTTTCATGTCAGCCCTTTTTATACTTCTGGCGGAGGAAAGTTTCGTAATCGGATAACTCGTCTATTATCTTCCTTTCGCGTTCACGGCGCTCGCGCTCATTCTTCAATCGTTCATAAAGGCCATATGCCTGATTGATTAGATCATCTGCCGTATTGAACTGATCGCTGTAAGCAGCCGATTGAACTGCTTCATAGAGAAAATCTCCTATATCGGCTCTCAATGTTGACGAGATGCTTTCGTGACCAACTGACCAAGCTAGGTCCACACATTTGTGCATAAGGTCTGATACAACTTCATTCATTTCTCAGCCCTCCTATTGCTTCTTGTTTGCAGTGAGAGGGCGATGCAGTTGCACTTCATTTAGAAGAGCGTTGACCGCATCTAGGACAAGCAAGCCGGATACTATGTTGGATTGAGCAATGTATTCGGCGTCTTTGCTGACGCCCTTTCCGTCAAGCATGTAGTAGAGCGCCCGTTCTTTGATACCGCAGATGTAGCAGTAGTCATTCTCTAGTGGGATTTCCTCACCGCAGGTGTTGCAGACACCCTTTGTCAGTTCATAGAGGGTGCTCATTTCGCCAGCCTTTCCCCGATTGCACAAGCAACCAGCCCTAAAACACAAACGGCCATCCAAACTGCGTAGGGAACGGCATACCAGAGGACCACTATGGCCCCGATCAAAGTGAGAAGCTCCATCAGGCCGCGCTCCCTTTTGGTGTGATAGTGCTATAACGCTTGACTTCGTCCTCGTAGGACATGACGTCTTCGAGGTCATAGCGGACAAGGCGGCTGAATTTACGGTAGGGCGGTCCTTCGCCTCTGTGGCGCATCGCTGCCAACATATTCGCGGTGACGTTCCAGCGGTCAGCTAGTTCTTCGGTAGTCAGGTAGGTAGGTTCATTAGACATAACTTCACTCCGACCCAAAATTTGACCAAATGGTCAAATATTTGAGAATTACTTAACACGTTAAGTGTTTTTGGAGCGACCTCTTTGATCTGGCAGGTAGTCGCGGTGTCTCTGCCAATGGTCGCCGCAGTGCTAGGGGCTGGCTTTGCCAGACTTTAGGAAGGGGCGACCATTCGAGGTAACACTAGTCTAGCTTACATATGGGCCGGAAGCAACCTCTAAATGCTTGTCAACGTTGACAAATTCCTTGTCAAAGTAGCTTTTTTGTAAATATTTAGTTAACATGTTAAGGATAATACTATCGGCACAGAATTGGCACATAGACCTATAACACTACAATAGTTTCAATAGCTTAGTGTTATGTTTCCATTAAGGAAAGATGAGACTGTCGGTTTCACGCCTTTGTGCGATTGATGACAACCTGGACAGAAAAGTTCAACTATCAGTATTTCTCAACATCTTCAGAAGGTTGCCCATATCATCTGGCACCGGCGCCTCAAAGCGCAAGCCTTCACCTGAAACCGGGTGTTCAAAGCCAAGAACGGCGGCATGGAGCGCCTGACGGGAGAAATCCCGCACCGCATCCTGCGCCTGCTGCGTCAGGCATCGTTGCGGCAATTTCCTGCGCCCGCCATAGACCGGATCGCCTACAAGCCCGTGCCCGGCATGGGCCATATGCACGCGAATCTGGTGGGTTCGACCGGTTTCCAGCCAGCATTCGATCAACGCTACAACGGGTGGCGTTCCGAACCGCTCGACAATGCGGGCACGCGTTACTGCATGGCGACCTCCGTCGAACACCACAGCCTGTTTTTGCCTGTCCGTCTTGTGGCGCGCCAAACGGGTTGTCAGTCGCAGGATGTTTCCGGGTTCGAAACTTGCGCCCTTGATCCCGCGCAGACGTGGATCATTGGCATCCGGTACGCCGTAACAAACCGCGCGGTAGTAGCGCTCGACCTTGTGCGCCTCGAACTGCTCGGCCAGCCCCCGGTGCGCCGCATCTGACTTGGCCACGACCAGCAAACCGCTGGTTTCCTTGTCGATCCGATGCACGATACCCGGTCGCTTGACGCCCCCAACACCGGAAAGGTCGTCGCCGCAATGGTGCAGCAACGCGTTTACAAGTGTTCCTGACGGAGACCCCGGCGCCGGGTGAACCACCATTCCGGCGGGTTTGTTGACCACGATCAGGTCGGCGTCTTCGTACACCACATCGAGCGGAATGTTTTCAGGGCCGATGTGGCTGTCGGTGGCCTCTTCGACCCGGATGACCACGTTGGCGCCCTCTTCTACCCTCGCTTTGGCATCGAGCATGACAGCGCCATCGACAGTCACCGCCCCCGAAGCGATCAGCCGTGCCAGCCGTGTGCGGGACAAGGACGCTTCTGCCGGCACATCCCGGGCCAGCGCCTTGTCGAGCCGCGACGGCGGCGCGGTCGATATGGCAAACACAATCTCGGTCTGGCGGGTTTCCATTCTCGGGCAGTCCTTAAGGTGGCAAATCAGCTGGGCGCAACGCAGGTTGCAACATGTCGCTACGCAACCGGCCGGGTTCTAACGCTGATTTCCACTGTTGTCACCTCTTGCTCCGACATCCGCTTCGGCGGACCCAATGCGTGGATCCCTTAAAACGTTGACGCCAGGGAAACAATGCAGGTATCATTGTGGTCATTGTTTACATGTTTTATGGAGAATTTTTGTGAAAGGCTTACTCACCTTCCTTGTGTCCGCCGGCCTGTCATTTTCATCAGCTGTCTCAGTTTCGGCCGATCCCAAGCCAAAGGGTGCCACAGGCGCCTCGGCGCAGGCCGTTGCCAATTTGTATGGGGGAATGACGCAAACCTGGAAAACCTGCCAGGGCGGTATCTACTATGGTCCCAACTGGGAAGCACAGGCATGGTGCGGCAAAAACCCGGACAATGTCGGCATCGGCAAGTGGCGTGTCGACAACAAGGGCCGCGTCTGCCACGACCTGACATGGTACTGGCCCAATAGCGACGGCTACGGCAGCAAGCAGGATGGCGGCGAGTGCATCTCGCATGTCACGGATGCCGAAGGGAACCTCTGGCGAAGCTGGCCTCAGGATTCAGAGTGGTGGAGAGCCACAGGCAGCAAGAGCCTGAACAAAGGGTTTACCTACAAGTCCAAGGTCAGACGGGCGAAACGAAAAATGAAGCTGTAACCGGTCCATCTTGAATGAGTATTGTGTCTGGCGTCTTGGGCGCTCGCCCCGTATGAAACCTTGCAAAGCACGGGAACAAGCGGGCCGAAGATGCAGACACAACCTCCTGCCGGAGAGCAGCCGGAGTCTCCGCAACTGAAATTTCTGAGGCGCCTCGTCACCACTTTGACGGCGGTGATGATTTGCGGGGTCGTGGTTATCGTCGGGTTGCTGGTTCTGCGTCTGCAAGCCACCCCCACGCCGCTGCCTGATCAAATCGCGCTGCCCGATGGCGTGGAAGCACAGGCCTTTACGATTGGCCCTGATTGGTATGCGGTGGTGACAAAAGACAACCAGATCCTGATCTTTGATCAGGACGACGGCACCTTGCGCCAGTCAATTTTGATCGAGAAACAATCTGCAAGTCACTGACAAAAGTATGTTTTTGCCTGGCGCCTTCGAATCAAATGCCTAACCATGGTTGTGACCGCTGCCAATTCGGCACGCGTGTTGGGTCATCGGCGGCGAAAGACCACCACGCTCGAACGGCACAAAATTGGACTGTCTATATAGGGAAGATTTGGCTCTTCTACCGGTCCATTTTGGCGATCTATCCTGCGGGAACAAATGTAGCGAACACATGCCGCAGGAACCCGACATGACCAGAGCCGAAAAGTTTGAAACCCGCAGTCTGCCCAGTGTCTGCCCGCTGGACTGCCCCGACACTTGCAGCCTGACGGTTGACGTCGTCGAAAACAAACTGACTGCAGTGAGGGGATCGGACGCCAACCCTTATACCGCTGGTGTGATATGCAACAAGGTCGCCCGCTCCTATCCGGAATTCGTGCATGGGCCAAACCGGCTGACGCACCCGCTAAAGCGGGTCGGGCCGCGCGGAACGGCCGACTTTGAGCGGATCTCCTGGGATGAAGCTCTGGATCAGATCCATGCTGGTTTCTCCAAAGCGATTGAACAGCACGGCCCGCGATCGGTGCTGCCGTTCAACTATGCCGGCCCGCATGGAGAACTTGCAGGCGGGTCGATGGATCGAAGGTTCTTTTACTACATGGGCGCAACCTTGCTGAACCGTGGCCCGCTCTGCGGTGCGGTTCGGGGTGGCGCCTATACCAGCCTGTTCGGGGCAGCGCCGGGTATGCCGCCACAACAGGCGGTCCATTCCGATCTGATCGTGGTCTGGGGCAACAACGTCACGGTATCGAACCTGCACCTCATCCGCGTGGTGAAGTCGGCGCGTGAACAGGGTGCTAAACTGGTCGTGATCGACCCGAAGCGGATCAAGATTGCCGAGCAAAGTGATCTCCACGTCCAGATCCGCCCCGGAACCGATGTCGTCCTTGCGATGGCGCTGGCTGCCGAGCTTGAGCGCCGGAATGCTCTGGATCTGGCTTTTATCGAAAAATGGGTCAGCGGGTTCGATCCTTACATGGAACAGGCCCGCCAGTATGACGCGGATCAGGTGCACCGGATCTGCGGAGTAGCCCCGGAGCTTATGCATCGTCTCGCCGACTGGATCCAAAGCGCCAAAAACATGTCCATTTCTCCCGGGAACGGCATGGAACGGGGCCGTTCAGGCGGGTCCGGACTGCGCGCCGTGATGGCATTGCCGGCCTTGAGCGGACATCAAGGACGGCGTGGCGCCGGTGTGATCGCCAAATCCGGAATTCTGGCGCCAAAGACACAAGGCAAGTTGCACGGCGATCATCTGAAACACCCGGAAACGCGCATGTTCAACATCGTCGATGTTCCAGACAAACTGCTTGATCCGGACCTTGATCCGCCAGTGATGGCGACAATGATTTACAATCACAATCCGGTGGCAACCCATCCGAACCAATCTCGGTTAATCAAGGCCCTGATGCGCGACGACCTGTTCATAGCCGGTTGCGACGTGGCTATGACGGACTCCATGCAGTTTTGCGACGTAATTCTGCCCGCCTGCAGTCATTTTGAACATGACGATATATTCGGGGCTTACGGGCAAAATTTCGTGCAGCGCGCAGCTCCGGTGATCCCGCCAGTGGGCGAAAGCCTCCCCAACACCGAGATTTTCCGCCGCCTTGCCGCGCGGTTTGGATATGACCGGCCCGAGTTTCTCGACTGCGACGCGGACCTGATGGATCAGGCAATAGATGCCGGACACCGGCAGTTCGAGGGTCGCCGCCCCTCGGAGTTGGCACAGGATACGGCAATCGAAATGACCGCTGAGGACGGATGCGATCCGATCATGTGCCAAACGGTTTTTCCAGCTACCGCATCAGGACGGATCGAGCTGTTCAGTGCGGACTACCAAGATCGGTTCGGGTTTGGTGTTCCCCGCTATGATCCGGTTGCGCAAACGCAGCCACTTGCCCTGATTACCCCAAGTTCCGACAAACGCACCAATGCCACCTTCGGCGGTTGTGAACCATCACAGGGACCGGAACAGGTAGAGATGAACCCCGTCGATGCCCAAGCCCGTGGGTTAAAGAATGGCGACACGGTCAGAGTGCACAATGAACGCGGCGCCGTTGTTCTGACATTATCGGTGACGGACGCAACTTTGCCCGGTGTCTTGTACAGCCCCAAGGGAACATGGCGGGCCAGTTCGGACACCGCAATGACCGTGAATGCGCTTATTCCGTCGGATATCCGGACAGATATCGAGAACGGCGCCTGCTATCACGAGACCTATGTGGACGTGGAACACGCCTAGTCCCACCCAGGGTCACGAGCCGTCCGGATTATCTGCCTGAGGGGAACAGGCCGCATGTTGCGGCCGCCCCATCAATAGCAATGTGGCCCCATCTCAGGTCGCGGCGCGGGCGCTGGCAATGAGGTCACCTAGCTTGCGGATCTGTTCACCGCTCGCATCGAAATTTTCCGGCGACAGCCACGCGTCATAGGCGCGTTCCAGCATCGGCCAATCCCGATCGAGGATCGAGAACCACGTGGTATCCCGGTTCCGCCCCTTGTAGATCACCACCTGTTCGAACAACCCGTCATAAGAGAATCCGAGCCTTGCGGCAGCCCGCCTTGAGGCGGCATTCAGGGCATCGCATTTCCATTCGTAACGCCGATATCCAAGGTCACGAAACGCACGCCGCATCATCAGAAACATGGCCTCGGTCGCCGCGGGTTTGCGTTGCAACAGAGGCGAATACACAATCCCGCCAACCTCAAGTACGCCATGTTCCGGTTTGATCCGCATGAAACTTGCGATCCCGACCGGCCGGCCGCTCGGCTGATCCAGAATGGCAAAATACGGCACATCATCGTCGCGGCTGGCATCGGATGCCCAGACCTCGAGGTCTTGCTGACTGCGAAACGGGCCGAAAGGGATGTAGGTCCAGATCGCACCGTCCGGATCGGCCGCGAAGGATTCGAACAGCCCCGTTGCGTGACGGCCAGGATCCAGTGCCTCAACCCGGCAGAACCGGCCCTGCATCGGGCTTTTGTCGGGTCTTTGCCGGGGCTTCCATCCCGGCAGCTCTGCTCCGATCGGTTGCCCAAGATGGTTTTCGCGTTCAAAGCTTACCTCACTGCGGGCTGTGCCGGATGGTTTGTCCATACAAGTTCCTCGTATCTCGCATATTCGTCACTGCTTAGGCATTGCCAGAATAATGGCAGTCCCTTAATGTCCAAAATTGGCAATTTTGAGCATACCAATATGAAGCAAGCCGCCCTGATCGCCTTTACCATCGACCGTGGCGCGAAGCTTCCGGTTTTTGAACAGATCTGTTCGGAAATCCGGACCCGGATCATCTCGGGCGACTTGCGGGACGGGGATCGGATGCCTCCGACGCGGGCCTTTGCGACAGAGCTTGGCTTGTCACGTTCCACGATCGTGACCGCCTATGATCAGTTGGTTGCAGAAGGTTATCTCACGGGCTTGCAGGGATCAGGATACACGGTCTGCGCGGTCGGAGATGTGGAACTGGCACCGCCGGCAACTGGAACCCGACCGGACATCTCGGAACTGGAAACACCCGCACCGCGCGCCTTTCAAGCCGGTCGACCGGACATGCGCCTGTTCCCGCACAGGCAATGGGCTCGGACGGTTGCGCGGATTTGCCGAAACGAACCCACTGCCCTGCTGGCCAGCGGCGGGCCATTGGGTCATGCCAAGCTGCGGCAGGCCATAGCCCGACACGTCGGCGACTGGCGCGGAATCGCAGCTGCGCCGCACCAGATCGTCATCACCGCCGGATCGTCAGATGCGTTGGGCATCTGCCTGCGTGCGCTTGCCAAATCCGGTGACGGCATTGGCCTCGAAGACCCCGGGTATCCGCCACTTCGTCATTACGGGAACACTCTGGGATTGATTCCACACTGCCTGCCCCTAGACGAAAACGGAGCCGCCCTGCCAGTCCCTGGCCAAGACCCAAAACTGGTGATCCTGACGCCGTCGCAGCAGTACCCGCTTGGCGGCGCTATGTCTCCGACCCGACGACTTGAATTCATCCGTTGGGCCAAGGCAACCAAAGGCTGGATCATCGAAGATGATTATGACAGCGAATTCCGGTATGCCGGTCGCCCGATCCCTGCAATGGCAGGTTTGGATCGCCTGAATCGGGTGATCTATGTCGGAAGCTTTTCCAAGATCTTCTCGAATGCGCTGCGGATCGGGTATGCGATCCTGCCGGAAACGTTGCTGGACCGGGTGAAACAGGAGCTGCGGTTGGGCGGAGTGCATGCCTCATCGATGCCACAACAGGCGCTGGCGAATTTCATCTGTGACGGAGAGTTCTATCGCCATTTGCGCCGGGTCCGGCGGATCTACGGGGAGCGGCGAAAGTTTCTGATTGACCGGCTGTCACGAGATTTTGCCTGCTTTGGCAAGGTGTCGGACCATCAGGCCGGGATGCAACTGGTGTTTCACCTGACCGATGCTTTCCGGGATCGTGAAATTGCCAAGCAGGCTGCGGAACTTGGCGTAGAAGTCGATCCACTGTCGAAATACTGCACCGCCACTCCGGCGTTGAACGGGCTTGTCATGGGGTTCTGCGCCACGGACCAATCAGAGATATCTGAGGGATTGGATCGGCTCGCAACCGTGTTCAATGGCATATCTCGCTGACCGGTCGTCCCAGAGATCAGAGGTTTTCTGACAGCCATTCGGCCAATGCGGAAGCGGCAACCGCATGACCTGTGGCATTCCAATGCGTATCCCCCCAGAACCAGGGTGAAACGCCGGAGCGCGCTTTGTCGATCAAAGGACCGGTCAAATCGAGCAGGTCAATTTCGTTTTCACGGCTCCAAGCGGCCAGTTGTTCAGGCAAATCCGAAAGGTTCAGCGCGGGGTCTGCGATCAGGCTTTCCGGTGGAAAGGTGCAAAGCCTGTGCAACACCCGATACTTCGAAGGAACCAGAACCAAAGCATACCGAGCTCCGACGGCTTCCAGACGAGTCCTGAACTCCAAAATCGACTGTTCAATATGCGAAAGCTCACCCTCGACCCCGTCAAACGACTGCCGGGTCCAGAGGAAAGCAAAAACCTGACCGTCAATGTCGCAGGTTCTATAGGGTGCAGGCGGGTTCGAAGCGCGAACCGCGCCTTCCCACCCGATCCGGGCAAGGGACATTCGCCCACCACTGTTATCGACGGGCCCGCTGGCTTCTCGAAACGCGCGGGAGTCCAGCAGGTCATTGCCCTCGAACAGGAATTGCACCACCGTTTTGCCATCCAGAGCAAGGCCAGAGCCCAGCAGCATCTCGTGTTCGGCCTGAATGGATAGCCCCAGCAGCGCGGCCTGCATAACCGGGCGAGAGAGGGCCTCTTCGGTCAGTTCCGAAACGGTCTGCTCGGTCGGAACCGCCGCACCAAGCACAATGGAGTCGCCAAGAATGACGATCTTGCCTTCCGGTTCTGAACCGTTGCGGAATCCATAGACATCAGTGGCATAGGTAAACGGGATAGGATCATGGGGTATCCGCAGAAGAGTGGCAGTATCCTGACCAGTCTCTCCCCTGACCTCGATCCCGGGCTGCAAGGTCCATCCGATGGTTTCCGCCGGACGCTGGTCTTTTCCCAAAAGACCGGCCCAGTCAACCAAGCCGACGCGGCCGGATACTTCAAGCAATACGCCCAGGCCCACAATGGGTACCATCGCGGCCAGAAATCCCAAAAAGGCATCGCGCCCCCGGGCTGCGCACAGAAATCCAATAGCCGTCACAAACAGGATGCCGGCCATCAGAACGTGCCTGAGACGCCAGAGCCCGAACAGCATTTCTTCGGATTTGATTGGCGCGGCAGTCCACAACAACAGAAGACCGAGCAGGCCCAGGCAGATCACCGACATCAACGCCAGGACAATCGGGCGGCGATAGGGTGAGTGTTTGGTCATGAAAAAGTCGATCCGCCTAAATTGCGATCCCAGTTGGTCGCGCGATGTCCCAGAATTATTGCAGCAAAATCAATCCTAGCCAGCCGCCTTGCCGGATGACAAGGTCCAGCACGTCGCAGCAGATGGCTGAAACGGAAATTGCGCGCAGGCGAGACCGCAGTTTGCCCCGCTCAGATATCAACTTGTGTCCGGAAGCTAATGGTACCGCCTCCCTGGCTTGAACAGGGGACCTCTGGATCCACAATCCAGCGCTCTAACCAACTGAGCTAAGGCGGCACCGTGTTGGGCGATTTAGCGAACCGGTTGAGGGATTGCAAGAGCAATTAGAGGTCTGTGCGCCAGCTTTGTTCAACCAGATCGACACCGAAAGAATGCACTGGCTTGCTCTCGGTCAGTTGCCATCCGGAAGCGGCATAGAGAGCACAAGCCGCGCGGTGGCTTTCATGGGTCCACAAAACCATTTCGCGATATCCGGCATCCCGCGCAAAGGTCATACACAGCTGCAACATGCGCCGCCCCAGACCCTGCCCGCGGGCCTCGGGCAACAAAAGGAACAGCCGCAATTTGGCCGTATGCGCACCTGCCGACACGCAGAAAATGCTACCCAATCGGTTTCCGTCAGCTTCGGCAATCCATCCGTGTTCCCTGAGCGGATCATGTGAGGCACCGAAATCCTCGAGAATCTGCGCGACCAATGTTCCGAAACTGCCATCGAACCCTTCGGCGCGGGCATAGAGTTCGCCATGCATCCTGACCACCCAAGGGGCGTCTTCCGGTTCGAATCGGCGCAGGACAACATTCCTCATGGCACAATTCAACTCCGGCCCATACTTGCCTTTCAACCCCTCCCGCGCTAGCACCTTGCGGCATCAAGGAGACGGATATGGGCATCAACACCGAACGCGACATCGAAGCCAACCTGCAAATCGGACCGACCGATGCGGGCATGGTCCGAATCTTCATTGAAGCCCAAGGCGTCGAGATTCCGATGGATTTTGATCCAGAAGAAGCCGAGGAAATCGCAGAAGAAATCAGGGCGGCAGCTCAGGCGGCGCTGGCGATCGGCAAGTAACCGGTGTTGTCCGTTCAGGTGTGCACCTGCCCCGGCCCGATCAGTTCGAACCCGGTAATCTCGAATTCGTACATCCCCGACTGGTCTGGTTTTTCGGCGCGGGCAACCAGCTTTCCGTCCCGGTGAAACACCGCATGCGCTGTGTGCAGCGCGCGATAGCACCAGTCACCATCGGGATAGTAATACTTGATCATCACGTCTTGCCCTCCTCTGCCATTGCGGCGTCTAGAATTGCAGCCACGCCCGGGTCTCGCAGCGCCTGCAACCGCCGTGCCGCATGCACCGCGAATTTCTGAACCATGACCTTGCGCCGGGCCGCAGCCAGTTTGTCCTCGGGGGCCATGCGAATAATCTCGGCGTCATAGGCGTCAGCGATGATCAGCCCGGTTTCCGGCGGCAACAAGTCGGTCGGAAACTCCGTATCAACGGCCCAGAAGTATCGATCACACCATTCGAGATATCCCTGCCATTTCCGGTCCGACTGGAAATCCGCCCGGCTAGATTTGCACTCGATGACCCAGATCTCTCCCTTTGGGCCAAGACCCATGACATCGACGCGCAATCCGCGCGCAGGCACGAATTCTTCTATCGAAACGAAGCCATGTCCGCGCAGGTGGCGCGCGACACCGCGCGCAAGTTTCTGTCCGGGTTGCAGATCCAACATGATTTCGCACTGTGAACAATTCGTGAACAAAATGCAAGCGCATCGCAACTTGACATGAAACCTTTTGGTATCATATAAATGACACCAAACGGTATCACATGAGACTGCCATGACTGACACAGACCATACACAACTGGCCTTTCGCGCCCTCGCTGACCCGACCCGACGTGGCATCGTTCAAAAACTCGCCCAAGACGATTTGACGATCGCGCAGTTGACCGAGCAGTTCGACATGACCCGCGCTGCAGTCAAGAAACACCTGACCGTTCTGTCGGATGGCGGATTGATCACCGTTGAAGCCCGCGGCCGTGAACGCATAAACCGAATCAACCCCCAAGGCATGGCGCCCGTCCTCGACTGGCTCTCCTGGTTTGACCAGTTCTGGGACGACCGGCTCTCTGCCCTCAAAACCGCTGTTGAAAGGACTTCAAAATGACCGATACCAACCTGCAAAAAACTATCTATCTGGGCGCAGACCCGGATACGGTCTGGTCCTTTCTGACTGACCCGGACCAGCTTGAAACCTGGTTTCATCGCCCCTCGAAACCGCTGACCCAAGGGGCAAAGATTGAAATGTGCGGCGCGGACGGCAAGACACCCCAGATCTGGGGCGAAGTCCTGGAAGCGCGCCGCCCCGACTTTTTGCGCTACACGTTTTGCGTAAAACCCATGGGTGATACTGTCAGCACCGTGAGCTGGACCCTGACAGCTGTTCCCGGCGGCACGCGGTTGTCGCTTCTGCATGAGGGGCTGCCACAAGGGGCCGAGGCCTTTGGACTGGTGCTTGCCTTGGACAATGGCTGGGACGAGCACTTTGCATCCATGCGCAAGGCAGTCTCGGCGCTTGAGATCGCCTGATCCGCTGGAAACTCGGACGCAACCTCTTGCGCCACCGCGCTGCGCGCCTTATCTAGGCGCGTGGCGGGTTCTGCCCTTCTCGTGACAGGTAGCATTCCGGTGGCCTTAAACAATTCCGAGGGAGCTGGCTCTGTTCGGATCCTGGTCCGATTACCTGGCGCCCACCTGTGCATACAGGTCCTCGGGAATCAAAACCCCACGGTTGATCAGGCGGTCCCGCCACATTTCCCCTGACGCCAAGCTCAGAACGCGTATTTGATTGCCAGCTGGATGCGGTCCGAACTGAACTTGCCCCCATTTCCCTGAGTGCGGTTGCCGGTGTAATATTCGGCCATCAGGGTGGTGTTGCGGAACACCTCATAGAACGCGGAAACATGCACGGAATTCAGCTTGTCGGTGTCGGTGCCGGTGGACTGATCCAGATCCAGCCAAGCGCCGGTAATCGCAAGTTTAAGCTTGTCTGTAACCTGCTGCGAGACCGTCAGACCGGCGGAATTGACGCCCACGGCGCTGCCCCCGATGGACAGGGCGTTTCCGGACAGCCCTGCTGCCAGAATGTCCGCGATACCCGCACCGGTGGTGAAATTCGCCTTGATCCTGCCGCCCTGCCAGAGATTCAGAACGGTCGAGAAGTTTACCCCCCAACCGTCTACCCTGTTGCCGCTGATAACGGCGTCACGCCACAGGCCCGAAACCCGGACCATGCCGTTCTCCAGCCCATAGCGAAGTGCAACGGTATATGCGAGGTCGTCATCATTTCCGATATCGCGTTCGACCGATCCCGACAGCGAGATGTTGTCCCATCCCTTGTAGGTGTATCGCAACTGCGGAACCCTGGCGAATGGAAGCGCCAGCGAGCCCTGAAAGTCGACGGTATCCGCGAGCGTTTCCACCGACATGAAGTTGGTCCAGTTCTGGCCGATCATGACGCCATACCAATCGACATACGCATGTCTAAGGCGCAAGTTGTTGTTGGCGCCGTAAAAGTCACCTTCGAACCGCGCAAACAGATTGTCAGGCCCCCGGACATCAAAGCCGATCCGGGTTTCATTCAGTTGCTGTCGATCAAAGCTGCCAACCGGCCCTCCAGCCGGAAGACCGATATTCTTGATGCCGCTGGTGGTCCGGCCGAGATCATAACCATCGTCCCAGATGAAATCAGCCTTGAGATATCCATAGAGCGTAACGGTGGTGCCATTGCCAAGATCGAGCGTCAGCGGAGATTTCTCTTCCTCTTCGGCTTGCGCAAGCGCCGCAGTCGCTGACAGAGATATCGCTGCAGATACGGCAAGCCCCGCAAAGTTCCGCCATGTGGTCATGTTGGGTCTCCCTCTACCCCGTCCCGTTTCCCGAGCCCTGAATGTCAGGAAAACAGATAACCCGGCCCGGATCGACAGAAAATTCAACCTTGGTCGCGGTTTGAGGGCCTGAAGCGCCAAACCGGCTCAGGCGCCGGCTGTCGTCAAACTCAATCGCGAACGATAAAGACCGAACATTTTGCATGTCGAGCAACGCGGGAGGAATTCGGCCCCTGAATGCGGTCGATCATGTCGGGCTTATGTGCACCGATCACGATCAGGTCGCTCCCGGCCACCTCCGCCGTTTTCAGGATCTCCTGATATGCCGTGCCGGTGGCCACGACGTGCCGGACCGCTGCATTGCGGTCTTCGCCCAGAACTTCGACGCAGACTTCACGCAGCTTCGCCTCGGCATTGGCCACGGCCTCCTGATGGTGGTGCTGTTCGAAGAAGGTCGAAACCCACGCGTCACCATAGTCGGGCAACACGGTCACCACGTCCAGCTGCGCATTGTCCAACTCGGCCAAACGCGCCGCCTGACGCAGCACCCCGACATCGTGACCGCCATTGCTCAAATCGATGGCACAGAGAACAGAATTGCTCATGCGGGTTCTCCTTCAGGTTCACTCTCGCGCCCGGCACGGGCCCGTTGCACGAAGGCCACCAGCGCCAGAAGCAACAGGGCCGGTATGAAGATCAGCTCTTTAGGCGGCTGGCTCGACGGTGCCTGCACCGACGCGATGCGCACCGGATCGTCGGCATAAAAGTCGAAGCTTTCGAGGCTCGAGGAAACAGGGGTGCCGAACATCGGTTCATCCAGCTTAACGACACCGTCCTCCTCGATAAGCAGCAAACCGAAGGCGTCAAGCCTTGCCTGCCCGCCCTGCTCGGGTCCAACCGTCATCACCACGGTGGTATCCTTCGTCGCTCCGGTGTCGAAATCCGGTCCGGTGATCAACATCCTCAGCTCGCCGCCTTCTGCCGCGGTATCCAGCGCCTGCGTCAGTTCAGCCGGCTCGATCTGCACATATGGCGGAGCTATCCGGTTCATGAAGAAATCCGGCCGGAACAGAGCAAAAGCGATCAGGATCAGGGCCACGCTTTCATAGATGCGGCTGCGGGTCACGAAATAACCCATTGTGCCAGCTGTAAAGACAAGGATCGCAATGCCAGCAGATATCGCCACAATGATGCCGCCGACCCAGCCCACATCGATCAACAGCAGATCTGTGTTGAAGATGAAGACAAACGGCAGCGCCACGGTGCGCAGGGAGTAGAAGAAGGCAGTAAAGCCTGTTCGGATTGCATCCCCGCCTGACACGGCGGCGGCGGCAAAGCTGGCCAGCCCCACCGGAGGTGTCACATCGGCCATGATCCCGAAGTAGAACACGAAGAGATGCACGGCAATCAGTGGCACGATCAGCCCGCTCTGCGCACCAAGCTCCACGACCACCCCTGCCATCAGCGAAGAGACAACGATGTAGTTGGCCGTTGTCGGAAGACCCATACCAAGCACCAGAGACAGCAGGCCCACCATGACAAGCATCAGGATCAGGTTGCCGCCCGACAGGAACTCGACCAGATCGGCCATGACCTGCCCTACGCCCGTCAGCGTCACCGTGCCCACGATGACACCGGCCGTAGCGGTGGCCAGAGCGATGCCGATCATGTTGCGCGCGCCGTCAATCAGCCCCTGCCAGAGGTCATGCACACCCTCCATGAAGGTCGTAACCATGTTGCTCTGTCCCCGGAACAGCGCCTTGAGCGGTTTTTGGGTTAGCAGGATGACAAACAGCAGCGCCGTAGCCCAGAAAGCCGACAGGCCCGGAGACTTCTGTTCGATCATCAGGAAATAGACCAGCACGATGATCGGGAGAAGATAATGCAGACCGGCCTTGTAGATCTCGGCCACGACCGGCAGTTCGACTTCCTTGGCGTTGGGATCGTCCGGCACGAGATCTTCAACCCCGGCCGCCAGCCACAACAGCCCGATATAGGCCATGCAGACCAGCACGGACAGCACCAACCCCGAGCCATCCGGCATCAGCGCAGTCACCCATTTGACCGGGAACTGGACGCCATAGCAAAGACCTGCAAACCCGGCAAAGAACAGCGCCATACCGCCGATGGTTCGCCCCATCGACACAACGCGGTTGCCCAGCGTCGGCATGTTCCGCTTCACCGCTTCGAGATGCACGATATAGACCAGAGCAACGTAGGAAATCGCTGCAGGCAGGAACGCGTGGGTGATAACCTCGACATAGGAAATGCCCACATATTCCACCATCAGGAACGCGGCCGCGCCCATGACAGGCGGCATGATCTGGCCGTTGACCGAGGATGCCACTTCGACCGAACCGGCCTGCTCACTGGTAAACCCGACCCGCTTCATTAGCGGGATCGTGAACGTGCCGGTGGTGACCACGTTGGCAATCGACGACCCGGAGATCAGACCGGTGGCGGCCGAACCGACCACGGCTGCCTTTGCAGGCCCACCCTTGAGGTGACCAAGTGCGCCAAAAGCCATCTTGATGAAGTAGTTGCCGGCACCCGCCTTATCGAGAAGCGCTCCGAACAGCACAAAGAGGAAAACAAATTTGGTGGACACACCAAGGGCGATTCCAAACACGCCCTCAGAGGTGATCCACATATGGCTCATCGCCTTTTTCAGCGTCGCGCCCTTCCACCGGATTACGTCGGGCACCCATTCCGATGAGCCGAAAAAGACGTAGGCCAGGAAAATCGTGGCGATGATCGCCATCGCCGGGCCAAGCGCGCGGCGGGCTGCCTCGAACAAAAGGATAAGGCCGACCAGCGCAAACCATTTATCGGTGTTGTCCGCCAATCCTCCGCTATCCACGATCTTCTGATAAAAGATGTATCCATAGAGCGCGATGAAGGTGCCTAGGATCGCCATGATCCAATCCTGGATCGGGATATAGTTGCGCGGGCTGGATTTCAGAGCCGGATAGGCCATGAATGCCAGAAAGATTGCGAAGGCCAGATGGATCTGACGCGAGTTGTTGACCACGCTTCCGGGCAGCAGAACATTGGACAGCGGCGAGGCCAGAACGACCTGAAACACTGACCAGACCACGGCGACGATGGCGAGGAAAACCCCAATCGTGCCCGCTGGATCCCGTGCGCCCGCATCGGAAGAGGCGACAAGTTCCTGTAGTTCTTCTTCGGATAGCGGACGGTTGCCCTGCGTGTCAGAGGCCATGAGGTATCTCCCTGTTGGCCGCTATTGATTGTTTTTGGGAAGGGCGGCCTTGGTTTGCCCGGATCACCGGCCGGGCATGAAACGGGGCGCTGTGCAGCGCCCCGTTCAATGGCGTCAGATCACTTGATCCAGCCTTTTTCCATGTAGTACTTCTTGGCTCCCGGGTGCAGCGGTGCCGACAGACCGTCCTTGACCATTTCTTCCGGGGTCAGGTTGGCAAAGGCAGGGTGCAGTTTCTTGAACGCGTCAAAGTTTTCAAACACTGCGCTGACCAGAACATAGACAGCTTCGTCCGACACGTTTGCCGAGGTCACCAGTGTCGCGCCCACACCAAAGGTTTCGGTGTCTTCGGGGTTGCCACGATAAGTGCCGCCAACAATGCGGGCCTTGCGATAAAAGGTGTTTTCATCGACCAGACGGTCAATACCCGGACCCGACACGCTGACCAGAACCGAGTCACAGGCCGTGGTCGCTTCCTGGATCGAGCCCGAAGGGTGACCAACGGTATAAACCATCGCATCGATCTGGTTGTCACAAAGCGCGGCGGACTGCTCGGCGGCCTTGAGCTCGGTCGCAAGAGCAAACGATTCCATCGTCCATTCCTTGGCGTTCATCACCACTTCCATGGTGCCGCGCTGACCGGATCCCGGGTTGCCGATGTTAACGCGCTTGCCCTTCAGGTCATCGAACGTCGATATGCCGGCATCGGCACGTGCAACCACGGTGAACGGTTCAGGGTGAACCGAGAAAACGGCGCGCAGGTCGGTGAATTTACCCGCGTCCTGAAATTTGGAGCTGCCGTTATAGGCGTGGAACTGCCAGTCAGACTGCGCAACACCGAACTCCAGCTCGCCTTCGCGGATGGTGTTGATGTTGTAGACCGAACCGCCGGTGCTTTCGACCGAGCAGCGTACTCCGTGTTCCTTGCGGCCCTTGTTGACCAGCCGGCAGATCGCGCCGCCTGTCGGATAGTAAACGCCGGTCACACCGCCGGTTCCGATGGTGATAAACTGCTGGTCCTGCGCTGAGGCGGCGCCAGCAAATCCTACGGTAACCGCAGCAGCAACACCGCAGATCAAATTCTTGATTGTCATTAGTTTTGTCTCCCAACTAATTGAGCCGCGCTTTCCGCGCGTGTTCTCGCCTTCGTAGACTTGCCAAAGTTATTTCTGCTGTCACCTGAAAACTAATGTTTTTTTTGCGCGATCCAGTAGGCATTGTTGTCCCGACGGAGATCCTCGTAAGATTTGATTCGCTCGGTGGCCTCGGCCCCACCGAGCCGGACCAGAAGGGCCAGCAGGTTCTCCAGAATGGCCATCGCCCCTGTGTAGCAACCAAAATGATGCGTACTGATCTGGGATGCTACCAGTGTGACGTCTGCGGTAAAATCGGAAGAGATGACGTCCGAGTCGGACAGCATTACCAATTTGACCCCCCTGTTGCGCGCAAACTTGCAGGCTTCGATGGTCTCGCGGGAATAAGGTGTAAAGGTGATAGCGATCATCACATCCCGCTCATTGGCGTGGTTCAGTTCGTCAATGGCGCTGTTCATGTGCCGCGGGATTAATTGCAATGATGGCAGAGCCATGCGCCCCACATAGTGGAAATAGTACGCAAGCGCATAGCTGGCTCTGACGGCGGTAAGGTAGACGTTGCGCGCACCAAGCAACGTGCGAGCCGCATCCTCCATCACGTTTTGCGGTTGTCGCTCCAACGATCGTTGGACAATCGCCAGCGTGTTGACCGAGGCTTCAGCCTGAACCTGCCCCAGCGGCCCGCCATCGCGCAGGTTTTCCACCCAGTCTAACCGCTGCACCATTTCGGTCCCCGAGACCAGCGCATGGCGAAAGGGTTCGCGCAGTTCGTCATAGCCGTCAAAATCCATCTTCTCGGCCATTCGAACCAGCGTGTAGGTGCTTACTCCGCATTTGCGCGCCGTCTCACGGATCGGGTCGAGCCCGAAATCCGAGGGGTTGTCCACGATGTATTTGGCAACCGTTTTCAGGCGCGGCGACAAGGTCGGGATTGCCCGTTTGATCGCTGAAATCGTTTTGGTTTTCAGAGTCGGGTCCATCTCGAATCGGCCTCTCCAAGCGTCGAAAGCTGGAATAACATACGTTATTTTTGCTCCTTGTTGACTGATTTTGTAATTCAGACAATCTGTCTTTCACGGCAAATCGTCGCGAAATCGATCAGGCGACCCGATTGAGACCCTGTGAGCCATCAAGGTTTTCGTCGGTATCAGGCACGGTTCGGAAAAGGTCAGGCCATGAAAAATCGGAACACCATGCCCAAAATCTGCTCTGCCGGGTTTCGGGACACAGCAGTGGAATGCAGGGGCCGCCGACCGCGCGCGACACCTGCGCGAGCCCTGCCCCTTCTCGGCGTTGTCCGAATGACGGAGATCTGACCCATGTGCGCTCCCTTTGTCATGGTTGCTCCGAACGGTGCCCGTCGCCAGAAATCGGATCACCCTTGCCTGCCAGTGACCATCGCCGAGACCGTGGCAACCGCCGCGGCCTGCCACCGGGCGGGCGCAGGTGCACTGCATCTTCATGTTCGGGATGCTGCGGGTGGTCACTCGCTGGATGCCGGGCGCTATCGCGAGGCGTTGGCCGAGTTGGCGCGCGCCCTGCCGGGTATGCGGGTCCAGATCACAACCGAGGCGGCAGGTGTCTACGACGTAACCGACCAACTTGATTGTCTTGATCAGGTGGAACCGGATTGGGCCAGCATCTCGGTACGGGAAATCGCGCGTGCTCCGGATCTTGCCGACCGGGTTTATGGCCTCTGTGCCGACAAGGGAACTGAGGTTCAGCATATCCTATATGATACCGACGACGTTGCCCGATTGCTGGAGTGGCGAAGTCTCGGCATTGTTCGCCCGCAACAGGACAATATTATCTTTGTATCAGGCAGTTATGGCGACGACACCACCACCCCCGAGAATCTGGCCCCCTTTCTCTCCGCCCTGCCCGATGCACGCACCTGGATGCTCTGCGCCTTCGGTCGCCGTGAACATGAATGCCTGCTGCATGCCGCGCAATTTGGCGGAGACCTGCGAGTCGGGTTCGAAAACAGCCTGCTGACCGCTGATGGCCGGCCCCACCGGGACAATGCCGCATCCGTTGCCGCGCTAGTCTCTCAACTCAAAAGGATTGCGTCATGAGCCACGTCTTTCCGCGCCACTGCCACGCCAACTTGCCAATCGCCGTTTCCGGCGACGGCTGTTTTCTGATCGACAGCGACGGAAAACGGTATTTCGACGGTTCGGGCGGGGCTGCCGTTTCCTGCCTTGGACACTCGAACACAAGAGTGGCCGAAGCCATCAAGACGCAGGTGGACCAGCTGGCCTTTGCCCATACCGGCTTTTTTACGACCGACCCCGCCGAGCAGCTTGCGGATCTCCTGATTGCCAACGCACCAGCAGAACTCGACCGGGTCTATTTCGTGTCCGGTGGATCCGAAGCCGTTGAAAGCGCAATCAAACTTGCACGTCAGTATCATATCGAGAACGGAGAACCGCAGCGACGCCACCTGATCGCGCGACGTCAGAGCTATCACGGCAATACCCTTGGCGCTCTGGCCGCTGGCGGCAACGCCTGGCGGCGTGAGCAGTTTTCGCCGCTTTTGACGGAAATGTCCCATATCGCACCCTGCTATGAATATGCAGAACGCAGTGAAGGCGAGAACCTGCATGACTATGGTCAACGCGTGGCGCGGGAGCTCGAAGAGGAAATCCTGCGCTTGGGTCCGGACAAGGTAATGGCCTTCATTGCCGAGCCGGTTGTTGGTGCCACCTTGGGTGCTGTGCCTCCGGTCGAGGGATACTTTGGCCGCATCCGGGAAATCTGCGACAAGTATGGTGTGCTATTGATCCTCGACGAGGTAATGTGTGGCATGGGGCGGACGGGACATCTGTTTGCCTGCGACGCCGAAGAGATCGCGCCGGATATTCTCTGTATCGCCAAGGGGTTGGGCGCGGGGTATCAACCGATTGGCGCGATGCTGTGTTCAAAGTCGATCTACGACAGAATTGCGACTGGTTCCGGGTTCTTCCAGCATGGTCACACGTATATCGGCCATCCGGTCGCCGCCGCTGCGGGTCTGGCCGTCGTCAGGGAAATACTGGAAAATGACCTGCCAGCTCAGGTCCGTTCCCGTGGTCAACACCTGCAGCATCAGCTTGAACTCCGGTTTGGACAGAACCCGCATGTCGGAGACATTCGGGGCCGAGGTTTGTTCTGGGGGCTGGAATTTGTGGTCGACCGGGACAAGAAAACGCCCTTCGATCCCGGGATTGGACTGGCTGGAAAGTTGAAAAAGGCCGCTTTTTCGCAAGGATTGATTTGCTACCCGATGCCCGGCACTCGCGACGGAAAGAATGGCGATCACGTCTTGTTGGCCCCACCCTTCATCGCAAGCGAAGACGAACTGGATCTGGCGCTGGACCGGCTGGAAACCGCAGTCGGACAAGTGCTGGATCAAGCGTTGCGATCAAGCAGCTAGACGCACAGGATCAGCCGGCAAACGCCTCATACTGCCTTTCAGTGAGTTACCGGCGGTGCTTTGGCCTCGTTCCCCGAGACCCCATGCCCTGCGGCGCTTCGGCCTTGGCCAAGACAGGTTTAAACTCGGTTGCGACCGGACTACCGCGCCGCGGTCCGCCTTGTTTCTCGGCCAAGTTCATCACGGCCCATGCAAACTGCACTCCGGCAAAAACGATTCCATTCATGAACCACAAAATGAAAACTGCCAGAAGGCCGGAGTCGGAGCGACCGACTAAGTCCCACAGATTGGCGACGTTGAGCCACAAGAGCAGCGCGACAAAGCCTGCGGCAACCGCGAAACCGATAAGGACCTGGTGAATATAAAGGCGAACTAGCTTTGGCATGATGTTTAGCCCTCCACATTCCAATTGTAGCATGCCTTTGCCCAAAGACAAACCAATACAGCCTTACCTAACGTGACCTGCGACAATACATTCATTTTTTTGAATTATATTCAATATTTCAGATACTTACCCATGAAATCTTACAGATTTTTTTTCGAAAATGTGGTCACATTCGCTGGACCTGACGCGAATTGGCGTCTATCAATGCAGTGTCCTCCTTTTCCGTGAGTGGTGGAGCCAGAGGACATTTTCAAGTTGTATTTCGAGTAATAAGTCCAACGGGTGCCGAGCAATCGGCATCCGTTTTTTCGTTCGCTTAAGACAAGCAGTGTTTGCGAAGCGTCTATTAGAACGCTTCAGGCTTGGCCTCGCGGGCCATATGGTCTAGCACCGCGTTCACAAATTGCGCTTCTTTTCCCTCGGGAAAAAACGCACGGGCAATGTCGACAAATTCCGAGATGACCACTTTCGGCGGGGTTTGGGACTGCTGAAGCTCTGCCCCGGCAGCCCGGAACAGGGCGCGCAATGTCGGGTCGATACGCGAGATCGGCCATTTGGCGACGAGCGCCCGGTCAGTCAACTGGTCAATCGGAGCCTGATAGTTGACCGCATTGTCCACCAGACGGCGGAACATCGATCCGTCGCCCTCGACCATCTCGGCCTCGTCATAGACGGCGCCAAAACGGTGTTCGACAAACTCGTTGACCACCTGTTCGATGGTCTGGCCCGATTGTTCCATCTGAAAAAGAGCCTGCACGGCATAGAGCCGGGCCGCCGATTTCATCTTGCGTTTCTGATTGCCTGAAAGAGGCGCGTCTGACTGGCTCATGCGGAGGTGGATCCGTTGGTGTCCCCGCCCGTGTCTCCGGCGAGGATTATGTTTTCAGAGCGTGGTTTGAACCCCACCCCCTTGGCTTGGGCGCCCCACTTACGCGCGAGCGCAATCAGATGCAAGGCCGCTGCGGCGGCGCCGCCGCCCTTGTTCTGATCCGCGGGATCTGCCCGCACCTCTGCCTGCTTCCGGTTTTCAACCGTCAGGATGCCATTTCCGATGCACAGCCCCTGAAGCCCCATCAGTTGAATGGCCCGGCTGGAATCGTTGCAAACCGTATCGTAGTGGGTGGTCTCTCCGCGGATCACGCAGCCTAGCGCCACATACCCGTCAAAATTGCTACGCCGGTCCGCGATGTTGATAGCCGTAGGAACTTCCAGCGCGCCGGGGACTTCGATCAAGTCCCAGCTGCCGCCGGCGGCCTCGATTTCAGCCTTGGCACCGGCAACCAGATTGTCGGCGATATCCTTGTAGTAGGGTGCCACGACAATCAGCAGTTTTACTGGTTCGTCAAATTCCGGCCGCGGCAGGATGTAATGGCTCTCGGTTCCGGCCATGTCAGTCGTCCTTCAGAATTGGTTGGGTGCCTACGATGCTCAGCCCATAGGCATCGAGACCCAGATACACGGTTTCGGGGGAGTCGGTCAGCAGCACCAACTCATGCAACCCCATTTTGGACAGGATCTGTGCACCAAGGCCGGTTTGCTTGATCGTGCGAACGCCATCTTCGTCACTGGCATAAAGCGAATTGCGCGGCTGACGGAACAGGCAGACGACACCGCGCCCCTCCGCAGCAATTTTCTCCATCGCGCGCGGCAGTTCACGTGGGGATTTGGGCCCTAGTCCGAGCACGTCGGATGCCTCATGCAAGGCGTGCGTTCGGGTCAGGACAGGCTCGGGTGTCGAGATGTCTCCCTTGATCATGACCACATGCTCGATTCCGTGGGTCTGATCGGTAAAGATCCGTTGCTCCCACGCCCCGCCATATTCTGACGTGACGATCTCGCGGGCCGTTTCCACCACAAGATTGTCGTTGCGCGAGCGATAGGAAATCAGGTCAGAGATGGTGCCGATTTTCAACCCGTGACGGGCCGCGAATTCAACAAGATCCGGCAACCGCGCCATGGTGCCGTCATCCTTCATGATTTCGCAGATTACCCCCGAAGGCTTGAGGCCGGCGAGGCGGGAAATATCGACAACGGCCTCGGTATGGCCGGCGCGCACAAGCACCCCGCCCCGCTTGGCCCGCAGCGGAAAGACATGTCCCGGCGTCGCAAGCTGTGCCATCGTATTCTGTTCGTTGATCGCGGTCGCAACCGTCAATGCCCGGTCGCCCGCGGAAATTCCGGTGCTGACGCCTTCGCGGGCTTCGATCGAAACGGTAAAAGCGGTTTCGTGCCGCGAGGAATTGTTCACGGCCATCATCGGCAGGCCAAGCCGGTCGATCCGCTCGGCGGTCATCGGCAGGCAGATCAGCCCGCGACCATGGGTGGCCATGAAATTGATCGCCTCGGCATCGGCAAACTCGGCGGCGATGCATAGATCGCCCTCGTTTTCGCGATCCTCGTGATCGACAAGGATGTACATCCGGCCCGCCCGGGCGTCCTCGATGATCTCTTCGATCGGGCTGATTGCCCCGCGCAACTGGGCCTCGACCGGACCCGGTGTTTCAAAGCTCATGGCTCAGCCTTTCGCAGCAAGCATGTCACCGCCCGCAGATAGACCACGAGCGACACAAAGGCCAGCCCCGACGCGGGGTCCGGCCGCACGGGCACAGTGCAAAACAGGTGTTACATGGTTTCGTGCAACCGCGCCACGTAGCGGGCCAGCGTATCGATCTCGAGGTTCACCTTGTCACCAACCGCCACATCGCCCCAGTTGGTCACTTCCTTGGTGTGCGGAATGAAATTGATTCCAAAAACCTGCCCGTCAACCTCGTTGACCGTCAGCGATGTGCCGTTGAGGGCAACAGACCCCTTGGGGGCGATAAATCGGGCAAGGTCTTGTGGTGCGCGCAGCTTTACCCGAGTGCTGTCCCCTTCCTCCAGAACAGACACGACCTCGGCGACCCCATCCACATGACCCGACACGATGTGACCGCCAAGCTCGTCCCCGACCTTGAGCGCCCGTTCGAGATTGACGCGTGTGCCCTCGGCCCAGTTTCCGAGATTGGTCTTGGACACGGTCTCGGCACTGATCTGAACGTCATACCAGTCATCCCCAAGCGCGATCACCGTCAGGCACACGCCGTCGCTGGCGATCGAAGCACCGAGATCGATCGACGCAGTGTCATATCCGGTCTTGATCCGGGCGCGCAGATCGCCCGCCTGTTCCAGCTCGGTTACCGTTCCGATATCGGTGATGATGCCCGTGAACACGTCGTTAATTCCTTTTTGCCTACCATTTGGCTCGACCGAGCCTGCATCCTGTTCAGGATCCGGTTGAGACCTAGCGGCCCAAGGCGGTGGCGGCAAGACCCGGATCTTGCGGTTCCGCCCAGCCACAGTCATAGTTTCGCCGCGTTCAAATGGGACAATCGCTTTGAACCAATCCGCAAGGAAGGCAACGACATGACCGCACAGGCCCCGGCAAGACGGGTCTTTCTGTTCCTACAGGGCCCACATGGGCCCTTCTTCAACGGGCTCGGCAAAATGCTGCGCGCGGCGGGGGCAGATGTCTGGCGCGTCGGGTTCAATGCCGGAGACCGGGCGTTCTGGTTCCACCCGCCAAGCTACATTCCTTTTCGCGGGACCCCCGAGGAATGGGCAGAGACCTGCCACGAGCTGATCACGCGCAAGTCCGTCACCGACATCGTACTTTACGGCGACACAAGGCCCATCCACGCAAAGGCGGTTGAGGCGGCCCGGGCGCGGGGGCTGACCGTGCACGTGTTCGAGGAAGGGTATATGCGGCCTTATTGGGTCACCTATGAACGCGGCGGTTCGAACGGCAACTCCCGCCTGATGAGCATGTCGATTGAAGAAATGCAAAAGGCGCTGGCCCTGTCCGACATGGAGGCACCGCTGCCACCCGCTCATTGGGGCGATATGCGCCAGCATGTCTTTTATGGTGCCCTCTATCACTGGTTCGTCATGTTCCGGAACGGAGATTACCGCAATTTCCGCCCCCACCGCGACCTGACGGTGGCGCGGGAATTTCAGCTTTACCTCAAGCGGTTGCTGCTGATGCCGGTGCAGGCGATCGATCGACGCGTGGCCACCTGGCGCATTCGCAATGGTGGCTTTCCCTATCACCTCGTCCTGCTGCAACTGGAACATGACAGCTCGTTCCAGATGCACTCTCCATTTGCATCGATCACCGACTTTCTCGCGGAGATCTTTGAGGGTTTCGCTAAAGGCGCTCCGCGGCATCATCATCTGGTCGTAAAGGCGCACCCGCTCGAAGATGGTCGCGCACCGGTTCGACGGGCCGTCAAGCAACTTGCTCAGCAACATGGGCTGGTGGGTCGTGTCCACTATGTCCGGGGCGGCAAGCTCGCACAGCTACTCAATGATGCTCGAAGCGCAGTAACCGTCAATTCCACGGCCGGTCAGCAGGTGCTCTGGCGGGGCATCCCGCTCAAGGTGTTCGGCAGTGCCGTCTATGACAAGCCCGAGTTCGTATCGACCCAGCCTTTGCACGGTTTCTTCTCTGGGGCCGAACGACCTGACAACCGTGCCTACAAGGATTACCGCCGCTTTCTGCTGGAAACCTCGCAGGTCCCCGGCGGTTTCTATTCCAGCCGCGGTCGTCGCACCCTGATGCGTCAGGTCGTGGACATGATGCTGTCGCCCGAAGATCCCTATGATGCGCTGAAATCCGGAACAGCGGCCCCAAGGCAACAGTTGCGACTCGTGAACTAGGCTCTCCTCGGCGCGGGACTAGATTAAAATCCCGGATTCCGATAGCTTGCCAGAAAAAACCTGAGGCAGAACAATAACAGGTCGAGGAGACCGAGCAGTGAAAACCCTATCCGTCCGTTGGGCGAAGCCTGTTGCCGTGCTGGCCATTCTTGGGCTGGCCGCAGCGTGCTCGCTGCCCAAAGTCGGCCCGAACAAGCGCGAAATCTTTGCCGGGTCGGTCCAGAAAGAGGGCGATGCCTTCATCGTTTCGGTAAATGACCGGGTTACTCGAGCAACGGCCGTCGTTCCGGCCCTTGGCTTTTCCCAAAGTTTCAAAACGGCCAACCAGCTGACGTCCGATACGATCCGGCCCGGTGACGTGCTGGGCCTGACAGTCTGGGAAAACGTTGACGATGGCCTGTTGGCAGGCGAAGCAACGAACTCCACCATTCTCGAAGAAGTTCAGGTCGACAGTGCCGGGTATATTTTCGTGCCCTACGCTGGCCGTGTCCGAGCCTCGGGCAACACGCCGAACCAGTTGCGAGAGATAATCACCAAGTCGCTCGAAGAACAGACGCCCGACCCGCAGGTCGAAGTGCGCCGGGTTGCCGGCGATGGGGCGACCGTCAGCCTACTGGGCGCTGTGGGAGCGCAGGGTGTATATCCGATCGAACGCCCGACCCGAACGTTGGCGGCGATGCTGGCCAACGCGGGCGGTGTGACCGTTCCCCCGGATATTGCCGAGATCACCGTCACGCGCGGAAACCAGAAGGGCAAGGTCTGGTTCCAGGATCTCTATGAGAACCCTGCGCTTGATATCGCCCTGCGCGGTGGCGACCAGATCCTCGTCGAAGAAGACACCCGCTCGTTCACCGCGCTTGGCGCGACCTCGACCCAATCCCGTGTGCCCTTTGAATCGCAGGATCTGTCCGCTTTGGAGGCAATCGCACAAGTCGGCGGCCTTCTGTCGCTGTCTTCGGATCCGACAGGCGTGTTCGTGTTCCGCAACGAACCGGCCGAGGTTGCCAACGTGGTCTTGGGCCGTGACGATCTGCAGGGCGCACAACGTATGGTCTATGTTCTGAACCTGACCGAGCCTAACGGGCTGTTTACCGCCCGCGACTTCGTGATCCGCGATAATGACACGCTGTACATAACCGAGGCACCTTATGCGCAGTGGAGCAAAGCCATCTCGCTCATCTCGGGCGGTCTGACACCCTTTGCCAACGTCGCCACCCTGACGGGCGGCTAACCGATGCACTCCGATCCGGATGCGGCAGCCGGGGGCGAAATCCCCCGGCTTTTCTTTTTTAACGGGGGCTTCCTGACCCAGTCCCGACTGCGCCGCATCCTGTCTCTGGCCGGGTATCGGCTGACCCTGGGTATGCCTGGCCCCAAGGACATGGTTGCCGTCTGGGGCCAAAGCCCCACCGCCCATCGTGGGGAACAGATTGCCGCCAAACGGGACGCGGCGCTTCTGCGCGTCGAGGATGCGTTTCTGCGATCGCTGCACCCCGGCCGGGCCGGTGAGCCACCGCTGGGGCTGTGCCTTGACCGTTCGGGCGTGCATTTCAATCCCGACACACAATCCGATCTCGAACAGCTCTTGTCACGGCACCCTCTGGACGACACGGCGTTGCTGGATCGGGCGCGCGCCTGCATCGCCCGGCTGAAAGAGGCACATCTGACCAAATACAGCGCCGTTGACACCGAAGACGCGTTGCCGGACCCCGGCTATGTTTTGGTTGTGGACCAGACGCAGGGGGACGCATCCGTCGTCGCCAGCAAGGCCGACGCGGCCACGTTCCGCGAAATGCTGGTCTTTGCTCAGGAGGAAAACCCGGGCGCTCGCATTGTGATCAAGACCCACCCGGAGACCCGCGCCGGTTTCCGGTCTGGCTATTTCGACGCGACACATACCGCGCGGCATATCATGCTCTGGGACAAACCTTGCAGTCCGTGGTCGCTTCTGGAAGGCGCAGTAGGCGTATACACCGTGTCCTCACAGCTAGGGTTTGAGGCCATTCTTGCCGGTCACAAACCACGGGTTTTCGGACAGCCCTTTTACGCGGGCTGGGGACTGACACGCGATGAACATCCAGTGCCGCGCCGCGAGCGCCGACTGACTCGTGCTCAGCTTTTTGCTGCTGCGATGATCCTCTACCCAGTTTGGTATGATCCCTACCGGGACGAGCTGTGCGAACTGGAAACTGCTCTGGACACGCTCGAGGCACAGGCCCGGGCATGGCGGCAGGACCGACATGGCTGGGTGGCGACCGGGATGCGATTGTGGAAACGCCGCCCACTGCAGAAGATGTTTGGGCAGCAGCAAAGAATGATCTTTTCCGAGGATATTGAGCGCGCCAGCACCCTGCCCCGACCGTGGATGGTATGGGCTGGCAAAGCCACAAACGCCCATGCCAAGGCCGTGCGGGTCGAAGACGGGTTCCTGCGCTCGCGCGGGCTTGGTGCGGAACTGGTTCCAGCGCTTTCACTCGTCGCAGATCGCAAGGGTATCTACTATGACCCCTCGCAACCCAGCGAACTGGAAGACTGGATCACCCGGCGCGAAAAGCTGCGGCCAGATCAGCAGCTGAGGGTGGAACGCCTTGTGCAAGATCTGATCCGGGCCGGATTGAGCAAATACAATCTCGGGGCCACTTGCCCGGAATTGCCGTCGGGTCGGAAAATTCTTGTGCCTGGACAGGTCGAGGACGACGCTTCGATCCTGAAGGGTACGGATAAAGTCTCGACAAACCTGACCCTGCTGCAAACCGTGCGTGCCGCCAGACCCGAGGCTACGATCATCTACAAGCCCCACCCAGACGTCGAGGCCGGATTACGCGTGGGATCCATTGATGCAAAGCTGGCAGACATGGTGCTGACCCAAGTTGATCCGTCTGCCATTCTCGACGAGGTCGACGAAGTTTGGACAATGACCTCGCTGATGGGATTCGAAGCCTTGCTGCGCGGTGTCCGGGTCACGACACTCGGTACACCATTCTATGCCGGATGGGGCCTGACCACCGACCTCGGAACCGTACCGGACCGGCGCAAAGCAAGGCCCGAACTGATGGGATTGGCGCACGCTGCCCTAATCGATTATCCCCGTTATCTCGATCCAGTCACTGGACTGCCCTGCCCGGTCGAAGTCGTCGTGGAAAGGTTGCGGGACGGGAAAATCCCCAGCCCCGGACCCATCAACCGGAGCCTTGCAAAACTGCAGGGCCTCTTTGCCACCGCACACCCATTCTGGCGCTGAGACAAAGCGCACGAGGAGCCCCAGCCTATCTCAGGGCACGCGTCCAGCGGTGCAGGGCATCGCCGCCAAGTGGACGGGTTTCGATCAGTTCGAACCGAGGCGCCTGCCTGAGCCGGTCAAGCCCCATCGCCGCCACCGAAGGCAGACCCTCGGCGCCGATGGCCAACCCCGCAGTGAACCCGATCAGTTCGTCCACCAGATCTTCGGCGAGCAGCGACGCCGCCAACGCTGAACCGCCTTCGCAGAAAACCCGGGTCAGGCCTGCTCCGCCGAGTTGCTGTAACACGTCGCCCACATCCAACTGCGTCCCGTGCAAGGCACAAGGGATCAGTCGTGCACCCAGACCCTCCCAGGCCTTGATGCGTTCATGATCCGCCCCGTGCCCATGGCAGAGCCACACCGGAACCTCCTGTGCTGTCCGCGCCATCTGGCTGAGCAACGGCAGGTCCAGGTGACGCGAAATCACCACGCGGACCGGTTGCCGCCCAACGCCCAAGTCCCGCACGGTCAGAGACGGATCATCTGCCCTCGCCGTGCCTCCCCCGACCATCACTGCATCGTGGCGTGCGCGCATCGCGTGTACGGCGCGTCGCGCCTCGGGGCCTGTTATCCATTTGCTTTCACCTGTCGCGGTGGCAATGCGGCCGTCGAAACTGCCCGCCAGTTTCAAAGTGACCAATGGCCTTCCCTGTTCCGTCTTCAGAAAAAAGCCGGCGTGATCGCGTGCCGCCTGATCCGCCATTACCCCGGTCACGACCTCGATATTGGCCTCCCGCAACAGGGAAAACCCCTGTCCCGCAACCCGCGGATCGCTGTCTTCGAGTGGTGACACGACCCGTTTTATCCCGGCAGCAATCAACGCCTCGGCACAAGGCGGCGTTTCGCCATGATGGGCGCAGGGTTCCAAAGTGACATACGCAGTTGCACCCCGCGCCAGGTCTCCCGCCTGCTGCAGTGCCTGTGTCTCGGCATGGGGCCGACCGCCCGGCTGTGTCCAACCGCGGCCAACAATCCGACCATCTCGTACGAGAACACAACCCACAGCCGGGTTAGGCCAGCAATTGCCCTGACCCCGCCGGCCCAGAGACAGGGCCAACGTCATATGCCGGATGTCCTCGGCGTCCATTGCTCAGATCTCCCGTCTCAGGCCCGTTTTTGGATACAGGTTCGAATACAGGCACGGCGTGCGGCTCCGATTATTCCTCGCTGGGGGCGACCGGCGGTCGAAGCTCACTGACGAATTCCTCGAAGTCATCCGCGGCCTGAAAGTTCTTGTAAACGCTGGCAAATCGCACATAAGCCACCGTATCGATCCGAGCCAGCGCCTCCATCACGATCTCGCCGATACGCTTGGATGGGATGTCGGTTTCGCCCATACTCTCGAGCCGACGCACGATCCCCGAGATCATCTGGTCGATCCGCTCCGGATCGATCGGCCGTTTCTGCATCGAGATGCGGATGGACCGCTCAAGCTTGTCGCGATCAAAGTCTTCGCGCTTGCCATTAGTCTTGATCACAACGAGATCGCGCAGTTGCACCCGCTCGTAAGTGGTGAAACGCCCGCCGCAGGCCGGACAGAACCGGCGCCGTCGAATGGCCACGTGATCTTCTGCAGGTCGTGAATCTTTAACCTGAGTATCGATATTTCCGCAAAACGGGCAGCGCATCCGCCGTCTCCTCGTCCCTTGATCCGCCTCTGATTGTGGAGGCTCTGCTCCACTTATCCACAACTATAGGGCACCCTCTAGAGTTTGGGTAGAGGAGAATTTGAAACGCTAGATACAGCCGAAAACGCAAGCCGGAAATTGCTTGGCACAACTCTCAATCTTGTCCTCGAACACCCTTTGGCGCACTGTGCTGGTCGCTTTCCAACACCAAGGAGCATGGACAAGACATGACATCCGATACCGGCGGTGAACCGCCCTGCTTTGCGCACCTGCTTGAACCCGACGCTGCGACCCGCCGCGACGTGATGAGTTGGCGCAAGGCCGAACGCGCGCGTCTTGTCGAACTGCGTCGCTCACTGCCCGTGGCCGCCAGACGTGTTGCCGACAAGCTATTGGGGCAACGGCTCGACGACTGGCTGTCCATGTCCGGTTACTCTGCCGACGATCTGACAATTGCAGTCTATTGGCCCATCCGTGGCGAGCCGGACCTGCGGATTTGGGCCGATCAGTGGCGAACCCTCGGAGCCCGGATCGTGTTGCCCGTGGTTCAGGACACATCTGCCCCGTTGATCTTCCGGCTATGGGACGGGGGGCCGCCCCGCGAACGCGGCATCTGGAATATCCCCGTGCCAAATGCATCCAAGCCCGTGTTGCGCCCGGACGTCATCATCAGCCCGGTTGTCGGGTTGGACAACGCTCTGTTCCGGCTTGGGAATGGCGGCGGATACTACGACCGAACCCTTGCGGCGTTGCGCTATGACAGAGCCAAAGCGATCTGTATCGGCGTCGGCTATGACTTCCTGAGCATACCAACGATCTACCCGCTTCCCCATGACATCGCCATGGATCACGCCATCTTGGTCAAGACCGATACAGATCAGCAAAAGTGAACCGCTACTCGACGCCGGTGCGGGGCTTCCCGATGTTCGAATAGATAGATCCCCTGCCAAGTGCCCAAAACCATTTCCCCGTCTGCCACCGGTATGGTCAGAGAAACCGGCATCATCGCGGATTTGATATGAGCAGGCATATCGTCCGGGCCTTCATACGTGTGGCGAATGTAGGACATGGCGGGATCACTGGTTGGCGGGACAAGGCGCCGGAAAAAGGCCTGCAGATCGCCCTGGACTTCGGGATCGGCATTTTCCTGGATCAACAGGGAACAAGACGTGTGCCGGACAAAGAGCGTCAGCACCCCGTCCGAAATCTGCTGATCGCGTTGCCATGCGCGAACCTCTTGCGTGAACTCGTACAGGCCCGGCCCGGTCGTAGCGATTGCAAACTCGGTCTGCATCTCTGCGCCTTCAATCTTGACCGCGATTACCGGACAGGATCACGCCGACAGTTCCCGTTGGCATTGCTGATGGTCATGCTATCCCCGGGTCGGAACCCGCTGCGAACACCGCCCTCCAGCGGCACCACACCTGCTTTGTCCGGGTAAATCGTGAATTGAATCGCAGTGCGCCGCCCCGTCGTCACACTGGTTCCCTGCCCCTGCACCACGTAAACGCGGGTGCGCCAACCGGCACCAAGCACGCGGCGCGCATATTCGGACGCCGCGCACCAGATATCCCCGGTGCGGGGTGAGTTTTTCGGGATCACCTCAAAGACAATGTCGTCGATCGGGTTGACCTGCGCGCCGTTAAAAGACCGGAAGGCCTCGGCCGGAGTGACCGATACCAGAAGGAGCGACATTGCGGCGGCGAAAGATTGCTTTTTCATGATCAGGTTACCCCAAATGCTGTTGGCCCAAGCCTATCTCGGTCATGCCTGCCATAACAGAGGAAATCACCGTCAAGTATTTCCCGTGGCCCCACAAAATCCTTCAATGGAAGAAATGCCTCTAACTTGCAGTGAGTTGATGCCAATCAAAATTGTTTAGGATTGGCCGCACGGCCAGCTAGCTCAAATCTCTAGTGCAATCTCGCACCGGCTATCAGATTTCGCCACTTTAGGCTATTATGCTCCCTTTTTCAGGGAGATTGTGCCAATGTTCGGTGAAGCAAATAACCCGTTCCAATTTGACTTTGAAAAACCAGACAAAGATCTGATAGATGACCTGCTTGTTCAAACGCAAGCTTTCCTCAGGACGCTTGTTTTCCACGACAAGCCATTCGGGCATGATATCAAATTTGTTGGCGAGGCCCGAAACTACACGCAAAAAGCCTTCGGGGAAGAAGAGGTCGGCGAGTTTGACAAGTTGATAATGAGTTGTCGCGAAAACGTCGCAAAGGTAAATCCGGAAAACCTTTCCGAAGCCGGGCTCATTGGAAATATGCTTCGGGCAAAACTATATCTTTTGGTTAGTTGGGGCGAAAAATTCGTTGCCGGGGTGTGGAGAGCGATCAAGTATTTGTTCAAGGTTTTGAATGCCATACTTGGCTCAATTCAATCTGCGTTGGGCTTGAAGGATGCAATCAAAGAAGCCAAAGATCTCGTCGCAAACGGACTGGACTACATTGACAAAGAAGCGCCTGAATCCAACTAGGATTCAGGCAAGGCTTCTTACTGATCGAGGAAACTGCGCAGCTTGCGAGAGCGGCTGGGGTGCTTCAGCTTTCGCAGTGCCTTGGCTTCGATCTGCCGGATCCGTTCACGGGTGACGCTGAACTGCTGGCCCACTTCTTCGAGCGTGTGATCGGTGTTCATACCGATTCCAAACCGCATCCGCAGAACGCGTTCTTCCCGCGGCGTCAGTGACGCAAGAACACGGGTCGTGGTTTCTTTCAGGTTTTCCTGAATGGCGGAATCCAACGGAAGGACAGCGTTCTTGTCCTCGATGAAATCGCCCAGCTGGCTGTCTTCCTCGTCCCCGATTGGCGTTTCGAGGCTGATCGGTTCCTTGGCGATCTTCATCACCTTTCGGACCTTTTCCAGCGGCATTTGCAGCTTTTCGGCCAGTTCCTCGGGCGTCGCCTCGCGGCCAATCTCGTGCAGCATCTGGCGTCCGGTGCGGACCAGCTTGTTGATCGTCTCGATCATGTGCACCGGGATACGGATGGTGCGCGCCTGATCCGCAATCGAACGGGTGATCGCCTGACGGATCCACCACGTCGCATAGGTCGAGAATTTGTAGCCGCGACGATATTCGAATTTGTCCACTGCCTTCATCAGGCCGATATTGCCTTCCTGAATGAGATCAAGGAATTGCAGGCCGCGGTTGGTGTATTTTTTGGCGATCGAAATCACCAGTCGCAGGTTTGCCTCGACCATTTCCTTCTTGGCCTGACGCGCCTCTTTCTCACCCTTCTGAACCTGCTGAACGATGCGGCGGAATTCCGAGATGTCGAGACCGACATACTGTCCGACCTGTGCCATGTCGGCCCGCAGGTCTTCGACCTTTTCTGTCGAACGCTCGATGAACATCTGCCATCCGCGGCCCGGCTTTTCTGCCATTTCGCTGAGCCAGTTCGGATCCAGCTCGCGGCCACGGTAGGCATCGATGAACTCACGACGGTTGATGCGGGCCTGGTCGGCCAGCTTGACCATCTGGCTATCGATTTGCATGACCCGCCGGTTGATACCGTAAAGCTGGTCGATCAGCGCCTCGATACGATTGTTGTGCAGGTGCAGGCCGTTCACCAGTTCAACGATCTCGGAGCGCAGCGCCTGATAGGTCGCCTCGTCCTTTTCGCTGAACGATCCATCCTCATTCAGCGTGGCCGAGATCCGGCTGTCCTGCATTTCGGAGAGCATCGAAAAGTCGGTGGAAATCCGCTCTAGCGTGGTCAGCACCTGATCCTTGAGCGCGGCTTCCATCGCGGCCAGCGACATGTTGGCCTGATCGTCTTCGTCGTCATCATCATCCTGAGCAATCGGATTTCCGTCGGCATCCAGCTCGGGGCTTTCGTCCTTGTTGGCCGGCTTGGCGGCCTGAACGGTGCTGGTATCCACCACCGGTTCTTCCACGTCGCCGTCTTCGTCCATCTGGTTACCGAAGGTGGCTTCGAGGTCGATCACATCCCGCAGAAGAATGTCCTCGGACAAAAGTTCGTCGTGCCAGATGGTGATCGCTTGAAAGGTCAGTGGGCTTTCGCACAGCCCGGCAATCATCGTGTTCCGGCCAGCTTCAATCCGCTTGGCAATCGCAATCTCGCCTTCGCGGCTGAGCAATTCGACGCTGCCCATCTCGCGCAGGTACATCCGCACGGGGTCGTCGGTCCGATCCAGTTTTTCGGTCTGCGCCGAGGCGACAGTAACCTCACGGTTGCTCTCGGTCGTGGTCAGTTCGGTCGAGCCCTTCTGCTCTTCCTCTTCGGCCTCTTCGTCCTCGATGATGTTGATGCCCATCTCGCTGAGCATGGACATGACGTCCTCGATCTGCTCCGAGCTGACCTGATCGGGCGGCAGCACCTGGTTGAGCTGATCGTATGTGATATAGCCCTTCTCGCGGGCCTCGGCGATCATCTTCTTGACCGCAGCCTGGCTCATGTCGAGCGAGATTTCCTGTTCCTGATCGTCGGGCTTGCGGTCGTCTGTGTTGTCCTTGGCGGCCATTCAGTGCTCCTGCATGGGCTGGGGGCGATTCGGTAAGACCGAATCATTAGCGCGAAGAATTGATTCGGCCACCCGTTTACCCGTTTTTTTCTACCGGTTCCTTAGCAAAAGGTATTATTTTTGCCCTTTGTTGTATGAGATCTTCTCCAGAAGCGCATCCAGCTTCTCGCGTTCCTCACGATTGATTCGCGCACCATTGTCCCCGGTGTCGTAGATCGTCTTTTCTTCGTTCTCGCTGCGGGTCGCACGGTTCAACGCCTCGGCAGCCTGTCCCAGTCGCCAAGTGAACGCTTCATCTTTCGCTTCTGAAAACTCTTCCTGAGCTTCAGCGATCTCTGCTTGCCATCCTCGGTGCGCGTCGAGTTTCGCGAGTTCTTCGGCCAAGGTCATTCGGGCCAGGTCTTCGTCGCCGGGTCTGCGCACACAGGGGCTGATGGCCACATGGCGAAGGGCATGCAGGTTTTCAAGGGTTTCGGGGCCAAGAGCCTGATCAATTCGTTCGCGAAGTGTCTCTGGTGCCGCAATTCCTTCCCGCAGAACCAGATCACGCAGCAAGGCGTGATCCGGGTCCGAGCAGGAAATCTCTTCGAGCTTGTGTTCGAATTCGACGATCACCTGCGGCGTCGCAATTGCCGAGGCCAGTATCACCGCCACGCGCATCCGGTTCCGGGCCTCTTCGTCCCCAGCGACCAAAAGCGAAGATTTCACGCCCTGTGTCGCCGGCGCCCGTTCGGCCTGCCAGTTCATCCGCCGAGCGCTCTGTCTGCCCTGTTTCGCAGGTCGCTGCGGACGGAACAGCTGCCAGCGCAGATCCTTGATTTCCTGCCCGTAATGGCTGCGGATCGACGGATCGCGGATCAGCTTGATCTTTTCGCGCAAAGCTTTGTCCAATGCGGCCTTGCGCTCCGGGCTATCAAAAACCTTGCCTTCAGTCTCACGCTGCCAGAGCAATCGCACCATTGGTATTGCCTGATCCAAAACCTTCTGAACCGCTGCTGACCCTTCGGCCCGGATCAGATCGTCGGGGTCCTTGCCTTCGGGCATCAGAGCGAAACGGACCGACTTTCCCGCCTCAAGCAGCGGCAACGCGATGTCGATCACACGCATTGCTGCCCTCAGCCCGGCTGCATCACCATCCAGCGCGATGACCGGTTCATCGGCGATCCGCCACATCAGTTGCAGCTGCGGTTCGGTGATTGCAGTGCCTAGCGGTGCAACACTTGCGCCAAAACCGGCCTCAGCCAATGCAATCACATCCATGTAACCTTCGGCGACAATGAGCGGCTGGCCCTGCCCCGCCGCCGCGCGCGCGGGGCCGTGGTTGTAGAGGCTGCGCCCCTTGTCGAACAACTCGGTCTCGGGCGAATTGAGGTATTTCGCATTGTCATTCGGATCCATCGCCCGACCGCCAAAGGCAATACATCGCCCGCGAGCGTCCCGGATGGGGAACATGATCCGGTTGCGGAAAGAGTCGTAGGGCTTGCCACCCTTGTTCGACGGCTTGGCCAGACCCGCGCCAAGGATCAGGTCTTCGGCAACTCCCTTGCCACGCAAATGGTCCCACAGGTTCTGCCAGCCTTCCGGTGCAAAGCCGATCTCCCAACGTTCCAATGCCGGGCCGGCCAACCCGCGCCGGGCCACATAATCCCGTGCCGCCGCGCCTGCTCCGGTGTTCAGCTGCAGACGGAAATACTGCACCGCCTGCTCCATGACCTCGGCTAGCTGCGTCCTGCGGTCCTGTTTCTGCTGCGCTTTCGGATCGCGGGCGGGCATGGTCATGCCGACCTCGCGCGCGAGGATCTCTACGGCTTCCATGAACGAGACATTCTCGCTGTCCTTGATAAAGCCGATGGCGTCGCCCTTGGCGTGACAGCCAAAGCAGTAATAAAAGCCTTTCCGGTCATCGACGTGAAACGACGCCGTCTTTTCATGGTGGAAGGGGCAAGGCGCCCACATGTCTCCCTTGCCCTGATTGGATTTGCGCATGTCCCACATGACCTTGCGCCCGACAACCTGTGAAAGGCTGGCACGGCTGCGCAGTTCATCCAGAAATCCGGGGGGCAGAGACATTGTACAACTCTGGCAGATCGGGACGGAAAGGCCAAGCGCCCGGTGCGAAACCGGGGCATCTTGAGCCGGCAGGTTCCGGCGGTTTTTACTGTTTCAGGCACAGCTCCAGCCACGCGGCCGAAAGATCCTTTGTCCGGATATCCTTCATCTTCTGCTCATAGACCCAGGGCGTCATGAGAGGGATTGCCTTGTTGTAGTTGTCCGGCCATGCCGGATTGGTGGCGGCAATGGCATCGGGCACCCCGCGTTCCTTTACCCGGTCGAGCCGGGCCTGTTGGATCGCGGCAACAACCTGAGCCTGATATTGGCAACTCTGCGCTTTGCTGTCGGCGGCGAGAACGGGTAACGCCGGGGCAGAAATTAGGGCGGCGAACAAAACGGAACGGATCATCAGCGGCAGACTCCGGAATCAGTTAACACGCGCAGATTAACCTTGTGCGGCGACGGCTTCCATCGCCGTTTTAAGATCATGTATCAAAGTTCCGATCATGGAGCGGAACACAAGGATCCGGAACCGCTCGTCTCCCAGTCGCGTAATTGAAGCGGTCATGTGCCCCAACTGACTGCGCACTGTGTGTCCGCGCCGGAAATGCGGCTGACGCAGATCAACCGGAACAAGACGGGCCAAAACGTCCACTGCACCATCGCCGTTCAGGTCGACAACTGCCCAGGCGTCGCTTTGATCAACCAAAGCGGCGTGATCCGCCAGCGACGTGTCCGGTTCCGGCCCGAGCAGCATCGCCTGCCCGCGCCCGAACCATATCGCGCGGGCTCCCTGTTTTCCGGTCGCCCGGTTAGGGGCTGGAAAGCTCATTCCGTGAAGCTGCTCCAAGGCCGTCGACAATACCGCCTCTTTTTCATTGAACGGCAGAAGAGCCGTCATTGTCCCCGGATCCACCTCTTTCACATCCATCTTTCCGATGGTCAGAGGCAACATCCCCTCACCGGGCGTTCTGGCAACCAGCTTATCCACGCACACGCCCTCCCTCGGGGTCGAAGAACACCGGTCCCGTTACCTCGCACAGGGTTTCCACCCCGCGCAATCCGTCCACCATTCGGATCACTTCGCCAATCCGTTCCGGTCCATGTGTCAGGAACCCGAGCCCGATCATGTGACCTAATGTCGGAGAATGGCAGACCGAAGAAACGTAACCCTGATCATAGATCCGTTGTGCCGGGTCATCCTTGTTATATAGATGCGCACCAGCCAGCAGTTGCTGAACGGCCCCGACCGGTTTCAGCCCGATCAGACGTTCGCGCGCGGGATCCTGCAGCCCGGGCCTTTGCGACAGCGTCCTGCCAATACAGTCCTTTTTGGCGGACACCATCCCCGCCATTCCCAGATCAAACGCCGCCACGCGGCCGTCAATTTCGGCATGGGTGATGAACCCCTTTTCGATCCGCAGAACGTTCAGCGCCTCCATCCCGTATAGCCCGCCGCCCAGCGCCTCGGCCATCTTGGTCAGGATCCCGAACAGACTGGCACCGAACCGCGCCGGGACAGCGATTTCGTAGGCATGTTCGCCGGAAAAGGATATCCGGAACAGGCGGGCTGAAACACCGTGCACCCTAACCTCTCCGCAGGCCATAAAGGGCCATTCACCATCGTCCAGCGGATTGTCCAGCAGCTCGTTCAGCAAGTCCCGCGATCTTGGGCCGGCAACGGCAAATTGCGCCCATTGTTCTGTGATCGAGGCAAAGCGCACGTCCCATTCCGGGCGCAGCACCTGTTGAGCGTGGTCAAGATGCTGCATCACTTCGCCAGCGGCAGCGGTTGTCGTGGTCATGACAAAGTGGTTCTCGCCCAGACGCGCCGTGGTGCCGTCATCCATGACATAACCGTCTTCGCGCAGCATCAAGCCATAGCGAACACGGCCTGCCCTGAGGTTCGAAAACCTGTTCGAATAGACGAAATCAAGGAATTGTCCGGCATCGCGCCCCTGGATATCGATCTTTCCAAGCGTGGAAACATCGCAGATTCCGACGGCATGGCGCACATAACCAACTTCGCGATCGCAGCTCTCGCGCCAGTTGGTTTCATTGGCCTCCGGAAAATAGCTGGGCCGATACCAGAGCCCGGCTTCGATCATTGGCGCACCGCGAGCCTCTGCTGCCCGATGTGATGTAGTAAACCGTTCGGGGGCGAAACTCCTGCCCTCTCCACCGGCGCCCATGGCTGCGATGGGCACAGGACTATAGGGCGGCCGGAACGTGGTTGTCCCGGTTTCGGATATACCTCGCCCCGTGGCATCGGCGAGCACGGCCAGCGCCGCAACGTTCGAGCTCTTGCCCTGATCGGTGGCCATGCCCTGTGTGGTGTAGCGCTTCATATGCTCTACAGAACGGAAGTTCTCGACTGCTGCCTGCTTGACGTCTTTCACGGTCACATCGTTCTGAAAATCGAGCCACGCCCGCCCCCTCCCGGGAACTGCCCACAGCTGGGCAACGCGGTATTCGTCATCTTCGGCTTCGGGCGGATCGATCTTGGGCATCTTGAGCCCGAGATCATCCAAGGCCCGGCCGGCGGCCTCCACCCCTTCACGCAGGCAACCTGCTGTCGAAAACACGCCGTTGGCGGCCCCGGCGGCATCAAGCCCGGGCACAGCGCCGGGGGTCGGAACAAAAGCTGCCAGATCCCGTCGCCATTGAGGCCGGCTGTTCATGTGGCAGGTCAGGTGCAGAGATGGGTTCCACCCGCCCGACATGGCCAGACAATCCGTCTGGATCTTTTCTTCGCCGCCGACCCGGCGGACGGTGATGCTCTCCAATCCGCGGCGTCCCGAGCTGCCGCAAACCTGCGCGCCGCGGTAAACCGGAAACGCATCCGAATTCGGCGCGTCGCTGCGGCTGTCGATCAGGGCTGCAACGTGAATGCCTGCGGCCGCCATGTCATGGGCCGTGCGGTGAGCGCTGTCATTGTTGCCGAACACGGTGATCCGCTTGCCGGGGCTGACTCCCCAGCGGTTGAGATACGCCCGAACCGCTCCGGCCGCCATGATGCCGGGCCGGTCGTTGTTGCCAAAAGCTATTGGCCGCTCCAGCGCTCCGGAGGCAAGCACGGCACGACGGGCAACGATCCGCCAGAATGTCTCCAGCGGAGCTCCGAAAGCGCGTGCGCCGGTATGGTGCGACACCCGTTCCAAAGCAGCGAAGGTTCCCTGATCATAGGCACCCGAGACCGTGGTACGCGGCATCAGCCTGACGTTCTCCAGCGCCGCCAACTCATCAAGCACCCCGTCAGCCCACTGGTGCCCCGGCTGACCATCTATTTCGTAGGTTTCGGCAAGCAAGCGCCCACCCATCCTGTGATCTTCATCGGCCAAGATCACGTCGGCACCGGCCCGGGCCGCGGTCAGCGCCGCCATCAGGCCCGTTGGCCCTGATCCGATCACCAGCAGGTCGCAAAACGCATAAGCCTTTTCATACCGCTCACCCGAAGACTGACCGGACAGGGCACCCAGACCTGCGGCGCGCCGGATTGCCGGCTCATATAGTTTTTCCCAGAAGCTTTGCGGCCACATGAAAGTCTTGTAGTAGAAACCAGCCCCGAGGAACGGAGCCGCCAGGTCATTGACCGACAGCAGATCCCATTCGAGCGACGGCCATCGGTTCTGGCTCTGGGCCTCCAATCCCGCATAGATCTCTTGCGTGGTCGCACGCACATTCGGATCCTGTGCCGGGCCGATTCCCACCGTCACCAGCGCATTCGGTTCCTCGCTGCCCGCCGTCAGAATGCCTCGAGGTCGGTGATACTTGAATGACCGCCCCACCAAGCGCACGTCATTGGCCAGCAAGGCCGAAGCAAGCGTATCACCCTCGAAACCGGCAAGCCGCTTTCCGTCAAACGTGAACGGAATGGATTTTCTGCGGTCGATCAGGCCTTTGCCGGAAACCCTCATGTGCCTGCCCCCCCGCCTGGTTCAGCGTCGGCAAACGCAACGTCGATCACATCATGGCTGACCGTATTCCGCGTCACGACAAGCCAGCTGCCGCATCCGCCCGAATGATACCACAGCTCGCGGGTCTCGCCGGCGGGATTCTCGCGCAGGAAAACATAGGCGTCCCACTCCGCGGCATCGCCGTCCGGAGCCGGTCGCGGCAATGCGGCGCCCTTGCAATAGAATTCGCGGCGGTCACGGGGGCCGCATAGCGGACAGTTCAACCTCATACGCCCGCCCCCCTTTTCGTCTTTTCCACCGAATACTGTTCCGACATCTGCCCCTCGCTCCTAGTGCAGATTGTGTTGAGAGCCTTTGCCCTCTTCATCCATCACACCGACACCGCTGCGGAACCGGTCAAGCCGGAACCGCGTTGCAGCACCATGCGGTCGGTCGGTTGCAATCAGATGGGCAAAACAATTGCCCGACGCCGGCACGGCCTTGAAGCCACCGTAGTTCCAGCCGCAATTGACATAGAGCCCATCTATCCCTGTGTGATCGATGATCGGAGACCCGTCCGGCGACATGTCCATGATCCCGCCCCAACTGCGCAAAACGCGCGCCTTGCCGATCATCGGCATCATCGCCATACCGGCCTCCATCACATGCTCCACCGTCGGCAGATTGCCGCGGGCCGCATAAGAGGAGTAGAAATCGATATCCCCCCCGAACACCAGCCCGCCTTTGTCGGACTGGCTGATATAGAAATGTCCCATGCCAAATGTGACCACATGATCCAGGCAGGGCTTGAGCCCCTCGGTCACAAACGCCTGCAGCACCGTGCTTTCGATCGGCAGACGCATTCCGGCCATCTCTGCCACCTGACTAGACCGGCCCGCGACGACCATGGCCACCTTCTTTGCCCGGATCGGGCCGCGTGACGTCTGCACCCCCCTGACCTTGCCCTGCTCGATGTCGATCCCGGTGACGTCACAGTTCTGGATCAGATCAACCCCACGCTGATCTGCACCCCGCGCATAGCCCCAGGCCACCGCGTCATGCCGCGCGGTCCCTCCGCGGGGATGATAGAGACCGCCATAGATGGGAAAGCGCAGATTGTCGTAGTTGAGGAAAGGCAGCATCTTCTTCAACTCGTCGCGTTCCAGCAGGATCGCATCATCGCCCTGGCTCAGCATCATGTTCCCGCGCCGGGCCATGGCATCGCGCTGGCCATCCGAGTGGAACAGGTTGATGATCCCGCGCTGCGAATGCATCACGTTGTAGTTGAGATCCTTTTCGAGCCCCTCCCACAAGCGCAAGGAATGAGAATAGAACTCGGAGTTCCCCTGCAGGAAATAGTTGGCCCGAACGATGGTGGTATTGCGCCCGACGTTGCCACCGCCAAGATACCCCTTTTCGAGCACCGCAATATTGGTTAGCCCGTGTTCCTTGGCCAGATAATACGCCGTCGCAAGACCGTGCCCACCACCACCGATGATCACGATATCATATTCCGAGCGCGGGCTCGGATCCCGCCAGTGCGGCCGCCAACCCTTGTTGCCGGTCAGCCCTTCTTTCAGAACGCGCAGGCCCGAAAACCGCATATCGATCCCCCTGTCTCCCGCCTTCGATAGAAGCAAGACCGTCGGGCAGTATCAACCTCGCATCCGGCGCCTGCGATGCTTTTCTGCAGTTTCGATCCACAGGGGCAAAGAAACGGCTCACAGCCGCGAAGTTCCGAGCGGCGCCTGGTTGCGAAAATGCTGTTGAAACAGACCCACTGCCTCGGGCGACAACCAATTGCCACCCGAGGGCCGGTTTTGGCTACAAGCCCTTGGCCCGATAGCTTTTTGAGACTTTATCGATCGAGACAAGATAGGCGGCGGTGCGCAGATCCTCGACATCCGCGCGGCTGTGCCAGACTTCCCGCATCGACTGATAGGCAATCCGCATGGTGTCATCGAGCCCCGATCGGACCAACTCCAGCTCGTCTGCTCCGCGCAGGTAACGATCCTTGAACTTCGGTGTCATCGACCATGCGTCACCGAGGTATCTGTCAAGCCGTTCGAGTTCGTCGACGACCAGCTGGTGCCTCGCCTCCTCCTGACGCCGCTGCATCCGGCCAAACCGGATATGCGACAGGTTCTTGACCCATTCGAAATAGGACACTGTCACACCACCGGCGTTCGCATACATGTCCGGAATGATCACTGTTCCCTTTTTGCGCAGGACTTCGTCGGCGCCGGCGGTGACGGGCCCGTTTGCAGCTTCGATGATCAGCGGTGCCTGAATCTTAGCGGCGTTGGACAGATTGATCACGCCTTCGAGCGCAGCAGGAATGAGGATATCGCACTCTTCTTCGAGCACCTCGGCCCCCTCAGCCATGTGCGTTGCGTCGGGAAAACCCGTGATGCCGCCATGTTTGACGATCCAGTGATGCACCGCCTCCACATCGATCCCGTCAGGATTGAGCAGCGCCCCGTCCCGTTCGATGATACCGGTTATCAGCGCGCCATCCTCTTCGCTCAGGAACTTTGCCGCGTGATAGCCCACATTGCCTAGCCCCTGAACGATGACCCGCTTACCTTCGAGTGTTCCGGTCAGCCCGGCCTGCTCCATATCTCTCGGGTCCCTGAAGAATTCACGAAGAGCATACTGAACGCCCCGCCCGGTCGCCTCGACCCTTCCCGAGATACCACCGGCATTCAACGGTTTGCCGGTTACGCAGGCGCGGGCATTGATGTCCGTGGTGTTCATTCGCGCATACTGGTCCGCGATCCACGCCATTTCCCTTTCGCCGGTCCCCATATCCGGCGCCGGAACATTCTGCGACGGGTTGATCAGGTCACGCTTGGCCAGTTCATAGGCAAACCGGCGGGTGATCATCTCCAGTTCGTAGTCATCGTATTGTCGGGGATCGATGCACAACCCGCCCTTGGAGCCGCCAAACGGCGCTTCGACCAGCGCACATTTATAGGTCATCAGCGCGGCCAGAGCCTCGACCTCGTCCTGATTGACTGACGGCGCATACCGGATGCCGCCCTTGACCGGCTCCATATGTTCCGAATGGACCGAACGATATCCGGTGAACGTCTGAATCTGTCCTCTCAGACGCACGCCGAACCTGACTGTATAGGTGGCGTTGCACACACGGATCTTCTCTTCCAGTCCCGGTGGCAGATCCATCAGGGCGACCGCCCGGTTGAACATGAGATCCACACTCTGACGGAAACTCGGCTCGTTGATCGGGGCCATCTGCAACCTCCCTGGTCATTCGCGACTCGCCCTTTGACGACATGGTCTGCGCCACACTATGACCGTTCGCTTAACAAGTGCGACCTTTTTTAGCATCGGACCGCCGCATTCATTCTTTCGAATTCGAAAAGGTCGAAGCGTGGCGATTCGACGGCATTGTTCGCCCGGCGAAAACAACCCGCACTGCAACGGCGCAAATGTCCCTAATTTATAGGCAATCCGCCCCGTTTTGAACCGTTTCCGCCCCATTCCTGCCACGTTCAGCCGTCATATCTGGTGCGTCCATTAGTGTCTTCCTGCGGGTCTGCCCCAGAGGGAGAGGAAGGTAAGAGATGTTTAGAGATTTCGACCGTTCCAACCGTCGCAACGCCTCAGGTAACGCAGAGTATGCGGATAAAATTCAGCTGGCGTGGCTGACCCGTTTTGCCCGCGACGAATCCGGCACATTCACCGTGCTTTCCCTTTTCCTTTTCCTGATCATACTTGCGATCGGTGGCATCGGCGTCGACCTGATGCGGTTCGAACGTGACCGCGCCTCGTTGCAGTATACCATGGACCGCGCCGTTCTGGCCGCGGCCGACCTCGACCAGCGGGCCACCCCGGAAGATGTGGTGCGCTCCTACCTCGAGAAAGCCAACCTGCTGCAGTACCTCTCCAACATCGAGGTGACACAGAATCTTGGCTACCGGAAGGTCTCCGCCACCGCCGAAACCGAGATCCCCACCCAGTTCATGCACATGTCCGGTGTCGACACACTGACCGCACCGGCGGCCAGCACCGCCGAGGAAAGCATCGGCGCAGTCGAGATCTCGCTGGTGCTGGATGTATCGGGCTCAATGCGCAGATACAGCCGGTTGGACAACTTGAAAGTTGCCGCGAAGGAATTCGTCGACACGTTGCTCGACAGCACCGAACCGGGCGCGGTTTCGATCTCTATCATTCCTTACGCCACACAGGTGAACGCGGGTGAAAGCCTGCTGGATAAATACAACGCGACCCAGGAGCACGACTACTCTTACTGCGTCAATTTCAATGACAATCAGTTCAGCAAGCCTGACCTCGAACGGGATGAAATTCTCGAGCGGACGATGCATTTCGACCCTTGGTCCTATGAGGATGGCACGATTCCAATCCCTGTTTGCCCTGTTCGGGCCGGCTCGGACATTCTCCCGCTGACAGACAATCGCATCGTCCTTCACAACCACATCGATGCGATGAGCGCTCAAGGGAACACTTCGATTGATATCGGAACCAAATGGGGAACCGTTCTTTTGGATCCCGGCACCCAATCTGTGGTTACGGATCTCATTGCCGAAGGTGAAATCGACAACAAGTTCGAAGGTCGCCCATCAAATTATGACGCCGACGTGCTGAAAATCATGGTGGTCATGTCAGACGGCCAGAATACCGACCAGTACATGCTCAACCCATCTCTGAGGGAAGGCATGTCCGATGTCTGGTACAACGCAACCTCTGATCGCTACACGGTCTATAAGTCGAACGGGAACCCGAATTACTTCTGGCCCGAAACTGAAGAATGGACGGATCATCCCTACGGTGATGAGTCGGAAGAGCCCGGGAACGCCGTGCGCCTGACCTATCCCGAATTGTTCAACCGTGCTTCGATCCGCTTTTTCTCGGACTATCTCTACCAGTTCACCAACAGCAGCTGGGGCAGGTTTTCCTCCGCTTTCTCAAAAAAGGAAACCTCGGCAAAAAACCAGCGCACCAAGCACGTCTGCGATGCCGCAAAAGACGAAGGGATTATCGTCTACACGGTTGCATTCGAAGCCCCGCGCACAGGCTACAGAACTCTGAAAGACTGCGCGAGTTCTGACAGCCACGTATATGATGTAGAAGGCCTGGACATCATATCCGCCTTTGAATCCATCGCGTCGTCGATCCGCAAACTGAGGCTGACCCAATGATACGCCGCATCGCATCCTTCGCCCGCCGGTTCCGCCGCGACGAGACCGGCACCGCCACGATCGAATTCGTGATCGTCTTTCCTGGTCTGATGGTCCTGATGCTCTCGGGTATCGAACTGGCCTTTGTCTCGCTGAACCACGCGATGTTGGAACGTGCGGTGGATCTGACTGTCAGGGACATTCGCCTGAGCACTGGTGCAGTTCAGCAGCATGATGAACTGAAAACCACCATCTGTGACCGTGCCGGGTTCATCCGCGACTGCAACTCGAACCTCAAACTGGAGATGATCCGCCTCGACCCGTTCGTCGGCGTGGCCCTTCCGGACGAGCCGGACTGCACCGACACCTCGGAGGAGGTCAAGCCGGTGAGATCCTTCGAAAACGGGCAGAGTAACGAACTGATGGTCCTGCGCGCCTGCGCCAAGATCAACCCGGTCTTCCCGACAACCGGGCTCGGCAAAACGTTGGGTGACAATGTCGACGGTCAGTATGCTCTGACCGCCACAACCGTATTCGTTCAGGAACCGCAGTAATCCCATGTTTTTGCATAGATTGAAAACCCGCCTGTTCCGTTTCGGCAAGGACACCGAAGGCTCGATCGCCGTCGAGGCCCTGATCACCTTTCCGATGCTGCTTTGGTCTCTTATGGCCTGTTACACCTATTTCGACGGCTACCGTCAGAGCGCCTCGAATCTCAAGGCCGCCTATACGATCGGCGACCTGATCTCACGAGAGACCCGGACCGTTGACGACACTTTCATCGACTCGATGCACGAGCTGTTCGGTCTGATGGTGCGCAACGAAACGGGCGTCAGCATGCGGATCTCACTGATCCGGTATGACGAAGACCGCGATGAGCATACGGTGCGCTGGTCGACCGTCCGCGGTGGTTATACCATCGAACTGACCGACGAGCTTGTGGTGGATCTGCGTGACGATCTGCCGCCGATGCCGGACGAAGACACCTTGATCCTGGTGGAGACGCGCAACATCTTTGTGCCGCCCTACAAGGTTGGCATCGACGATATTCCGCTGGAAAACTTTATCTTTACCCGCCCGCGCTTCACGAACGAGATCGCCGGCAGCGTCTGATTGAAAACTGATTTCCTATCAGCGGCGGGGCGTCAGAACGCCCCGTCTCTTTTTGCCATCATCGCCGCGATCGTTTCAGACATGAACTTGGTCTGAGATCCCGGGGTCACCCCGCCGATCCCGATCCTGCGACCCATGCGCCACCAAAGCCCGGGGCGCCATGTGCGTGCGCCGCAAGCGGACCCGGTTTTGATCAAAAAGCCGTTTGAAGGTTTGAAGGCAAAAAAGCCTCTGTCCATCGCTACGATGTCAGCAACTTCGGCGATCATGGTTCCGTCGCTGCAGCGCAACTCGGTATCGGTCAGTTCAATGCGCAGGGAGGTTGCCTGCCACAAGCGCATCGCGGCCCAGAGCGAGATCACGCCCACCGCGATCAGAAACAGCTGCCAGCCCAAGGCGGGTGGAGTAGAGAAAGAAACATACAGCGATGTCGCCCCCAGTCCGACCAGCATGGCCATCGCGAACCAGCGCCGCGGCACCGAAGCCTCGACCGTGGCCAGAATTTCGTTCTCGGTTCCGTCCTGCATCCGCCACTCCGTTCGTCGGCTTCCCGCCGCGTTTAGCGCGAATCTGCGAGACCGAACAGCCCAAAGCGCGCAGCTCTGAAGGCCGGGCTTTTTACGCTTGAACCAAAGCTCCGACGGGCCTTGCTGCTAGGGCACCGCCACGGCGAACACTTCCAGCGGTGTGTGCAACCCTTTGAGGGCATGAACCCCCACCGACCAAACCGAAACCGGGCCGCCCGACGTTTTTTTGCCAGCATCCGCAATCCGGCCGCGAAAGGTGTCGGACACCAGCAATGGCTCACCAAGGGTTCCGCACAATCCGGCAACCCGCGCCGCAAGGTTCACGTCGCGCCCGATTACGGTGTAATCCAAGCGCAACCCGGACCCGACATTGCCATAGGCCACCTCACCCAGATGCAAGGCGATCCCGACGTCGAAACTGGGTGAACCGTTTCTGTGGGCGACACGGTCCAAACCTTCCTGCGCAGCCTGAATCGCCTTAAAACAAGCCACGTTCCCTGCCCCCTCAGCGCGGAAAATGGCCAGTATACCATCACCGATGAACTTGAGCACTTCACCACCTGCCTCTTCGATCGGCGGAACGATGCAGTCGTAATAGGCATTCAGCAGTTGTGTCGCCTCTTCGGCACTCATGTCGACCGTCAGTTCGGTGAACCGGCGCATGTCCGCAAACAGGATGGCCGAACGTATGCGCATGACCTCACCCCTATGCACGTCGCCTGACAGAATGCGTCGCTGCGGCTCGGCTCCGACATACATGCGCATGACCTCTTGCATCGCCCGGGTGGTTGCAAGGATGTCCTGCGCACCGGCAAGCGCCGGAAACACAAGCCTCAGAAAGGCCAGATCTTCGTCCGAAAACCCGTTGGGCGCCCTTGTAGCAAAGCTGAATGTGCCGGCCATCCCGCTTTTCATAAAGACCGGTGCCATCAGATAATCGGTGTACCCAGCCTCCTTTAGCTCGGGCACGATGCCATAGGTATCATCCGGTGTTTCCGGCAGCCAAAGCCGCACCCACTCTCCGGTTTCGTGCACAACAGCTGCCGGCGAATGCGCATATCCGTCACCGCTTTCAGGGGTATACGGAAACAGGTACGACCTTGCGCCGGAACCGCGTTCCCAGAAACGCGCACTGGCCACCGCCTCGGCATGAAGCAGTGGAACAATTGATGTCGCCCGGTCCAATGGCACACCAGCTCTGCCGATGCGTTCCGCCATTTCGGTCAGAACTTCGTCTGCATCTTCGGATTTCAGCGCCTTGCCCAGCATGTAGTGCACCAGATCGAATGCGGTCCGCGCGCGATCCGCCGGCAGGTGGTTTAGGAAATCCGATATGTCGCTCATCCCTCAAGACTAGGCGATCGGAGCTGTCCCGTGCCAGCATCGTTAACCGGGAAGTGCCAGCATTTTCGTGCAATTTTGCACATCAACAGTTGGATCACGCGAGTTGGAGGCAGAACTGCACCATCTATATTGAGCTCAACGTCAATGTCAGGAGGAAAACAATGTCCCTCAGACCAGTACTGGAAACACGCGCCGCAACCCCGGCCATCGAAGGCGCAGGTGTGCATCTGCATCGGGCCTTTGGATTTCAGGATCCCTCGGAACTGGACCCCTTTCTGCTGTTCGATGATTTCCGAAATGATCGCCCCGAGGATTTCCTGAAAGGTTTCCCGTGGCATCCTCATCGGGGCATCGAAACCATCACATATGTTCTGTCCGGCACGGTTGAGCACGGCGATTCACTGGGCAACAGTGGCACACTTGGTGCAGGTGACGTCCAGTGGATGACAGCGGGATCGGGCATTCTTCATCAGGAAATGCCCCACGGGAACGCCTCAGGGCAGATGCATGGGTTCCAGCTCTGGGGCAACCTGCCTTCAGCACAAAAGATGACCGCGCCGCGATATCAGGATGTCCGGGGCACCGATATTCCCGAGGTGATTGACGATGACGGCACACGCGTAAAGGTAATCACTGGCAAGTTTTGGGGCAAAACCGGCCCGGTGGACGGTATCGCGTCTGACCCGCAATACCTCGACATCCACGTTCCTGCCGGGGTCAGCAAGCGCTTCAAGATCGATACTTACCGCCGTGCATTCGCGTATGTTTTCGAAGGTGAAGCCGCCTTTGCCAACGCCTCGGACCCAACTGGCATCCTGCTTGAAAAGGAAGTTGCCGGGAAAGAGGTGAATATCAGGGACATGTCCGGCAATCGCACTCTGGTACGGTTCGGCACAGGGGATGAGATCACCGTTCAGGCCGGAGTTGAAGGCGTACGGTTTCTGCTGATCTCTGGCGCACCCATCGCCGAACCGGTTGCGTGGCATGGACCGATTGTGATGAATACGCAGGCCGAACTGTTGCAGGCCTTTCGTGAACTGCGCAACGGGACGTTCATCAAGCCCGCCCATTGATCACATCACCAATGCCGCGTAAGATATTAAAATTAAGCAAGGTCGTTCAGATGATAACGGCCTTGCGCACCATGTCCCAATAAATGGTTTCAACCTCATCCAGCGACAACCTTCCGCCGCTGCGATACCAGGTGTTCACCCCGTTCAGCATGGCAATCACCGCCAGCGTCGCGATCTTTGTATCGGGAACTGCAAACTGCCCAGCTTCGACCCCGCGTCGAAGAATATCCTCCAATGCGTCTTCATACTGCTTTCGCAACGCCTCAATGGTGCGGAAATTCTCGGGCGAGAGATTTCGCAGCTCCATATAGGCAATGAAGACTTCGTCAGGCCGCCCCAGATGAAATCTGATGTGAAAACCGACAAATTTCCGCAATCTTTCCAGCGGGCTATCCGGCAACTCTTCAGCACGCCATGTTGCCAGTAACTCTTCCATATGGGCTTCCATCAGGTGGAACAGCAGGCTTTGCTTGTCGGGGATGTAATTGTAGAGGGCCCCGGCCTGAACACCCACTTCCTTGGCGATCTGGCGCATCGACACAGCGGCAAAGCCGTGTTGAGCAAACAGCCTCAGGGACTCGCGCCTGATCCGCGGGCCGGTGATATCGGAATGAGAGCCTTGGGTACGTGCCATGACAGGAAAGTTATCTGAACAAACGTTCACATAAAACCCCGCATGTTCGCTCTGACCGCCGATCCTGCAGGGGGTTTTGCGCGCGCGGCGCGATACAAAATGAACGAAACAGTCTCCGCCGCTTGCACGATTGCTGTGAAACGTGCATCACGAAACCAGTTCATCACGTTCATTGCCGCCGAATCCACATGCGTCCGCCTCTTCTGTTCCTTTCAAGCCTTTTCGTGGTATTGGCCGCCTGCACCAATGTGCCGGAGCTGCAGGAGCGTCTGACAGATGACCTGCGCAACGCGAAATACCCCGCACTTGTGCCGTTGGATCAGGCATTGAAGGCGCAGTCACCAAAAGGGGACGAGGCGCAAGAGCTTGAAGACTCCCTCACCGCCCGCCGGGACGGATTGCAAAACCGGGCAAAGGCGCTGAACGAAACCGAGGCCGTCGACGAGGAAACACGTCTGCGCATGCAACAGGGCGTCTCGGGCTAAAGCTCCGTTGCACCTGCTCTCCTAACCGGCTAAGGCACGCTGAGCCGGGGCAGTATCGACCGCGTCGGCAAACAGTATTACGGGCAGCAACAAGGACCACGCCATGACACAGCCTCTGCGCATCGGAATAGCGGGATTGGGCACTGTCGGCATCGGCGTGGTCAAGATCATCCGGCGACAGGCAGACCTGCTGAAGGCCCGGACGGGTCGGCCGATTGTCATTTCCGCCGTGTCGGCCCGCGACGCCAGCAAGGACCGCGGTGTGTCGCTGTCGGGTTTCGACTGGGAAAGCGACCCGGTGGCGTTGGCAACCCGCGATGACGTGGATGTGTTTGTCGAACTCATGGGCGGGTCTGAGGGCGCCGCCAAAGACGCGATCGAGGCCGCTCTTGCGGCGGGCAAGGATGTGGTGACCGCCAACAAAGCACTGCTGGCCATTCATGGTCAGGCACTTGCAGAGACCGCCGAGGCCGCAGGCCGCGTGATCCGCTACGAAGCCGCCGTTGCTGGCGGCATCCCTGTCATCAAAGCACTGACCGAAGGTCTGGCCGGAAACGAAATCACCCGCGTGATGGGTGTGATGAACGGCACCTGCAATTACATTCTGACCAACATGGAGGCGCGTGGGCTGGGCTATAACGCGTTGTTCGACGAATGTGCCGAACTGGGCTATCTCGAAGCGGATCCGAATCTCGACGTCGGAGGCATCGACGCGGCGCACAAACTGGCGATCCTTGCGGCCATCGCCTTTGGGACACAGCCCAATTTCGACGCGGTCGAGCTGGAAGGAATCCAGCACATCACACTGGAAGACATTCGCCAGGCCGCCGACATGGGTTACCGCATCAAACTTTTGGGCGTGGCACGACCGACACCGCGCGGGCTGGAACAGCGCATGAAACCCTGTCTCGTACCGCGAGACTCGGCGCTTGGGCAGCTCGAAGGCGGCACCAACATGGTGGTGATCGAAGGCGATGCGGTCGAACAGGTTGTCCTGCGCGGTCCGGGTGCCGGCGAAGGCCCCACCGCCAGCGCCGTTCTGGGTGACATCTGCGATCTGGCTCGTGGTTTGCGCCTTGCGACCTTTGGACAGCCGGCAACCGGCCTGACCCGGGCTGCACCGGCCAGCTCGGGGCTGCCCGCCCCCTACTATCTTCGCATGAACCTTGCCGATAAGCCCGGCGCTCTGGCCAAGGTAGCCTCTATCCTCGGCGATGCGGGGGTCTCGATCGACCGCATGCGCCAGTATGGCCACGACGAAGCCACAGCGCCGGTTCTGATCGTCACTCACAAGACAACTCGACAGGCGCTCGACGTAGCCCTCGAGGCGTTTTCCGACACCGATGTCGTGGCCGGCCCTGCGGTCGCATTGCGCATCGAAACTGTCTGACACAGACGCCTTCGCCCCTTGCAGCCAATCGGCGGCACGGGGTATGCCCATTGGAACGCCGGATTTCTGAATAGGATCTTTCAAATGACCACGACTTCATCCAACGCCGCCTTCAACGACCGCATGCTTTCCCTCGGGCTGGCCCGCGTGGCCGAACAGGCGGCGTTGGCATCGGCCACTCTGGTCGGGCGCGGCGATGAGAAGGCCGCCGATCAGGCCGCCGTCAACGCCATGCGCGAACAGCTGAACCTGCTGGACATTGCCGGCGTCGTCGTGATCGGCGAAGGCGAACGTGACGAAGCACCGATGCTTTTCATCGGCGAGGAAGTCGGAACCGGTGACGGCCCCGGTGTCGATATCGCTCTGGACCCGCTCGAAGGCACCACGCTGACCGCCAAGGACATGCCCAATGCCCTTACCGTGATTGCCATGGGGCCGCGCGGATCCATGCTGCACGCCCCCGATGTCTATATGGACAAGCTGGCGATCGGGCCAGGCTACGCAGACGGAGTTGTTTCCCTTGACATGAGCCCACGCGAGCGCGTCGAAGCGCTAGCCAAGGCAAAGGGCTGCGAAACATCGGACATAACGGTTTGTATCCTTGAACGCCCCCGACACGAAGCAATGATCGCCGAAGTGCGCGAAACAGGCGCCTCCATCCGACTGATCACCGACGGCGATGTGGCTGGCGTCATGCACTGTGCCGAAAGTGAGATTACCGGCATCGACATGTATATGGGCCAAGGTGGCGCCCCCGAAGGTGTTTTGGCCGCCGCCGCGCTGAAATGCATGGGCGGACAGATTTTCGGCCGCTTGTTGTTCCGCAACGATGACGAACGCGGCCGTGCCACCAAGGCCGGTATCACGGATCTCGACCGGATCTATGCGCGGGATGAAATGGTGACACAGGACGTGATTTTTGCCGCAACCGGCGTCACCGGTGGTTCGCTTCTGCCGCGCATCAAGCGCGAACCCGGCTGGCTGGAAACCACCACGCTGCTAATGCGTTCGAAAACCGGGTCGGTCCGACGGATGAGCTATCGCACTCCGGTCTGAACCGCTGCTGGTTTGCAGCCATCCCCGCTTTCGGGTCGCCGTTCCTAAAAAGGTGAACGCGCGGGTTTTGAGTTTCGATGATTGGCCGGATCCAGTGGGGTCCGGCCTTTCTGCATCCGGATTGCAGGGGGTGACAGTTTGAATTTTCTGGGCGTCGAACAATCACTGACAGGACGGAGATGGTTAGGGCCTTCGGTTGAAATCGAAAGAGCCGCCGAAGCGATGACGCAGCGCACCGGCCTGCCAGCTGCAGTTTGCCAGGTTCTGGCCCGTCGTGGCGTTGCGTCCGACGAGGCAGAAGCATTTCTGACCCCCCGCCTCAAGGATCTTCTGCCGGATCCCAGAACGATGCGGGACATGGAAAAGGCCGCCACCCGTTTCCTGTTGGCTGTGCGCAAGCGGCAGCGGATTGCCGTGTTTGCTGACTACGACGTGGATGGCGGTTCCTCGGCGGCGCTTCTGCTGGTCTGGCTCAGGCAGATGGGTCTGCCGGCAACGCTCTATGTTCCGGATCGGATCGATGAGGGCTATGGGCCGAACGAACCTGCTATGCAGGAACTGGCCGCATCCCATGATCTCATTATCTGTGTTGATTGCGGCACGTTGAGCCATGGCCCGATCGCGGCGGCCAGCGGTTCTGACGTAATTGTGCTGGATCATCATCTTGGCGGCGAAACCCTGCCCGATTGCGTTGCGGTGGTGAACCCGAACCGGCAGGACGAAAGCGGTGATCTGGGGTATTTCTGCGCCGCCGGCGTGGTCTTTCTCATGCTGGTGGAAGCGGGTCGACAACTGCGTGAGGGCGGGTCAAAGGGTCCGGATCTAATGTCACTGCTGGATCTGGTTGCCTTGGCCACGGTGGCGGACGTGGCGCCTTTGACCGGGGCCAACCGGGCACTGGTACAACAGGGGCTCAAGGTCATGGCCGCGCGACAGAGACCGGGACTCGTGGCCTTGTCGGACATAGCGCGGATGGATACGGCTCCGACATCCTACCATCTCGGCTTCCTGCTGGGACCTCGGGTCAATGCCGGGGGTCGGATCGGCCAGGCCGATCTTGGCGCAAGATTGCTGGCGACCGAAGACCAACACGAAGCTAAGGCGTTGGCGGAAAAGCTGGATCAGTTGAACAGTGAGCGGCGGGAGATCGAGAATGCGGTCCGGGCCGCCGCTTTGGATCAGGCAGAAACCCGTGGGCTGAGCTCGCCGCTGGTTTGGGCCGCCGGCGAAGGCTGGCATCCCGGTGTGGTCGGTATTGTGGCCTCGCGCCTGAAAGAGACCGCCAATCGCCCGGCGATCGTCATCGGATTTGATGGCGACGAAGGCAAGGGCTCGGGGCGTTCGGTGGCCGGGGTGGATCTGGGCGCAGCAATTCAGCGGCTGGCCGCCGAGGGGCTTCTGGTCAAGGGCGGTGGGCACAAGATGGCCGCGGGCCTGACCGTGATGAAAGACAAGCTGGAGGCAGCAATGTCACGGCTTTCGGAATTGCTCGCAAAACAAGGGGCTGGCACAGGCGGACCAGCCGATCTGCGGCTGGACGGTGCGATGATGCCAGGTGCTGCGACCGTCGAATTGATCGAACAGATCGAACAGGCCGGGCCGTTCGGAGCCGGTGCCCCAGCCCCGCGTTACGCCCTGCCTGACCTGCAGGTCCGCTTTGCCAAGCGCGTCGGGGACACGCACCTGAAACTCTCGCTTTCGGATGGGATGTCGGGCGGCATCGACGCCATTGCTTTCGGTGCATTTGATGGTCCGATTGGGCCACGCCTGACCGAACATGGCGGTGCGCGGTTCCACTTTGCCGGTCGACTGGAAATCAACCGCTGGGGTGGCCGGCAAAGCGTGCAATTGCGCGTCGATGACGTAGCCGAAGCCTGAACGGGAACGACGATTTTCGCCGGGGCAAAAATCGTCAAACTTGTGAAGTTTCCGCTTGCGCCCTGAAGGCGCATTGCCTAAATACCGCCTCACGCTTCGGCATGGCCCGTTCGTCTATCGGTTAGGACGCCAGGTTTTCAACCTGGAAAGAGGGGTTCGATTCCCCTACGGGCTGCCACCGAAGCATGCTCCTGCCGGAGCGCCCCCTGCGCACTGCGCCATGGCCCGTTCGTCTATCGGTTAGGACGCCAGGTTTTCAACCTGGAAAGAGGGGTTCGATTCCCCTACGGGCTGCCATCCACCACCAACCAATCAAGCACGTGCCCCGATCACTTCGGCGGTTCTCCGAGGTACCCGTTGGTATAGACGAAAATCAGCGCAAGAACGCCGATAACAATGGCCACGGCGATCAGCCCGCCACTACCCTTCTTGAAATACCCAAGGCTGAGCATGCCAACCACGAGAATCCCGATCAGGAACCATACAAACTCGCTGAACATGCTTCACCTTTTTCCAATTCCACCTCGTTTTCGACAGGTCGGGCCGGAATTGTCAAACTGAAATTAGTGACTACCGCCAGAAACGCCTGCCGTCCGACGGCCCGATCATCTACCGGGCTCCGAGATTGGAAATTCGTCTTTTGGTTCAGGACCTCTCAAGGAGTTGACCAATCAGGGCCGTCGCAAATCTGACGTCCCCGACACCCACCGAGGCGATCCATACTGGGAATCGCTGTTGCTGTAGCAAGTCGGAAACCAAATTGCATTTCGCTGATCTTCGGCAACCCATCAGATAGGTTAAGTCGCTATCCATCGCGCCCGGGTTCGTTCGGATCGCAGGAAAACAACGCGAGCTTGTTGCCCTGAGGATCACGGAGATAGCCAACATAAAACTGGGGACCATAGGCGGCTCGAAAACCCGGTTGTCCCTCGTTCAAGCCGCCCGCTGCGAGTGCCGCCGCGTGGAGATCCCGAACTTGCTGCTGATTGTGAGCCTCGAACGCAACCATAGCACCGTTACCTGCCGTTGCCGGTCGTCCATCGAACGTTGGTTTTACGTAGAAATCAGGCGGCGCGGTTGACTGCCCCGGTTGTGCAGGCAGCACGTAACTGAGACCTTCCGGCCCCTCCTCCAGTTCGTAGCCAAGGGTTAGAAGGAATGCAGAGTAAAACCTTTTTACAAGAGCAATGTCGTCGGCTCCAACTGTGACGTAGGCAATCATGCTTTAGGGTCCCTTTCTGGAATCCGCACCGTAGCAACGAGTTTTCTATGTAACAGTGAACCAGCGCAGTAACCCACTCAAGAACACACCTGAATACAGCGGCAAACCATAACCGTCTCAGACTAGCCCACAAAAACCCAGCGATATTCGGAGCGCCAACCTCAGTAATGCTTGGCGCTTTCTGCCTGTGCCACGACCACGCGCTTGGAGACCGCCGAATTGTATCGAGAGCGACAAATTCAATCCAACACACAAACATGCGGCGGACAGATTTCACTTGAGGCATTGAATTTGTTGGAGGCGAGTACCGGAATCGAACCGGTGTACACGGATTTGCAATGCGTTAGACGTGCAATCGTAACACCTGTAACGTTTGTAATCAGTAGGTTAGCGATTACGAACGTTCCTAATCGTTACAACGCGGCCCCCAGTTGGCCCCCAGTTTCGGCCCCCAGTGCTATTTATCGGCATCACTTTCGTCCAGTGCCCAAAGTTCGAAGTCCTTTGTGAAGGGCACCCAAGGACGGGCATTAAACAGGCCAAGAAAACGGCGAATAATCGTGATGTCCTTCTGTTGTTGGTGAAGGTGGTTTCGCGTCATGTTTCGGAGCGTTTCGACTTCTGACCGCAGATCATCGACCTGCCTTTGAAGTTCTGCGATTTCGGTCACCATCAACACCCTTTCTTCAATTTGTATGACTCAAACTGTCACGTCGTCGGCCATAAAAAAACCCCCGCCGGGCGAACCGGGCGGGGGCGTTTCATATCGCTAGGCTGACCACGACAAAGCCCAAGATGAACCCGGCAATTATGCTGGGCCATACGGGGGGCTGCGGTGATGGGAAGATCGGATCGGCAGCCTGATCGAGATCGACCGGCTTGCCGTCCATTCCGACAACATTGCTCATCGCCTGACCTCGATCTTTCCGTCACTGATATTGAGCGTGACGACCTCGACATCGGCAACCGCGCCAAGTGAGCGCGGCCCTGAAATGTCGATGATCGGGCGACCGGGGCGACCGGCAATCTTGCGCTTACCGGCGGGATTGTTGCGAACGATGTCGAAGCCCGAAGGCGCCGGGATGAGATCCCATCTGTTGCCGTGATCGAGCCCGGCCCGAATGAGTGCCGGACCCTCGATCCAAAGCCGGGGCTTCCCCCGGTTCCGACCGATCTTTCTGGTGACCTGTTTCATCCGAACATATCCCCCATTGCATCGGCGGCGTCCGACTTCTGATCGTCATCGGCGTGGATGTAATAGTCGAGCGTCGTGGTTGATCGACTGTGCCCCATCATCGCTTGAATGGTGGCGACATCGGTTCCGATCTTGTTCTGACTTGTGCCGTAGAGATGGCGCAGGCCGTGAACAGGTTGACCCTTCAATCCGAGATCCAGTTTGATCCGCCGGACTGTTGCACTCAGCGTGTCGAGGTTGAGCGGCTGACCGATGGGATCGGCGAAGACCAGACCGTGATCTTGCCACGCCGGACCCGCTTTCATCCTCTCTTCCCGCTGCGTCTGTCGACGCTGCCGCAGAATGCCGATGACCGGAGCAGGAACCGGAATGGTCCGGGCGCTGCTTGCCGACTTCGGGGCGCTGAACTGCCAGAGGGACGGCTTGCCGTCACCCTGACTGACGCGGATCAAGGTTTGTCTGACCTCGACCTTTCCGCCGTCCAGATCCACATCTTCCCAACGAAGACCGCCGATCTCGGACCGCCGCATCCCGGACATGACCGCCACCCGCATGAACATCCCGTAGAGAGGATGACGGTCGGCGATAGTTTCCAGGTATTTCCGGGCATCTTCTGCCGACATGCAGTCGGGTTTGGATGGTCCCGACTGTTTCGGCGCCTTGGCACCGCTGACCGGGTTGAAAGGTATCAACCTCGCCCGGACCGCATCGCCGAAAGCCTTGTTCAGTATCAGCCGGGCTTGCGAGATGTAGGACTTTGCCCGTCCCGCATCGCGCAAACTGTTGAGCCAGTCCTGAACGTGATCGACTTCAAGCTTCAGCATTCGGACGTGACCGAAGGATGCCTTGGCGCTGGCGACCTTGCTTCTGTAGGAGCCATCCAGAGTGTTGCGCCGGATGAGGTCCATCGTTTCAAGATCGGAAAGCCACTGATCGAGGTATTCCCCGACAGTGCCCTTTGCGCCCCGGCCCCCGCCGGTGCCTTCCTGCATGTGTGCCCATCGCTGGGCTTCGTCCTTCGTGTCGAAGGACTTTGACACCCGCCCGGCTTTCGATTTGATCGAAGCACGCCAGCGGCTGCCGCGTTTTTCAAAGTGAGCCATTTTGACTACTCCAATTGCAGTTAAAGATTTCTGCCATCATCGAGGCGGTGCAATGCCTCTAAGCGTGCGATTGGAACAACGATGTCAAAGAGCGTGTTGGCGGCCTGAATCCGCTTACATTCTCTATATGGCTAGATGCAATCTCTTTACAAGCGTTAAAAGCGTTAGGAGCGTGCTTTCCGACTGGCGGCATTTACCCGGCAAGCTGGACTGCAATGCACGTTGTCTTTTCGTTGAGGCGCAAACAGGCCATTGCATTGATCGCAGCGGCGCGGGGGGAGCCCGAGACGGACGGACTGCACGCCATCGACCAGAACCTGACCGACGGGCTTGGTTGCCTCTATCGTCCATCCCTTGCCCGTCCAGACCGTCTTCAGGAGATCGGGAAATTCGGTCGGCAAGCCGTCAAGATCCCCGTCGACTATGCGCTTGCAGGCGCCCATGACCCGCATGATGGTGCTGTCATCCAGATGAGCATCATCGAGGGCAAGGCGGACCGTTGCCCATGTATCCGGGTATGGAACGACCGGTTCGGCCAGAATCGCAAACCTCGCCCGTTTGCGTGCCGGTGACTTGTCACTACTGATCAGGGCTTCAGCCCACTCTTTATACGGGTGGCTCATTTGGTCTCCTAACGCTTGTAGCGATTATAGCGATTAAAAGCGTTAGGAACACAAGAAGTATCTTGCAATCGTTATAATGCCATTCAAAGTGTTTGCATCGCATCCAGACAAAGGAGGTTTGAACGATGCAAGAACGAAAACTACTGACCGTTCGTGAGACGGCGCAAACACTGAGGTGTTCGGAAAGCAAGGTCCGGGTGATGTTTCACGAAGGTGTTCTGGACGGAACGAAACTCTCGGACCGCAACATCCGGATCTTTTCGGATTCCGTCGAGGGTCTGATCGGCGGCGGGGGCGAAGCGGCATGATGCTTCCACCTGGTATTTACCCCCCCGAACACCCCGCCTTGGCTGCGGCCCGAAAAGCGGAAGAGACCGGAGACCGCAAGGATCTTGAACGCGCCGCCGATCTGGCCAGCGAAGCCTTGTATGGCGGAATGGATGCCGTCGAGATTTTGCACAGGCTGACCGGATACTACCGCTTCGACAACGGACTGGTGGCCCTGCCGCTGGAAATGGAAACGCTGCACAGCGCATTGGCCGACATCACGGAAGGTATCGATCAGGAGGACGCGGCATGATCCGGCTGACCCTTAACACCCGCACCGCTTGGGCCTTGGCCGGGCATTTCCTACGCGATGCCGATGATATTTGCGGTATGCCAATGGAACCCGACAACGGCAGTGAATGCGCCCGTCGGGCCTTTACGGCTGCCAAAATCATCGCTGACTGCGTTGGCGCGGTCGAAGCGCAAGCTGATGTCGTCCAAGTCGAGATACCCGACCGATACCGGAACACTGTGGCCCATTGGGGTTTTCTTCTGGACGAATACGGGCACCCGCTGACCGGTGGGGATGCGGCATGATGTTCTTTTCGCTTCACAACCCGGAGGTCCGCACGACGCTGGCCGTCAATTTCTTCGACATGGCGGCTGACGAAGCGCATCTGGAAGACCCCGATCTGGACCTGATCAGAACAGCATCCCGGATTGCCTTGGAGGCTCTGACCAATACCGAGAGCGTTCGCATCCCGGATCAGTTCAAGTCCGACCTGATCATGCGCGGGATCGTTGAACCTAGTCAGCATTGGCCAGCGATGGCCGGGTCTGTCCCCAACTGACCGCACCACTTGGTAGCGGCCAAGGCAAAGGGGCGACCTAAGCCGCCCCTCTCACCCCAAAATGACCGACACGTTCATCACGTTGCACCGAGCGTGTCGGCCCTGCAATCGGAGTAATCCATGAATACCAGCCTGAAAGAGATCCTGAAAGCCCATGCCGGGCGGGATCTGGAATCTGTAACGGCCATGTCATCCAAGCGCGACCCGTATCGGCGCGATACGACTGCCAACCGAAGAGACGCGCAATGGGTCGCGGACGTGATGGCCCAACATGTGACGCAGACGGCAATTCACCCGCGCGGTCTGCATTACGTTCTGGTCACGGTCCAGCCGATCAAACCGAACGGCAAGCCGTACCTTAACACCGAAGCCGATTGGGAATGGTTGTCGGGAAATGCGCTTGTAAACGCCCGTTGGTTGGGCGCCGTTTCCTTCGACTCCATTGTCGATGAACGGAACTCGCCCCCGGTTATCCGGGTGCCCCTTGGCTTCGACATCCAGATCGAGGCCATGCCCGAAGTCGAGATCCCGGACGCCGATGATCTCGAACCGCGTGTCGTGGTCTACACGGAAAAATCCGGGGATGCCGGGTTCTGGTGGCAAGCCCAACCTTACACGCTGATCATCGCCGGGGAGAAAACCAGTCTTGAGCCCGTGATCGATCCGGTGGCGACCGAATGCAACGCCGGGATCTTCCTGCCGACCGGGGAGATGTCGGACACGATGATCTGGCAAATGGTCCAGATGATCGAGCAATGTGGGCGGCCTGCCGTGCTGTTCTACCTGTCCGACTTCGATCCGTCCGGGTTCTCGATGCCGAAGAACGTCGCCCGGAAATTGCAGGCGATGGCGGATCTCGGACACCTGACCCAACCGGTAACGGTCCATGATGTTGCGCTGACTTTCGAGCAATGCGAGGCGCTGGATCTCCCCTCGACGCCCATCAAGGCAACGGACAAACGCGCCGCCAAATGGACGGCTGCAACAGGGCGCCAACAGACCGAGATCGACGCTCTGGCCACGCTGCGCCCACGCGAACTGCGGAAGATACTCCGGGACGCCATCGCGCCCTATTGGGATGCGGGGCTGAAGGATCGGATCATCGAGGCGGTTGGTCGATATGAGGTAACTCAAACCGAACGGCTTGCCGACCAGATCGGACCCGATCAAATGCAATCGATCCGGGATGCCATTGCGGAGAAACTCCCCGAAGCTCAGGCCGCTTTGGATGAGATCCGCCGCCTGACTGCAATCGATCCGACCGGGTTTGATCTGGACCCTCTGGTCCTGCCCGAGCCGAAACTTGTCGGCTTGCCGTCGAGGTCGCCACTACTCGACCCGGCAGATGACTGGCTGACCCAGACCGAAAAACTGGTCGCCCGGAAGAAATACGAAGTTTGAAACACACGGGGCGCGGTGCCGATGGTGCTGCCCCCCTTACTAATGAGGCACGACATTGTTCATCGGATCGTTCACGCATGATCACACGGCCACAAAGGCGCCGGGCAAACACTTCGCCAAAGACGGATCATCCGAAATCGTCGGATCGTTCACTAGGGCGCATTACCGGACACTATCATTTGCGACCTTGGCCGATCTGGAAGCATGGCTTCGGGATGCGCCGTCGACCACGTATCTGACAAGCGGCATCGCCCCCCATCAGGACGCGGAAGCATACGAGTCGGGCATGGCGACCCGGCTTCTGGCCAGTGGTGAAGGGACATGTCCCGAGACGGGTCGCGTCATCATCACCCGGACAAATGCCGATCTCCCCCATCATCAGGGACCGGGGCTCTTGGTGATCGACAGTGACGGCATCGGCGACTTCAACACCATACACGCGGCCCTGATTGCCGCTGCGCCCGGCCTGACCTCGCAAGCCATGCTTCACACGTCTTCATCGTCATCACGCATCACCGGCCTGACTGGCGACACCGGAGCCCATACGGCTCTGCATGTGATCGATGCGACCGACATTCCCCGTGCGGTGACCGCGCTTCATAAACGGATGGTTCTGACCGGGAACGCCCGTCACAAGTTGTCAAAGAACGGCACTTTCCTCGACCGTTCCCTTGTGGATGTTGCGCTGGCCAAGCCATCGCAGCCGATCTTTATCCGGGCGCATCTGGACGAAGGCATCCATCAGGACAAGATCTTCCTGTTGCGCCCCGGCGCCGAAATGCTCGACAGCCGGACCGCCATCCCGGATCTGACCGAAGCCGAAACGCTGGCCTATGAACAGGCCATCGCAAAGGCAAAGCTGGACATGATGCCCGAGATCGAGCGTGTCCGGGGCGAGTATGCCGATCAGCGGATCGCAACGCTCATTGCCACGGGTGTCGAGCCCGTCGAGGCCCGTGCTTCGGTGATGGCATCTTTCGGGGGCGACCTTGGTCCGCATCATCAAATCACACTTTCCACCGGCGAGATCGTGACGGTCGGACAAATCCTGTCCGCGCCGGAACAGTATCACGGCAAGGCGTGCCGAGATCCGATTGAACCGGACTATGGAAGTGCCGGTGTTGCCAAGATCTACGCCAGCCAAAGCTTGCCCCAGATCCACAGCTTCGCCCATGGCGGGGCGCTTTATCGGTTGAGGTCCGACCTCGCAAATGTCGATCTGCAATCGACGGAACAATGGATCGCGGAACAGACGGAAACCGCCCGGCAAGCCGTCGATACGACTGTCGCCCTGCAATGGTCCCTGATCGAGCCCGTCGAGGAAACCCAAACGGTCTTCGACTATCTGGACGGCAAGGTAATCGGCAATGTCATCCCCGGTGTCGGTCTGGTTGTAGATGGGCGTCGGATCGCTGCCGAACCGAAACAGCTTTGCCACTGGATAGAGGGACATATTGCGGCGTTGCCCGAATGGGCGCAGCACCTGGTAAAGTATGCTGGCACCCGGTCTGACACTCTGGAACAGCACCTGAACCACGCTGTCAAATCGTTCTCCGGTGTCGGAAAGAGGGACGGTCGACCGATGCTGACGGCAGCCGTCGAAGCATGGGAAGCGGAGTTGCCCGTTCTGGTGCCGATGTCCGGTGGCGAGGTCGCGGAACCCCATGATGCGGATCTGGAAGAGGCACGGCAGGCTGCGGAACTCCTGACGGCTTGCCGTCACATTGCCGATGATCCGCTTGGTCAACTGGATGCCATCCTGACCCGTCGCGGCGTGGTCGGAGAACGCCGGGTCGCAAACGCCACGTTCCTGACCATTGCAACCGCCACGACCGACAAACCGATAAACCTGATCAACCGGGGCCAGTCGAGCGCGGGAAAGAGTTTCACGACCAAGGCGGTGATCGGTCTCTGGCCGGAAGGTTATGTCTTCACGATCTCTTCGATGTCGTCGAAAGCTTTGATCTACCTGCCGCATGGATCTCTGGCGAATGCGTTCATCTTTCTGGAAGAGGGCGAAGCACTGGTCCGGGACAATGGCGAGAAAAACGAGATCGCGGAAATGTTGCGGGTTCTGCTGTCCGAAGGTCACCTGATCCACATGGTGACGGAAAGAGATCCAGACAGCGGCGCCCATTACACCCGCGTGATTGAACAGCCCGGACCGACCGGCCTGATCACAACCACGACACGGGCTCATCTGGATGATGAAATCGAAACCCGGATGATGTCGATCTGGTTGGACGAAACAGAACAGCATTCGAGGGACATTGTTGCCAACATCGCAGCCCGTGCCGCGATGGACGATGACGAAGAGATCAACGTCGAGGATTGGCACGCATTCGGGCAATGGCTGCGCACCGGAGCCCATAAGGTGGTGGTGCCCTTTGCGACCGAGATCGCGGAATTGCTGCCGACCAAGGCGGTCCGCGTCCGTCGGGACATCAGGACACTGATCGACATCATCCGGGCCAGCGCCCTGATCCACCGTCTGCACCGAGACACAACGGACAGGGGACGCATCATCGCCACGCTTGATGACTATCAGGTTGCCGTCGACTGCATTGGCCAGAGTATCAGCGAGGGACATGAAAAGGCACCAAGCGACAATGCTAGAGCTCTTCTTCAGAAGATCGGCGACGTGATGGCTGCCGGGATCGAACGGGCGGGTGGATATGTTCCGACCGCTGGTGCCGTGGTTCCCGGTGCTAACGGCTATGAGATCAGAGACCCGTCGCGGCTTCCCCGGTATATGAAAGTCATTATAGGCGAGGACATGAAGAAACAAACCTGTCTGTCTGGATCGATCCGGGATCTGGCCGATGCGCTTGGGTATTCGAAGGATACGTTCGCCCGGCACGCTGCGAACACCGTCAACGCTGGTTATCTGGAACACCCGAATGATAACAAGAAACAATATATAGTTACGACATCGGGTGCCGAAGTCATGAGCGGCAACACTGGCACGATCTTCCCGGACCGGGAAGAAATTGAAAAAGTCGTTTGGACAAGGGGTGTATCCCCGAAAGCGTGAGACAGTGAGACAAAGTGACTTAACCTCATGATATTGCTTGCGAATAAGTGTCTCAAAGCACCTGAGACAAAGAGGGTTTGTCTCAAATGGATCTGAGACAAAACGGTTTGTCGCAAAACCGTTTGAGACAAAACCCATTTGTCGCAACCCGTTTGAGACACTTATTCCTTAATGATTACATGCAGTTAAGTCACTTTGTCTCACTGTCTCACGAGTCTGGACATATACCCCCCGTCAAACGACTTTTTTGAACAATCGCCCCGGCCCCTAGCGCCCCGTAGCGGCTGAGGCTGGTTCGTATAGCTTGCCGATATATGCTCGCCATCTGACCACGTTGCGTTTGTGTGTGAGTTTCAGCGACGTGTGATCGCACCAGCTTTGTCGCGTTACTGCCAGTCACCGGGCGCACGGGTTGGGTGGTGGCACGGCACCAGCAACGATCAACGTGTTACGCATCACCAGCAACGTGTGACCTGCGACCAGCCCGGACCTCTATGGATGCGGCCCTATATTGTTTCGGGGGCCGGGGGGTTCGGTCTGGCGGATGAAACCCATCACCGCGCACGGGATGCTTTTTGTAACCTGAGTTCGATTTCCCGGCACTGTCGACAATTCTTGCAACCGGACCGCAACCGCCACATAATCCAAGCGTGGAACCGTTAAAACACGCACGATTCTTGCGTGTTTATGTCGAATTACAGAGGATCGTTCGAACTCATGGCCCGTGGTAGAAAAGCAGCTTCAGACAGCACGCATCAACAGGTCCGGGACGCTCAGGCCGCCGATCTGTCAGCCACATCAGCGCCCGACATTCCCGGAGCGTCTGCTTTGAACAAACACGGTCGCGCATTCTACGATGACCTCTGGCGCAGCGCCCCGGAACGTTGGACGGCTGGCGATTTGGCGATGATGGTAGAGGCTGCGTTCGTTCAGCAACGGATGATCGACAATCGCGTCGTGATGATGATGGTTCCGCCAGTCGTCACGGCACAGAACGGCATCCAGACCCGCAACCCGATCCACACCTTGCAATTCGATCTGGCCCGGCAGTTGCAGCAACTGCTTCGCGACCTCGGTGTCCGCAGTAAAGATCAACCAGCCAAAGGACAGGAACGTACCCGACCGGCTGCACCTACGCCAACCGCCAACACGACCAGCCCGGCGCAAGTGCCGGACTTCGACAGTTGGTTGGATCAGGTTCACTGAAATGCCCGGCGTTCCTTCCGACATATCTGAAGTCGAAATTCAACTGGCCTGTGGTGGTCCCCTCGCATGGCCAGCCGATCCCCGAACGCGGATCCTTTTTGCCTGCTGGGTTCTCGACCGGCTGGAAGCGGCGCTGGGCAAGGAACGAACCACCAATTGCCTCATGATGGGAAGTTTTGGCGCTGCTGATACTGACGCCAAGATGCAAGCGGGACTTGCCCGGCTGGCCCGGATCAACAGCGATGCACTCGCCACCGGCAAGCCACCCGGCCCGGCAGCGGTGAAGGTCGCATTGTTTTGATCCGTCATCAGCATATCGATGCCACCAGATGCGCGGCACTCTGGCAAAGCGTCTTACTCCGGGCGTTGGACGATGCCACATCCCGCGCCGCATCTTACCAGAGATACAGGGAAGCGGCGCGTTCGTGGCTGTTTTCGAACGAAGCGCAGATGATTGTCGCGTTGATTGGTGAAGACCCGGAAGATTTCTTCGACGCGATTTGTCGTTTATCTGAAAACGGTTGGTTACCTGGTAGGGCGATCTGAAAATGTATTACTTTTTCCTGTAAAAACAATTGCTTGACTCGTCATTGCGGTCGCTGTCACGCTATATGCGACCGACAACCACCCTGATGGGACCGAGACATGACGACGACAAAGACCGCATTTCAGACCACCCGCGCCCTGATCAAAGGTCTTGGATATTTCCGCAGCCAAATCACCGATGCCAGCCGCGCCGAGGAACGGCGCGAAAAAGGCGCGTCTGCCAAACGCAGGAGGTTGACCGCCCGGTTCGCGCAACAGTGCGCCGATGCTGAACAGGCGGTGACCGATACCCTTGCCCTTGCCGACAAATTCGACGCCGCATCGATGGCCCTGAAGACCGGCGCGTCTGATGACGATCCTCTGGCCACCCTGTGCGCCATGGCAGCCCGGTTTGGTGCTGATGTGGATCCTCTGGTCGCTGCGACCGATCTTGTGGCCACCCGCGCCCGTTCCGGCGCTGAACGGGCCGCCGAACGGCTTGATCAACATGACGCTGCAATCCGAAGCCTAGCCCTGCATTGCCAGTGGTGCGCCGGGCTGGCCGAAAAGGGCTTCGACCGGTCCGATCCTGCCCTTCGTTCGATCCGATCCGAAGCGGCGCGACTTTCCAGCTATTCGAACCGAGGAACCAACACATGACCGTTTCAAATCCCTTCCGTGGTGGTGGGTCTGTCAACCGGGCGGATGTTCCGCATTATGAAGGCCGCCCGATCACGGGCGGTGGTGGTGATGCGGGTCAGCATAGCTTGCACTACGATCCGGCGACCAAGACCGGCAGCCCGAACGTCAACAGTCTGATCGACCTGATCGTGAAGAAGGTGCGCACCGAACGCCGCAAGGCGCTGGAAAAAACGATCACCGAAATCATGGCTGTCGTGCAGTCGCAGGACACCCGGATCAAGTCACTGGAAGCGGCCCTTCAGATCGAACAGAAGCGTGTGACCGAAGCCATCGGCAAAGCCGTCGAACAGGCTACAGGCGACGATCCTGCACCTACGCTGGACGAACTGGAAGCAATGGCCGCACAGCATAAGAGGGACATGAAACGATGAACATCACCGGTGATCAACTGCGCCATGACCTGCCCCGCCAGATCGCCCGGACACGCGCCACGCTGATCGCTGATGCGCTGGCCGAAGGCGCATCGACCACAGAGGCGCGTCTACAATCCGATGCGGCGCACAGGCGCGTATACAAGGCGTGGCTGCGCGAGTTTGCCGACCAGAACCCACGACTGGCGACAACCGCAAGATCGATCCTCAAACTGGAAGGGGTTCTCTGATGCCCAAAGATTTCGAACTGAACGCCAAGAACAAAAAGATCATCGAAGATGGTCGGCAACAGGCACTTGCCGCGAAGGCTTGGGACCAGATGCAGGCCGAGGTCGAAGACGCCTTCAAGGTCCGGGAACAGGTTCCCGCCCTACTGGGCCGCATTGACGCTCTGGAAAAGCAACTGGCACGCCCTGTCAGCCTGTCAGCCACCCTGAAGCAACCGACCAAGCCAAAAGGTGACCAGAAGCGGCCCAAGGGCGTGGACATCGCCTTTGATGCCACTACCGCCGAACTGAAACGACGCTTCGACCAGACCGACCCCGCCGACACGTTGAAAGCGTTGCGCCCCGGTGATGATTTCGAATTCCATCGCAAAGCCGCAACGCAGGTCGGGCGCACCACATATGCGGGATGGGCTGCTGAACTGGTGGATTCCGATACTGGCGGCATGATCGACCGCTTGGAACCCGTGTCGATCTTCGGTGCAATCGCCCGTCGCGGTCGCAAAATCCCGATGGGAAGCAACAATTCTTTCACTTATCCGAAGCGGCCAGAGATTGCCGATAACCCGCCGAGCATGGCGGATAGCTTCACCGCTGAAGGCGCGTCCCTGCCCCACAAAGACGCAACCCTTTCCAGCGTCACGTTCAGCCGGATGAAAGCGGGTGTCTTGTCCAGCTTTACCGAAGAACTGAACCAGACCAGCATTGTTGAAATGCGGGATTTCGTTGAACGGCTGGTGATCGATGATACAGCGATAATGCTGGACAGCGTTTTGACCGACCGAACCGCAGCCCTGTTGCCAACGATCAGACCCGCCTCGCCTTGGAACGGCGCAGAGACACGCACCAGTTTAGGCACTGATCTGGACAACGTGATTGCTGATCTGACTTGGTTGATCGCGGCTATTACGGTGAACGCGCCGCGCGATCCCGTCCTGATAATGGACCCTGCCCGTGTGTTACGGCTGCGGCTGATGAGGGAAGCGGGTGTGTTTCTATTCCGTGATGAAATCGAACGGGGCGAATTGTTCGGTATCCCGCTGGTGGTGAGTGCAAACGCCCCGACTGATCAGGTTCTGATCATCGATTGCGACGACTTCGCAAGCTGGATCGCGCCGCCTCTGGTGGACTTTTCGAACGCGGCGACGGTCGTGATGGTGGATGACGATGGTGTTGCACCGACCATGGTCGATCCGAACGCCATCAACGACTCGGGTGGTTCGATCCATGTATCCGATGCGGCGGGAACCACCCCACCGTCGCAAGTAAGATCAGCATTCCAGACCTACGCCATCGTGATGCGCCACGTTGCCCCGGTGACATGGGGGATGCTGCGCAACGGATCGACGGCACTGGTGGAGGCGGTCTCTTGGTAAGCGTCACACATCACAGGTCAGGCCGGATCGACATTTGCCGGGACGGGCATCACGTCGCCTGTGTGGAAACCCCGGCAGAGGTCGGCGCGATACTGGCCGAAATGGGCGTTCAACCTGAATACCTGGTAGACGTCCAGATTGCCAACGGCACCGATGATCGTGTCGCGGCCCGGTCATACATGGGGGAGTCCGTGGCGTGACACCGGAGCAGGACGCAACCATTCGTTTCGGTGGCAAGCCCTTTCGCGGCCCATCCTGCCCGGCGTTGGACGTTCTGCGCACCCGGCTGGTCGTGGCTGAAACATCAGGTCTGACCAAGGCCGCCGCTGCGCTACGGCGCGAGATAGCATGGAAGGAGTCCCGCAATGCCACTGGACCAGACAATGCCCCGCAAGCCTGAACCCGACCAGATACGGGCCGCGCTGATCGCCAAACTATCGCTGATGGTGGGTCGATCCCTGCGGCCCGAGGAACTGGAAAAAGTCGACAAGATTTTGCCCGAGGCGGTGAAAGCGGTGCGCGATGTTCGATGACATTGGCAAATATCTCGAACACGAACTGTCCGAAGCCTTGGAACCCCTGCCCTGTGTTTCGATCAGTGTAGTTTGGATCGATGACGAATGGCTTCATGTGACCGCTTGGGTCGGTCCTGAACGGGTGATTGATGATCGGGTGTGGGCGTCGGTTCTAACTGGCGCGGATATGGTTCGATCCATCCTGTGGCGGCATCGTCTGGTGCTGTTGGATCAGATGCGGCGGCGCGGAGCCAATCCGCGAATACTGAACCAAGTCCTTCTGGATTGTGACGCATATTCCGGCCCTTCCCTTGTTTAGGTAAGACACATTAACCGGTTCGTGTGGTGGTGTCATTGTTGCTGAGAATCCGTGTGCAAAAAGCTGCGGCCCCCAGTTGGCCCCCAGTTTGGACCCGTGAGATCTGCTAAGTCTTTGAAAGATTTGGAGGCGAGTACCGGAATCGAACCGGTGTACACGGATTTGCAATCCGCTGCGTCACCACTCCGCCAACTCGCCTCACGTGGTGTGCTATCGCACCCACGGGGGCGCGAAAGGTTGGGCATACATGCTCTGTTTCGCGGTTCTGTGCAAGCGGTTTTTTCGCCCGTTTTCCGTTCGGAGAACGGACGAATCCGGTCAGTTCCCAGAGGCCGTCGGGAAGCTCGGCAGAGCGCCGCCGGCATTCTGAGCGGTGGCCAGAACAGCAAGTCGATCCGGTGACTGGCCCAGCACCCGCGGGTTGTTTGGGGCCGATGTGATCGCCATCTGCATCCATGCGCCTGTCACCTGCGGGGCGGCGCGCGCGGCACCGAAACCTTCGCGCAGGTGGTGGCTGACGATCTCGCCGTAGCCCGGCTGGCCGGCCGAAGCCAAAAGCACGCCCGACGCCAGCGCCATCTGCGCATCATCGGTACGATACCCGATCCCGAGGCACACCTTGCCACCGGACACGAGCTGATCCATCGGTCGACCGGAATTGCGCAGGAATGCTTCGGTGCGTGCCGTCACATCCGTGGGCTGCGCAGTTGCCAAATCCTGCATCTGCGGGGCAACAGCCTGCGCCAACCCTTTGCACTGAGCCACAACCTGATCCGCCGTCATGTTCGGAATGGTCGCTTCGATGCGGGAGCTTTCCGCCATTGCGTGCGTGCGTGCGAGGCAGAACTGCTCGTTCAGCGCAAATTCGGGGTCATTCACCCGGCCTGCGGTGGTCGCGCCGCCATTAGCGGCCGTCAGAACGTTGATTTCGTTGCAATGCTCGTTGGCTGAACGGGCGACCTGGCCAAAAGTGAAATCCGGGAGCGCCCCGGTGGCGGTCTTGGTGTTGACCGGTTCGGGCTGCTTTACGGTCGCCTGCTGGACCTGCGGTTGAGTCTGGGTCTGTGGTGTCGGAATACCCAGCTGCTCGTTGCGATAGGTGCGCAGCAAACCCGCTTGCCCCTGGCTGGCGAGGATCTGATTATAGGGTGCCACATGGGCCGAGGCCAGCGCCCGCTGGTGGCTACCCAGCAGGAAGTTGCGTTCGTGATCGTCCAGATACCCGTCAATCGTGTATCCCATGTCAGCCTGATAACGAGAGATCCCTGCCCGGCTCTTGCGGCCGAGCGAGCCATCAACTGCGCCCACGTTGTAGTTGAAATAGTTCAACGCCGACTGCACCTGCCGGTTCTGTTGCCGCTGGGCGGAAGAGATCGACGGGCGGGTTGAACGGGTTGTTGTCGTGCGCCTCTGCTGTTGCTGGCGCTGCTTATTCTTATGGACTTCGTTGATGATGATCCCACCCAGAAGCGCTCCGCCGATCAGGGCAGCGGCTTCGTCGGCCCTGACCCGTTCGGCGGGAATCAGGATCAGGCTGGATGCCACAAGCGTGGCACAGATTTTGCGAGCGAACATGATACTAACCTCTTGAGGGGGGAGCTCCCGGGCCTCTCCTGATCTCGAAGAGCGGAGCCCCGGCATTCTATCACTTCAAACATTTCACCCCTCTAGCCCATCAAACGCCTGCCCCTTTGTCAAGCACAGGTCCCGGCAAAGAAGCGACAGGAACCGGATTGTGAACGCCGGTTTCATGAGTTGTTTCCGCGAAGGCGACAATCAAACCCATATTCGGTCACGCGCGATCTGCCAGATGCTCCGTCTCAATCTCAATCCAAAGCCAGTTCCAGCAGGCGCTCTGGCCCCATATCCGGGGTCTCTGCATACCTTACGAGGTCGTTTCGAAACCGGGCAACGTCGTCCCGCAGGCCGATCTGGCCGGACAGGTCCAACTCTTCGCGCAGAACTCTGTAGGCAGTTTCCAGCAGATCGGTCGGCAGCTTGTCGCCGGGGGCTCCGGCGAGACTGTCCAGCGCTGTTCTGAAAGACAGAAGATAAGTGTCCTGCGCCAGACGCAATGCCTCGAGCTGGCGCACATGCGCCCTGACCTGCCGGGCGAAGATGTCGCTTTGCGGTCCGGTTCGGTGCAGGTCGGCCAGCATCCTGAGCGTCGAAGCCTTGTCTGTAATCCTCTCGGCTGTTTCGTTGATCGTTCCCACAAACACACCGCCAGCCAGCAGGGTGGCGCGGGCCGACTGGCTTCGAGCCAAGCGGCTGTCGTCACGGCTTCGGCGCAGATCCAGCAGCAGGGCCTCCAGCGCAGACTGACGTCGTGGGTCGGTTTCCGCCGCAATCAGCCCGGCCAGTTGCGCTTCGGGGTCGTCTGCCTCGCCTGACGCAACAGCAGGAACTGTTGCCAGCGCCTGCCACTCCTCCTGAACCTGCCGCAACATGGCGTCCGAAGTGAAAACCGGCGCGCTGATCACCAGTCGCAGTCCAAAGGTGGCAGCCGCCAGCGGAGCACCGGTCCGCCGGTCATAGGGCGGGTATTCCGTGCGTTGGGCGCTATAGATCTGGTCCGCAGTGGACAGCACAGATCCGCCGCGCGTCACCACACCGCCGGTCTGTCCGTGCAGCCGGCCCAGTGCATTCATCCGGTAGGGTTCCAGCACCAGTTCTTCGGCATTTCCATAGACATCATAGAGTCCCAGCGGATTCGGCTGCCGCAGCCCGACCGGGCCAAGCTTGCCCCGCGCCGAGCCGGGCGCCTGATGCCACGCATAGTCGCGCATCTCACCCTGAGAAAAGAACGTCAGGTTGGGAAACCGTGTGCCATCAACTCGGGCCCCGCCGCGGGTCGCAAACTCCCATTCCGGTTCAGTCGGTAGTCGCAGGAACCCTCGCTGATCCCCGGCTGCCGGAACCTGATCCGGCGCATTGGCGAGCAGCCATTGCGTATAGATGCGCGCAACTTCAACCGCCTCGTGCCAACTCAACCCGCCTTTGGCCAGCCGGTCAGCGCGGGTCGGTGTTGTGCAATCACCGCCCAAGGCGCGATACTGGCCCTGTGTCAACTCGTAGCGCGCGATATAGAAATGCGATGTCTCGCCCTGACCGAATGCCCCCCTGAGAAATGAAGATCGCAGGTAGTCAGAATAGCCGGTTTGATCCAGTGACTGCCCCAACCGCAAACGCCGGTCAGCCAAGGGACCTTCCCCTTCCGGTGGCACCTCGACTTTCTGGAAGGCCATTGCCGCACCGCATGGCATGGGAAGCACAAGATCTGACGGGCTGATCTCGGCACCGGGATCGGTCAAATCGACCGGCCAAGGGTCCTGAGCCGCTGCCGGCCCGGCCCAGAGGATTCCGAGAATGGCGAGCAGCCGCATCACGTCACCTCGCGCAGAACTGATGCCGGGTCCAGATGCAATGCCCGCCAGGCCGCCAGCATCGCCGATCCCAATGCCAGCGCCAGAACACAAAGGCAGATCAAAGCGCCCTGCCCCGGCGGGATCACCGTCAAGGGTGCTCCATCCGGCAAACCGTCCCCGAACAGCCGGGCAGCGGCCCGTCCTGCCAAGAGGTAGAGACCGAAGGACACCACCAACCCGGCGGTCGCCGTCACAAGAGCCTGCACAACTGGAAAGAACGCAAGTTTCCGCCCCGGGACACCGACCAGTGCGATACAGGCCAGCACCATCCGTTTTCGCATGACATCGGACCAGAAGCCGAGACTCAGCGCCGCCCCCAACCCGATTGCAGCCAGAGCGGCCGTGAAACCAAGGGCCAGATCCAGTTTGCGACCAAGCCCCAACAAGGCTTCTACGTCCCGTGCCTGCGACGTCGCGGCGACGCCCAGAACCGCTTCGACCCGGGACTGCAATGGCGCGACGTCTTTCAGTTCGCGTGCAAATAGTCGAACTCCGGCGTAAGCCGGCGCCCGCTCCGCCAGATCACGGGATCCTTGGATGCCGTAGTCCGGCAAGCTGTAGGCGTCATAAAAGGCTTCGACGAGGTCGAGCAGTGCGAAGGGTGCCAGAACCGCTCGCCCCGCAACAGCGTGTTCCGGCAGAACCTTGACCAGTTCAACGTCCAGAACCAGCTGACGGGGACGGTCCTCGGCCTGCGTGATCAGCTGCAATTGGTCTCCCTCTGCAAGTTCAAGCACACCCGCAAGAATTGCGGACACCGCCACCTGCAAACCGTCCAGAGCCCCTCCGGCAAGCACCGGATCGCCCTTGCCCGAAGGCACAAGCAGCGCCGGACGGATCGTCCGCCCGCCCGCTGCGCGCACATTCACATAATCGAACTGCGAGCGCACCTTGGGCGTCAGAAATGCCACTTCGGGCCAATCGCGCAGCGGGGCTATTTCAGCTTCGCTCAATGTCACGTTGCCGCTGGTGTCGATTTGAAGACTGGCCGGATCACGCTGCATTTCACCGATAAGGGCGGAATAAACACCGTTTTTGACCCCCACAAGCACCAGAAGCGGCACAAGTATTCCCACCATCACCGCGATATTACAGAGCAAAAAGAACCGATCACGAAACAGGTTGCGCAAGGCCAGCGAGGCTATAAGCATGTCGCCACCTCCAGCCGGCTGACGACCTCCTCTCCCGGAACAACCCGCAGGCTCACCTGTTTGATCCCGAACCGGGCGACCCGGTCGAGGTCATGGCTGGAAAGAACCACGCCGCTGCCCTGCTCGCCGGCACATTCCAGCAACAGGGTGAGCACGCGGTCTGCCGCTTCGGGATCCAGCGCTGCGGTCGGTTCATCGGCGATCACAAAAGGCGGGCTATGCGACAGGGCGCGCGCGACGGCGCAGCGTTGTCTCTGCCCGATGGAAAGCGTTAAGGGAAATTGCGTGGCGACATCTGTCAGGCCGAGCCGATCCAACAGCATGTCAACCCGCCCTGCATCGGGACGACCAATCACTCGTTGCGGCAGGCTCACATTTTCAGTCACTGTGAGGAAAGGCAATAGCCCGCCTGTCTGCGGCACGAAGCCGAACAATTGCCCCCGCTTCCGGGCCAGTGCACTGCTACGCGGACCGTCAAGCCAAAGGCCTGCAAGATCCACCTCTTGATCACCATCATGCCAGACATAGCGTCCGGCATCTGGCTTGCGCAGCATTCCGAGCAGCTCCAATAGCAGGGTCTTTCCCGACCCGCTTTCCCCCGTCAGCGCTACGGCGTGGCCGGCGCTCAGATCCAACCGGTCACAGATCAAACGGAATTGCCTGCGCCCGTCCCTGAGAAGCAGCTGCACCGCGTTGAGGGAAAGAGCCCCGCCCATGACCGTTCAGGGCAGAACGTCAAAGGGCATGGCAAACACATGCTCGCCATCCGGCGCGTCCGCATAAAGCGCAGTCCAGACCGTCGGATCCAGCAACCATTTGCGATACTGAACGAGCTTCTGCCGCATCCCGTCGAGAATGGAGCGGCGATTCATTGCGCTCTGGCGCCACCGGTCGGGCGTGGTCAGCATAAGCTGGCTTTCATAAGGCAGATCCTCGAGAAACTCGAGCGAGCCACCCAGCGTGTCTGCCTCGGTATTGACCAGCCGGTCCGGGTTCTGCGCCATGCGGGCCACAACACTTCGCACCCCGGCAAAGAAACTATCCGTGTCCTCGGCATTGCGGCTTTGCTCTCCCAATACCAGCATCTCCGACAACAGATCGGCCATCGTGGCCATCTCGTTCTTGGTCACCAGCAGGCGCGGTTCGATGGCCAGCCGTGCAGGATCTTCCACCGCTTTCTCCGAGACCCACCCCCGAATGACGTCCGGGGCCTGAGTGCCTTTCAGGCGCCCCAGATAGGCCAGTTGCATGGCAATTCCCAGATTGACCAGCTCGGGCGAGGTGTCAGACGGCGCAAGCTGCGGCGCCTCGTCCCGCGCCACCCGGATAATATCGGTTAGCGCGGTCACAAGCCGCGAGACGGTGTCTTCGAAGGCCTCTTCGGCCCCGTCGGCAATCCCATAGTAATAGTTCTCGCCATTAAACGTCGAAAGCTTGCGATACTGGCTCTCGGCCCATTGGTGCTGAGCCGCGCCTCCGGCCGGAGTTTGCAGGTGCAGGGTCATGACCGCGATCCCCTTGTCCTGCGCGGCACGCTGCAATTCGGCGGCTCCGATATCGGACCGGGCATTCGGATCGCGCGGATCCTTTGGTCCGGCATCGGTGATCAACACCACCACCCGCGCATCAAAAGGATCCCGCCCCGCGCCTTCCCAGTCTGTCAGTCCGATGGCGTCCTCGACCCCGGCAAGAGAGTCTTCGTTGAAGCCCGGAGAATTGGCCTGTGCAACATCAGTCGCCGCGCGGATCGTGGCCAGAACGGCGTCCTGATCCTTGCGCCGCAAAAGCGGCAGCAGTGTTCGGGTGCGATAATCCAGCCCCGGCGCCGCACCGGTGTTGTCGCGGAACCCGACCACGCCGAACTGAACGCGCTCACCAATCTCGGTGCCGCGAATATCCCCGACGATCCGTTCAACCGCAGCCTGCGTGCGTGCGATATAAGGATCCATGGACCGGGTGGTGTCGAACACAAACACGATACCCGCGTCGAAGTTGTCGGCAATTGCACCGGCTTGCGCATCTTTCTCGCGCAGCGGGACCGACGCAACTTCCATCAACAGGTTGGGTTCGTAGTTCAGTGGGTGCAGATCCTGCACGACATCAAGGATCGGCATCAGATACAACCGGTCGACGATGTTGACATATTCCTCGGGCTCGACCGCCTGCACTCCGCGATCAGTCGAGAGGCTGCCCGAGGCGGCCTCGGCAAGCATCCGGGCCTGAATCTCTCGCAGGGCCTCGTGCTCCATCAGGGCGCGCAGCTTGTCCTCGCTCTCGAACAGAAATTGCCGCTCACGACCGGCGGCATTGGTGAAGGCCGCTATGATATTCTGTTTCCAATCAACAACTTCTGACTTGCGCGCCCATGCCTGCGGCCCACCCGAAATGGAGGGTCCCACCTGCAACCAGTCTTGATCCCGGGCATAGACATAGAGCGGCTGAAACGCAGGGTACTGACGCTGAACCGAGCCGTCCCGGGCATCGAATTGCAGCGCACCGGGACGGGTCAGAACGCGCTGGTATACGGTCTGGCGCCCCTCGGCCAAAAGCGGCCGGTCCGTTTGCGCGTTGGCCGGCGTAGACAGGCTGCCGAGCCCAAGCAACGCCGCAGCGATCAGAGCCAGTCCGCGTCTAGCGGCAATAATCGTCATATGCGCCTCTCTCCAGTGTCGCCGCGGATCCCTGCAACTGTTCGCACAAAGCAGCCAATGGTGGGCGTGCCAGTTCGGCTCCTGCGTCCACCGCCCGGCGATAGTACTCTACGGCCTGCGCCTTGTTGGGTTCGAAACTGAGCCCCAGGAGATCTTCGATCTTGGGATCAACTTGATCCTCGTCGTACAGCACGCCGAACAACAGAAGCGCGGCAGGATCATCCTTGCGCGCGGCATCCTCGATCACCGTCAGCGCTGCATCGGCGCTGACAGCGCTGCCGCAGTTGCGGATCACATCCAGCTGCTCCGGAAACCCGGAGATCTTCCGCAGAGCCGAGAGCGTGCAGCTGTCCCCGACGTCATTTTTCTCGTCTGGCTCCTTGAGGTAGAGCCACGCGGCGGCCACACCTGCCAGTAGCAGCAAAAGCAACACCAGCGGCCACAGAAGCGAACGGCGACCGGATGTGGCAGACACCTCCCTTTCCGACGCTGCGGGTGCCTCAGACGGTTCAGGTTTTGGCTCTAGCGGGATCTGCGGTTCCAGAGGCGGCGCTGGGATGACATCCGGTTCGGGATCAGGCTCGGCAGCAACGGTCTGGATTGCACCCCGGTCGGCAAATCCGGCCTGCGGCGGAACTCCGTCCGGCCACGTCACATCGCCAGAGGCCGGGCCGACAAACAGACGCAAAGGCGTGTATTCCGCCAGCTTGTTGACGATTTCCGGCCCAACACGCACCCAATCCGCCCCGTCATGACGGTGGACATCGTAGGGGCCGAATTCATAGCGCTGCGTCTGCCAGTTGGGATCTCCGACAGCAATCCGCGCACCCGGCGCGTCGGACGCCGCGAGCCAGCGCTCGCTGAAGCTGTCAAAAACCGCAACAGTGACCTGGCCGTCCGGCAGGCTACCCGACGGGCATTCCAGAAACGCATAGCCTCCGGCGGGATGCTGCGGGTCGGGATGGACGAGCAGGCTCATGTCATCGGCATCCTCGAATCATGCCTTGTCCAGTTCGGCAAGGATCGCGCCGAGGGCCAGGTTCTGATCTATGTTAATTTCGTTACCTGCTCCGTCCTTGGCGTTCGCCACAAAGAGCGCATCAAGGGCAAATGCCCAGTCGGTCCAGTGTTCCTCTGCCAGTGGCCGGGGATGCATGGGCAGATCGCGGATGTCCTCAGACACCGGACGTGGCGCAAAGGTTGCCCGGCTGGAGCCATCCGGCATTTCGACAACCGGTCGGTCTGCTTCCGGAATGTCCTTCATTCCCAGCGTTGCCACGAATTGATTGATCGCCTCCGCCCCGAGGATCGAAGCCGGCTGGGCCTGTTTCTCGACGGTCAGGCCGAAATTAACCTCGGCCAGCGATGCAGCGGTCCGGGGCGCCAGCCGGGTCCGGCGGGCAGCGTGAATCAATTCGGCCACGAGATCCGATGCGCCTGCCTCGCCCAGACCGAACCCGTTGCGCCGCGCCCCGTCATCTCGAAACTGCTTCATCGCGTCGATCCAGACTTCCATCGCGGTGTCAGCCTGAAACTGTTCCAATGTCACGGTCCGGATGGGCCCCGGCACGCCGATTTCCTCCGATGTGCCGGGCCGTGTCGGACGCGATGGGCGCCCCCCCGGTCGCTGAACGGCCGGAGCGTCGGCCGAGGCCGCACTAACCGCACTGGAAATTCTGACCGAACTCGGCACCCGCGCGATGCGGCCTTCGATTTCTTCCTGATCGACCATGAGCGCGGCCAGCAGCCCGCCAAACCGGTGCCGGGCCAGAACCTCCTCGAGATCGTCAATAACCTTCGAGGCCGCCGCTCGTTTCTCGGCGATGCGCTGCTCGACATCATCCGAGACATGGTAGGGCGCCAACCCTTGCCGGATACCAACCGCGATCTGACCAAGTTGCGCGCGAATCTGGCGCAGTTTGCTGTCCGGTTTGCAAACGCGACGCAGGGCCGAGATCAAATATGCCACCCCACCATCGTTCAAGGTCAGGGCGGCGTCCCATGCCGCCCCGGGGTTCGCAAAGTGGCGCTGCACCGACGGGGCCTGAAGGCAACCCGCCTTCAACTCGGACACACGCGCAGCCTTGTCGGGACGAATCTGTTGCTCGCGTTTGGCATCGTCATAATCGATCAGCCCATCCACGTAGTAGTTGGGATTGCGCAGCCAATAGCAATTGTCGAACGGCTTATCCGGTGTCCATTCGGAAACCCAAGGGTCCCGACCTTTCCCGAATTTTTCCAGCAACGAGGCCTGCATACGGCGCTCAAACCGGGTTTCGTCGCCCCCTTGTGCGGCGCTGTCTGACAGGTGCTTGTCAAACTTCGTCAGGACAAGAAACAAAACAGTATCCGCTTCCGCTCGATCCTGTGGTGTTGCGCCATGGGTTGTGGCGATCCATCCCTGCACCAGACCAGGCAGATCGACCGTTTCCATGTTGCTGTCGGGTATGCACAGCAACATCGAGGTTATGTCCTGATTTTGCACATACCGGTCAAAGAGATAAGCCACCTTTCCACGCAGCAGAAGCTCGGGCAGAATTGCCTCTGGTTCTTCCAGCGCCTTGGACAGATCCTGCTCGAACCTGTTGCGGGCGCCGGGAAAATCCAGCAGATCAGTTTCGGAGAACATTGGATCGGGAAGATCCTGCATCGGCAGCACAAGTTCAGCGGCCAGAGCGCAGATCACGGATCGAGGCAAGGATACCGGAGCACCCTGCCCCGTGATCACGGCAAGCGGTTCTGTATCTGAGCTGCCACTGAGGGTCTTTACATCGATGATCGAAGTCTCACGCGGAACCAGCGCATTCAGCCCTGCATACACCGCTTCGGCGTGTCCCAACTGCGACAGGGCCAAGGCCAGTTTCAGATACAAATCGCTCAGCGCCTGATGCCCGCCCCAGAGCAGCGCAAAGAAAGCGGCCCGATCCGGGGCGCTCAATGATGGCGCGATGCGCGCAGCCTCTTCCCAGAACGGTTTCAGAGCGGCGGCATAAGCCTCGCGGCCAAAACTCGCCTCGACATACTCGCCGATCTCGATCACGTCATCTTCGTCCAGTCCGGGCTGAAGAGAGCCAGCGCGAGATTTGAACGCATCAAGATGAGCAGCAATCTCTGCCGCATCGGGTGCCGGTTCCGACCTGTCCCCGTCCATGAAAAAAGAGTTGACCAGAACCCGCAACAGATCGGCTTCGCCCAGAAGCGTCAGCTTGATCGGGTAATCAGCAGGAACATCCGGTCGGGACATCGTGAACCGTGTCACCAGACCTGTGCTCTCGCCTTCACCTTCGGGGTTGATTTCACGAATGTAATTCAGCCGGGAACCCGCGAAATCCGCAACCAATGGCCCGGCTTCGGGACGGGCCAGCACCGAAACCAGAAATGACTTTCCCGCCTGGCTTGGCCCGAAAACGCTGACCGACATTGGGCTCTGCGCAGCTTTCTCCAACCGCCGGGCTCGACGCGCTCCCCGCCGAAGCCCTGCAATCAACGATTTCTGCTCAGCCCCTACCAGATCGGTATTGGCCGGCGTTTCGACCCAGGCGCCCGCCCGGTCGGCCAACGCCGCCAGTTGGGCGCAATCTTCGACCAGTTTCCGTTGTTCTTCACTCATCATCCGTCCTCAGAGCCGGAACAGGCCCGTGTCGATCCAATACTCATCTTCGAAACCCAGCGTGTGCAACCGAAGCAGCACCTCGCCGCGCTTCATCGCGGTGGCTTCGGAATCTTCAACCTCGGTCACCGAGAAAGCCTCGCGCATGGCCTCGCGCCTGAGCACGCTTTCCGAAGTTTCCACGTCCGGATCACCATCGAATTCGGTGCGCTCAAACGTGACCCTGAGAGGCGCCCGCGCCTGCGCCGACTGGGTGGCAAAATCGAGCCGGTACATCGGCGTTGTCGTCCAGCGCTCCAGCGGCAACTGCCGCGCCCCCAGATAAACCGGAGTATACATCGCCAGACTGGCTTCGAGCCCCTGCGCGGGGCCGTCGAGATCGACGTCCGAGAACAGAACCCGGTCGGCCATGATCTGTCCCGAGCTGTCCATCTCGCCAATGAATCGCGCCGTCGACTGCATACGGAAGGCGTTTGTCTGGACCTTGAAATTGGGAATGCGCGCTTCGGACAGCGCGATCAGCATGCCACCGACCGCAACAGTCGATTTTGGATCACCGATGCGTTGGGTCACGGGATCGCGGAACGGATACCAGCGACCCGTCTTGTAGTGGTGCATCGAGATCAGGCGGTGTGGCGGCACAACGAGGATTTCTTCGAGAATGGAACGAACCGCAGGAAGCCGCGACGGACGGCCCGTCAACAAAACAACATCGACCCCAAGGTGCCCCATGACCTCGGCCATGTTCGACAGCGCCTTCTGGAAAACCTCGCGGGCGATGGCATCCACCTCCTCGCGGGTGAAGCTAAGCGACAGGTCCCGTAGGGCAAATTCGGCGCCAAGATCACGCGCGGCGTCTTCAATGAACGCGGTAAGCGCTGCGGGAACCCGCCTGCCCTCACCTTCGAAGGTCAGAACGTCGCCAATATGGAGGCCCAACTGGCTGTCTTTTCGGGCGCTTTCGCAAGATTCCAGTATTGCGACGGCCAGCGGCATGAGAACCCGCAATGCAAATTGCCGGCGCTTTTGCACGGATTGCTGGTCAAGCCCGCCGATATCGCCGGTGAACAGCTCGCGGATCTTTTCGCCGACAAAGCGGCCACCGGCCTGTTCTATGGCGGTCTGCAACTCGGGCAGGATCACCGCGGCAATTACCCGTTGAAGCAATTCGTCACCTGCGACACGAAATCCCTCGCGGAATTCCTGCCTCGGGATGAGCATGCGCCCGGCCTCACCCCAGTAGGTGGTGATCATCAGATCAGTCGTGCCACCGCCGATATCAACACAGGCCAGACGCAGGGAAGGCTCGGCCTGCCCGCCTGCCAGACGCTTCCGGGGGGTTCCTTTCAACTGCAGGAAACGGTCAATCCTGCCGTCGAATTTCTGCGTCAATTCGGAGTAGAGCCAGACAAGCTGTGTGCAACTGGCTTCATCCCATTCCACGATCAGCTCGGGCGGGCGGGAGATTGCGCTTGCCCCTTCCTGCAGCCCCAACATCGACCAGACCAGCGCCAGAGCGCCCTTGGCCTTGGACCGTATGATCGCCTGTTCCTGCGCTGTGGTCGCGGTGGGCAGCGTCAGGATGATCCGGTCCAGCCTGCGTGGCAGTTCCGACTGCGGGCGTTTGGCACGCGACGTCGGAGCGTTCACCTGCACTAAAGCATGCGCAATGATCTCGGCCAGCATGAACCCGAACAGCGATGCGCGGGCAAACCGCGGCCGGATCGCAGGCGTTTTCGAGCTTTGGCCGCGCGGGCGCAGCCGGGCCTGTTCATCTGCCGAAACCTGCTCAAGAACATCGCCTGTTTCGTTCAGAAACCGCATCGCCGCACGCACGGATTTAGGCAGTGAATTGGGATCGGAATGATGGTGAAACCGCCAATCCTGCTGCAATGGCGTATCATCCCAGAGATACCGTTTCGGGCTCGACAGTCCCGAGGCGGTTTCGGTTCCTTCTTCACCCGCAATAAGGCGCAGAGCTTCTGGCCCTGTCCGTACGAAGCTTGGCCAGAGAAACCCATTTCGGCGTCCCGAGCGCGAGGCAAACCGCTCATCGCCCATCCGAAACTCGGAAAACTCCACACGGCTGTCGAACAGCCCGGAATAATACAGCTCGGGCCGCGAAAGATCCCGGAGTTCCAGCGGGAAAGACCGCGCCAGATCCAATCGTGTTTCGCCCGGGAACCGTTCGATCAGGATGCCGCAGGTGCGGGAATTGCCCACATCAAGCACCAGTTCCGTGTCAACCGGCGTCAGACTGTCACGATCGCTGACCGTGTTGGTCAGCCTGATACGCGGGATCTCGACGGCGCGGTCGATCAGTCGAAGAAACGCGAGATAGCGGGCCCAGTGCTCGAACTTGTGCGGCAGAGTGTCGGCCGTGATACGGCGGCCCGGGCGTTCGGCCCGCTTAAAGGACATGAACAGGCCTTCGAGCCAGTCCGAAACCCATTTCTGCAAATCAAGCAGATCACCTTCGGGTGCCGGTTCGAGCCGGCGCAGAAACCAATCCATTCGAGCGGGATCCGCGACAAAGCGGAAATCGCGGGATTTTTCTGCGTCGGCGCGTTCGGGCGCGAGATACTGCAACCCCTGTTCTTCTTCCACCAGAGTCGTATCAAGCGCCAGCTGAACCCTGTGGGTGTGGCCGTGCTCCGGATCCGGAGTTTCCAGTTCCACGACCCTTATCCGCGCCCATGCGGTGGGACCGGGATCGAAACGTTCGGCCCCGTCGGCACCGCGTTCGGTTTTCAGGCGCAAAACCGGAACCGGCACCCATTTCGACAGAAAAGGCTCCAGTGCGGAAACCGCACGCACCGAATAGAGATCATCGTCATCGCGTCCGGCGGCTTCGATTTCCTCATCCCTCTCGGGATCACCGGTCAGTGGCAGCAACGCCCAGTCGTCGCGTGTCTCATCGCCGCCGACGACCCGCTCAATGAAACGGGCATTCTTCAGTTCGAGCGTATCCAATCGAAACCCGAAATCGAGCATCTGCGGCCCCGAATACGGAATCAGCGTGACCTCGTCCCGCGCCTCCATCAACGGAGCCAGTTGTTGAGAGCTTTGCATACCTGCCTACCTCGACCCGATTTTGAGTTCTGTGTCGCCCGGTAACGACAGACTAACCGGTTCAGCCAGCGCCGCAAAGCGGTGGATCAGGGCGCCTTCTTTCTTCGGCGCAGGCTGGATCGGTATCACTGGCTGACAGCCACGATCCAGAAGCGCAATCTCACGGTTGATGGCCGAGATCTCGTCGCTGAGCGCCAGGTGGTCGCGATAAGCAGCCTCCCATGCCGCGCGTTCACCGGGGCAATGCCGCAGCGGCCCGGGCTGCAGGGCACAAGGTGCAACCAGCAACCACAGAATTGTCGCCAGCATCACAAGGAGCAGCAGCCAGCCGAGCCAGATCAACCACCAAAAGGCACGCGGGTGATCCGCTGAAACCGGCCCCGATCCAATCTGGTCCGCGTGGGGCTTGGGAACCGATGCGGTCAGAACTCCGCGCACCGATTGTTGCGCCCCGCCTTGCCAAGCCCAGTGGACCAGAACAGGATGCAACGCTCCCTGCCCGTCCTCCACGGCATAGATCATTGCCTCGGATGGCACCTGCAAGGCATTGTGCAGAGCTTCGGCCAGCCGGATCTCTTCGGCAGATCCTTGCCCTAGCCGGTTCGCTTCGGCCCCGATTTCAGTTGTCAGACGGTCAAGCTTGCCCCGCACCACTTCCTGCCCGGCCGGATCCAGATCAAGAAGCTTTGACGGCTTGCCCTGAAATGATGCGTACCAATCGAACCGGTCACCGTGCTCGGCGGCCACCGGTTCGGCGAATAGCGCCGAGTGGTCGGGCCCTAGCCTTTCGCGCAAAACCCCCGAGATCAGCTCGTAGGACCGCTGCGCCGCCGATCCAAGAGGCTGCAACCCTTCCGAGGACGTCGTGACGAGAAAGGCCTCGAACATCTGTTACTCCCCCGCCGCCGCACGCCGAACGGTCGGCGCACATTCCGCTTCGTCCAGCGACGGGACGGCGGGCGTATCCTGCAGGAAGGCAACAAGATCTGCGACAGTCAGTGCAAAACCCCGGTTTTGCAGCTGACCTTTGCGCACAAAGCTGTTCACCCCGACCACACGCCCACACTGATCAACCAGCGGCCCGCCGGAATTTCCGCTGCTCAGAGGGGCCGAATGCATCAGCACCCGTGTGTCCGGGCCGATCTGCTGCTCGGTGTTCACGATTCCATCGGTCACGGTGAGATCCGGCACCGCGCTGACCTTGCCATTGGTCAAGGCAGAAAAATCCACATCCAACTCCAGCACATCACCGGGATATCCCGCTGCGATGACCTGATGAAGTTTCAGCGATCCCGACGGCACATGCAGCGCAAAGGCCGGCAGATCGGCGCCTTCGATCCGCAGCAGGGCAAGATCGCTGCCGGTTTCAGACAGCGGCCCATCGGATTTGAGAACCTGCGCAGGTTTCGGCGCGTCCAGACTTGCTCCGATGACATGGATCGCACCGTCCATCGCATCCGCGATCACATGCTGATTGGTCACGATCAGCCCCGGCCCGACAACAAATCCGGACCCTGTGGCAAGCCCGCCCGGCTCCTGAGCGAGGATCAGAACGGTCCGGGCCTCGATATGCGAAAGCAGATCCCCTTGGTTGCCCTGCTCCCCGACCATCAGGCGGCCCGGCGCATTGGGAAGGATTGCGTCGGGAGCTGCCTGTGCCTGCTCTGGCGGAACCGTTCCGACCGCCGGAGGCGTCAGACCCTCGGGCGTCAATCCGTCAGGTAGAAGTAAAACCCCATCCTTGCGGCAAACTGCGCCGTCAAGCGCCGCCGCCAGCTCGGCCCTGCGAGCGCGAAGACTGTCGTTGAGCTCGCGCTGCGCGGCCAGCGCCGCCTCTTCCGTGACCACCGGAGGCGACGCTGCATGAAACAAGCGCGTTTCCGGCATCAAGAGCCATGCGAGAACACCACCGGCAATCAGCAGCAACAGAACCAGTGGCAGCCACGCAATCATCGGCAATCGACGCGGAGATGTGACCCGGCGCGGGTCAGGTGTCCCAGCGAGCGTTGCAGCAGGCGGAACCACCGCGGTGGCCGGTGGTTCTGTGGGGGCGTGCGCCGAAGCAGCCGCAGCGGACACTGTTTCCTGTAGGGGCAGGTATTGCCCCAGAGTCGCAGCGTAGTGCGCAGGGCGGGCCGTCGCGTCGGCGCCATTGCCATCCGGCATCAACCCCCAGTTCACAATGACTGGCCGATCGCCCACGACCATCACGTCGTCCGTGCCATAGGTTGTCAGCGCGCCCAGCGCCAGATCGCGATGCGCAGTGTCGTCGCCCAGCGCCCGCACCGGGCGCAGGTGATCACTGAGATACGCCTCGATCCGGTCACGTTCGGCTCCGGTCAGGCTGCTCAACGGACGCGCATCGCCTGCCTGTTCGCCATACCACGACACAGTCGGCGGAGACGCATCGTTGCCCTTGCTGATCAGCGGCTCAGCAAACAGCGCTGCTGTTTCGGGCCCGGCCCGCTCGCGCAGCAAGGCCTGCAATTCTTCGTATCGTTCCAGAATGGGCGCACCACCGGCTTCGACAAAATCAGAAGCCCCCACGCGGATCTTGGAAAGGAATTGGTCGGCCATGGCCTATCTCCTGGCCCGGCGCAACGTCGCGTTGCTGCGGCCATTGGTTTCAGGTTGATACGTGTCGCAATGGGCATTGCCCCGGGCATCCAGCCTGCAGGTGATGTCGCGCCGGAAAATCTCGGACCCGTTGCTGCATTTCAGATTGCCCGGTTCCCTCATGGTCAGCTTGCCATTTCCGGGAAGACGCCCGGTCAGCCGGCCTTCGCAGCGTGTTCCGTTGGTGGACCGCATGACCTGAGTTCCATTTCCATTGCGGTCGAAACAGATGCGCCAGTACTTGAACTGAGTAATCTCGCCGGTGCGGATCTCGCGCACGGCATAATTCGAAGACAGCTGCCAGCAGCCCTCCATCTTCGAGATGTCCCGGTCGTTGAAAGCATCCGGTGCCAATCCGCTTGGGGTCTTTGGCTTGGGAGGCGGTGGGGGAGGTGGCGGCGGCGGCGGATCGGCCTCGCATTGCAGCAACGCAAGTCGCTGCTCAAGAGCGGTGACCTGGCCTGTCAGATCGCGCGTCAATTGATCTTCGGTCGCGAGATCGGCACGCCGCTGCAGAACCTCTGCTGTTTCACAAAAGGAAAACACGGTGCCGATAATGGGCAGACGCACGCCGCATGAACGAAGCAGCAGAGCGGCCGAGGCGCCAACGGCCAAAACCAGCAGTAGCGCAAGAAGCGAGATGGCCAGACGCATGACACCCTATGCTGACACCCTGACGCCACTCCCCCGTTACTGCCATGCCCGACACTGGCAATCCGATAGCGAAGCTGACGGTCCCTCCGGAGATGCACCGCAGCGAAAATCGGGCCAGCAGCGAGACTGCAAAGGTGAGGAATGGCCTCTTTTCAATCACTTTGAGTGTATGCCGCCCGTAGCGGAACCTGCAAGGGACAGTTTTGTGAGCGCGGCCATAACCTGCCCGCACCGACTGGCTACCGCGATGATCCCGCTCGGGCCTTGTGCCCCGCGCCGGCTTGGGCGCCGAAAATGACGCCAGCCAAACGCCAGACCGCAAAGTTCTGCCGTTTCGACAACATTGCATCGGTGCGTGCAAACACGCATGACGGCCGATGGCAAAACGTGCATCTGGGCCACAAACCAAAGTCGAAAACGGCGCGGCGGCCCCACCTATTTAGTGGCTCGCCTTGATCAGCATGATCTATGCTCCCGCCCGTTGCCGCATCAATCCGGGTTCATTGGGGAGGTCGGAACAATCAAAACAGATTCGATATCTGTGTCTGAAGGTATGGGCTCGTAAAACCGGTGGCAGGCCCTGCCCGCCCGTTTCGCCTGATAGAGTGCCATGTCGGCGGCGTGCAAAAGGCCAGGTCCGTCAGGAGAAACCAAGTCACCTGACAGCACAGTGCCGATACTGGCCGAGACTCGACAAAGCTGACCGTCAAACGGAATTGGTTCTTCGAGCCGGGAAATCAGACGTTGCGCAATGCTGTCCAGACGGTCCCTGTCCTGTAGCTGATCGAAGATCAGCACGAACTCATCCCCGCCGATGCGCACCACGGTGTCCCGGTCTCGGGTCATTTCGACCATGGCGTGGGCCACTTCCTGCAACACACGGTCCCCGGCGGCATGACCCAGCGTGTCATTGACCGCCTTGAAATAATCGAGATCCAGATGCATCAACGAAAACCGGGCCCCGCCAGAGATTAACCGCTCGAGGACATGATCCATCGCTCTGCGGTTCTTGAGGCCGGTCAGGGTATCGGTATAGGCCTGTTCCTCGGCAGCAATCATCGCCCCTTGCAGGCGCTGGTTCAAGCTTCGTGACGCCTCCATTGCGGCTGACTTGGCTTCGACCAGATACAACAGCTCGATGGCCAGATCCGTGGCCGCAAAGTCAGCGCTGTTCAGGTCATAGTCCCGCACAGCATCCAGAATAGATATCCCAAAAGACAGGTTTAGCACCGCTCCCCCCCCATCGAGCGGGACAATCAGCCCTTTCAGCGCCGTTCTGGGCACATCCCGGAATTGCAGATGCAGCTTTGCCCCTGAAACGGTCATAAGATCGGACATGGATGCGACCGAGCGCGGGCGCAGCAACTCGAACACTTCCATGAAGCGCTGACCTTGCATCTGCGCCGCTGGTCTCAGTTTTTTCAATGTCGGCCCGGCTTGAACGATATGCCCTGTTTCATCCAGCAGCACATACATCGGACAGAATTGATCCATGAGCGTTACAAATTGCGGTTCACACAGCATCATGTCCGGGCCCCAAGATCAAAACTGCGTCCCTCTGCAAATGCGCTTTCAACGAGGGTAATCGAAAGTCTCTCGGCGCCGTTCACCCCACCGAGATGTTCAAGAAACGCAAGCGCCCCGTAATCATCCGCCATCGCGCGCAGGATACCCAGCATGACGCTACCAAACCCGGGAATGCCCGGCCCACAGGATAGACTGAATGTACCGGAGGTATGTTCCCGCAGCTCCATCCACGGCAGTTCCAGATCGGACACCGCCAAGCGGGCTCGATCAGGAAGGTCATCCAGAGAATGCAGAAAGTCGACATAGGTTTCACCACCGAACCGCAACAGGCGGCGCAGCGACTTAACCTTGGGATCGGATACCAGATAGGTCCCGAGATCTTCGAGAATCTCTGCCTGAGGCCGGTTCAGTTCAGCGCACAGCGCGTCAAGCACCGCGCGGGTCTGGGCGCTGTCATACAGAAGCATGGCCTCAAACTCGACAAAACCCAGCTGCGCCGCCTCGGCCACACGCATCCAGCTATCCTGCCCGTAGGCGTGGCAGGTAAAGGATTCTATGGCTTTGTTGATCAGCCCGTGCATGTCCGGTCCCTGAAGCAGCTTTGCGGCAGCTTCACCGGAAAATGCTAACAAACAACCAACGATCACGACCTGTCAGAAGGCAAACCTTCAAAAGGCGTCAGAAATCGGTTGGCGCACCGCCTTCGGATTTCCGGCGTGCCACGAACTCGGCCAGCTCCTCACGGATCGCCTCATCCAACGGAGGCGGCTCAAAACTGCCAATGATGTGCTTGAAGATGTGATGAGCCCGTTCCGGGGTCCAGACCGCACCAGCAGCTTCCCAAGCTTCGAAGTTCCGCCAATCACTGAGAAACGGCTGATAGAAGGCCTCGGTATAGCGGTCCTGCGTATGCTGAATGCCGAAGAAGTGCCCCTCCTGCCCGACTTCCGCAATGGCATCCAGCGCGATGTCATCAGCCGTGGTGGCGAATGTCGCGGGGTCCATGTACCTCTGGATCTGCTGCAGTATCTCGCAATCCATGATGAACTTTTCGGGGCTTGCGATCAGCCCCCCTTCGAGCCAGCCCGCGGCGTGGTAGACCATGTTGCTGCCGGATTGCACCGCCGCCCAGAGCGAGTTCGAGGTTTCCCACATGGCCTGCCCATCCGGCACATTGGCTGCGCAAACGCCTGATGACCGCATCGGCAGGTTGTAGTACCGGGCCATCTGGCCAGTCATCTGGGTGGCGCGCATGTATTCGGGTGTTCCAAACGCGGGCGCCCCGGATTTCATGTCCACATTCGACGTGAAAGTGCCGATGGCACAGGGAATGCCCGGCTGCACGTACTGAAACAGAGCTATGGCACACAATGCCTCGGCCAGAGACTGCCCCACGGCGCCCGCCATTGTGACCGGTGCCATAGCCCCGGCCAAGGTGAAGGGCGTGACCACGATTGCCTGCCCCCGCCGGGCGAGGCGAAGGCAGCCATCGATCATCGGTTCATCATGTTTCAGCGGCGAAGTGGAATTGATGTTGGTGTACATCCGAGGAGTGGCTTCGAACGCGTCGTGGCTCCATCCGCCGGAAATGCGCACCATCTCCATGACATCCTCGACCCGTTCCTTGCCCAGCGAATAGGCGTGCATCACCTTGTCCGACAGCGTCAGCTTGTCATAGAGCACATCGAGATGTCGCACGCTGGCATGAATTTCGACCGGCTCGACAGGATAGCCGCCGGCGAAATGGATACAGTTGAAATACTGGGTCAACTTCATCAGATTGCGGCACATCTCGCGATTGCCCGGCACTTTGCGACCGATTTCAAGATCCCAATAGTTTGGCGGCGACGAGACATTGCCAAACAGCATATAGTTCTCGCCAACCGTCAAAGTCCGGTCCGGGTTTCGAGGGGTCAAGGTAAAACTGGGTGGTGCCTTTCCGACCATTTCCATAACGAAATCCCGGTCCATACGAACCAGATCGCCATCAATCGAACACCCGGCCTGCTTCAGGATCCCCAGCGCCTCCTTGTTCAGAAAACGCACTCCTATCTCTTCGAGGATACGCATCGCTCCGTCATGGATTGCAGCGACCCCGTCGGGGGTCAGCGGTTCGATCGGACGATCCCGGTTGACCGGCGGATTCCACGGCATCTGTTCGATCACCGCCGATCCCCGTCGCGCGGCAGCACCGGCCCGTCCCCCTCCCCGGCGTCTGCGGGATGCAATCTCGGTCATCCGTTCCCCTCCGTGTGATGCGCTTGGAGCGTAAACCCGGAAAGCGCGTGTGCCCCTCTTCAGGACCTAGAAGGGACCGGAGAACCATGGCAACTCCGCTCCGAACACGACACATTCTGTCGCGTTCTTGCCCGGAAAGACGTTTTGGACGGCGTCAGGAGCGGATTTCGCAGTCCCGTCGACCACAAACGCCAATCCGCCCGGGCAGTCGACCTACCTGCTCAACCATCCGGGGATATGCCCGATACTTGGCAACACGACATCCGCATGCGGGGCAAGTTCGCTTTCGGCAGCGAGACCTGTCAGCACTCCCACAGTCACCATACCGGCGGCGCGGCCAGCCAAAAGGTCATGGGTGCTGTCTCCAACCATCGCCACCCGTTCGGGCCGGGTATCAACATGATCGGCAAAAGCCAGCAACTGGCCCGGGCCGGGTTTGGCGCCAAACCCACTGTCGAAACCGGCGACGAAGTCAAACCGGTCGCGCACACCTGCGGCGTCGAGATGTGCTTTGGCCGGCTCTTCGGCATCGTTGGTGGCGACCCCCAGCCGGAACCCCTGCTGACGCAACCCATCGAGAAAGCCCGCCAGCGGCACTGCCTCGGCCTGTGGCGCAATCGCAGCTTCCTCGTTGAGCATGTCGATCAGCCCGACGTGAGTGTGCCCGGGGAGGTGCGGATGCAGGGCGGCGGCAATCTCGGACGGGGTACCCGCAATTACGATACTGTTGGGAAAAAAGCGCCGAGCGGCAAAATCAAAACCAATTTCAAGACCTAGTGCTTGGGCCCTGGTCGCATCCTGCCCGCAAACACGCAACAGGAAGGCTTCGGCAAAGACCTCCCAAGTGGCCCCGAAATCGAACAGGGTGCCATCCTTGTCGAACAGAAACGCCTCGATCTGCATCACAGCCTCCGTGTTGTAAGGAACCCTTGGAAAGGGCGTCAGGTCCAGTGCATTCCCGCTGGTCCGGCTAGCGCGGCCCGTGCAAGGTTGGGATGCTCGTATGGCACATTCTGAGCGTCACAGAAACCAATTATCCACGCGTCGTCCATCATCAGAAAGTCGAGCACCGACAGCAGAAAGTCCCGGTCCCCGGCACGCGCGCGCAGGTCAGCTTCGGTCGCGCCGGATGCGCCCAGAAACACCGGCAGCAGGTCTTCGTTGCCGACAAGCCATGTCAGCGCCCTGAGAGAAAGGGTTTCAGCGTCGGACTCCGAGTACTTCATTCTGGATCAGGCCGAAGCGCCGGCCGTCGGCGCGGCCTTTTCAATCCACGCGTCCAACGTGTCCAGATCCGGGGTCACGCGTTCGGCATCCCCTCCTGTGAAGTCCAGAAACTTCTGTTCATTGAGCCCGTTGACGCCAACTATGACCGGGATTTCACGCATCATCGCCTCTGCGATCAGCGGCCGGAAACCGCGACCGTCCGCTTCGTGTTTTCCGAACTTGTTGATGATCAGCAGACGCGGTTGCGTGTCGAGCGCTTCGCCAACCCGCGCAACCGCTTCTTCCAGCGCCGAAGGATCCAGCCGGCAGCCGCGCGCCCCAGCCCCCAGTGACTGCGAAATACGGATCACCGGGCCGTCGGGCAGGACTTTCAGATCCATGTCGCATTTGGAGTCATCGGCACATTCGGTGTTGGTCTGGACAACCCCGGCAAGATCACCCCCCTGCTGGAGCAGGCGCTCGGCAAAAGTGCTGAGCAGCCGGTCGGTTTCACCGCGCCCTGTGGTAATGACATAGGCCAGATGCATGGTCTTGCTTCCTTTTCCTTGCGAAACGTCCGGTGCCGGTTGATGCATGTAGCATGGCCGTGAACCGTCGGCCATACCAACAATGGTCGCGGACGGATACCGATGCACCCATTGGGCCCGGCCTAATTGCCTCGGTTACGGCAAAGGGGACATCCCAATGATCGGGCCATGCAACAGGAGTAGGGCCAGCCAAAGCAGCAAAGCTGTAGCCCAAACCCACAACGGAAGCGGCGGCGATGGCAAGCGCAGCGACAGCCGCGCGGTGTTTTGCGCCAATCGAGACCAATCGGAGCCAAGTTCACGTTTCTTGCGCCGGTCGATCAAGCTCATCCCCACCACGGCAAACACCGCAAACAGCCCGAACAGGATCACATGCGCAAGACTGCCGTTCGCCAACAGATGCGACCCGGCCCAAAGGCATAATGCCAGCAACAGCGGGTGACGGCTGGCCGCCAAAATTCCGGGTGCATCCGGGTCAAACTCACGTCGCCCCATTCCACCAAAGGACAGCGGGTTCCGGATCGCCATACCTGCGACGGCCAGAAGGCAAACAACCGGCATAGCGAGATTGGGTAGCCAGCGCAAAATTTCGAGCGGCGGAATAACCTCGATATACGGGGCCCGCGCAGCAGCCACGATCAGCCACAACAGAATCGCAAGCGACGCCAGCGAATAGCAGACGAAGTAGCCCGTGCGCCCAAGTCGCGCGATCAGCCACGGTCTGACCGGGGGCCGCACCGGGATGGCATGGCTGATCAGAAAGACCACCAAGGCCAAGATAAATTCTCCCCAACCGCCCATTCCGGCCTCCAGTCCGCCTGTCTCTGGTCTTTGTGGATGACTAGCTCCGGTCTTTGCTGCGATCCTTGCGCAAAGTCAAACGTCGCGCCGAACCTGCGCACTGCTCAACGCAAACGCGGCCAGTGGCCCCGGTCACGCCGGTTGACGCGCATCAATCAGAGGCCAAGCGCCGCGCGGCGATCTTCGGCGAAACCCTGCACCAGACGGTCCGCAATGAATGCGAGGATCGCCATGGCCGCGCCTGCCGAGATGCCAAGCCCTACATCCGCCTGCCCCAATGCCAGATAGATCGACTGGCCCAGCCCGGTCGTGCCGATCAGTGCCGCGATCACCAGCATCGCAAATGCATAGAGAATGGTCTGATTGAGCCCCAATAGGATCGTTGGGGCGGCATAAGGTGCGCGCACATCGCGCAGGGTCTGCCATTCGGTCGCGCCGCTGGCGACAGCCCCTTCCAGCATTTCCGGCGGCGTGGTCACAAGGCCGTGGCGGGTGTACCGGATCATTGGGACGATGGCATAGGCGCAGATCGCCAGAAACGCTGAAAACTCTCCGATCTGGAAGAACATCAGCATCGGGATCAGGAATACAAACAGCGGGATCGTCTGGAGCATGTCACAGATTGGCCGCACGATCTTCCAGACCAAGGGGCTGACGGCCGACAGCAAGCCAATCGCTCCGCCCACAACCGCACAGGCAAACACCGCAGCGCCACTGAGATAAATGGACAAGAGCGCGCGTTCCCAAAGCCCCGAAACCAGGATGGTCAGCAGCAATCCGACGGACAGGATCGCAAGACGGCGGCCGCCCGCCACGGAACCCAGCGCCGCAACCGCGGTCAGCACAAAAGGCCAAGGAAGGTTCGCGACACCCGTTTCCAGAACACCGACTGCGATCATGAAAAGCGCCGCCCCGGTGATATGGTTACGCAAGACCATCAGTGTTGCGATTGCTGCGCTTGCGGCAAACAGCCAAAGGCTCATCGCCGGCGTCCATGCAAACCCCCAAGTGAAGGGCAGCACAGCTTCATCCAAGCCGATCCGAAGCGGCAATAGCACATAGAACATCGCGCCATTCTTGAACCCGTCCAGCCAAGCTCCGTTGGCCTGCGTAAAGCGGGTCAGGCCAGTATCAATTCCCTCGGCCAGAGGTGACAGCAGCGTGAACGTCGCGGGATCCGGCAGACGGGTCCAGAACGCAGCGGTAAAAGCCAGCGCCAGCCCAAGGATTGCCCAGGCAACACGCGGGTCATACCGGTGGCGGCGATCGGCGGCGAGAACACCACTCATCCGGTCGATAACCACGGCAAATACCACGATCACAAAGCCGGCCAGCAGCGATTGTCCGAACTGGGCTTTGCGCATCGTCAGCAGCACCTCCCAGCCAATATCGTTGAAACCGCCAATGACCGCAGCGATGATGACCATGCTGAGCGCCGCCATGAGGCACTGGTTGACGCCAACCATGATCTGGGTAGAGGCCGATGGGATCTCGACCTGAAAAAGTTGCTGTGCCCGAGTGCCGCCGGACATGACTGCGGCTTCCTTGATCTCGGGATCAATGCGTTCCAGCCCCAGCATCACGTTACGCGCCATTGGCGGTGCCGCGTAGATGGCCGAGGCAATCAGCCCGACCACAGGACCGAACCCGAACAGGAGCAAGAGCGGGGTGAGATAGGCAAATGTCGGCACCGTCTGCATCACGTCCAGAACCACCTGCAATGCGCCCTTGATACGCGGAAACTCGTTCGCAGCAATCCCCAGCGTCATACCGACGATCAAGGCCAGCGGCACCGATACGGCAACCAACGCCAGCGTGTTCATGCTCTCCACCCAATACCCGGAGGCCAGCACAAAGCTCAGCCCGGCAAGCCCCATGACCGCCATCGGCACCCCGCCGAGGATCCATCCCAGGGCGGTCACCGCACCGATAATCAACGGCCAAGGGGTAAGGGTCAGCGCCATGTTGGCCCATTCCATCGGATAGCGCATGAGATCCGAAAACAGCCGCGCCACAGGTTTCAACGCTTCAAAGAGCGCACCCAGAACGGTGCCGACCCAATCGGTTGCCGGAACTGTCCATGCGGCCGGCCACTTGACCAGCCAGGGCGCGACCGGTTCAAGCGCAAGGCAAACCGCGCCGATCATCAGTGTGACCAAGGCCGCCTTTGCGCCCTGTGTCAGAGTCGGAAACCGGGTGTGCCGGGAGGACGCGGCCGAGGCGTGGCTCATGTTTCTTCCGCCTGCAATGCCGCGGCCAGATCTGCCGGGTTGACCGTGCCCACGATCTCTCCGCCTGCCCCGTGAACAGGGACGGGCTGATAAAGCTCCATGCAGCGCGCCAGGGCCGTGTCGAGCGTCATGTCCGTGCGCAGTCCCGGGTCATCCGGCCCCGCCCCCTCGGTTCCGGGCGACATGACCGAGCCCACTTTGGCGTGCCGCCCCTTGACCACGTCCTTGGAAAACTCACGCACATAATCATCGACCGGGTTGAGCACGATCTCGGTCGGCGTCCCGATCTGAACGATTTTGCCATCGCGCATGATGGCAATGCGATCGGCCAACTTGAGGGCTTCGTTGATGTCGTGAGTGATAAAAACAATGGTCGTCTTCAGCGTTTGCTGGATCTGCAGAAACTCGTCCTGCAATTGCCGGCGGATCAGCGGGTCCAGCGCTGAAAATGGTTCATCGAGAAACCAGACTTCGCAATCACCAACCAGAGACCGGGCAATGCCGACACGTTGCCGCTGGCCACCCGACAACTCGCGCGGATAGTGATGCTCGCGACCTGAAAGCCCAACCAGTTCAACGACTTCCATCGCCTTCTTGCGGCGTTTTTTGCCAGATATCCCCTGCACTCTCAGGGGATAGGCCACATTGTCGAGCACCGTCATGTGCGGAAACAACCCGAAATGCTGGAACACCATGCCCAGTTTTTCGCGGCGCAGTTCGATCAGACGCTGTTTCGAGGCGGTGACGATGTTCTCATCATGGATCCGGATCTCGCCTCCGGTGGCCTGAAGCAGCCGCGAGATGCAGCGAACGAGAGTCGATTTTCCCGAGCCAGACAAGCCCATGATCACAAAGAGCTCACCTTCCTTTACCTCAAAGCAGGCATCCTGCACCGCCGGGATCAGGCCAGACTCGCGCAGATGTCTGGCGGCCGCATCGGGATCGTTCCCTGACCGAGCTATCGCGTCGGTCAGGGCCTTTTCAGCTCCTTCGCCAAAGACCTGCCAGACATTCTGGCAGGCAATGGCGGGAGACTTGGTCTCGCTCACCAGTTGGGTCTCACTTGGTGGCCGCGTCGACGACCGGGCGCCATGCCGCTTCGTTGTCGCTCATCCACGCTGCAACAACCTCCTCGACCGAACCACCGTCAACATCAATCGCGCCCATCATCGGTTGCTGGGCTTCTACTGCAAGCTCGTAGTTGCTGAGGATTTCGTAAGCCGCCGGCCACTTGTCCGCCAGCCCGTTCCAGCCAGCCTTGAAGATGCGCGAAGGTGAGAAATCGCAGTCGTTGACAGCGTTGGGGTTCGGTCCCCATGAGGCATCAGTAAAGCACGCCTCCTCGCCCGGCGGCAGGTCAACGAATTTCACGTCATAGGCAGACATCGCCCAATGAGGCTGCCAAAAAGTAATCAGCAGAGGCGACTTCTTCTCGGTCGCGGCGCGCAGTTCGGTGATCAGCGCGCCTTCGGATCCGGCGGGCACGGCTTTGAAAGGCAGTTCAAGCCCGGTCATGCGATCCGCGCCGGGTGTTCCCCAGTCGGCCGGATAATCAACAAGTCGGCCGTTTGGAATGGTTTCGGCAGTGGCAAAGGTCTGTGCACATTCCTTTAGAGCTTCCCATGCCGGCAGGCCGGGGCAGAGATCGGCGACATGAGCGGGATAGGCAATGCCTTCCTTGGCATCGAGTCCCAGATCACCCAGTTCGACAACTGTGCCCTCGGAAACCTTCTTGGCATACTCGTCCGATACGTTCGACGACCAGATCTCCAGCGTGGCGTGAATGTCGCCATCGGCAATGGCCTGAAACTGGTTCAGCATGCCAGCGGTGACATATTCCACCTTGTAGCCCGCCGCCTTGAGCATCTCGCCAGCAACATGGGTCGTGACATGCTGGCCGGTCCACTCATTGATCGCCAGCTTGATCGGCTCGTCCACCGCGCCCATGTCGGCGGCCTGCGCGGCGCCGGCTGCCGTGGCAAGGGCCAGTGCAAGGCTGATGTTCTTCATGTCGGTTTCTCCCTGATTATTGCGCCGACCCTGATGAAAGACCGGCCGTGTTGCGCCGGAACGAACGCCGGCGGGTTATTGACTGATGAGTCAACGTGCCTGCAAAACGCCCGCTTGTCGAGCCATTGCAAGCAATCTCTGAATTTTCTCACTTCCCGCCACGTCCGGTGGCTTGGCACTATCGATTTTCCTGCCTAGACTGCGACCCAAAAGAACCAAGGGAGGGCAGATTGCTCAATCGGAATTCAACAGTCACCACGGCGTTCAGAACCGTGGCAGGGGCGATCATTGCAGGAGCAATGCTGGCCCCCGTGGCGCTAGCAGAAACCATTGACTGGAAGACGGTTGGAGGCTGGGACATCTCGTTCTATCCTGGCTCCGAAGGATGTCAGGCGTTTGCGCTGTTCGAAGAAGACACTGCCTTTTTCCTCGGTTTCGACAATACCGACAACGAGCTCGTTCTCGACGTGACTCTGCTCGACCAACGCTGGGCCTCGATCGAGGGCGGCAAGGAATACGACATCGAGGTCAAGTTCGGTGACGAAACACCGTGGTCGCTGGAAATGGATGGAATCGTGATCGACGATCATCCCGGCCTCAACATCATGATTGACGCCGGATCGGACGAGGCCAGCCTTTTCGTCGATGAATTCCAACGTGAAACCTCGATGCGCTGGAGCTTTAACGACAATGTTCTTGGCAAATACACTCTGCGCGGCTCCCGACGTGCTTTTGACGAGGTGATCAACTGCCAGAAATCCTACATGGCGGCCCTGGCCTCGCAGAGCGATCCTTTCGCATCGTCGAGCAGTTCGGACCCCTTTGCCGACTGACATGGAACCCGGAGTGCTGCTGACATGACCCCGGACGCCGCGCAGGATTTTCTGAACGAGAATTTTGCCCAGTGGGTGCTGTCGCTCGACCTGACGGTCACGGAAATCGACCGGACACATGCGGTGGTGCGAATGCCGCTTGCCGAGCATCTCGCCCGGGTCGGTGGCATTGTTTCGGGGCAAGCACTGGCAGCGCTGGCCGACACCTCTATGGTTCTGGCCGCCATTGCCTATACAGGCGAGGCTAAACCGTTTGCCACCACCGATCTGCACACCCAGTTCCTGCGCCCCGGGATCGGCACCGCAATTCTGTGCGAGGCCGAGGTGGTTCGTGCGGGTCGATCGCTTGTCTTTGCCCGCGCCGCATTGAAAGAAGAAAGCAGCGGTAAACTTGTCGCCACAGCAACAGCAACCTTTTACGCGCCGTGAACGGTTTCGAAGGTTCGGCTGGCAACCAGCAGGAGAAACCCGATGCGCAGTTTTCAGGAGATCTTTGCCATCGCTGCCGACCGCCACGGTGGGCCTGATGCACTGGAGGCCAAGCTGTCCCGCCCTGCCTCTTCTGATGAACTTGCGGCTTTGCCCGAAGACCGGTGGTTGTCGATCCTGACAAAATGCATTTTTCAAGCCGGGTTCAGCTGGAAAGTGATCGACACCAAATGGGAGGGGTTTGAAGACGCGTTTGATGGGTTCGATCCCGGCCCCTGCGCCTTTATGGATGACGACAAGTTCGATGCCCTGTTGCGGGACACGCGCATCGTGCGCAATGGCGCCAAGATCGCGACGGTCCGGGACAACGCAGCCTTTCTGATCGAACTGCGCGAACAGGGCGGCGCCGGCAAGGTGCTGGGCGGCTGGCCGTCTGAAGATTATATCGGCCTGCTTGATCTGTTGAAATCCCGCGGCTCCCGGCTTGGTGGCACAACTGGCCAATATGCGATGCGCTTTGCCGGTCGCGACAGTTTCATCCTGTCTCGGGATGTAACGGCGCGTCTGATTGCCGAAGGGGTGATAGACAAACCCGCCGGATCAAAAACGGCGATGCGGGCGGTGCAGGCCGCCTTCAACGACTGGGCCGGGCAATCCGGCCGCTCGCTGACCGAGATCAGCCGTGTGCTGGCGATGAGCGTTTGATACGGTCAGACGGCTTTGGCGCCACGAACTGTTTTGCGCCAATCCCCTGTCACCGCCCGCATCGGGCTGGTAAGCTTTGCCCATGATCCTGCGGTTCCTCTGCCTTGTTCTGCTTGTGGCCGGTTGCGGACGTCCGCTTACCGATTCAGAATTGGGCTTTGCCGAGGAAATCCTCGGCGCGGGGCTGGATCTCGAACGGGTGCGGCTGGTTCGCGGCGCCCCGGTCGGGTCGGTCACGTTTCGCCGCGAGGCCCGTCCGCGCGTGACCTGCCGGGAACGCATCCTGCCGCCTCAGAAAGAAGAGATCGTCACCGCCAAACCCGCCGCGGTGGCGTTGTTCAACAAGGTCTATTTTTCAAAGGACTGGTACGTCGACAATTACATGCCCTCTTTTCCTGACCAGCTTTATCTGGTCGAGGGCATGTTGCTGGCCCATGAACTGACCCATGTCTGGCAATGGCAGAACCGGAGCAAAACCGGATACCACCCGCTTCGGGCTGCGGCCGAGCACGGCGGTGACGAGGATCCCTATCTGTTCGATCTGGACAATTCCGCCGATTTCCTGAGTTACGGCTATGAGCAGCAAGGCTCGATCGTCGAAGAATATGTCTGCTGCCGCGCCCTTGCACCGGGCGCGGCAAGGACGAAAAGGCTGCATGCAATGCTTGCCGAAGTCATGCCGATTACCGACCTGCCGCAATCCCGCCGCAGCGATGTTTATCTGCCGTGGAAGGATGCCGCGTTGAAGGGAATTTGCGATTAATCCGGTTGCCGTGTCGGAGGTGGCCCTGCAGACTTGGCTTGTGACGCGCTCAGATCAGGGCTGCTGAATACTTTCCAGATAGCTCAGAAGCGCCGCCAGAGGCCGCGGCGTCGGTGTCATGGTGCCATCCACTTCGACCGGAACGGTTTCGCCTTCGAGCAGGGTTCCGAATTCTGGCATGACTGTATCGGAAACCTTGCCCCGGCCATAGCCATCTATCTGGGACAGAACCTGCGCCCTCGGAAACTCGCCGCCATTGCGAGCGGAAATCCGGGTCAGGTCAGGCGCAGTCTGGCCGCCGATCAATGCCGCGCCTTCGCCGCGATACCCATGACATGCCGTGCAATTCTCGGCATAGATCTGTTCGCCTTCGGACGGGGTCGGCATTTCCGGATCTGCGGCACAGCCAGCCATCGCGACGAGAGAGGCAAACAGGAAAATCGGACGCATATACTTAACCGCCTTGTAGGGTTTGCAGGTATTCCAACAGGTCGACAATCGGTGCTGACGTCAGGACCGGCTGACCTGTCGGAGTTTTCGTGGCCTTGTCGTTGCCTTCAAAGAAGAACCCATAGACCGGCATCGGGCTGCCATGGCTGACCAGCGGATCACGCCCATCGATACGTTTGACCACACGCTCGGTCGGAAAAACGCCGTCATTGCCCGCAGACAATAGTGTCAGGTCCGCAGGCGGAACCACCAGCACACCCGCCATTGGCCCGTCGCCTGCTCCGTCAACACCATGGCAGGTGGCGCAATGGGTGCGATACAGGTCGGCCCCGACTTCGGGATCCTGCGCAACCGCCGGGGATGTCATAGCCAGCATCAAGGTGGCAGCAAGGGGAAGTTGGGATTTCATTGGTAGTCTCCTGTTTGAGCAGTCTGTTCTGTCCAGGCGATCACTGCAAGCGTCAGTTGACCTGCAACGATCTGACATGATCCGAAAGCGCCAACAACGCGGCTGGTGTGGCAATCCTGCGCCCGTCGGGGGCTGTCCATGTGACCTCCGGACCATCAAAAAGTGGCGCAAACTCTGGCATCAGGCCCTGCAAGTCTTTGCCGCGGTAGCCGTAGATTTCAGCCATGACCTGTTCGGCCGGGTAAACACCGCCATTTTCCGCCGCGAGCCTGCGCAAATCGGCTGGCGGGCGTGGCAATGTTGCTGCCAGCTCACCATCTCCTGCGCCATCCGGGCCGTGACAGCTAACGCAGTTCTGCCGGTAGAGCGAGGCGCCAGATGGGGTGCCGAGCGGATAGGCGCAGGCTGCAAGCGCCAGAGTCGCGCAAGCCGGAAGCAGGATCATGTATGCCTTCATCATGCGGTCCGCATTGAATTTTCTTGGTTTGCCTGTCCTCGGCAGGCTTGCCTGCACCCGGCTTCGGCGCAATGATCCAGATCAAGCGCACAGGACGGGAAGGTCGACACACCATGACGCATTATGCTCTGATCATGCTGGCCGCGGGGGTCGGCATCCCGATACTGGCGGCCCTGAATGCCGCACTGGGCAAGTTGATCGGATCGCCCACAGCCGCGGGGGTCGTGCTGTTTGCCGTGGCGTTCGGCGCGTCGGTGCTGCTGCTGTTTCTGGTTACCGGGCCACAGGCCCTGTCGAAACTGGGCGGAGCGCCCAAGCACCTGTTTCTTGCCGGTCTGCTGGTTGCATTCTACGTGTTGTCGATCACCCATGTGGCCCCGCATTTCGGAGTTGGAAACGCGGTTTTCTTCGTGCTGATCGGACAGTTGATCAGCGCCGCAGCAATTGACCACTACGGGTTGTTCGGTGCACAGGTCAGCCCGTTGACAGCAATGCGCGCGGCAGGGATCGGGATCATGGCGCTTGGCGTCGCGGTCACTCAGCTGGCATAAGCTGTCCGTTTTCCAGTCGCAGAACCCGATCCATCCTGGCGGCAAGGTCCATATTATGCGTAGCTATCAGCGCCGACAGTCCAGTGCCTGACACCAGCTCCATCAAGGCGTCGAACACCTGATCGGATGTAGCCGGGTCAAGGTTGCCGGTTGGCTCATCCGCCAGAAGCAGACGCGGCGCATTGGCCAGCGCCCGGCAAAAGGCGACGCGTTGTTGCTCTCCTCCCGACAGCGCGGCCGGTCTGTGGCTTGCACGATCCCCTACCCCGACACGGGACAGCAGGTCTTGCGCCCTATCGACGGCAGCACTCTCGCCTACACCGTTTACGAGCTGTGGAAGGACAATGTTTTCTAGCGCCGTGAACTCGGGCAGCAGGTGATGAAACTGGTAAATGAAACCGACATCCTGCCGCCGGGTCCGTGTGCGCACGCGATCCGAGCGCCCGGTCATATCCTGCCCGGCGATTTCGACCCGTCCCTTGTCAGGTGTATCCAGCAGACCGGCAATATGCAGCAGCGTGGACTTTCCGGCCCCGGATGGCGCCACAAGCGCAACGGTTTCGCCAGGTGTGACTATCAGGTCAGCCCCGCGCAGAACCTGAACTTCGCCAGGTGTGCCGGGCAGATATGTCTTGCTCAGATCAGAGAGTTTGAGGATCGCTTCACTCATAACGCAGCGCCTCGACCGGGTTCATCCGGGCCGCACGTCGAGCCGGGAAATAGGTGACAAGAAACGACAGACCTAGGGACAAGCCCACCGCCTTCATCACGTCTGAAAGGTGCAGTTCCGCCGGAAGTGCATAGATGCCCCGGATCGCGGGATCCCAGACACCGCCGCCCATCGCGTAGTTTACAAAGGAAAAGATCGGGTCGATGTAGATTGCAAAGAGACACCCCAGCGCGACACCGATGGCAGTTCCGACGACGCCCGTGACCGCGCCGCATATGAAAAAGACCCGCAGGATCGAACCCTCGCTCAGACCAATCGTACGCAGAATGCCGATGTCACGTCCCTTGTTCTTGACCAACATAATCAGACCCGAAACGATATTCATGGTGGCGATGAGAACCAGGATCGAGAGGATGATGAACATCACATTGTCCTCGACTTCGAGCGCGCGCAGGAACCCACCACTGGCATCCCGCCAAGTCCACGCGCGGGCAAGCTCACCGGCCGCCTTTGTGACGTTGAAGACCAAGCCGTCTACCGCCTCAGGTTCGGCGACCATCACTTCGATCTCGTCCGCCCTGCCCTCGCGGTTGAAAAAAGACTGCGCCTCGGACAAGGGCAGATATGCGCGTGTCCGGTCGATGTCATATCGCCCCGTGTTAAAAACATAGACGACCTCGTAGGCGTTGATCCGCGGACTGGTCCCAAAGGCTGTTTTTACGCCGTTCGGCGAAATCAGCTTGATACGGTCACCGACTGCTGCGCCAAGTTCCCGGGCAACACCGGACCCCAGCGCGATGCCCTCCGGAAACCGGGACAAATCCCCATAGGCGTCTTCGCTTTCGGCCACACCCGGCAGGGTCATCAGATCGGCATGGGCAATTCCAAACACCTCGACCCCGGCGTTGCGGTCACGCTGCGAGGCCATGACCTGCCCCCGCACTATGGGCGCTGCCCGGACGACCCCGGGAACATCGGCAATCCTTGCAGCCATGCCCTCATAGTCGCTGATAGTCCGGTCAATGCGCCCGGTTTCCGGTATGACCTCGCCGCCGCTATAGATCGTCACATGGGCGTTGGCGCCAAGAATGGTGCCAACGAATTCCGAACGAAATCCCGATCGTACAGCCAGCGTTGCGATCAGGGCAAAAACAGCCAGCGTAATCCCGATCAGTGAAATCCAGGTCATTACGCTGACGCCCCCCTCGGCCCGGCGCGCGCGAAGATAGCGCCAGGCGATCATCCATTCGAACGGCGCAAAGGGTTTCGGGGATAAAGTCCGGGCCTTGTCCTTGGCTCCGGGGGGTGTCGGGGATCGGGCCATTGAGCCTCTCATCTCTGATTTCGCCGGACCCTGTTCGTTTCGCGCCCTGTGGTCAACCCGATTTCCGATCTGTCGCGATTGCAAAATCAATTGTCGGCATGGGATTCGGAGCGCGGAATCAGCCGCTTTCAAAACAGTTGCCCCGTTTTGCAAAGCATTGGCCACGATCGCAGCACAATTTTCGGCGGTTTTGCCATGAAAACGCGAATTGGCATCGGGTTCGAGGAAAGTGGGGTTAGCCTAATTTTGCACAGAGCGAGTATTCGGGCTCAACAAGAATTTTTAGCACCAAGCACTTTTCCGGTCCGGAGCGGCGACTTACGCCGCTCCGGACTACCCCCCAAAAACACGAGAACGTCTCAGCAGTTGTTTCGCACTGTGGTGGCGGCCGTTTCGGCATGGATCGACCGGCAAGAACCGGTCCAGATTTCCTGTCGGTATTGATGTCCATTCAATTGTTCCCCGCATGTCGCCTCATCCGATCTGGAAACAATGCCGGGAATCCAACCCTATTGAGTCCAAAATGCAACTGAATCTGACACTTTATGAACAGATTTCTGCCTAGTTTTTGATTTTTTGATGAATCTTCTGCACGCTTTTTCCTACAGCGATTTTGCACTGAGAAACACTGGTGACCAGTGGAAAGCGAGGCGCAGATGGACGGGACAAGGCACAACCAAAACGACCCTCACACAGTCGGGGAGCCATTAGTGGCAACCGAAAGCCGGCGAACGGCCGCTACAGAACTCGATTGTGAAACCGCCGCGCTTCTCAGGGCTTCGATCCTGCCGCATTTCGAAACGTCAAAAACATGGGCCGCGCTTATCGATGTGATGCGAGACAAAGGATACCGCCTGAGCATTCGCGGCGGTCGCCTTTGCCTGACCGACCGCGAAAACGGCGCCCGTGTTTGTGGCCTTCGGTTTCTTGGAATCAGCATGCGAGAGCTTGTCGCACGGATGGGGAGACTGACCGTATTACCATTGCCGGGGGACCGGGCGGATGGCGAAATACTGCGTCATCCGCCGGAAGGAACCGCACGCGGTCAAGTTTGAATCACGCCCGCCCGGATAGGTCGGGCGGGTCGTCGAGTTCAGAATCTGCCGGTTATCAGAGCCATGTGTGGAAGGACCGGCCGGCCATTGGCTCATCCTTCTGCAGATGCGGGTGGTGCGTCGCGTAGATCTCGGCCACCTTTGCAACGGCCGTTTCCGGGCTCAGCTCTTCGCTTTCGCCGGTGCGGCGGCAGGTCAATTCCACTACCCCGTTTTTGAGCCCGCGCGGTCCAACCGTGATCCGCCACGGCAACCCGATCAGGTCCATCGTCGCGAACTTGCCCCCTGCCCGTTCGTTGCGATCGTCATAGAGCGGTTCGAGCCCCAATGCCGACAGCGAAGCATAGAGTTTTTCACATGCCTCGTCGGCCTGTGCATCACCCTGTTTCAAATTCACGATCCCGCAATGGAACGGCGTCACCCCTTCGGGCCAGATGATGCCATTGTCGTCATGGCTGGCCTCGATGATAGCGCCCACAAGCCGGGAAACGCCAATGCCGTGGCTGCCCATATGCACCGGGGTCGATTTCCCGTCCGGTCCCTGAACCGTTGCGCCCAGCGGCTCGGAATACTTGGTGCCGAAATAGAAGATCTGCCCGACCTCGATCCCGCGCGCCACGCGGCGGCGCTCTTCGGGAATCTCATCGAATCTGGCCGCGTCATGGGTTTCGTCGGTGCGCGCATAAAGCGAAGTGAACTCCTCCATTACAGCGCGGCACTGGTCGACACTGTCATAGTCGATCTCGCGTTCGCCAAGGCGGATGTCGGTTACTGCGCTGTCATAGAAAACTTCGGATTCGCCCGTGTCAGCCAGAACCAGAAACTCATGGGTGTCGTCACCACCGATCGGGCCGGAATCGGCGCGCATCGGGATCGCCTGAAGACCCATCCGTTCATAGGTGCGCAAGTAGCTCACCAGATGGCGGTTATAAGCGTGCAGCGCGTCCTCTTTGGTGAGGTCGAAGTTGTAGCCATCCTTCATGTAGAACTCGCGCCCACGCATTACGCCGAAACGCGGGCGGATCTCGTCGCGGAATTTCCACTGGATCTGGTACATGGTCAGCGGCAAGTCCTTGTAGCTGCTGACATGGGAACGGAAGATATCGGTGATCAGCTCTTCGGCGGTGGGTGTGAACAGCATATCGCGTTCGTGACGGTCGGTGATGCGCAGCATCTCGGCACCATAGGCATCGTAGCGGCCGCTTTCGCGCCATAGATCCGCCGATTGGATGGTCGGCATCAGCATCGCAAGGTGGCCGGCGCGCGCCTGTTCTTCGTGAACGATCTGTTCGATCCGGCGCAGCACCTTGAGGCCAAGTGGCAACCAGGAATAGATCCCGGCGCTAGCCTGCTTGATCATACCGGCACGCAGCATCAGCCGATGGCTGACAATCTGGGCTTCAGAGGGGTTTTCCTTCAGAACAGGCAGGAAGTAACGGGTCAGGCGCATCGGCTCTCTCTTCGTCTGCAAATGAGCGGTTTGCAGCGGTCTAAGCCATCCCTGCGCGACAGGCAATCGGCCATTGCAGCCTATCCACGGTGTTGGGGCGATCATTTCCGGACCGAGGGTTTCGTTTTCCGATTGACCTCTCCGCTGACAGGAAGAAACCTGACGAAACATCGCCAGCGCAGTATGGAAAACCGGCTTGGTCCCTGCGCGGGTCATTCAATGAGGTTCTGCCCATGCAGGAAATACCCACAGTAGACATCTCACCTTTGCGCCATCCGTCCGACCCTCTGCGCCCGTTTGTCATCGCGGAGATCATGGATGCTTTCTCCGAGGTGGGTTTCCTGTCGATTACTGGCACCGAGGTTTTTCCCGATCTGGTTGACGAGGTCAGGCAAACGGTTCGCGACATTTTTTCGGTCAGCGAAAAAGCAAAGTGGGATCAGGCGATTACCCGGAATAACTACCGTGGATACGTCCCCTTGGGGTTTTTCGCGCCCAATGACGGAACCGGCACCGCAGACCGATACGAAGGATACAAGCTCCATCACGAGATCAGCCCGGATGCGGCCGTTTTTGATGAGTGTTTCCTGCACGGGCCGAACATCTGGCCGCGTGACGTGCCCCATGCAAAGCTGGTTCTGCTGACCTACTGGAAACAGATGGACAAAATTGCCGATCTGCTTTTGGGCGCTCTGGAGGAGGGCCTCGGTCTGGCTGACGGGCTGTTTCGGGACGCTTTTGTCAACCCGCTGACCAACATGACCCTGCTGCATTACCCGCCACAGGCGCCGGATGAGGCTGGTTTCGGGATCCACCCGCACAAGGATACCGACGCCCTGACAATCATCGCTCCTGATCCTGTTGGCGGTCTGGAGATTCAGACCCGCGATGGAAACTGGATCACCCCCGACTGCCCGACAGACGGATTCGTAGTCAATATCGGCGACATGCTGGAACTGTGGACCGGCGGACAGTTGGTGTCGACCCCGCACCGGGTCGTCAACTTGTCCGGGCGGGAAAGATACTCGTTTCCCTATTTTGCAGTTCCCCGGTACGACGTCGTGATCGAACCTGTGGTCAAGCCAAAACCCGGCTTTGACCGGCCGGCCGTGCGCAGCGACCATTGGTCCGTCGAAATCTGGCGCACGAACTGGCCGGATGAAAGCGCAAATGCGGACACGCCGGAGCTTGGAACCCTGCACCCTTAGGAACGCCCCCCGACACCCGACAAGGAGCCTTGCGCCGGAATGTCTCATGGGCGATGTGTAGGGCACAAACGACAACATCCGGAGCCCGTACATGGCCCTCCCCGTCCAGACCCAGCTCAGATACTGGGGGCTAGCTGCCGCAATTTTCATCCTGGTGCTCTGGCTTCTGGGAGATGTGCTGCTGCCCTTCGTGATCGGAGGGGCTATTGCCTATTTCATCGACCCGGTCGCCGACCGACTGGAAAGGTTGGGGCTGTCACGGGTAGCGGCCACTGCGCTGATCACGGTCACGTCGGTCGTGTTGTTTGTCGTCATTGTTGTGGCGGTGGTGCCTGCGCTCGTGTCCCAGCTGGTCGACCTGATCGAGATCCTGCCGCAATTGTTCCGGGATCTCCGTACATTCCTTGAAACCCGGTTTCCGTCACTGCTGGACAGGGAATCGAGCACCCATCAGGTGCTGCTTTCGTTTTCAGATACCTTCAAGGAGAAATCCGCCGAGGTGTTGCAATCTGTTGTCGCCTCGCTGGGGTCGGCAATCAACGTGGTGGTTCTGATGGTGATCGTTCCGGTTGTCGCGGTTTACCTGTTGCTGGACTGGGATCGCATGATCGAACGGATCGACGAGTTGTTGCCCCGCGACCCCGCTCCGGTCCTTCGCCAAATGGCCAAAGAAATCGACAGCGTTCTGGCGTCCTTCGTGCGCGGCATGGGCACCGTCTGCCTGATCCTTGGCACATATTACGCCGTTGCCCTGATGGCCGTCGGGCTGCAATTCGGGCTCATCGTCGGGTTCATCGCCGGGCTCGTGACCTTCATCCCCTATCTGGGCGCGATGATCGGAGGGGCGCTGGCGATCGGGCTTGCCCTGTTCCAGTTCTGGGGAGACTGGGCCCAGATCGGCCTTGTCGCCGGTATTTTCGTAATCGGCCAGATTACCGAAGGCAATTTCCTGACACCGAAGCTGGTGGGCAATTCGGTCGGCCTGCATCCAGTCTGGCTGCTGCTGGCCCTGTCGGTGTTCGGAGCCCTGTTTGGGTTCGTCGGAATGCTGATTGCTGTCCCCGTGGCCGCCGCATTGGGCGTTCTGGCCAGATTTGCCGTCAATTACTATCTCGGAAGTCCGCTCTACAAGGGTAGCTCCGGTCAGGTGGAAGCAAGCGGAGACGCCGAGTAAAATGGCCGAGCAGCTAAGCTTTGACTTGCCCGCCAAAACAGCATTGGGGCGAGAGGATTTCTTCGTCTCTCCTGCCAACGCGCTGGCCGTGGCGACTGTCGACGCGGCCACGGCGTGGCCCGGCAACAAACTGGTGTTGAGCGGTCCTACCGGATCGGGAAAGACGCACCTGACCCATGTTTGGGCCAGCCAGCGCGGCGCCAGGATAGTTTCTGCCGCGGCATTGACTGGCGATATGGTCCCGGATCTCGCCAAGGGGCATGTCGCCGTCGAGGATGTCCCGGACATTGCGGGCACGCCAGAGGCCCAATCCGCGCTGTTCCACCTGCACAATCTCGTTCTTGCCGAAGGTCATACGCTGCTTCTGACTGGCCGCGGGGATCCTACGCATTGGGCCCTTCCCTTGCCCGACCTGCAAAGCCGTTTGCAGGGCACACATCATGTTGCGCTGAATCCACCGGACGATGCGTTGCTGGCCGCCGTACTGGCCAAACTGTTTGCCGACCGCCAGTTAAACCCGAAACCCGAGGTGATCTCGTACCTCGTCCGCCACATGGACCGCGCCTTCGATCACGCCGCCGGCATCGTCGAAGATCTTGACCGGATTGCGCTGGCTGAAAGCAGGCCGATTACCCGAACCTTTGCGGCGCGCGTTTTGGGCGCAGGGCAACAGAGCATTCAGACCGCTGACGACGATTGACCCCTGCCCAACCGTCTTGCATCCTGCCGGGCAGATCACATAGGGACCGACATGACCCCCGATATGGCCAACGGAATTTCCGAGCCCGCTCCGGCACTTGACCGCACCCCCGACTGGGGATCATTCGGCAGACCGTTATTCGATGATCCCGGCGCACGAGCCCTGAGCCATGTTGGCGTGGTCGATGTCGGATCGAACTCGGTCCGGATGGTTGTGTTCGACGGTGCGGCACGATCGCCAGCCTATTTCTACAACGAGAAAATCATGTGTGCGCTAGGCGCGGGCTTGTCGGAAACCGGACGCCTCAATCCCCAAGGGCGCACCCGTGCAATATCGGCCCTGAACCGCTTTCAACATATTGCCCGGGGCCTGGACCTGCCTCCCCTGCGCGTGGTCGCAACCGCAGCTGTTCGCGATGCCGAAGACGGTCCGGAGTTCTGCGCCGAGGTGTTGCGCGAAACCGGGCTTGTGATTCAGGTCATCGACGGGCGGGAGGAAGCCCGGCTGTCGGCACAAGGTGTGTTGTTGGGTTGGCCCGGCGCTTACGGGCTGATCTGCGATATCGGTGGCTCCTCAATGGAATTGGCCGAGATCGGACAGGGACAGGTCGGCAAGCGCATCACCTCGGACCTCGGCCCGCTCAAGCTGCGGGACATCCCCGGCGGACGGCGGGGACGCAAGGCGCAGATCAAATCGGTGATGGAGGAATTACGCGGGCAACTTGGGCCGCAGCGTGACCGTTTGTTCCTTGTTGGAGGCAGTTGGCGGGCCATCGCCCGGATTGACATGGTTCGGCGCGACTACCCGCTTCGGGTGCTGCACGAATACCGCATGTCGATTGCGGACATCCAGAAGACGGCCCGCTACATCGAACAGAACGATCTGGAAGAGCTGCGCGGACAAGCCGGGGTTTCTTCGGCCCGTGCCGCGCTGGTGCCCTTTGCCATCGACGTGCTGATGCGTTTGATCCGGGTGTTCAAACCAAAGGACATCGCTGTTTCCAGCTATGGTATCCGCGAAGGGCTTCTGTATGACCAGATGCCGCAGCGTTTGCGGGACCGCGACCCCCTGATCGAAGCCTGTCACTTTGCCGAGGCAAAGGACGCCCGGCTGCCCGGTTTCGGCACTCAGCTTTACGATTTTCTCATGCCGCTCTTCAAATCCGCACCACCCTCAAAGACGCGGCTGGTGCGCGCGGCCTGCCTGCTCCACGACGTCAGTTGGCGCGCCCATCCTGACTATCGGGCCGAAATCTGCTTTGACAATGCAACCCGGGCCAATCTTGGTGGTCTGAAGCATTCGGAGCGGGTGTTTCTGGGCGTTGCACTACAGCATCGCTATCGCAACAAGCGCGTTGGTGACCGATTCCAGCCGCTCTACAACCTGCTGGACGAGAAAGATGCCAAGGCGGCCGAAATCCTCGGAAAAGCGATGCGGTTTGGCGCCATGCTGTGGATGCGGACAGATGGACCTCTGGGTGAGCTCCACTGGCAACCCAAGAAGCGGCGATTGAAACTTACGCTGCCGCCTGAGGCCGAACCACTCTACGGCGAAGTGGCACAGGCCCGGCTCGGCGCGTTGGCGGATTCGCTGGAAGCAGAGTTTGAAGTTCGTTTCAAGAAAAACCGGCCGGGCAAGACGTGAGCCTGACCTGAGCGGTCCATATCCGACTCAGATATCGGTGCCCATATCGGTGGTCGGCGCGTCGTCGGGCTGGTCCTCAGAGTCCGGCGCTGCGTCGGGGGCCTCTTCTGGTGGTTCCAGCTCGGTTTTCTTGCGAATGATGATATCGCCATTGGGCAAGAATTCAGGCGGATGATAGGCGCTCCAATCCTTGACCTCTTCTGCCAACTTCCCCAATGCCGGGCCCATCTCGGACATGAAATCCTGCATCGTTGGGCCAAACTGCCGGGCGAGATCCTGCAGGTCTTCCATGGCCGGCGACATTTCTTTGCGCAATCCTTCCCAGAACAGCTCCATCCCCTCTTCCATAAGGGACTTGCCCTCAGATGGTTGATCCTGTTCCGATCCCTGCTTTGGCGCCTCGGCAAAGGCAGGAAACGCAATGGTCAAGGCGGTCACGGCGACGAAAATCTGTTTCATGGCAAGTGATATAGGTGCTGTTTCGTCGCTGGTTAAGTGTCAGATTTCGATATCGAGGGTTACCGGAAAATGGTCCGAAGCGGTAAGCAGCGCCTCGCGCAGTTCCGGCATTCGATAACATTCGACATCCTCGAAAGGATGCCAGATCCGCCAGACGGGGCGACGGGCGCGCAGGCTGTCGGAGATCATGATGTAGTCAAGCAATGCATTGAGATACCGCGCCTCGCCCGGAAGCTGAAACCGGGCGGTCGACGGCACCGCGCCGGGCCTTGGACGCCGTGCCCGGTCAGCATGCGGATCGAATAACCCCGCCTCAAGCAGCACTTCGACCGATGACCGGCCAAAGAGATGTTCGAATTCGTCGAGTCCCGGACCGTCATTGAGATCGCCCATCAGGATCACATGCTCACCTGCCGCAATATGATCCTCGACACGCATCCTGAGCCAGACCGCCTGTGCCAGCTGCTTGCGCCGGTTGGCGATCGATGCACTGAGGATCTCATCCCGGGTTCTGGCGCCGTGTGGCGCCTTGGATTTGAGATGCGCGCCAATCAGGCGCAGCGCCATTCCAGATGAGGTTTGCGCCGCAAGCTCAATTGGAGGCTTGGAAAATCGCACCAGATCTTCGGTCGCATCAATGTCAAGATCAATCCGAAAAACACCGTCGAACCGGGGGGCATCGCTGTTCCCCTTTCGGCCGGTTTCAGCTCCTATCGGGTCATGTCGCACCTCTATCTGATCCGGGTCATAGAAAAGCGCCAGTTCCTGATGCGTGTCGTTTGCAAACCCCATCGCCACGCTGCGCGTGCGGAGCTGGAACATTTTTGCAAAGCTTTCCAGCGCCCGCACGGTATCCTGAGTGCGACCGGTGTTTGGAGCCTCGACAACAAGAACCGCATCAGCGTCCAGCGCCGTCAGAACCTTGGCAATGGCCTCGATCTGTTGGGCGCGGGTGACGTCCTGCCGCCCGGACCATTCATCATCGACCAGTAGCCGGTCGCGTTTGTCGAACAGGTTGGCAAACCACTCCACGTTATACGTGGCCAACCGCATTTCAGGCGCCGGCCCCGTTGATTTCATCCCATGCGCGATTGATGTCAACCATTCGCTTTTCCGCAAGGCGAATGGCCTCTTCCGGTACGCCACGGGCGATCATTGCATCGGGGTGGGTATCGCGCACCAGCTGCCGCCAGATTTTGCGGATCTCTTCCCGCGACATGCTGGGATCGACACCCAGAACGGTATAGGGATCATTCGGAGCATCAGGAACGAAACGGGCTCTCAGCGCCTGAAACTGCTGATCGGTCTGGCCAAATATCCCGGCCACGACCTCGAGAAACTCGTTCTCGCCCGGATGATAGAATCCATCGGCCATCGCGATATGGAACAAGCCTTCCATCAGATCACACAAGGTAGAGGGATCATTGGCAAACATGCGCTGGATACGCCGGGCATAGTCTTCGTATCCGGCGACATCGGTGCGGGCCATGTTGAACACGCGCGCCGCTCCTTCCTCGTCCTCGCGGGCGATCTGGAAAACCTCACGAAAGGCCGTGACCTCGTCACGGGTCACCAGACCATCAGCCTTGGCCATCTTGGCGCCAAGGGCGATGACCGCGATGGCAAAGGCCACGCTGCGCTGCGGAGGGGTCCGCAAGCGTTCGAAAACCTCGCCGAGGCTTTCGCCCTGCCGCAGGGCTTCGATTGCGTCAGCTATCCGGGTCCAGAGAGACATGCCGCCACCCTAGCCAGAGCTATTGCCGATGTCAGCGCCTTCCGACACGCGGGGCGAGAGAAATTTCTGCATCAGCACAAGATCCCACCATTTTTCGAATTTTTGACCGACTTCGGGCAAGATAACCACGTAGTCATACCCCAGAGCGGCATGAAACGCGCGCGCATCTTGGTTGCCACTGCTGACGCCGGCAATCATCGTATGGGCTCCGGCGGCTTTGGCATGGGCTTCGATTTCGCGCATCAAGGCACGGCCCAGCCCGCGCTGACGTGCAGACGGCGCAAGGATCACCGTATGTTCCATCGTGCGGGCATATCCAATTCCTCCGCGAAACTGGCGATAAGTCGCAAAGCCGACAACCTGCCCTTCCAGTTCGGCGACAAGAAAGATGGGCCTGTGGTCGATCATCAATGCGATTTCTTCCGGAGTTTTCTCAACACTGCTGAACGTGATCATCGTCTCGCGGATCTGAGGGTTCCAGAAGTCAGCAATTGCCTTGGCATCCCCTGCCTGGGCCGGTCGGATCATTCCAGCACCCTCAACCCGTGTGGGGTATCGATTTCCGCCCGCAATCCCGCCGGACCGCGGGTCAGAACCACGCGCCCGTCGGTCAGCCGGGCTACTGCAGCGCGCAGCGCCTCGGCTTCGGGATGTGACACCAGCAGGCGGCGCAGGGAACAACCCGAGTCGGGCAGCAATTCCGCCGGGTGCAACCTGCCCTGCCAGCGGATCAGCGCCGGATACAGATTGTCGAACGGCAGAATACCGGTTTCCGGCACGGCCATTTGCCACCGCAGATCGCCTCGTCTGAGGGAAACAGGTGTTCCGGCAGCCTCGGGAACGGCCGAAAAGTCCTGAACCCGGCAGATCCAATTGCGCAGGTGCGGCCCACCTTGCAACCGGTCAAGATCGAACCAGCGGGCGTCCTCGGGCGGTGGTGCCGAAGGATCGATTGCGATAGCCTCAAGATAGAGCCCCCCCTGCAATCCGAGCAATCGGTTGTGCGTACCGAAATGCGCGTGCTTTCCGCCCGGCACCATTGAGACGCCCAACGCCTCTTCGACATGGGTTGTGGCCTCATCCAGTGTCCGTCCTGCAACTGCCAGATGATCGAGTTCCATCACGCGCTCCCTCGCTGCTGCCAAACTACAGACACGACGCGAGGGAACAACAAAAAAGGCGCAGGATCCCGATTCCCTTCACCGATTGACAGCAACACCGGCCTGCGCCACACCGCTGACCATGCTGAGGATCGAAAATATTACCTATGCCGTGGAAGGGCGCCCGCTTTTTGACACTGCCAGCGCGACGATTCCCACCGGCCACAAGGTTGGGCTGGTGGGGCGAAACGGCACCGGAAAGACAACACTGTTTCGCCTGATCCGCGGCGAGATCGCATTGGAAACCGGTGAGATCTCTTTGCCGCGACAGGCCCGCATAGGCGGAGTCGCGCAGGAAGCACCAGCATCCGACACGTCGCTGCTCGACACAGTTCTGGCCGCCGACACTGAACGCAACGCGCTAATGGCCGAAGCCGAGACTGCCAGCGATCCGACCCGCATTGCGGAAATCCAGACCCGGCTGGCCGATATCGATGCATGGTCGGCCGAGGCGCGTGCGTCCTCGATTCTAAAAGGGCTCGGGTTCGATGACGATGAGCAATTGCAACCGTGCCGGGATTTCTCTGGCGGTTGGCGTATGCGGGTTGCTCTAGCGGCGGTTCTGTTCTCTCAACCCGACCTGCTGTTGCTCGACGAACCGACCAACTACCTCGACCTCGAAGGTGCACTTTGGCTGGAAAGTTATCTGGCCAGATACCCGCATACCGTCGTGATCGTCAGCCATGACCGCGGGCTTCTGAACCGCGCGGTCGGGTCTATCCTGCACTTGGAAGACCGCAAACTTACCCTCTATCAAGGCCCCTACGACCAGTTTGCCCGCCAACGTCAGGAACGTCTGGCCCAAGCTGAAGCAATGGCTAAGAAGCAGGCAGCGCGCCGCGCCCATCTGCAATCCTATGTGGACCGGTTTCGGTACAAGGCCGACAAGGCAAAGCAGGCGCAATCGCGGATCAAGGCGCTGGCAAGGATGCAGCCGATCTCCTCGCCGCAGGAGGCCGCCTTGCGCGCCTTCACCTTCCCGGAGCCCGAGGAGATGTCGCCGCCGATCATCCAGATCGAGGGCGGCGTGACCGGTTATGGTGAAACTGAAGTTCTGAAACGGCTGAACCTGCGCATCGATCAGGACGACCGCATTGCCCTGTTGGGAAAGAACGGTCAAGGCAAGTCGACTCTGTCAAAACTGTTGAGCGACCGGCTGCCGCTGATGGCGGGGAAGATGACGCGGTCTTCGAAACTGCGGATCGGATATTTTGCGCAACATCAGGTCGATGAGCTTTACGTCGACGAAACTCCGCTCGATCACCTGCGCCGCCTGCGCCCCGACGAGGCGCCGGCGCAATGGCGGGCGCGACTTGCCGGGTTCGGGCTCGGTGCCGCGCAGGCCGAAACCGAAGTAGGCCGGTTGTCCGGAGGGCAGAAAGCGCGCCTTTCACTGCTCATCGCCACACTTGAGGCACCGCACCTTCTCATTCTCGACGAACCGACGAACCACCTTGATATCGAAAGTCGCGAGGCGCTGGTTGAAGCTCTGACGGCCTATTCTGGCGCGGTAATCCTTGTCAGCCATGACATGCATCTTCTGAGCCTCGTTGCAGACCGGCTCTGGCTGGTGTCGGATGCCACTGTGAAGGCCTATGAAGGTGATCTGGAGGCCTATCGCAGCTTCCTGCTGACGCGCGAAAAACCAGCCCGGAGAGCCGAAGCCAAACCGGAGACGCCACGGCCTGCCAAGCCCTCTCGAGACAAAATTATTGCATTGCGCTCGGAAGTCAGGAAGTGCGAACAACGCCTTGAAAAACTTCAGGATATGAAGATAAAACTGGACGAAAAACTCGCCGACCCGACGCTGTATTCCGACCGCAAACACGAGCTGCCGGGCTGGCAGAGAAAACATGCCGAACTAATGGATGGGCTGGACCGCGCGGAAACCCTGTGGATGGAAGCGCAGGAAAAGCTGGAAGCCGCGGAGCAAATGGTATGAGCACACCTGTCGGCAACAGGGACGACATGATTTCCGGCATGAATCCGGATCTGCGGCCCGGCGTTTTTGCCTTTGCCCATCTGCCATCGGGCAGCGTCATTCCCGCCGAAGCAATTGGCAGTTTTGATGAGACCGAAGGGGTGTCCCTGATCCTGCCTCTGGAGGTTGCGCCTGCCGGGTCGCAGCCAATGCGGTGCATCACCCTAAAGATTCATTCAGCGTTGGATGGCGTCGGGCTGACAGCCGCGGTGTCAAACGCCTTGGCTGAGGTGGATATCCCGGCCAACGTCGTCGCCGCGTTCCACCATGATCATGTCTTTGTGCCGGCAGATCTTGCCGAAAGGGCGCTGGAGGCGTTGCGGATCTTGCAAAGGGCACATGGCGATGACTGATCTGGCCTTTCTCGTCACCGCATTCACGACAATGTTCGTGGTCATTGACCCGCCAGGGCAGGCACCACTGTTTGTCGCCCTCACTCAGGACATGGATCCGGCAACCCGGCGTAAAGTGGCAATCCGCGCCTGCGCCACCGCCGCAGGGGTCCTCGCCATGTTCGCCGCCTTCGGCGAGGCATTGCTTGGGTTTGTCGGCATCTCCATGCCCGCCTTCCGCGTTGCCGGCGGCGTATTGTTGTTTCTGACCGCAATGGACATGCTCTTCGAGCGCCGGACCAAGCGCCGTGAGTCGAGCGCCGAGGAGGAAGAGCATGTAGATCCGTCGGTGTTTCCACTGGGCATTCCACTGATTGCCGGACCGGGCTCGATTGCCACCGTTATTCTCCTTGCCGGTCAGCATCCGGGCATCGAAGGTCTGGCCACCGTGATTTTGGTGATGCTGGCAGTGATCGCCGTGGTTTTGGCCCTGTATCTCGCATCCGAATTGCTGGCGCGTCTGTTGGGCAAGACCGGGATCAATGTGGTCACACGCCTTCTTGGTATGCTTCTGGCGGCCCTTGCTGTGCAATTCATTCTGTCCGGTCTGCACGATTTCGGTATTGCCGGGATGTAGTCCGGCCACCATGTAATCAGGCAAGTCCGCAACCAAACAACCGGAGCCTCGCATATGGAAGACTGGCAGATCGGAAATGCCGCTTATCTGGTAATCCTTCTTTGTGCCGTTCTGTTCTGGTTTGTGACGGGCCACCGACAGTCGCTTGGGCGGACCGTTCAGATGGCATTGGCTTGGGTCTTGATTTTTGTCGGCGTCATTGCCGCGATCGGTGTTTGGGAGGATATCCGGCACACGATCAGCCCGGCCCAGCGCATGGTTTCAGAAGGCAACCGGATCGAATTGCCCCGCGGGCAGGACGGACATTTCTACATGCGTCTCGAGGTTAATGGAAAACCGCTGGAATTTCTCGTCGATACCGGCGCCAGCCAGGTCGTTTTGTCACGAGAAGACGCGGCACGCATCGGGATCGACACCGATCAGCTTACCTATTTCGGACGCGCAATGACCGCGAACGGAGAGGTTCGAACAGCCCCTGTCCGGCTTGAGAACGTTTCCGTCGGCCCTTACACGGACTCAGGCGTGCGCGCCTGGGTCAATCAGGGCGACATGGACCAGTCCCTGCTCGGGATGTCATACCTGCAGCTCTGGGAAAAAATCGAGATCTCATCAGGCAAGCTGACATTGACCCGTTGAGTGCGTCAGTGTCAGGCACCGGTTTCCGCTTTCTTCTCCCAGCGCCCTCCTTCTTCTGACCAGTATTGGGCTGCACAGCCTGAATCGCTCAGGGTTTTCCATTGACTGCGGGCATGTTGCACTGCCTGTTCGTCATGACCGTCGAACAGGATGCACACGCGTTGCATCGCCTGAACTTCGTCGGCAGTAATCTCCGCGCCATCAATGCTCATAACGCAGGTGGCACCGTTTGGCACCTCCTGCCCGGTGGTCAGCAAAACCGGCTGGTCCGCGTCATGCGGACCGCCCGCCATCCCGTGCGGCAGAAAACCGTCCTCGGGTCCAGACCAGAGCTTTTCGTCGAGCCAGCCGAGCCGCCCGGCGTCGGTTCCGCGCACCGATACGCGCCATCCCGCACCCAGAGCCTTGCCGATCAGCATCGGCAAGGTTTGCTCCATCGGGGCACGTGTCAGATGATAGAAATAAGCGGCTCCCATCGGCGATTCAGGATCTACTCGGCTTCGAAACGGTCACGGACCAGACGGTCGAGCGCCATGACACCCCAGCCCGTCGCGCCTTTGGGCGCATAATCGGTCTCGGACTTAACCGAAGCCACACCGGCAATATCAAGGTGGATCCACGGTGTGCCGTCCTTGACGAAACGCTGAAGGAATTGTGCGGCCGTGACCGAGCCCGCCGGGCGACCACCCACGTTCTTCATATCAGCGATGCGGGATTTCAGCATGTCGTCATAGGCCTTGCCCAAAGGCATGCGCCACGCGCCTTCGCCCTCGGCCCCGGCCGCCTTGAGGAAGGCGTTGCAGAAGCTGTCTTCGTTCGAGAAAACGCCCGCGTTTTCGTGACCTAGCCCGATAATGATCGCCCCGGTCAGGGTCGCCAGATCCACCATTCCGGCTGGCGCGAACCGGTCCTGAGCATACCACATGACATCGCACAGAACGAGGCGGCCCTCAGCGTCAGTGTTGATGATTTCGACTGTGTCTCCCTTCATCGACTTCACCACATCGCCGGGACGGGTCGCGCGGCCCGAGGGCATGTTTTCGACCAGTCCGACCAGACCGACAACATTGGCCTTGGCCTTGCGCAGGGCCAGAGCACGCATGGTGCCGGCAACCACGGCGGCACCGCCCATATCCATGGTCATATCCTCCATGCCACCGGCTGGTTTCAACGAGATCCCACCTGTATCAAACACTACGCCCTTGCCGACCAGAGCCAGCGGCGCGGCATCCTTGTCACCGCCCTTCCATTGCATCACGACAACTTTGGAGGGGCTGTCCGAGCCCTGCCCCACGCTCAGCAATGTGCGCATGCCGAGTTTCTCCAGCGCCGCCTCGTCCAGCACCTCCACGTCAAGGCCCAGCGCCTCCATCTCCTTGAGACGGTCGGCGAAATTCGTGGTGGTCAGCACGTTGGCCGGCTCATTCACAAGATCACGGGTCATGTGGACGCCCTCGGCCACGGCCCGGCGCGGCACCAGCCCGGTCTCCATCTCCTCGGGGCGGGAATGTGCGATCAAAACCTCGCCGGTTTCTTTCGCAGCATCCTCTTTCACAGTCTTGTGTGCATCGAAATCATAGGACCGAAGGGCAATTCCCATCGCGAGATCGGCGGCGCGGGTCATGTTGCCGGACATCACCAGCAAAGCCTTGTCACCGCGAAGTTTTGCCAGTGTGGCACCGGCCTTGCGCGCCTCGATGTCGCTTGTGCGCCGCGGCAGAACAAGAACATCCAGAGCTTCGGCCACCATACCAGCCGGCCAGCCAAGCGAAATCACCTGACCGGTCTTTGCCTTTGCGAACCGCGGGCTGTCCAAAAGCCGTTTCAACGCTCCTTTCGTAAGGCGGTTGGCCCGGCGCGCTGCAGGATCCATCTTGCCCTCGGGCGTGACGATCACCGCGACGCGGCCAGTGGCGCTGGCCATGTCCTCAAGCTCGGTTGAAATGAAACGGATGGGGGTCGGGCTGCTCATGGGACGCTCCTCGAAAGATCTGTTGCGCCAAGAGGTAACGTGCCGCCCCCACTTTGGCCAGATAGCAGTTTTCCCCGGCCCCCAATTGCATTAAGGTCGCGCCAAAAGAAACGGCAGGTTCCGGGGGGATCGCAGTGTCACGATACGACAGATACGTGCTGTCGCAATTTCTCCTGTTTTTCGGATTTTTTGCCCTGATTCTGGTTGCCGTGTTCTGGGTCAACCGGGCGGTTGTGCTGTTCGACCGGCTGATCGGCGACGGCCAGTCGGCTCTGGTGTTTCTTGAATTCACCGCGCTGGCGCTGCCGAATCTCATTCGCATGGTGCTGCCGCTGGCGGCTTTTGCGGCCTCGGTCTATGTCACGAACCGGCTGAACTCGGACAGCGAACTGACCGTCATGCAGGCCACGGGTTCCTCTCCGTGGCGCTTGGCCAGACCTGCGCTGGCCTTTGGCCTTGTGGCGGCGGCGATGATGAGCGTGCTGACCCATTTCCTGCTGCCGGCCTCGATCACCCGTCTGGCAGAACGTGAAGCGGAGGTGGCCCGCAACGTCACAGCCCGGCTGTTGAGCGAAGGCGATTTCCTGCACCCGGCAGACGGTGTGACCTTCTATATCCGGCAAATCGAACCGGATGGCACCCTCCGCGACATTTTCCTGTCGGACCGGCGCGACCCGGAACAAAGCGTGACATATACCGGAGAGCGTGCATTTCTTGTCCGCAACGAAGATCAGACTAATCTGATCATTGTCGACGGGCTTGCACAGAGGCTGGACAACAACAACCGCACCTTGTCGACCACATTGTTCGCCGATTTCTCCTATGACATCAGCAACCTGATAAAAAAGTCTGAGCGCACGCGGCGGTCGATACGCGAAATCCCTTCGCTGGAAATGCTGCGGGACCCCGAAGCTGTCTCGAAACAGGACGGCTACAGCCTTGGCCAGCTGGCTGAAGAGTTTCACCTGCGCTTTGCCCGCGCTTTGGTCTGCATCGCGGTAACGCTGATCGGCTATTCAACGCTGCTTCTGGGTGGTTTCTCGCGCTTTGGCGTCTGGCGGCAAGCTTTTGTTGCGTTCATCATTCTCGTCATTCTGGAAACTCTGCGCGGGGTCGTTACTGAACCCGTTCTGGAAAACCACAAGCTCTGGCCCCTCGTTTATCTGCCCACCATCCTAGGTTTGATGATTGCAAGCCTGTTCATGTCCACGGCATCACGCCCGTTGCGGATCGTTCTGCGATCTGTATTCGGCAGAAATCGCGAGGCGACGTCATGATCCTCGACCGGTATTTCGCCCGACGATTCATCCAGAGCTTCCTGCTGATCGGTGCGGTCTTCATGACCCTGATCATGCTGATTGACATGATCGAACAATTGCGGCGTTTCGAAGGATACGACGTCGGTTTTGGCAAGCTGTTCCAGCTGACCCTGCTGAACGCCCCGGCCGCTATGGACGAGATCCTGCCGCTGCTGATGATCCTGTCGACCATCGTGCTGTTCATCGGTCTGGCCCGGTCAAGCGAGCTGGTGGTGACCCGGGCTATCGGCAGATCGGGTTTGCGGGCGCTGGTTGCGCCGGTTGTCGTGGCGCTGATGATTGGCGGACTGGCGGTCAGCACGCTCAACCCGATCGTTGCGGCAACGTCAAACCGCTATCAGGCGTTGGCAGATACCTATCGAAACGGAGGACCGTCGGTTCTGTCGATATCGGGTGAGGGCCTGTGGCTCAGGCAAGGCAGCCCAAGCGGGCAATCGGTCATTCACGCAACCGGTTATGGAGGTGGCGAGGAAAGCCCGACCCTGTTTGACGTGACCATTTTGACCTATGCGCCCAAGGGCGGGCCAATTCGCAGGATCATCGCGGACAGCGCTTCGCTGGAAGGCAACGACTGGGTGTTGAGGCGGGCAAAGGTCTGGCCGCTGACCGCCGGCCTGAACCCCGAAGTCACCTCTGCGACCCATGTCGAACTGCGTATCCCGACAACGCTGACCGAAGAGCGGATTCGCGACAGCCTTGGCGCAACCAAGGGGATCTCGATCTACGATCTGCCCAAGACGATCACCGATCTACGGCAGGCCGGGTTTTCGACCAAGCAATACGAAGTCGCCTATCAGGCCGCGCTTGCCCGTCCATTGTTCTTAGTTGCCATGGTTCTGGTCGGAGCGGCCTTCACAATGCGCCATGCCCGGTTCGGCGGCACGGGCTTTGCGGTTCTGGCCGCCGTTCTTCTGGGGTTTACCCTGTATTTTGTGCGCAACTTTGCCCAGATTCTCGGAGAGAACGGCCAGATCCCGATTTCGCTCGCGGCATGGGCGCCGCCGGTTGCCGCGATCATGCTGACACTCGGCCTGCTTCTGCACGCGGAGGACGGCTGATGCGGTCTCTCACGCTGCCGATACTGTCTATTCTGGCAATCCTCTCCTTTTCCGCATCTGCTGTAGCCCAGTCGACAACGACACCTCGGGACACGCAGCCGCAACCCGCCCCAACACAGGCCGACCCTGAGGCCGAAGAACAACCGCCGGCGATTCTCGTGGCCGATCAGGTTTTCATCACACCTGAGCGCCGGCTGATCGCCGAGGGCAACGTCGAAGCCTATCAGGGCGACACAAGAATGACTGCCCGCAAGATCACCTTTGACCGTGAGACTGGCAAGTTGACCATCGAGGGACCGATCCGGATCGACCAGGGTGGCGAGATCATCGTGCTGGCGAATGCGGCAGAAATGGATGAGGGGTTGCAGAACGGGCTGTTGACCGGAGCCCGCATGGTTTTCGACCAGCAGCTGCAATTGGCCGCGCTGCAAATGACGCGCGTTGGCGGACGCTATACGCAACTTTACAAAACCTCGGTTACCTCTTGCCATGTGTGCGAAGATGGCCGCCCACCGATCTGGCAGATTCGCGCTCAGAAGGTCACGCATGACCAGCTGGAACGGCAGCTGTATTTTGAAGGAGCACAATTCCGGGTTCTCGATGTTCCGGTGTTCTATTTCCCCGGTATCCGCCTGCCCGACCCGACCTTGGAACGGGCCACCGGGTTCCTGATCCCCTCAGTCAGAACGACGTCGCGGTTGGGAACCGGTATCAAGGTTCCGTATTTTTTCCGCCTTGGCGATGACAAGGATCTGACCCTTTCGCCATACGTGTCCTCAAAGACGCGCACGCTGGATTTCCGCTATCGGCAGGCATTCCGCCGCGGCCGCATAGAATTCAACGGCGCGCATACGCGCGACGATCTGCTGCCTGGCGAAAATCGGGGCTATCTGTTCGGCTGGGGTCGGTTCAATCTGGCAAATGACTTCAATCTTGATTTCGATATCAAGACCACCTCTGACAACGCCTATCTTGTCGACTACGGGTTGCCCGATCAGGACCGGCTGCGCAGTGAATTGTCGGTCAACAGAATCAAACGAGACAGCGCCTTCCGCGTTGGTTTGATCCACTACAAGTCACTACGAGACAGCGAAGATGACGACCTGATTCCCTCGTCGATCGGCGACATCAACTATGAGCACCGTCTTTTCCCGAATGCGATCGGCGGCGAGTTCAGATTGGGGCTCGATACCCATTCCCACGAACGAACAAGCTCGGCTGACGTCATCGGTCGTGATGTTGCACGGGCGACGGTCGACGTGGCCTGGCGGCGACACTGGACATTCGATGCAGGGCTCAGAACCGACGTGGAACTGGGGTTTTCCGGCGATGTCTTTGACGTATCGGATGACAGCAACTATCCGACCAAAAGCAGTCGGCACACGCCACGCGCAGCAATGACATTCCGCTACCCGATGACCATGGGCACCGAAGGCGGAACGCATTTCCTCGAGCCAATTGTTCAGCTGGGCTACACGCGTGTTTCCGGACAGGACAATCCCAATGACGAAAGCAATTTCGTCGAATTCGACCAGGGCAACCTGCTATCACTATCGCGGTTTCCCGCCCCCGACCGGCGAGAGGACGGGGCAACTGCGGTGGTGGGTCTCAACTGGGCGCATTACAATGCAAACGGTTGGTCCGCTCTGGCCACCATCGGACAGGTGTTCCGGCAAAATGCCGACCCGAACTTCACCAAATCCTCAGGCCTTTCCGGCACCTCGTCGGATGTATTGCTGGCCGGACAGTTTCGCCTGACCGACGAACTGGCGCTTACTGCCCGGGGACTGCTCAACAACAAGTTCAATTTTTCTAAGGCCGAACTTCGTGGTGACTGGCAGAATGAAACGTCGCGGCTTTCCTCGACCTATATCTGGCAGGGCCGTGATCCGGCCGAGGGACGCAACACCGAAGTGTCCGAACTGTGGTTCGACGGAGCCTACGAATTCAACCCGAACTGGCACGCCAGCGCAAATGTGCGCTATGACATTCAGGAGGCACGCGCGACTCGAGCAGGGTTGGGGGTGATCTACCGCAACGAATGTGTCACGGTCGATATTTCCATAAACCGGCGCTATACCTCGTCGACAAGTCTTGAGCCGACGACAGATTTCGGCTTTAGCATCGCACTCAGCGGCTTTGCCGTGGAAAGCAGAGAGAAGAATTACAGGCGATCATGCGGACAATCCTGAGTAAAATGAACCAGCGGCGTTTTTCCTTGTCGTCTTTCATTGTGGCTGCCAGCTTGGCCTTGGCGCCCGTTCAAACTGCGGCACAAAACCTGTTCGCACCGGTGATCCGGGTGAACGAAGACGCGATCACTCTGTTCGAATTGCAACAACGGCAACTGTTCATGGAGCTTCTGCGCATTCCCGGCGATCCGGTGAAAATGGCGCGCGAGACCCTGATCGACGACAGGCTCAGGCAACAGGCGATCAATCAGGTCGGCATTTCGGTTGCTCCGGAAGACGTACAAGCCGGCATCGACGAATTCGCCGCCCGCGCTGAGCTCTCGTCGGAAGAGTTCATTCAGGCCTTGGAACAAGGCGGAGTGTCCTATGAAACATTGCGCGATTTCATCAAGATTCAGCTGGCATGGCGGGACTATGTGGGGGCAAATTTCCTGTCCCGTGCCCGCCCCACTGACGCCGAAATCAGCCGGGCCATGGGTCAGGCCGGCGGTGGTGGAGGTTTGCGGGTCCTCCTGTCCGAAATCATCCTGCCCCTGTCTCCGCAGAACTTCGAACAGGTTGACGAGCTGGCTCAGCAGATCTCGGAACTGAAGGGTTTTGACGCGTTCGAATCCGCCGCCCGGCAGTATTCAGCAGCCGCGAGCAGTCAGGAAGGCGGGCGCATGAGCTGGCTGCCTCTCAGCCAGCTTCCTCCGGCCCTGCAACCGGTCATTCTGGGCCTTTCTCCCGGAGAGATCACTGCCCCAATTCCCTTGCCGCAGGCCGTCGCGTTGTTCCAGATGCGCTCCATTCAGGAAACCGGCGGCGGGTCGCCGCGATATGCCTCGATCGAGTATGCGGTCTTGCAGGTTTCCGCAAATTCCCCTGAGCAGGCACTTGCCAAGGCCACGGAAATCAAGAACCGCACGGATACCTGCGATGATCTCTACGGAGCTGCCAAAGGGTTGCCGCCCGAAATCCTTGCGCGTGAAAACAAGAAACCGGGTGAAATCCCGCGAGATGTCGCCCTTGAGCTGGCGCGCCTCGACCCCAATGAGATCTCAGTAAACATGAGTGCGAATGGCGGCCAGACCCGGATGCTGGTGATGCTCTGCGACCGGACAGCCGATCTGGGTGACGGCGCGTCGCGCGAGGATGTAGCCAACGCTCTGACACAGCAACGTCTTTCGACCTTCGCTGACAGCTATCTTGAGCAGTTGCGGGCCGATGCGATTATAGTAGAAGAATGACCGCCCCGATTGCCCTGACCTGCGGTGAACCGGCAGGGATCGGACCGGAACTGGCTGTTGCGGCCTGGGCTGAGCTGAAGACCGAGTGCCCGTTTTTCTGGATCGGCGATCCGGCACATCTGCCTGCTGACACGCCGACTGTAGAGATTTCCGACCCCGCAGAAACAGCAATGGTCAGTGCGTCCGCCCTGCCCGTCCTTGTGCATCGGTTCGCGGCCTCCCGCACACCGGGGAAACCTGACCCTCGCAACGCGCAAGGCGTGATTGATGTAATCAGGCGTGCGGTTGAGTTGGTGCAGTCCGGGGATGCAGGCGCTGTCTGCACAGCCCCCATTCACAAGAAGGCACTGATCGACGGAGCCGGTTTTTCCTATCCTGGCCACACCGAGTTTCTCGCTGCGCTGGCCGGATGCGACCGGGTCGTGATGATGCTAGCCGGGCCTCAATTGCGTGTTGTGCCGGCAACGATTCACATCGCCCTGTCCGAAGTGCCCAATGCTCTGACACCGGACAGTTTGCGCGATACGATCGAGATCACCGCCGCTGCTCTTGCCCGTGATTTTGGCATCCCGCACCCCCGTATCGCCGTCGCGGGGCTTAACCCCCATGCCGGAGAAGGCGGCGTCATGGGCCGGGAGGAACTCGATTGGATCGGTCCGCTGCTGGCTGAGATACAGAATGACCGCTATACGCTCACTGGTCCGCTCTCTGCTGATACGATGTTCCATGCCGCGGCCCGAAAAGGGTATGATGCGGCAATTGCGATGTATCACGATCAGGCCCTGATCCCGATCAAGACACTCGATTTCGACCGGGGCGTGAACGTCACGCTGGGGCTGCCGTTCATTCGCACCTCCCCCGACCACGGCACCGCGTTCGATATCGCCGGACAGGGAAAGGCAAACCCGTCCAGCCTGATCGAGGCATTGAAGCTCGCGCATTCCATGGCGCGGGGAAGGCATACCGCGACATGAGCGCCATCGACACCCTCCCGCCACTGCGCGACGTGATTGCCAAACACCAGCTGTCGGCCCGCAAGTCGCTCGGCCAGAACTTCCTGCTGGATCTGAACCTGACCGCCAAGATCGCCCGTCAAGCCGGAGATCTGGCCGGGTGCGATGTGCTGGAGATCGGCCCTGGCCCCGGCGGGTTGACCCGCGGCCTTCTCAGTGAAGGCGCACGCAAAGTGCTGGCGATCGAAAAGGATACACGATGCCTGCCCGCCCTTGCTGAAATTGCCGAAGCCTATCCCGGCCGTCTCGAGGTCATAAACGGGGATGCGCTGGAAATCGACCCGCTTGCCCATCTGGCACCGCCAATCCGGGTCGCGGCCAACTTGCCCTACAATGTCGGCACGGAGCTTCTGGTCAGATGGCTCACGCCTGATGAGTGGCCGCCGTTCTGGGAAAGCCTGACCCTGATGTTCCAGCGCGAAGTGGCCGAGCGGATCGTCGCGCAACCGGGATCCAAGGCCTATGGGCGTCTGGCTATTCTGGCCCAATGGCGTGCTGACGCGCGGATAGCGCTGTCTCTGCCTCCCGGGGCTTTCACGCCACCGCCGAAGGTATCATCAGCGGTGGTCCACCTGACTGCTCTGCCAGAGCCCCGCTTTCCTGCCGATGCGGCCATCCTCTCGCGCGTCGTTGCCGCAGCGTTCAACCAACGCCGCAAAATGCTCCGCGCCGCGCTCAAAGGTATCGCCCCTGATATCGAGGAACACCTGAAAGCGGCCGGCGTTGCGCCAACCGAACGAGCGGAACGGGTTCCACTAGAGGCTTTCTGCGCGCTGGCCCGATCGCTTGCAAAGAACTGAACGGCAAACTGGCAAGTCGAACTGGCTGGCACGGCTTCGAGATTTCGGAACCGATTCTCCAACCATTTTTGCAGCTTCCGTCTCGTCGCGCAGGAAGCGACCCGGCCTCATCGATTTAACCCGGAAAGCACAAAGGGTGCCGTTATTCGGGCACCCTTCGACATTGTCGGTTTCAGGCTTTTCCGCCGCGGGCTTACTCAGCCGCTTCCGGCGTATCGCCGTTTCCGGCTTCGACTGCGTCTTTTTCGTCCGCTTTCTTTGAAGCTTTGCCTTCATCGGACTTTGCATCATCGGCTTTGGCAGGCTTGCGGCCGCGCGGTCGACGGGTCTGCTTTTTGGGCTTGCTTTCAGGTGTTTCGACAAGGCCGTTGTCGTCTTCAGCCGGAACTGCACCCAGATCCAGCACATCCGGCTGGGGCGCCTCGGCAGGGTCTTCAACCCGCGTGGCGGCTTCACGCTCCTGACGCTCGGCGCGTTCTGCGCGCTCCCGATCCCGCTCGGCCTGGCGTTCGCGGTTCTGCCGTTCCTGCTCTTCGCGGCGGGCCTCGATCTCCCGCTGCGCTTCGCTCAGAAGGCGCAGGTAATGCTCGGCATGCTGCTGGAAGTTCTCCGCAGCCACCCGGTCATTGCCCAACTGCGCATCGCGGGCGAGCTGGTTGTATTTGTCGATGATCTGTTGCGGCGTACCGCGCACCTTGCCCTCGGGGCCGGAGCTGTCGAACACGCGGTTGACGACATTGCCACCAGAGGGGCGGTTGCGGTTCGATTTAGACCGCGAACGTGATTTCGAAGATCTCATTTTGCCTTGGTCAGCCTTATTCTCACTGCCGATTAACCCGTTTGACGATCCATGCGTTGTGACGCGCCGGGAAATCGACTTTTGGGGCTTGGTGTCGCGCGAGAGCATAGGTGTCTCCTGCGCTGCGACAGTTATGAGTAAACACGTCCAGAGCCGGGTGGCAAGGGGCTCCGCGCATTGTCCACGCGTTTTTTACCGGGATTAGGCAAAAACTGGCAACAATAACCCCGTTCTGGGGTGTTCAGGCAACCAACTGTGCGCAAACGACGCGGTCTCGCCCGTCGAGATCACGGATTACCCGGACGTTCGAGAGCCCTGACTCCGCAAACAGATCGGACACTGCCTGCCCCTGCGTCGGGCCGATTTCGACCAGAATCCGCCCTCCCGCAGCAAGAAACTCCGGGGCACGCGGCGCGATCGACCGATAGCATTCCAGCCCATCGGCCCCATCGGTGAGGGCCAGAACCGGCTCGTGGTTGCGAACCTCTTCTGCAAGCCCATCCATTTCTTCGCGCGCGATATAGGGCGGGTTGCAGACGATCAGATCGAACACGCCCTCGACACCAGAAAACCAATCCGACTGCCGGATCTCGGCACGGTCAGCCACCCTGTGCAGAACCGCGTTTGCACTGGCCTGCAAGCAAGCCGCCTCACTGATATCGATGCCCATGCCTGAGGCGGTCGAGTTCTCGGCAAGCAATGTCACCAGAATACATCCCGACCCAATCCCAAGATCCAGAACGCGGTCAAACGGTTCCGACAACGCCGCCTCAATCAGGGTTTCCGTCTCGGGCCGTGGATCCAGTACATCGGCGCTGACCTTGAACCGGCGACCATAAAACTCGCGTTCGCCAATCAGATGCGACACCGGCACACGGATCACCCGCAATGCAATGAGGTTCTCATATCGCTCGGCGATCTCAGGGTCGAGCGCCTCAGGCGCGATCAGGGTCACGCGCGCGGCCTCGACCTTGGCGGCATGGGCTAGCAGCAACCGCGCATCGCGCGCAGGGTCGGGAACCCCGGCCGCCCGCAGCCGCGCCGCGGCCGCAGCCATAGCCTGAGCGGCCGTCTGAGTCTCATTTGCAGGAACGCTCATACTCCCTTGCCCTCCTGCCCCATCTCGGCAAGGCGGCGCGCCTGATCGTCGGCGGTCAGGGCATCGATCACCTCGATCAGGTCGCCCTGCATGATCTGGTCCAGCTTGTAGACCGTCAGGTTGATCCGGTGATCCGTCATGCGGCCTTGAGGAAAATTGTAGGTGCGAATCCGCTCGGACCGGTCGCCAGATCCGATCTGACTGGCGCGGTCGGCCGATCGTTCGCTGTCCACCCGCTGGCGCTCCAGATCGAAAAGCCGTGTCTTGAGAACTTGCATGGCGATCTCGCGGTTTCGGTGCTGCGATTTTTCCGAACTGGTCACAACGATACCGCTTGGAATGTGCGTAATCCGGACAGCCGAATCGGTCGTGTTGACATGCTGTCCGCCCGCGCCGGAGCTGCGCATCGTATCGATCCGGATATCCCCCGGATCGACCTGAATATCCACGTCCTCGGCCTCGGGCAGAACTGCGACGGTGGCCGCCGAGGTATGAATACGTCCCCCGCTTTCGGTTGTCGGAACCCGCTGCACCCGATGAACGCCGGATTCGAATTTCAACCGGGCAAAGACATTCTCGCCCTTGATATGGGCAACGACCTCCTTGATGCCGCCAAGCTCGGTCGCCTGCTCTTCTATGATCTCCAGCTTCCATCCCTGCGTTTCGGCGAACCGCTGGTACATGCGCAGAAGGTCACCGGCAAAAAGGGCCGCTTCGTCGCCACCCGTTCCGGGTCGGATTTCCAGAATGGCGGGCCGGGCGTCGGCCTCGTCTTTCGGCAACAGCGCCAGTTGCAGAGCCTGTTCGGCCTCTGGCAGCGCCGCCTTGAGACCCGACAATTCTTCTTCGGCCAATTCCTTCATATCGGGATCGGAGAGCATTTCCTCGGCCTCGGCCAGATCTGTGCGCAACTGCCGCCAGGCGGCGATTTGTTCGACGACCGGCTTGAGGTCGGAATACTCCTTTGCCAGAGCGGCGATATCTCCACCGCTGGCACCATCGGCCATGGCCGCTTCCAGATACTGAAAACGCTGGCTGATCTGTTCTAGACGTTCTTCTGGGACCATTTGGGCGGTGTGCGGTATCATGCGTAATTGGTCAAGGGGCGAGGCTATGCTATTCTAGACGTATGAAACAGGCATTTGCATTCATTCTGGCAGTGTTGACGCCCGCCTCACCGGTCGCGGCCGATGTCGTTGGTCCCGGCGGCAAGGTTCAGGACTGTTACTGCACCGATAGCCGCGGCTCGCGGGTCGAATTGGGAGAAACCATCTGCCTGCAGGTTGACGGTCGCATGTTCATGGCGCAATGCCAGATGTCGCTGAACGTCCCTATGTGGCGCGAGGTTCAAGAAGGATGTCTATCCTCCCGACTGCCCCCCCGCCTGCAAAGCATCAACCCAGCCTTCGACCTTGGCCCGATTAACACCAAAATCTGATCGGCCGAAACGGCTGCGCGAGTAGATCTTCAGCGTATTCCCATCCTGCTGTGCAGAAGCGTAGTCCGGAAACCCCATGGTCGGCGTTCGCGTCACATAGGTTATCAATCCTTCAGATACTGAACCCGCAAGAACTGTGGTTCGGGGAGTTGATTGCGCGATTTCGTCCAGTTTTTCCAGCCCGTCCGGACCGGTTTCGATCACCCACAGAACACCGCGCCCATAGTCCCGGCTTTCATCGCCCTTGGGGGCAACGTGCCATTCGACCGGATCGCTCGGCGCCAGCCGAATGTACCCCAACACGACAACCACGACCGCCAGAAGAATCCAAAGAAACACCATCAGCCTTCTCATCTTTCCCGAAATCCGCTTCCCTGGCGACCCTGCCGGTCTTTGCGCCAGCGGGCCGGTTATCGTTGTTTTACGCCCGGCAGGATGCAGATCATCTCAAAGAGCAGGTTCGCAGCGGTCAGGGCCGTGTTTCCCGACGGATCGTAGGGAGGCGAAACCTCGACCAGATCACAGCCGACAACATTTGCGCCACTGAGGGCATGGATCAACTCCAACGCCTGAGCCGTTGTTAAACCACCGATTTCTGGCGTGCCGGTACCCGGAGCATAGGCCGGATCAAGACTATCAATATCATAGGAGATGTAGACCGGCCTATCACCAATATCGCGACGAATTTCCGCACCCATCGAGGCGAGACTACGGTGCCAGAGCTCGTGCGCAGGGAAATGCTGGAACCCCCAACCCTGTGCCTGAGTGAAGTCGTCTGCGCCGTAGCCGGATCCCCGAATCCCGATCTGATATGTCTTGTCCGGCTGGATCAGCCCCTCTTCCCAAGCCCGGCGAAAAACCGTGCCGTGGGTTTCGCGTTCTCCGAACATCTGGTCATTCACGTCGGCATGGGCATCCACATGCACCAACGCAACCGGTCCGTGCCGCACGGCAATCGCCCTGAGGATGGGCAAAGTGATGGAGTGATCCCCGCCCATCGCCACCGGGATCACTCCTGCGGCAAGGATGCCGTCATAACTGTTGCGGATGATCCCGAGGCTGTCGGCCAGCGAAAACGTGTTGATCGCCAGATCGCCGATATCCGCAATCTGCAGGCTGTCGAACGGGGCCGCTCCGGTTGCCATGTTATAGGGCCGGATCATCGCGCTTTCGGCGCGGATCTGCTTGGGACCGAAACGGGTGCCCGACCGCCACGATGTTCCGATGTCCTGCGGAATGCCCAGAACCGCGACGTCCAGCCCGTCAAGCACGTTGGCCTGCGGCAGCCGCATGAAGGTGTTCGGCCCGGAAAACCGGGCCAGATCATTGCCGCTGATCGGCTGGTTGAACCCGCTCATTCGGCGTCTTTCAGCAGGGTCCAGCCCAGCAGGCAGATGATCTGCACGGCCACATGCGCCCCGGCGATTGCAGTGGCTCCGGTGGTGTCGAATGGCGGCGAAACTTCGACCACGTCACCCCCCTTTATGTTGATACCTGCCAGATCGCGCAAGATAATCGACGCCTGCGCACTGGTCAGACCACCCCATACGGGAGTGCCGGTGCCCGGCGCATAGGCCGGATCCAGCCCGTCGATATCAAAGCTGAGATAAACCGGATGGCTGCCGACGATCTCGCGGATCTTTTGCGCCGTTGCCACGGGTCCGGCCTCATGCACCTCGCGGGCGTCGATGATGTTGACGCCCAGCGTATCCTCGTTCGTGGTCCGAATTCCGACCTGCACCGAGCGGGCCGGATCGACAATCCCCGACTTTACCGCCTTGTAAAACATGGTGCCATGATCGACCCGATTCATATCGTCGTCTGCCCATGTGTCGGTATGAGCATCAAACTGCACCAGCGAGATCGGGCCATATTTCTCGGCATAGGCTTTCAGAATGGGGAAACTGATATAGTGGTCGCCGCCAAGGGTAACCGAAGCCGTACCGGCAGCCAGAATGGAGCGGATGTGGCGGGTCAAAGTATCCGGAAACTCGGGGATGTTGGCATAGTCGAATGCCATGTCGCCATAGTCTACGATCGCCAGTTCACTGAGCGCATCGAACGGCCATCCATAGGGTGCATCCGGCGATTGCAACGCGCTTGCCTCACGGATCGCGCGGGGACCCAGTCGGGTGCCCGGGCGATTGGTGACCGCCTGATCAAAGGGCACACCGGTGACGGCGATATCTACCCCGTCCAGATCCTTGGTGTAACGCCGACGCAGAAACGACATTGCTCCGCCGAATGTATTCTCGAAGGAAAGCCCTTTGAGGTCGTTGCGGGTGAACGCCTCGTCCACTTTGCTTTTTGCGTCTTCAAGGCCCATGTGTCCGTGCTCCCTGCCTGATCAATCTGTTTATTGAGCGCACGCCGGCGCCATTTTCATGCCAACGGTTGCGCAGTCTCGACGATGCGCGCAAAAAACGATGCACCTACCGGGGCAATCTCGTCATTGAAGTTGTATTTGGGGTGGTGCAGCCCCGCGCTGTTGCCTTGACCGACGAACAGATAGGCACCGGGACGCGCCTGCAGCATGTAGGAAAAATCCTCGGCCCCCATCTCGCGCCCGGCTTCTGCAACCACCCGCGCGTCTCCGGCGATGTCGCGGGCTACTTCGGTGGCAAAACCGGTCTTTTCCGGGTCGTTCACGGTTGCCGGGTATCCGCGCTCATAACGCAGGGTGGCCTCGACACCGTAGCTCGCAGCCTGCCCGGCCACAATCTCGCCCATGCGCTGTTCTACCATGTCCTGAACCTTGGGATCGAAGGTTCGCACCGTGCCGTTGATGTAAGCCGTATCCGGGATCACGTTGTCGACCGTGCCGGTATGAATCTGGGTCACCGAAACGACAAGATCATCGAGTGCATAGTTGTTGCGGCTGACGATCGTTTGAAACGCCTGTGCAACGCCGCAGGCCGCCATTACCGGGTCTCGGGTCTCATGGGGCATGGCCCCGTGGCCACCTACCCCCTGAATATCCACGTGGAACGTATCGACCGCCGCCATCAGGGGCCCGGGCGTGGTAAAGAAACCGCCTGGCTCAAATCCCGGCGCGTTGTGGAGCGCATAGACCTGTGAAATATCGAACGTGTCCATGATGCCCTCGTCCACCATGACCTCTGCCCCGGCTCCCTGCTCTTCGGCGGGTTGAAAGATCAAGGCCACGCGCCCCGAGAATTTGCGTGTTTCAGCCAGATAGCGGGCTGCACCCAGCAGCATTGTTGTGTGCCCGTCATGGCCGCAAGCATGCATCTTGCCCGGCGTCTTCGAGGCGTAGGCCAGCCCCGTCTCCTCTTCGATTGGCAGGCCGTCCATATCTGCACGCAACCCGATCGTGGGCCCGTCGCCCTGCCCTTTGATGATTGCAACCAGTCCGGTGCGGGCAAACCCATTGTGAATCTCGTCCACCCCGAATTCACGCAACCGTTCGGTGACAAATGCGGATGTTTCGTGGCAGTCGAGTCCGAGCTCGGGGATTGTATGCAGGTGCTGGCGCCACTGGGCCATGTCACTGGCGAATTCGGCAATTCGGTTGACGACGGGCATTGAGGGTGGACTCCTTGACCAAGCTGCGGAATGGATGCATCTGACACCGGAATGAGGACCGCTGCAATGGCTGACGATGCGTTGATCCACGACTCTGACGCAGGGATAGAAAGACTGCTCGAGATCATGCGGCGGTTACGGGATCCGCAATCGGGCTGCCCCTGGGACATAGAGCAGGATTTCGCTACCATCGCGCCCTACACCATCGAAGAGGCCTATGAGGTGGCCGATGCGATCGAGCGCGAAGCGTGGGATGAGCTCAAAGGCGAGCTTGGCGATCTGCTGTTCCAGTCCGTGTTTCACGCCCAGATGGCGCAGGAGGCCGGGCATTTCTCGTTTCAGGACGTCGTCCGCACCATGTCCGACAAGATGGTCACCCGGCATCCGCATGTTTTTGGCGATGAAACCCGAGACAAGTCTGCGGAACAGCAGACACGCGACTGGGAGGCGATCAAGGCCGCAGAGCGGGCCGGAAAGAAACAGCAGGGCACGCTGGATGGCGTTGCGGCCAACCTGCCCGCTTTGCTGCGCGCCTACAAGTTGCAGAACCGCGCCGCGCGGGTCGGGTTCGACTGGCCCGATGCCTCTCATGTGCTGGCCAAGATCACCGAAGAGGCCGCCGAGCTGGAAGAAGCCCGCGATCTGAAGGACATGGATGCACTCGAAGACGAATTCGGTGATCTTCTATTTGTCATCGTCAATCTTGGGCGCCATCTCGGCATTGAACCCGAGGCCGCGCTGCGACGGACCAACGCCAAGTTCACTCGCCGGTTTGCCGGGATCGAGGCGCATTTGGCGGATCGCGGTAAGACCCCGCAGGAAAGCGACCTCGAAGAGATGGATGCGCTCTGGGATCGGGTGAAACTGGATGAACGGGCATCCGGTTGACGGCCAATCTGATCAGATGAACCGGATATCCGGCATTTCCGACAATCGGGCGAGGTCAACAAGATAGCGATCGTTGAGCCGGTTTCGGTCCGCCTCGGGAAACGCTGCCACACCACGCGGCGCGCGGTCATGGGCATGTTCAGCGATGACCCCCTGCCACTGCTTTCGCGTCAGTTCCTCGCCTGCGCGATAGCGTGCCTGCAAGGCCTCAAGCGCAGCGTCGGTCGCTGACAGGTTCAGCGTCGTTTCGGGTTCCGCAAGCGGAGCTTCGGCAAGTTCCGGCACCAGAACGCGCAGCAGATCCACATTGCTGCCACGCCGCTCGTAGGGGATCACCGTCACCTGCTGCGGGCGAAGAAATTCGACGACATCGGAAATCAGCTCCGGCCAGCCGCGATCAATTTGCATGTAGAAAGGCACCAGTTCGGCAAAGGGCGGCACCGGATTATCCTCAGCCCGTTTGCGATAGCCGGATACGTAGAGCTGATCGTAAGACCGCACGACATAGATCAGATGCCGTGGCGGACCGGGCAGCGCCTCTGCAAGTGTCTCGAGCCGTTTTCCCGATGCCGGGAAGAACTTTCCGTCCGAGAAATGCCGCATCGGGCCGGGAATGTTCTCCTCGGAGAGAATCAGGGCCCGGTCTGGATCTGGGCTGAACTGCTCCAGATGCGGCCGTAGCCAGTCAGCGAATTGCGGTATCCGTTTGCGCCCGTGGCGAGGGCGCGGCAAACGCAGGCGCAAGCGGCCCTTGGGAACGCCGTCGCGACCGGGGTAAGCCAGATCAAAACCGAGATCTCCCAACACTTTCATGTTGGTAAAAAGGCATTGCTGAAAGGAACTTGTGCCGGTCCGATGGGCGCCGGCATGGATGAATACGGGCTTTGTCATGGCGCAAAAATGGGCCAGAAGCTGCCGCGGCGCAATCGCCTTCTGGACAACTGCGCTGTGGTCAGTAGGTTCACCGCTCAATCAGCGGAGAAACACATGAGCGCGCGCAAGATCATCATCGATACCGACCCAGGGCAGGATGACGCTGTGGCGATCCTGACGGCCTTGGCCAGTCCGGACGACCTGGATGTGCTCGGTATTACCGCTGTTGCGGGCAATGTTCCGCTGTCGTTGACTGCACGCAATGCCCGCATCGTATGCGAATTGGCGGGGCGCACGGATGTTCCGGTCTACGCGGGCTGTGACGCTCCTTTGACGCGCAAATTGGTGACTGCGGAACACGTGCACGGAAAAACCGGGCTCGATGGACCGGTTCTGCCCGAGCCGACGATGACATTGGCCGACGGTCACGCAGTCGATTTCATCATCGAAACCTTGCGTCGGGAAGAACCGGGAACGGTCACTCTTTGTCCGCTGGGTCCACTGACAAACATTGCAACCGCCTTTGAGCGCGCGCCTGATGTTGCCGAACGGGTTCAGGAGATCGTCCTGATGGGCGGGGCTTACTTTGAAGTGGGCAACATCACCCCGACGGCAGAGTTCAACATCTATGTCGACCCCGAAGCTGCCGACATCGTGTTCAAATCCGGCGCGCCGATCATTGTACACCCGCTCGACGTGACCCACAAAGCTCTGGTCACCCGCGACCGCAACGATGCCTTCCGCGCACTCGGAACGCCGGTCGGGACCGCTGTTGCGGAAATGACGGATTTCTTCGAACGGTTCGACAAGGAAAAATACGGCTCACTCGGCGCTCCGCTGCATGACCCCTGTGTGACGGCATATCTGCTCGAACCCGAACTGTTCTCGGGGCGTCACATTAACGTGGAAATCGAGACGACTTCCGAACTGACCCGTGGCATGACGGTTGCCGACTGGTGGGGCGTTACGGATCGGCCTGCAAATGCGATCTTCATAGGCGATCTGGATGCGGACGGGTTCTTTGCCCTGCTGACCGAGCGGCTGTCGCGGCTATGAGCGCCGCATTGCGCCTTGCCCGGCCGGAAGATCTCGATCGTGTCCTGTCGCTGGTCGCCGCCTTCCATTCCGAAGAAGGAATCGTTCAGGACCAAGATCAGCGCCGCTCTGCCCTCCTGCCGCTGTTGGAAGGGATTCCGCATGGTTGCATATACCTGATCGGCCCTGCCCGTGCCCCTCTGGGATACGCCATCATCACATTTGGATGGTCGGTAGAATTCGGCGGCATGGATGCGTTTCTGGATGAGATCTATATTCGCCCCGCGGTCAGAGGCCGCGGTATCGCCTCAGAAGTGCTGCACGATCTGCCCAAGGCACTGGCCGAAGCCGGTGTCTGCGCCATCCATCTTGAGGTCAACCGCGAGAACGAAACCGCGCAGCGGCTTTACGAACGCGCGGGCTTTTGTTTGCGGGCAAAGTATTTGCTGATGAGCAAGAGATTGACCTGACCGCAGACTGACTTGGGCATTGCTCATCCGAGGCGGACGACTTGTGCCTACTTCAGCTGCCGAGCCAGATCCTCGAAATCGGCCGCTATGATGTCCCAATTTCCGTCTGGTTGCAGGTCTTGGGTCTGACCCGAGCCGTGTTCGGTCGGTCTGGGAACAAACCCGGTTGCCAGCCCGACCGCCCGCGCCGCGTGCAAGTCACTGTTGTGGGCGGCAACCATCATCACCTGTCGCGGAGGCAGGCGAAGCGCGGAACAGGCGGCAAGATACACCGCTGGCCGGGGTTTGTAGTCCCGCGCCAGATCAGCGCCCAAGATACAGTCCCAAGGCAAGCCACCATACCGGGCCAGACGGGTCATCAGACCAATCGAACCATTGGAGCACGGCGCGATGATTCGCTGCGACTTCAGCTGGCCAAGCCCCGCAACCACATCCGGCCACGGATCCAGTTTCTCCCATGCGGTGTTCAAAAGCCGGGTATCCGGCACATTGACCCCAAATCTGTCGGCCACGGCGTGCAGGTTCTCCAGATGCAGGTCATCGAGCGGAACATACCCGCGTTGCCCGTCACGAATTCTGGCCATTGAAGGATCGTATTCACCCCTCCAGGCATCCGCAAAGGCCAGTGCATCCACATCGGGCAGCATCTCTGCAACCGCACGGGCCACCGAGTTTCGCCAGTCGACACATGTGCCAAAGACGTCAAAGATCATTGCCTGTATCATTGTGTTGCCGACTCCGTTCAGAATTACGGGGGATGATGCGAAACTGACCGGGTCTTGCCAATCCATCCGGTCTGACAGGGAGCAAAGAAATGCCTAAAGCCTATCTGGTCGCCCATATTCGGGTTCACGACAAAGAGAAATTCGAAGAGTTCAAGGCAATGTCCGGCCCCGCGATCCAGCAGTATGGCGGACGTGTTCTGGCCCGGAACCCGGCACCGGATCATCGCGAAGGAGACCTGCGAGGGCTGAACATCCTGATTGAGTTCGACAGCATGGACAGAGCCCGAGAATTTTACGAGTCCCCTGAATACACCGCAGCCAAGACCGTACGTGAGCAGGCTGCGCAAACCGATCTGATGCTGGTTGAAGGGCTTTGACCACCGGTTTCGTCAAAGCTGCATTTCGTAGAAAACAAGCACGTCCTTTGCGATGTCCGGAACATCGTAATATGGCCCTCGCAGCGTGAAGCCCATCGACTGATAAAGCCTTTGCGCAGCGACCAGTTCGGATCCTGTGTCCAGGAGGATCCGATTGAACCCATCCGCGCGGCACTGATTGATCAGGTTGGTCATGATGGCAAAGCCTGCGCCGGTTCCGCGCGCAGCCTCGTTGACAAAAACCCGCTTGATCTCGGCAGTGCCGGGTTCCAGCGTGCGAAACATACCGCATCCGACCGGGTTTCCGTCTTTCCGGGCCAGACGAATGGCCCCGTTGGGTCGCGCATGTTCCTGCTCAAGGCGCTCCATCAGCTCTGCATACTTATCTCGCGGATAAAACGTGGCGGTGACCTCCTTGTCGCTCGGTTCCACCGAGAGCAGAAAATCCCTGTAATCCCAACACAAACGCCGGACAGCATTGAGCTGATCCGGCGTCGATGGTTCGATGATATCGAGCATTGTGCCTCCTCGTCCGGTTGGAAGAGGCTAGCACAGCAGTCTTCAGGCGCGAAGGATAGATCGACCTGCGTATTCGGCCGTTTCGCCCAGCGATTCCTCGATGCGGATAAGCTGGTTGTATTTTGCCAGCCGGTCCGACCGCGCCAGCGATCCGGTCTTGATCTGACCGCAGTTGGTGGCCACGGCGAGATCGGCAATGGTGGCATCCTCGGTTTCGCCCGAGCGGTGCGACATAACATTGGTATAGCGGGCGCGATGCGCCATATCCACGGCCTTGAGCGTTTCGGTCAGCGATCCGATCTGGTTCACTTTGACGAGCATCGAGTTGGCGCAGCCCCGCGCAATGCCGTCGGCCAGACGCGCCGGGTTGGTCACGAAAAGGTCGTCGCCCACGAGCTGAACCTTGTCGCCGATGGCGTCGGTCAGCGCCTTCCAGCCGTCCCAGTCATCCTCACCCATCCCGTCTTCGATCGAGATGATCGGGTAGTCGTTCACCAATGCCGCCAGGTAATCGACATTCTCAGCCGAAGTCAGCGTTTTTCCTTCTCCGGAAAGGACATACTTGCCGTCCTTGAAGTATTCGGTGGCCGCACAGTCCAGCGCCAGATAGATCTCTTCACCGGGCTTGTAGCCGGCTTTCTCGATCGACTTCAGAACGAAATCCAGTGCTTCGCGGGTCGACGCGATGTTGGGGGCAAAACCGCCCTCATCTCCGATACCGGTCGATAGCCCGGCGGCCGACAATTCCTTTTTGAGCGTGTGAAACACCTCCGAGCCCATGCGAACGGCATCGCGGATATTCTCGGCGCTGACCGGCATGATCATGAATTCCTGAATGTCGATCGGGTTGTCGGCATGTTCACCGCCATTGATGATGTTCATCATCGGCACCGGCAACACGCGTGCCGAGGTCCCGCCCACATAGCGATACAGCGGCTGGGTGGTGAAATCAGCCGCAGCTTTGGCCACGGCCATCGAGACACCGAGAATGGCGTTGGCGCCAAGCCGGCCTTTGTTGTCTGTGCCATCGAGTTCGATCATCGCTTCGTCAACCGAAATCTGTTCGGTCGCATCGAAACCGACCAGTTCCTCGGCAATCTCGCCGTTTACCGCAGCGACCGCCTCAAGCACGCCCTTCCCGAGATAGCGAGACTTGTCACCATCGCGTTTTTCCACCGCCTCATAGGCACCGGTCGACGCACCGGACGGCACTGCGGCCCGGCCCATTGTGCCGTCTTCGAGGATTACGTCCACCTCAACCGTAGGATTTCCCCGGCTGTCGAGGATTTCACGCGCGTGGATGTCGATAATAGTGCTCATGTCTGCTTCCCGATGCGGATTGTTTGCCCGCGTCATACCCGGCAAACCCCCTAGGGAAAAGGGGTGCTTAGGCCGCAGGAGAAAGTTTTCGCTCGCGCCAGACAGTGTAGAGGCCCGACGCAACGATGATCCCTGCCCCGGTCAACATCAGGGCGTCAGGCCGTTCCGAAAACACGACCATTCCGACAACCAGCGCAAACACCAGTCGCGAATACCGAAAGGGCGTGACAAAGGAAACTTCACCAACCCGCATCGCCGCAACGATTGCATAATAGGCGGCCACCCCCATTCCGACAGCGCCGGCGATCATGAACCATAGCTCAGGCGTCGGCATCACGGCGGGTGTTTTGGAAAACAGTGACATGGTCAGCGAGGCCGGTACGAGCGTCAGGAAAGCCAGGAAACTCAGCTGGAAGGACGACGTTTCGCGGGGTATCGTTCGAGTACTCAGATCACGAACCGCCAATCCGACAACACCCACAACCGCAAACAGCGAAAGTGGATCAAAGGCCTCGCCCCCGGGGCGGATGACCAGAAGCACCCCCGCGAAACCGACCAGAATTGCACTCCAGCGCCGCCAGCCGACAGATTCCTTGAGAAACAGCGCGGCCCCCAGCGTCACGGCAAGCGGCGTTGCCTGCAGGATCGCCGACGCTTGCGAAATCGGGGTCAAGGCAATCGCGGTCACAAAGCCCAGCGTGCCCACCAGTTCACCAAGATTTCGAAGCAAGACCGGGCCACTCAGAAACGCGCGGGAAAACAGCCGTTGCCGCTTGGCAACAATAAGGCACGCAAACACTGTGGCCCCCCCTGCGCCAAGAACAGCGATGATCTGCCAAGGCGGCAGAGCATCGGCCATCAGCTTGATGAACATGTCCTCAATGGCAAAGCCGAGCATTGCCAGCGTCATCAGCAGCGCGCCACGCAGGTTTTCCATCGGGTATCCATCCTGTTCGGGAAGGTGCACGCAATCCATGACTGCAATTGGCTGCATGTTCAAGAGCCCTACTCTTCGGACAATCCGGGTGATCCGATCGCGGAACTGAGCCGTATCAGAAGACAACAGGAGGACATCAGATGAAACTCGCACCCACGCAGGTCTTGAGAACCATGGGCCTGACATTGGCCCTCTCATCGGCCCCACTGTCGGCATTGGCAACATACGGTTCCCGCCATGATACAACCCAGCTTCCCAATGGGATTATCGAAGTGATTTCGTTGAAAGGCCCGTCTGCTGCGGATTACTGGTGCGGAGCCGGACAGTATGCGGGTGCGATCCTCGGCAAACCGGCCAGCACGCGAATCTTTGTATGGCGCGGCCGCGGCCCCAGTTCCGGTGGCAGCACGCGCCCGTCGGTCCAGTTCTCGCTCGACCCACCGCCCGGAGGAGCTGTGGAGTCGATGTCGAACTCGGTCGAAATCGTCGGCAACCAACTGTCGATTGCTCAGGCTCAGAACTATTGCGACGAGAGGGCCGTCAACGACTAGGTTTGCGCTTTGGAACGCCGTACAGCTCGAGCTTGTGACCACGCAGTTCATAACCGAGCTTTGCGGCGATCTTCTCTTGAAGAGCCTCGATCTCAGGGTCAACGAACTCAATGACTTCACCCGAATTCATGTCGATCAGATGGTCATGGTGATCCCGTTCGGCATCCTCATATCGGGCCCGACCGTCACCAAATTCCAAGCGCTCGAGAATTCCGGCCTCTTCGAACAGCTTAACCGTGCGATAGACCGTCGCAATCGAGATGCCGTCATCCATCGCACTGGCCCGCGCGTACAGCTCCTCGACATCGGGGTGGTCATCGCTCTCTTGCAACACACGGGCGATGACCCGGCGCTGTCCTGTCATGCGCAGCCCCTTGGCTTCGCATCTGGCGATGATTGTGTCCGACATGTTCATCCCCCAAACCATTCGGGTTTCCGGTTTACAATTCCCGCCCGACCTTGACCACCGGATTTGTCTTCATTCTTGGAATGCGTCACTAAAAGAACAATCTGAGGACAAGATCCTGCAATGATCGCAGGGTAGTTTAAGCTTGCAACCAAACCCTCGCGCGAAAGGACGGACCGTCATGCTGGCCCCGGGTGCCCTTATGTTTGTCGGCTGGGATGCCGACAACGAAGATGTTGCTTTTGTCACCACCGAGGCGATCGCCCCGGAGGCAGTCATCTATTTCACTGACAGTGAGTGGAACGGATCCAATTTCCTGGCTGGTGAGCAGCTGATCGAATGGACAGTTCCGGCCAGCGGGATTGCCGCCGGAACGGTTCTGACACTGGAAATGACCCCCGGCGGCGGCGCCGTTGTCACCGAGACCGGTGATCTCGGCGGGTCGGCCTCCGGCAGCATCGACTATATTCAGGGCGGTGGGATGCTAGCCCAGGGCAATGAAATGATGTGGGCCTTTCAAGGCACCCGGGTGGGTGATGACGTAACACCGGAAAATTTCATTGCTGTAATCGGAAACGAAGCCGATGGCGGAAACCGGGCCACACCAAATCTGAACGGAACCGGTCTGACAGAGCAGAATGGTGCGATCATCATCGACGGTGACCACGATTTCATGGTTTTCGACGGGTTTGATACTCTGCCCGACCCGATCAGTGGCGAGGGGGCGATCGCCGCCATTTCCGACACTTCGAACTGGACCCTCGCAGGACCCGGGTTCAACGGCGCCAACAACAACCCGAATCCCGACCTCGGCTTTGACCTGACACCAGTGCGCCTTTACGATTCCGACGATGTCACGACGCTGTATTTCAACGGCGATCATGTCGCCTTTTTCGACGATGTCTCATCTCCGGACAATGACGTGACAACTGAAATATCGGTCGAAGAACAGCCGTTTCTGCCCACTGACATTGTCGAGATCGACATCCTGAACAGCTCGATACGGTCCGATGGCGAGTTTGATTTCGACGAGGTCATCTTTACCCGTGTCGCGGTCACACGGGGCGGCGTGACCTATGAATTCGATGTCAAGGACGGCTCAAAGGTCAAGGAATCCGGCGCCACGGAAAGTGACTCGGGTCAGGCCGTGGAACAGGGGGATTCCTTTTTTACGACCAATGACGAAGTCGAAAGCCTGATTGGTCCGCCGCGTGATGCGAGCCCGTTCAGCGGGCTGCCGGAAGGCAAAATGGTCTTTGCGCTCAACGCCACTTTTGTGGACGGTCAGGTTACGTCGATTGTCCGGGAACAGGGGCTCGTGGACGAAAATGGCGATGCCGTCGGAACGGTAAATGCGAATTTCTACACCGGATTGTCCGAGGTGCCACCGGTGCCGTGCTTTGTAGCCGGAACCCTGATCGAAACGGTTGACGGCCCTCGACCGGTGGAAACCCTGCAGGCAGGTGATCTGGTGCTGACCCGGGACAACGGTCCGCAAGCGATCCGCTGGACTGGCGGCAGGCAAGTGCCGGCGCGTGATACGCTTCGCCCGATCAGAATTCGCGCGGGTGCCTATGGTACACGGCGTGACCTGATGATTTCGCCACAACACAAGATGCTTGTAAGCGGTTGGAAAGCTGAACTTCTGTTCGGCGAGAATGAGGTGCTGGTTGCCGCCAAGCATCTGGTCGACGATATCTCGGTCCGCCCGGCTTCGGGGCTGGAGCGTGTCAGCTATCATCACCTGCTGTTTGACCGGCACGAAGTCATCTATGCCGAAGGCGCTGAAACCGAGAGCCTTGACCCCGCCTGTGTGTCGGGTTGGGATTCCCGGGATCCGGCAAAACGGGAGCTGAACCAGTTGTTTCCGGAGCTGTTCGGCGCTACGGAGAACCTTTCAAAAACAGTGCGTAAGGCTCTGAAATCGCACGAGGGTCACCTGCTGGCTCGATAGGCTGCACACCACTGTTTTCGCAGCCGTCTTCTTCGGGATCAGGCAGCCTTGAGATCGGCCCAGACAGGCAAATGATCCGATGCGATATGCGCGGGCCGCTCCGAAAAGACGCCGTGCCCTGCGGCATCAAGCCCTTTGCCCAAAGCGATGCGGTCCAGTGACCCCATAGGTTGCGCAGCCGGGAAACTCGGGCGGGCCGGTAGAAACCGCATGGAGGGCGCCCAGCGGTCCAGCACAGGAATAGTCGACCATTCGTTGAAGTCCCCGGCCCAGACCGTAGGCAGGGCTGGGAGATCCTCCATTTCGCGCACCAGATGCAGAACCTGCTGCTGCCGAAAATGCGAGATCAAGCCCAGATGCATACCCATAACCCGTAACGGGCCGATGGGCGTTTCAAAATCTACACGAACGGCCCCGCGTGGTTCCAGACCCGGCAGCTTGATATGCCCGGTTTCTCTCAGTGAAATACCCTCGCCGCGCCAGATCACCGCGTTGCCATGCCAGCCCAGGCTGCCTGCCCCTCCGAGATCCGCGATGTTCCAACCAGCTTCCTCGAGAGCAAAATGCGGCAATGCGGCCGGGCGTGGGGGCAATCTCTTGTCCGCTTCCTGCAAGACCTGAACCTGCGCCCCAATCCGGTCTATGACCTTTAGAATGCGTTCAGGACGTCGACGAAGGTCTAGCCCCACGCATTTCTGGATATTGTAGCTGGCGACGCGCAGCAGGTCAGAGTTACGGCTAATGTGTTTCATGGACCTCGGGGATCGACCAATTTGCCTGTTGTTATTGCGGGACCGCATCGGGTTCCGCAAGCGCAGCCTACAAAACCTGTGTGTATGACATCTGTTTTTCTTCACAACTGCGGCGAATGGCGCCGCGTGCGACCAGAGGTCGGCGAAATGTCCGTTTCATACCTGCGCGCAACTTATCGTCAGGTTCCGCAAAACGTCGCATGTACGATTTCCGAGCTGGACGGCGGATGACATAGATCGGCAGCTTCGGGTTGCGCATCAAACGGCCGGGCCAGAACCGCGTTGAGCCGATGGAACGGGGAGTAATCTCCGGCCATTGCCGCCTGAATCATCTGTTCGACACGGTGGTTGCGCGGAATAAACGCGGGATTGGCGCCTTTCATCACCCGCTTCGGATCATTTTCGCGCTCCTGCCGCAAACGCCAGTTTTTCGCCCAGCCATCAAAAGCAGCAGGATCCGTGAACTGGTCCCGCGCCCTTTCGCCGGCCAAAGCTCTAAACGTATTCGTAAAATCGGCCTGATTTTCCGCCATCCGAGTCAGAAGGTCGGAAATCAGTTCGAGATCCCCCTCTTCCTCCCGGATCAGGCCGATTTTGGCACGGAAGTTCCGCAGCCAGTTCTCCTGCAGCAGCGCCGGCATGGCATGGACGATCTCGGTTGCCTCTTCGACGGCCTCATCTTTGTCGGCGAATTGCTGGATCAGGGCCGTCGCCAGCTGAGCAATGTTCCAGACCACTATATCGGGCTGATTGGAATACGCATACCGCCCACCTCGGTCGATCGAACTGAACACCATGTTGGGGTGGTAGCTGTCCATGAAGGCGCATGGTCCGTAATCAATGGTTTCACCGGATATGGCGCAATTGTCGGTATTCATCACGCCGTGAATGAAGCCTACGCTCATCCACGCAGGTATCAGGGCCGCCTGCGCATCGCGGACCGCACGCAACAGCCCCATTGGACCGTTCGCCTGCGGGTAGTGTCGCGCGATAGCATATTGTGTCAGGGTTTTTAGGTTTTGGACGTCACCGCGAGCCGCAAAAACCTGAAACGTCCCGACGCGCAGATGGCTTTGGGCAACACGTGTCAGAACCGCGCCGGGCAAGGCCACCTCACGCAACACATCCTCGCCTGTTTCCACGGCTGCAAGCGCCCGCGTTGTGGGAATGCCCAGCGCGTGCATTGCTTCGGACACCACATATTCCCGCAAAACCGGCCCCAGCCATGCCCTCCCGTCACCCTGCCGGGAAAAAGGCGTTGGCCCGGATCCCTTGAGCTGAATGTCGCGGCGTTTCCCGTCCGTTCCGACAGTTTCACCCAGCAAGACCGCGCGACCATCCCCCAGTTGCGGATTGTAATGCCCGAACTGATGGCCGGAGTATAGCTGGGCAATCGGCTCGGCCCCCTGTGGCAGATCGTTACCCGCAAAGACACGCGCCATGTCCTCGACCTCGCCCGGGGTGATGCCGATCAACCGGGCCAGAGTTTCGTTGAACGCGACAAGCCGTGGGGCCGCGACGGGAACTGGTGCCTGCTGCGCGTAGAATGCCGTCGGCAGGCGCGCATAACTGTTGTCGAACGGAAACGACAAGGCGTTGTTGGAACTTTTGGGATTTAAGCTGGATGGAGATATTGGACCGGTCATGGGTCAAACATATCCTTAGAACACAAGATTGCCATAGCAGAGCATTGCAAGCGATAGTTTCAAGCAGTTTCCAAGGAAGGCGACAGATGACATCCGACAGCCGCCCGCGTCCTGGCATGAGCGCCGCTGACATCATTGCGCGACTGGGTCTCGAACGGCATCCAGAGGGCGGATGGTATCGCCAGACCTGGGTTGCCCGGAATGAAGGCCGGCCCAGCGGGACGTGCATCTATTTCCTGTTGCAGCGCGGTGAGAGCAGCCATTGGCACAAGGTCGACGCAACCGAAATCTGGCTGTGGCACGCGGGGGATCCGTTGGTGCTCTCGACAAGCCCAACAGATGAAGGGCCGGCCGTGGACCGCCTGCTTTGCCCTGACCTGCGGGATGGCGCGCCACAGCTGATCGTTCCCGAGGGACATTGGCAGGCTGCACGCAGCACCGGCGACTACACGCTGGTCAGTTGCACCGTATCGCCCGGTTTCCAGTTTGAAGGGTTCGAGCTTGCACCACCGGGTTTCGACATCCCGCGGTGACGCGCTTTGCGAACTCGTTGCGGAGACCACAGCAATGACGCCGCCACTGTTCAATTGGAACGTTAAGGCAGGGATCAGGACCGCTCAGGCACGCTGACGATGCCGCCGCCAACAAGCGCACGAACCCCGGTTGTTCCCGGGCATGATGTCGGTAGCCCCCGCGCCACCCGAACTGCGAGATAGGCAAATGCCTGTGCCTCGAGCATATCTCCGTCTAGACCGACGCTTTCTACAGGCTCAACCGGGCAGTCCAGCGAGACCTGCAGCATCTGCATCAAAACAGGGTTGTGGCGCCCGCCCCCGGTGACGAGAACACGGTCGGGCGGCTTTGGACAGTGCTCCATACCAAGCGCCACAGCGGCGGCACACATGCCGGTGAGCGTCGCAACCGCATCGGCATCCCCCAGCTCCTGCACCAGCCCGATCATCTCTGCAAAATCGTTTCGGTCCAGAGACTTGGGGGGAATTCGTGCAAAATACGGCTCTGCCAGAAACAGCTCCAGCGCGCCATTCTCGACCTTCCCGTCCTTGGCGACTGCGCCGTCGCGGTCCATGTGCAACCCCAGCCGTGCCTGAACAAGGTCATTTACCGGTGCATTGGCTGGCCCGGTATCAAAAGCAAGCAGCGCCCCGGGATCCTCAGGGCGGTCGCGCGTCGGATCCACATAGGTCAAGTTGCCGACACCGCCAAGATTGAGAAAACACAGCGGGGCGGTCGCGACGATCCATTTTGCACAGGCAAAGTGAAAAAACGGCGCCAGAGGCGCTCCTTCCCCACCCATGGCCACATCATCCGAACGAAAATCCCAGACCACCGGAACATCCAGCGCCTCGGCCAGCGCTGCGCCATCCCCGACCTGAAGGGTTCCGCGCCCCCGGGGATCATGGGCAAGGGTCTGGCCATGAAACCCGATCAGGTCCACATCCGGGAACCCGGACAAGGCCAGCTTGTGCGCGTCTGTCACAAGTTCACTTGCAGCGTCCACTTCAGGGCCGGACCAGAATCCCAACCCTGTTCGCAGAACTTCCCGTTCTTCTGCGTTATAGGCCCGGTATCCGGTTTCCCCGAAACCGGTAATCGTCATCCCGTCGGTTTCCACGATTGCCGCGTCTACACCGTCCAGCGACGTGCCCGACATTGCCCCCAGCGCCCGCACCGATCCTGTTCTTGCAATGGCCTTGCTCATGGCCTTTTCCTTTTTGACCTGCCATCCGGTTATGCTGCCGTCTTTTGCGGCGAAAACCGGTTTCCACTGTCCCGATTGCACATTATACCGTGCAGCGCACCATTTTTCCTGCATGCCGCATGAGCAGGGTGCATTGCAATTCAAACCCGAGGCAAGACATGACCTACCATCCCAAATCGGATTTCATCGCGGTAATGATGGAACGCGGCTTTCTGGCCGACTGCACCGATTATCAGGGGCTCGACGAGGCGCTGATCAAAGGGGTTCAGCCCGGGTATATCGGCTTTGACGCCACGGCCAAGTCTCTGCATGTGGGCAGCCTGATCCAAATCATGATGCTGCGCTGGCTGCAAAAGACAGGGCACAAACCGATCACTTTGATGGGCGGCGGAACCACCAAGGTGGGCGATCCCTCTTTTCGGGCAGACGAGCGCCCGCTGCTGACGCCGGACCAGATCGACGACAACATCGCCGGTATTCGCAAAGTGTTCTCGGCCTATATCGACTACGACAGTGGTGCGGAAAACGCCGCACTGATGCTGAACAATGCCGAATGGCTGGATGGATTGAACTACCTCGACTTCCTGCGCGATATCGGGCGGCATTTCAGCGTCAACCGGATGCTCAGCTTTGAGTCGGTAAAATCCCGTCTGGACCGCGAACAGAGCCTGTCTTTCCTCGAATTCAACTACATGATTTTGCAGGCTTATGACTTTCTCGAGCTCAACCGCCGTTATGGCTGCATCCTGCAGATGGGTGGATCGGACCAGTGGGGCAATATCGTCAACGGAATCGATCTGACCCGACGGGTGATCGAAGGCGAAGTGTTCGGCCTGACCTCACCGCTGCTGACCACCAGCGACGGCAAGAAAATGGGCAAATCGCAGGATGGCGCGGTATGGCTGAACGCCGACATGCGCTCTCCCTACGAGTTCTGGCAGTTCTGGCGCAACACCACAGATGCCGATGTCGGCCGGTTCCTCAAGCTCTATACCGAGCTGCCGGTCGAAGAGTGCGAGCGGTTGGGCGCATTGGCAGGCTCCGAGATCAACGAAGCCAAGATCGTGCTGGCCAATGAGGTCACCGGGCTCTTGCACGGGGCCGAGGCTGCTTCCGCCGCTGAGGCCACCGCCCGAGAAGTATTCGAAAAGGGCGGCGTTGGTGACGACCTGCCCACCTTGACCCTTAGCGCTGTCGAACTGGGCGACGGGATCTCGGTGGTTCAGCTGATCGTCAAATCCGGCCTTGCAAAATCCGGCAAGGAGGCAAAGCGCCTGATCGCCGAAAACGGTGCAAAGCTAGACGATGCACCGCTGACCGACGCCAGCTTGATGATTGACGCCGGCGCGCTGGCCTCCCCGATCAAGCTGAGCGCCGGAAAGAAGCGCCACGCACTGGTTCAACTGGGCTAGACTCCTCATTCCAAGCGCCCCGCATTCAGGCATGAGCGCGGGAAATGGCCTTCCGAGCATCCGGACCCGGCATCCAAGTTCGGGTCCTGCCTCGACCGAAATCCCAGTATCGCGCCGTTTTGACGGAACGACACAGCTAGACAGGTGGCCCGGTTTTCCATTATTTGAACGCATGTTCATATCATGGGAGAGGAACCCGCAATGCAACTTGCAACCACCGCAGCTGTGATCACCGGGGGGGCTTCGGGCCTGGGTGAGGCAACCGCCCGTCACTTTGCCGCAAACGGGGCGCAGGTCACCATTCTGGACCGCGATGCAGAACGCGGCGCGAAGGTCGCCGCCGAAATCGGCGGGCACTTTGCCCAAACCGACGTAACCGACGAGGAGTCGGTCGCCGCAGCAATCGCGCTTGGAACCAAGAAAATGGGCAAGATCACTGCGGCAGTAAATTGCGCGGGTATTGCCTATGGTATCAAGACTGTGGGCAAGGATGGCCCCCACCCTCTCGACGCGTTCCAGCGCACCATCGACATCAATCTTTTGGGCACGTTCAACGTATCGCGACTGGCATCAGTCGAGATGGCCAAGAACGAACCCGAGCCGGACGGCGCGCGCGGCGTAATCGTCAACACCGCCTCGATCGCTGCCTTTGACGGCCAGAAAGGTCAGGCCGCCTATGCGGCTTCCAAGGGCGGTGTGGTCGGCATGACGCTGCCAATGGCCCGTGATCTGGCGTCGACCGGTATCCGGGTCATGACAATCGCACCGGGCATTTTCATGACGCCCATGCTGGCGGGCCTGCCCGAAGAGGTTCAGCAGCAACTGGCGACCGATGTTCCCAACCCTGCCCGCCTCGGGGATCCCACAGAGTATGGTCGTCTGGCCGGATTCATTGTCGAAATGGGTTATCTCAACGGTGAAGTGATCCGCCTCGACGGGGCCCTGCGCATGCGGTGACTGCCAAATTGGCCGGGGTTCAACCCGCCTCGGCCTTTTCTTCGAGCAGCAACCATTCCTCCTCGGCGGCGGCCAGTTTTTCCTGCCGCTCGACAAGGGCGTCCGTCGCTTTCTGAAACTTGACCGGTTCGCGTGTGTAGAGCTCCGGATCGGCCATCAATTCCTCGAGCTTTGCGATCTCGGCCTCCAAGCGGGAGATCTCGGCGGGCAGTTTTTCCAACCTGTGTTTTTCCGTATAGGTCAGCCCCTGCTTCGGGCTGACTTCTCGCTTTATCTTTTCCTTTGAAGATTTTGTTTTTGCTTCATTAATCTGCGAAATACTGCCGCGCTGCGCGATGTAATCGGACCATCCACCTGCATAGGCCGTGGCGCGCCCGTTACCCTCCATCGCGATGGTGGTCGTGGCCACACGGTCGAGAAAATCCCGGTCATGACTGACCAGCAGAACCGTGCCGTCATAGTTGTCCAGAAGTTCCTGCAACAGATCCAGTGTTTCGACATCCAGATCGTTGGTCGGTTCGTCCAGCACCAGCATGTTCGAGCTGCGCGCCATCAGCCGGGCCAGCAACAGCCTCGCCTTTTCACCCCCGGACAAAGACCGGACCGGTGCCCGCGCCTGTCGTTCATCGAACAGAAACTCTTTAAGATAGCCGACAACGTGCTTGGGCTGCCCGCGCACCATGACCTGATCGGCCTTTCCCGAGACTCGCATCAACGGGTCGCCGGTCAGGCTGTCCCACAGGCTGACATCGGGATCCAGTTGGGCCCGGGCCTGATCGAACACCGCAACCTCAAGATTGGTACCCAACCGAACGGTGCCCTCATCCGGTTCGATCTCGCCCAACAGAATTTTCAACAGCGTGGTTTTGCCCACCCCATTGGGGCCGACAAAAGCCACCCGGTCGCCACGCTGCACCAGCAGATCGAAATTTCGCACGATCTGCCTGCCGTCGAAGCTTTTGCTCAATCCCTGCGCCTCGATCACCTTTCGGCCCGATTTAGTACTGGCCTCGAGCGACATGGCGGCAGCCCCCTGCCGCGTGATCTGTGCTGCCCGCTCGGCGCGCAGAGCTTGCAAGGCCCGCACCCGGCCCTGGTTGCGCTTGCGTCTTGCGCTGATGCCCTCAACCGCCCATCTGGCTTCGGACTTGATCAGGCGGTTCAGCTTGTGCCGCGCGGTGTCCTCTTCGTCCCAGACCTGATCGCGCCAGGCCTCGAAGGCTTGGAAACCCTTTTCCTGCCGACGCACAGCACCCCGGTCGATCCACAATGTGGCGCGGGTCAATGCGCGCAGAAAGGCCCGGTCATGCGAGATCAGGACATAGGCCGCACGGGTCGCGCCCAATTCGCTTTCCAGCCAACCGATCGCCTCGATGTCCAGATGGTTTGTCGGTTCGTCCAGCAACATCAGATCCGGGGCTTCGGCCATCAGCTTGGCCAGTGCTGCCCGTCGCCGTTCGCCACCCGAGGCGGTCTCGACAGGTCGGGACGGATCGAATTTGAGGCCCTCGCCCGCGCGTTCCACCTTGTAGAGTTCGCCCGGCTCCAACCCGCTCGAAGCATAGTCGCCCAGCGTGGCAAATCCTGCCATATCGGGATCCTGCTCCATATAGCCAACCGACTTTCCGGGCGGCACGACGATCTCACCCGAATCCGGCTCAACAAAACCGGCCATCACCTTCATCAGAGTCGATTTACCGGACCCGTTGCGTCCGACCAGCGCCACACGATCTCCGGGATGAACCACCAGATCGAGATCCGAAAACACGGGATCGCCCCCGAAAGTCAGGGAGATACCAGCCATTTGCAGTAAAGGAAGCTTCGCCATGCACGCCAGCTAAACCGCCGGATACCCGCCGTCAACGCCCCGGCCCGATCATTTCCAGATTGCGCGCGCTACCCGACAACCGACCTGAGCAGCTTCTTGCGCGCCGGGGGTATGTCGCCGATCTCCAGCCCAGTGAACACGTGCAACGTGTTCATCTTCCGGTCCACAACAGCGTGGTCGCTCACCCAGCCGCCCATCATCAGATAAGTCCGCAACAAGGGCGGCATCCGCAACATCGCCTGCTTCATGTCGGGTTTGCGACGCAACTTGGAGGCAAATCGGAACACATCCGGCGCCTTTACCCTTGGCAACCAGCGTTTCGGTGCAAGATGGCGGCTTTTGAGAACTGCAAACGCGTCAAGGTAACGCTCGGTTTCGGTTCCGGCAAACGACGAACAGCCAAACAGCATCTCGATTCCCTCCCGGTCCACATATGCCGTCATTGCCCCCCATGCGACACGCAGGATATCCGGGTCGCGCCATTCGGGGTGAATGCAAAACCGTCCCATCTCGACCATTCTGCCCGCGTAGCTTTCCAGCGCGGACAAGCCGTAGAACTGCGCCGAATAACTGCGCGCGACATCCGCACCGCCTTCCAGTGTCAGCATACGAAAGCAACAGACCAGCGTGCCGGTGCGCGGATCTTCGACCAGAACATGGGAACAAATGCCGTCAAAACGGTCACCGTCGTGTTCGGGAGTTTCAAAGGCCAGCGTCCGCAACGCCCGGGCCCGGGCCAGGTCGCCAGCACCTTCGGCCAGCCGAGCACGGTATCTGCCTTTGCTCAGCAATGGCGCACCGGTCATCGTCGCGTCCTTTCGTCATCCGGACAGACGGTGCTGTCCACTTCTTCCCACTACCACATAGGGGGTCACAGCGGAATGACGCAAGATCGCGCGAGACAAGCCATTATTTTTGCTTGAGTTATTGCCCGAGTGCCGTGGCCGGATTGAATGTGCCGAGGTTACCTACAAGCTGCCGGAGGAAGGTTTTGTCCTCAACGCTGGAACTGGTCACGCGACGGCTCAAAGGAATGATCTGGCCGTCCTCAAGACCGTAGCGCTCGATATTCCGAACCACACCGGACTGATCAAAGCTGATCGCGACCAACTGCCGGGACACAACTTCGGGCGCCCGAGCACCATAGTGCCGCATTCGGGTGGAGATGTAGTAGAACCCACCATTTTCCAGAACCCCGGAAGAAGATGGCGCCCCGACGGTTTCGATCACCGAATCGCGAGTATCCACGCCAACCTTGATTTCCGCCAGTTCTGCTTCGCTGGGAGTATAGCCATGGCTGCGATAGACCGAAGCGCAGGCCGCAAGCCCGGCCGACAGGACAAGAGCTGCCACCCCGATACGGGCGGCGCGGAACGTGATATTCTGAAATGGTCCGGTGCCGAACATTCCTGCCCTCTTGCTTTGGCCTCTGTCGCCTTTTATCACCGCTTACCCAAACTGCGCCCGTGGTTCAAGAAACGAAAGTCTTTCTCATGACCTCATCCGAGCTTTCCCCAACCGCCCTCAGGGTGGCAGATCTCGCCCAGAACACCTCGACTCCCTTTGACCTGAAGCCCGATGCCGAGGAGATGGCCCGGATCGCGGACGAGCTCGGCCTGCTCGGTCTTCGCAAGCTGCGGCTGGCGGGAAACATTCAGGCCAGCGGCAAGCGTGACTGGGTTCTGGAGGCTCGTCTGGGTGCGACGGTCACCCAAGCCTGCGTGGTAACGCTGGAACCTGTAACAACACGCATCGACACCGCTGTCAGCCGGCGGTTCGTAGCGGACTGGACCACCCCCGAAGATGAAGAGGTCGAAATGCATGAGGACGACTCGGTCGAAGCTCTGGGCACGCAAATCGATCCGGGTCAGGTCATGATAGAAGCATTATCGCTGGCCTTGCCGCTCTACCCGCGCAAGGACGGTGCGGAACTCGGCGAAGCCGTCTACACCAGGCCGGGCGAGCAGCCGATGCGTGATGAAGACGCCAAACCCTTTGCAAAACTTGCAGAATTGCGTAACGCTCTCAAAAAGGACGACTGACGCGCTGCAACGGAATCACCTCGGATATTTTCGAGGACGGGCCGGGCGAGGCAGGGGTGAAAAACCACTTGTCAAACCCGAGAAACCAAGTATTTTCGCGCGCTCATCAGATTTAGGGTTGGACATCGCAAGGGCCGCGGCCTAAACGCTCGTCACGCCGCTTGAGATAAAAGAACGAAACTCGCCCGCGGAACGGTTCCCGGGCCCCATATACAAAGGTTGAGACAATGGCTGTCCAACAGAACAAAGTTTCCAAATCGCGCCGCAACAACCGCCGCGCGCACGATGCGCTGGTTGCTGCCAACCCGAACGAATGCCCGAACTGTGGTGAACTGAAGCGTCCGCACCACGTGTGCCCGTCCTGTGGCCACTACGCTGACCGCGAAGTTGTCGCCATGGCCGACGAGGTCGATCTGGACGAAGACGCGGCATAAGCCACGCCAGACAGGCTTCGGTATGACGGTCCAGCCCGACCCACACCAGACGCAGCCCGGACGAATCGTCATATCGGTGGATGCGATGGGTGGCGACACCGGGCCTGCGGCCGTTGTTGCAGGCATCGCCAAGTCGGCCAAGAAGAACCCGGAAATCGGGTTCATCCTGCACGGTCCCGAGGACATGCTAAAGAAACTTGTCGCCCGCCGGCGTGTGCTGGACGGGCGTGTTTCTTATTGCGACGTGAATGATGTCGTCACGATGGAGGACAAGCCCAGCCACGTGATGCGCAATGGCAAGGGCACGTCCATGTGGTCGGCGCTGGACTCGGTACGCAATGGTGACGCGGCCGGAGCAGTCTCCTGCGGCAACACCGGCGCTCTGATGGCGCTGAGCATGTTGCGGTTGCGCAAGCTGCCCGGTGTGAATCGCCCGGCAATTGCCGTTCTGTGGCCCTCTCGCAGCGCCAATGGTTTCAATGTGATGCTGGATGTCGGCGCCGACGTGCGCGCAGATGCTGGCGACCTGCTGCAATACGCCCTGATGGGGGCATCATATGCGCGAAATGGCCTGAACCTGCCCCGCCCTCGCGTTGGCCTGCTGAATGTCGGAACCGAAGAGCACAAGGGCAGGACCGAATTGAAAGAGGCGCACGTCCTCATTTCGGATTTCGCTGACAAGGCCAACTACGAATTCGTGGGATTTGTCGAAGGCAGCGACATGCCCGGCGATCTTGCCGATGTCATCGTGACTGACGGTTTCACCGGAAATGTGGCGATCAAGACCGGCGAAGGCACCGCAAGGCTGATCGGCTCACTTTTGCGCGAAGCCTTCAAGTATTCCCCCCTCTCCCGATTGGCGTCTGTTCTCGCGATCACGTCGCTGAAACGCCTGCAACAGCGAATCGATCCGCGCCGGGTCAATGGCGGTGTGTTTCTTGGGCTGAACGGTACGGTTGTGAAATCTCATGGTGCCGCCGATGCGATCGGGGTATCCGCCGCGGTCAAACTTGCCTTCACTCTGGCCAAGTCAGGCTTTTCGGAAAAACTGGCCGCGCGGGTTGCATCCACGGCCGGGCATAACCAAGATGGCGCTGCCCCCTCAGGGGAGCCACAAAAAGATAGCGAAGGGCAGTCATAAGCCATGACAGGGCGAGCAGTAGTCGTTGGAGTTGGACATTATCTTCCATCCCGTGTCGTACCAAATGCCGAGTTCGAGGCCACTCTCGACACGACGGATGAATGGATCCGCTCCCGCTCGGGGATCGAGCGCCGTCATTTCGCGGCCGATGATGAAACCACCTCGGATCTGGCGACTCACGCCGCCCGTGCTGCGCTTGCAGACGCTGGCATGGAAGCCGGGGATATCGATGCGATTGTTCTTGCCACCTCGACTGCCGATCTGACATTTCCGTCGGCTGCAACCATGGTGCAGGCGTCTCTTGGCATGACCCGCGGCTTTGCCTTTGATGTTCAGGCTGTCTGCGCCGGATTTGTTTACGCGCTTGCCAATGCCAACGCCCTGATTCTCTCGGGCCAGGCGAAACGGGTGCTGGTGATCGGCGCCGAGACCTTTTCGCGGATCATGGACTGGACCGACCGGTCAACATGCGTTCTGTTTGGTGACGGTGCTGGCGCATTGGTTCTGGAGGAACAAGAGGGAACCGGCAGCTCGGACGATCGCGGAATTCTGGCCACCGATCTGAATTCGGATGGCCGGCACCGGGATCTTCTCTATGTCGATGGCGGTGTTTCGACACAATCCACCGGACATCTGAGGATGCAAGGCAACCAGGTGTTCCGCCACGCAGTCGAAAAACTTGCCAAGACAGCCGAGACTGCACTGGGCAAGGTTGGGCTGCACAGCGACGACGTCGACTGGATCGTGCCGCATCAGGCCAATATTCGAATCATTCAGGGCACCGCCAAGAAGATGGGTCTGCCAATGGATCGCGTTGTTGTCACCGTCCAGGATCACGGCAATACGTCAGCCGCGTCCATCCCGCTCGCCCTCTCTGTCGGCAAGGCACGCGGACAATTGAAACAAGGCGATCTGGTTGTCACCGAAGCGATTGGCGGCGGTCTGGCCTGGGGTTCGGTCGTACTGCGTTGGTAACGCGCTCTTTTACCGCAGGTTTCAGGCGGGCGTGAACCGGCCAAAAGAGCCGCTTGCAATTCATTGATATTGACAGGGATTTTCCGCGCGACCTATTCTCCTACTATCACATGGGGAATGGTATGGGCGATAAAACCTTGACGCGGATGGATCTCAGCGAAGCAGTGTTTCGCGAGGTCGGGCTATCACGAAACGAAAGCGCACAACTGGTTGAAAGCATGCTGGAGCATATGTCTGATGCTCTTGTTCGGGGCGAACAGGTCAAAATCTCGTCCTTCGGCACGTTCAGCGTCCGAGAAAAATCGGCCCGAATCGGCCGAAATCCGAAAACCGGCGAAGAGGTTCCGATTCAGCCACGCCGGGTTCTGACCTTTCGCCCGTCGCACCTGATGAAAGACCGCGTTGCCGCAGGCAATCGCAAGTAAACGGGACAGGCACAGATGGCAAAATCCCCTGACGCGTTTCGCACGATAAGCGAAGTGGCGGATTGGCTGGGGGTGCAGGCCCATGTGCTGCGCTTCTGGGAAAGCAAGTTTACTCAGGTCAAACCCGTTAAGCGCGCTGGCGGACGCCGCTATTACCGACCCGCAGACATGTTGCTGTTGGGTGGCATCAAGAAATTGCTGCACGATGATGGCGTGACCATTAAAGGCGTTCAGAAAATGATGCGCGAACAAGGCGTTGCGCATATCTCCTCACTTTCTCAGTCGCTGGAAGAAGCCGCCGTCGAGCTGTCGCAGGACATTCAGGGCAAGGTAATCCAGTTCAAGCAAGACCGACCCGAATCCGATGTTCCAGACCAGATCGACATGGAATTGGAGCCGGTGCAATCCGTGGAAACTACGGGTGAAGCACCCGCAGAAACACCGGTTCAGTCCGCGTCGGTTGACGAAACTCCGGTCGAAGCCATTCAGGCCGAACATCCCGAATATCCCCTGTCGGACACATCGCCGGGTGTTCATCCTGAATTTTCGCATCGGGAACCCGTTTCCGACAGCGCACCGCAGATAGAAGATTCACAGGACGCGGCCGCCGCGAATGAAGAGATCGACCTTCCGGCGGCCTCCACCCTACTGCGTCCCACCAAAATTGATGTCGCCGAGGTGCCAGCTGACGACCAGATACCATATGCACCTGGCCTCGCAGTCAAGCTTGCCGCGATACGTGCCCTGACCCCGGAACAGGCCCGCGAGATTGTTCCAATTGCTGCGGAATTGCGCAACTGGCTTGCGCGTCATCCCCATTCTGGAATGGGCTGAAATTCTTGATGATACCCCCTTGCCCCTGCCCGAAAAACCGGTATGAACACTGCATCGTCGGGCTATGGCGCAGCCTGGTAGCGCGTCCGTCTGGGGGACGGAAGGTCGCAGGTTCGAGTCCTGCTAGCCCGACCAAATCACCGCGACGATGCATGCACCCTGCCCCAGCCCCTTGAAAGAAAAGGGTTTGGCATGACAGGCGTTCTTCCCAACCAACAGATCGAATCCCTGATCGCAAATGGTGCGATCTCGGCGGATCAACCGATCCCCGAAGGACAGGTTCAACCCGCAAGCCTTGACCTGCGCTTGGGTCAGGTCGCGTATCGGGTGCGCGCCTCATTCCTTGCCGGAGAGGGCCGTAGCGTCGCGGACCGCCTGACGGAATTTGAAATGCACCGGATCGAGCTGGGCAACGGTGCGGTGTTGGAAAAGGGTTGCGTCTATTTGGTGCCACTGATGGAACGGCTCGACCTTCCCGCAGACCTGAGCGCTGCTGCCAATGCCAAGAGCTCCACTGGCCGGCTCGACCTGCTGACAAGGACGATCACAGATGGCGGGACCGAGTTCGACCGGATCCAGCCGGGATATTCCGGGCCGCTCTACGCCGAGATTTGCCCCCGTTCATTCTCGGTTCTGGTTCGACCGGGAATGCGGCTGAACCAGATTCGTTTTCGCCGCGGTCAATCGGTGCTCAGCGATGCAGAGCTAACCGACTTGCACGCCCGCACCCGGTTGGTGGATGGCCCTGCCGTCATTCAGGACGGCCTTGGTTTTTCCGTCGATCTGCGCCTACCCGGAACAACATTGGTAGGCTACCGCGCAAAGCCGCATACGGGTGTGATCGATCTCGATCAGATCGGTGCCTATGATCCCCGAAAATATTGGGAAGAAGTGCATTCCGACCACGGCCATATCATCCTCGATCCCGGTGCGTTCTATATTCTCGTCAGCCGCGAGGCGGTGCATATCCCGCCGCAATATGCGGCCGAGATGGCGCCATACCTTGCCATGGTCGGAGAGTTCCGTGTGCACTATGCCGGTTTTTTTGATCCCGGTTTCGGACACGCAGCCGCCGGTGGCGAAGGATCACGCGGCGTACTGGAAGTGCGCTGCCATGAAGCCCCGTTTGTCCTGGAACATGGGCAGGTCGTCGGGCGACTGGTTTATGAACATATGAACGAGGCACCCACACAGCTATACGGTGCGGGCATCGCCTCGAACTATCAGGGGCAAGGGCTGAAGTTGTCCAAACACTTCAAGACGCCAGCGTAAACACCCGGAAAATCAGAATTTTCCTGCTTGCCTTGCCAGCCTTCGAGCTTGGCGCGCCTGACGCACTTTCTGCTTCGCTTCGCGCTGTTCCGGCGTCAGCTTTTTCTTTTGGCCGCCGCCTTGCGGCTGGCCTTTGATGCCACCTTGCCCCGCGACAAATTCCATACCGGTTTTCATTCCGAAATTGATGAACCGCCGCAAAAAGATCCGCGTCACCATGTTCATGATCTGGTTGCTGTTCATGGGGTATTCCCCTTCATTGCTGCCCGAACTGCAGTATAACCTAGCATTGCGACAGAATTTTGGCACCCCCTTGGCACCGGCGGCCGCAAGACTGCGGTGTTGCGGCGGCCTGGTTCGGCTTACTCCTCGAACAGTTCCGGCTGACCGGCTCCGCCTTCTTCGTCATCATCCTCGTCCGACAGGTCCGTGCTGCCGGGCGGAGGCCGGTTTTCGAGCAGGCCAGCCGCCCGCAATTCTTTGAGCCCAGGAAGGTCCCGGGCGCTTTCCAAACCAAAATGATCCAGAAAATGTGGCGTTACAACAAAGGTAACCGGACGGCCCGGCGTCATCTTGCGACGTCCCAGACGAATCCAGTCCAGTTCCATCAACAGATCCAGCGTCCCGCGCGAGACCGACACGCCGCGAATTTCCTCGATCTCAGCCCGGGTAACAGGCTGATGATAAGAGATAATTGCGAGCGTTTCGATGGCAGCCCTCGACAGCTTCCGGGTTTCTACGGTTTCCTTCTGCATTAGAAACCCAAGGTCCGGAGCGGTTCGGATTGCCCAAGCATCGCCGACGCGCACAACCCCCACGCCGCGCCCCTCGTACCGTTTGCGCAGACGGGCCAGCGCCTCGGCGGCATCGCATCCATGCGGCATCCGCACTTCGAGATCGCGCACCGTCACCGGCTCGGCGCTGGCAAACAGTACCGCTTCGACCATACGTTCCTGTTCTGCCATCGGCGGCGCTTCGAACAGGCTTTCGGTGGGTTCCTGAATGTCGTCACTCACGGGATGCATCTCATGTTGGTTTGTCTTTCTTGCGCAATTGGATCGGCTCGAACATATCGCTCTGTTTGATTTCCAGTTGCCCTTCCTTGGCCAGTTGCAAAGAGGCGGCAAAGGTCGCCGCGGTTGCCGATCGCCGCCTCACGGGATCCGCCCCCCAGCCTTCCGGTAGATAGCTGACCATATCTGTCCATGTCCCGGCAAAGCCGATCAGGCCCCGCATCCGATCCAGCGCCTCTTCCATCGTATAGACCGAGTCCCGATCCATCACGAACGGGCGGAATTCATCCCGTGTGCGGATCCGGGCGTATCCCTGCATAAGGTCCAGCAAGGTGGCGGAATAGGTGACAGTCTTGATCCGGGCGATCTCTTCGCCCTGCCCGCGGGCAAAAAAATCCCGTCCCAGCTGATCCCGCGCCATCAGCTTGGCCGCCATGTCGCGCATCGCCTGCAGCCGTTCCAGTTGAAACGCCAGATGCGCAGCAAGTTCTTCGCCAGATGGCCCGTCTTCATCGGGGTCAGGCGGCAGCAGAAGGCGCGATTTCAGGAATGCCAGCCATGCCGCCATCACCAGATAGTCGGCAGCCAGTTCGATCCGCAATTCCTTGGCACGCTCCACAAAGCTCAGGTATTGCCGTGCCAGTTCCAGCACCGAGATCTTGCGCAGATCCACCTTTTGCGTGCGCGACAGGGTCAGCAGCACATCCAGCGGGCCTTCGAACCCGTCCACGTCGACAATCAAGGCCTCGGCCGCAAGCCGATCCGCCACCGACATCTGATCTTCGGTAAAAAGGTTATCCGTCGACATACACCTGCCCGTCCATGAGGGCAGATAGTTCGGCCTCGGCGGCCTCAATGTCAAGCGGAGCGGGTTCCCGACGTGCCGCGATCGCGCGATCAGCACGGGCCTGCGCCGCATCGTTCATCAGTCCGGCCGCCATCGCGACCTCGATACGTTCGTCCAGAGTTCCGTTGCAATGCAAAACCACGTCGCAACCCGCTTCGATGGCCTGCTTCGACAGGTCTCCCAAAGCGCCGGACAGCGCCTTCATGGAAATGTCGTCGGTCATGATCAACCCGTCAAAGCCGATCTGATCGCGGATCAGTTCGATCATCCTCGGAGAGAGCGTTGCCGGCGTTGGGTCAAGCGCGTCATAAACCAGATGCGCCGTCATCCCCAGTGGCAAGTCATTGAGATCCCGGAACGGCGCAAAGTCCGTATCATCCAAAGCCTCGAATTCTTCGGCAACGTTCGGAAGGTCATAGTGACTGTCGAGCGTTGCCCGACCGTGGCCGGGGATATGCTTGACGACCGGCAGAACACCCCCGTCAAGATGACCCTGCGCGACTGCTCTGCCCAGCTCGGCTACGGTTTCAGGGTCGCTCCCGTAGCAGCGGTTGCGCAGAAATTCGTGCGTTTCGGGCATGGCGACATCGACCATCGGCGCGCAATTGCTGTCGATGCCGAGCCCGCGCAATTCATGCGCTATGAGGCGATACCGCAGGTACATTGCTCGGGCTGCGCCTTTACCTGCCCGTTCGGCGTGATCAAGCGGCGCAAGCCAATTGCGTGCCAGCGGCGGCCGCAGACGCTGCACCCGCCCCCCTTCCTGATCAATCGTGATCGGGCAATCCCGCCCCACGGCCTCGCGAAAATCGTCACATAGGGCGCGGATCTGATCGGGCGTTTCAAGGTTTCGGGCAAACAGTATAAAGCCAAACGGCTGAACGTCGCCAAAGAATGCCTTTTCGTTGGCGCTCAGCCGTTGGCCTTCGGCGTCCAGTATCGTTGCCCCCCAGTTCATACCCGGATCACCGCGTCGTTACGGGAATACAGTCGGCCCGTTCCGCTACCAAGGCGGAGCAGAACCGGCGCGCATCGCTCAGGTCGTCGAACCCGGCAGCCCGCAACCGGTAAAACGTGCGCCCGCCGCTCGAAGCCTGTTGGATTACGCGCTGCTTACCGTCCATGTAGTCATCGAAGCGAACAATCAGACGATCCCATTCCTGTTGGGCAATCTCCGGCGTGTCATAGGCGCCGAGCTGTGCAAGACGCGTACCGGCAGGCAAGCTGTCGGGGTCCAGATCAAGACTGGCTGAAGCGTCAACCGCGCTACGCAGGGCGGCTTCAACGTCTTCGTTGTTCACCGTGGCCGGCACTGCTCGTGCCGGGCGCTCAATTGGCCGCAGGGAGCGTTTGACTCCGGGTGCCAAAGCCAGTTCGGGATCAACCGCAAGCTCTTGATTTTTTTCGGCCAAACCGGGTTGAACGGGCGCGGGCTGAACGATTTCCGCAGATTGTTCCGTGTTTGCGGCCGCGGCCTCCATCGGCGCGACACCATCTGTCAGTGCCTCGACCAGTTCCACGACAGATCCTTCCTGATAGGCTTCGACCGCCTCGGCGCTGACGGCGGGTTCAAGCTTTGGCTTTTCGGTTTCTGCCAGCACGGCCTGGACCGCCTGATCAGTCACCGAGGGGCCGACCGTGTCTTCTTCGGTCAGAGAAACCGGCTTTGGAGCAAGCTTCAGTGTGTCCGCAGGGGCAGCTGCAGTGCCATTTGCGGCCACCGAATTTACCGCCAACCCCTGATGGTCAGCGGGTTGCCCACCCGGCTTCTCTGGTTGAACCCGCATCGGCCCTTCGACCGCGCGCACGACGGGAACCCCGGACACATCACGCATCAGGAGCTGATACCCCCAGACACCGAGCCCAACAAGCAGGGCCAGAGATGCGACCGCACCCGCCACGTTCGCTGCCTTTCCAAAGCCAGAGATTTCCCGCGGCCCATACGGCATGTCGCCTTCGTCGGAATACTCCGCCGTTTCCGCCTGATCGTATCCTTGATGATATGCGCCCTGGGGGCTTTGGTACCCGTATTGTACCTGCTGCGGGCTCACTTGGCCCGGATAATCGAAACTCGCCATTTCCGCCTCACTGCCCTCGGATCAAGACGCGCACGCCATGTCCGGGTTTGCCTTGCTTCTGCCTCAGGCCGGCGGTGGTGCCTTGTGTCTTTCGGGCGGGGCTTCTGATTGGTCCCGCTGACCGAATTACCGCATCTCGTTTGCCGGCTTCACCCCAAGAATACCAAGGCCGGCAGAAATAACAACGGAAACGGCAACAGCCAGAGCCATTTTTGCATGGCTTGTGGCGGGATCGCCCTCTTGCAGGAATCTCAATTCGGGCAATTCGTTGCCACGGTTCCACAGGGCGTGAAAATCTCCTGCTAATTCATAGAGGTAGAAGGCAATTCGATGTGGTTCATTCGTACGGGCCGCGATCTCAACCAGCCGGGGCCATTCCGCGAGTTTTTTGGCGACCGCCAGTTCGGCCTCGTGATTGATCAGGCCAAGATCCGCCGCGGCAAGCGTGGCAAGATCGGCTTCGATCCCGGCCTCGACAGCGCGGCGCAGAACACTCTGAACACGCGCATGGGCGTATTGCACATAAAAAACGGGGTTCTCGCGGCTTTGCTCGAGCACCTTGTCAAAGTCGAAATCCAGCGGCGCATCGTTCTTCCGGGTCAGCATGACAAAGCGGGTCACATCGGGGCCGACCTGATCGACCACATCCCGCAAAGTGACAAAGTTGCCGGCCCGCTTTGACATCTTGAACGGCTCGCCGTTCTTCCACAGTTTCACCAACTGCGTGAGCTTGATATCGAGCGGCACCTTGCCGTCGCTGAGCGCCGAAACGGCAGCCTTCATCCGCTTGACATAACCGCCGTGATCCGCCCCAAAAACATCAATAAGCTCGTCGAACCTTCTGGAAACTTTATCAAAATGATAGGCGATGTCAGGGGCGAAATAGGTCCATGACCCATCTGATTTCTTCACAGGACGGTCGACATCGTCCCCATGTTCGGTGGATTTGAACAGGGTCTGTTCACGCGGCTCCCAATCTTCGGGCTTTTTGCCCTTTGGTGGCTCCAGAACGCCCTCGTAGATCAGCCCTTTGCTGTCCAGGCTCTCCAGGGCGGCCTCAATCCGGCCTGTGCCATAGAGAGACTTTTCGGAAAAGAACACATCCATTTTGACGCCCAGCTGGGCCAGATCCTCGCGGATCAGGTCCATCATCGCGTCCGTGGCGAAATTGCGGATCTCTTGCAGCCAGACTGCCTCGGGTTGTCCGATGAAGGCATCGCCTTTCAGCTCTTTCAGCTTCTGGCCGACCTCTACCAGATACTCACCTGGATAGGTTCCGTCGGGGAATTCCACGGCTTCGCCATGCGCTTCGAGATAGCGCAGATAGACCGAACGAGCCAGAACATCGACCTGCGCCCCGCCGTCATTGATGTAGTATTCGCGGGTCACGTCATGGCCGGCATAGTCCAGAAGGGACGCCAGGGCGTCGCCGAAGACCGCGCCGCGGGTGTGGCCGACATGCAGCGGTCCGGTGGGGTTGGCCGAGACATATTCGACATTCACCTTCCGCCCCTGCCCCATATCGGACCGACCGTAGCTGGTTCCATCGGCGAGAATGGTCCCGACAATGCCTTGCCAGACCACCGGCGCAAGCCTCAGATTGAGAAAGCCCGGCCCCGCCACTTCGGCGCTGGTGATCCTGTCATCCGCAGCCAGCCGCAGAGCAAGGGCGTCCGCGATGTCGCGCGGTTTCATCCGAGCCGGCTTGGCCAGCACCATCGCCGCATTGGTCGCCATGTCGCCATGGGCTGCATCGCGCGGTGGCTCCACGGCCACGTTGGCAAAGCTCAACCCCTCGGGCAGCAGCCCTTCAGCTTGCATTTGCGACAGGGCCTCGGTCACGAGGCTGCGGATCTCGGAAAACAGGTTCATTTCGGCGTCCTTCTTCTTGCGGGCGGTTTATCACGCAAGGCGGCGGGGTCAATGGAACCGTTTTCACCAAGGCGGGGCAACTGTCAGATCCGGTTGGGGTCGGCCCCTGTCAGTCGGGCATGCTCTTGTAACGCAAACCGATCGGTCATGCCTGCGATGTAGTCCGAAACAAGGCGAGCAAGCGTGGTCTCATCCGTGATCAACCCGATATCGGGTTGCCATCCGGCCGGCATCTGCACCGGATCCTCCAGATAAATCGGAAACAACTCGGTCACAACTTGCGCCACTTCTTCGCGTACCCGCATGACGGACGGAGCCCGATACATGCGGGTAAACAAAAACGCGCGGATTTCCTTCAGTTTCGCGGAAAGTTCCGGCGAAAACTGGACCACAGGGGATCCAAGTGCCCGGATCTCTTCCACCGATGTAGCCTGGGCGTCTGACAGCAAGGCGCGTGACGTGTCGATGACGTCGCTGACCATCACGCCGAAAACGCGCCGCAGGGCCTCGTGCCGCCGCCGGTCCGGATCCAGATCCGGATAGGCTGCATCAACCTCGGCATAACAGGCATCAAGGATGGGCAGTTGAGCAATCTCGTCGTCGGAAAACAGGCCAGCCCGCAAGCCATCGTGCAGGTCGTGATTGTTATAGGCCACATCATCGGCCAGTGCCGCGACCTGCGCTTCGGCGCTGGCATGCGTATGAAGCTCCAGATCCATCTGGGCATTGCATTCGGCCAACGCCCACGGAAGACCCCCCAGCACCGGGCCATTGTGTTTGGCAATCGCTTCGAGGGTTTCCCAGGTCAGGTTCAGGCCATCGAACTCGGCATAGTGCCGTTCAAGACATGTAACGATGCGGATCGCCTGTGCATTGTGATCAAAGCCGCCAAAAGGCGCCATCAACGCATGAAGCGCATCTTCACCGGTATGTCCAAACGGCGTGTGGCCAAGGTCGTGGGCAAGTGCCACCGCCTCGGTCAACTCGGGATTCAACTGTAACGCCCCTGCAATGGTCCGGGCCACTTGCGCGACCTCGATCGAGTGGGTCAGACGCGTGCGATAGTTGTCGCCTTCATGCTCGACAAACACTTGCGTTTTATGCTTCAGCCGCCTGAAGGCGCTGGCGTGTATGATCCTGTCCCGATCCCGTTGAAAACAGGAGCGGAAACTGCTCTCTTCTTCACGCACCAGCCGTCCGCGGGCGCGTGCGGGGTCCGATGCATAGGGCGCTCGCATTTCGCGGTCCTAACCTTGTCGCCTGTCCTTGGCCCTTCTATATTGCAGTGCAGCACCTAATGAAACCACCGGAGTCCTGCATGAACCTGCCCCCAAAGGTCACCGAACGCGCCTTTGAGCGACTTGCCGAGATCGGCGCGGCCGATCAGGGGCAAGCCCTGCGCGTCGCGGTCGAAGGTGGTGGCTGCTCGGGGTTTCAGTATGAAATCGCGCTCGATCAGCCCAAATCCGATGATCTCGTGCTCGAAGGGCTTGGTGAAAAGGTGGTTGTCGACAGCGTCTCGCTGCCATTTCTGGAGAATGCAACGATCGATTTCAGCGAGGAACTCATTGGCGCCCGTTTTGTGATCGAGAACCCCAATGCGTCATCGTCCTGCGGATGCGGCACGTCCTTTTCCATGTAATGTGCTGCCGGAGATCCCGGTCCAGACCTCAATTCGCCAGTGACCGGCCTGCTCCGGAGCTTGCCGCGAGACCGCATTCGGGCGATAGATCACCAAGACTTGTCGGAGAGGCCCCATGAAAATCGCCAGTTTCAACATCAATGGCATCAAGGCCCGGGCCGAGGCATTGCCGGCATGGCTTGATGAGGCGCAGCCCGATGTTGTGGTCTTGCAGGAAATCAAGTCCGTTGATGAGGCGTTTCCACGCGAGATTTTCGAAGATCGCGGCTACAACGTCGAAACGCATGGACAAAAGAGCTTCAATGGTGTGGCGATCCTGTCCAAGTTTCCGCTCGAGGACGTAACCCGAGGGCTTCCCGGGGATGATGATGACGAGCAGGCCCGTTGGATCGAGGCAACCGTAGTTGGGAAAAGGGCTCTGCGGATCTGCGGGTTGTATTTGCCCAATGGAAATCCGGCGCCGGGACCGAAATACGACTACAAACTTGCGTGGATGGAGCGGTTGCGGATCCGGGCGGCCGAACTGATTTCCGCCGAAGAACCCGCTCTGATGGCAGGCGATTACAACATCATACCTCAGGCCGAGGACGCCAGTCGCCCCGACGCATGGCGCGATGACGCTCTGTTTCGGCCCGAAAGCCGCGCCGCGTTCCGGCAAATCCTGAACCTCGGCTTCACCGAGGCATTCCGCGCCCGGACCCAAGGGCCGGGACACTATTCGTTCTGGGATTATCAGAAAGGCGCATGGGACCGGAACGACGGGATTCGCATCGACCACTTCCTATTGACACCACAGGCGGCCGACGTGTTGACCGAATGCAGGATCGATGCCGAGATCCGAGGCCGCGAGAAACCGTCAGATCACGTTCCGATCTGGGTCGAACTGGATCTCTGATCCCTCAGCCCGGCTTGGTCACATCGTGGCCATATAGCCAGTCGAACTGCCGGACCATGCGTCGAGGCGCCAACCGACCACCCATCCTGAGCGTCATATGGGCAACGGCGCGAACCGACGCCGAAGAGAGGTGGTATTTCCACGCGTTGTTATTGGCTGCCGCAATTACCCGAACAGCGCGGTCACGACGGCGTCGCTGGTAACCGGTAAGCGCTTCGCCCGGCGTTTCTGACTTGGCCAGACTGTCAGCCAGAACCCACGCATCCTCGAGCGCCATGTTGGCCCCTTGGGCAAGGAATGGCAGGGTCGGGTGAGCTGCATCACCCAATATGGCCACGCAACCCGAGTGCCAGTTTGGCGCTACCGGGTGCCGGAAAAGGCCCCAGAGCCGCACGTTTTCGATCCGGTTCAGCAACGCAGGCACTGGCCCGCCGAAGTCGCCAAATGCCGCACGCAGATGGGCCGGGTCATCTTGCTGGTTCCATCCCTCATCAGCCCATGCTTCGCGCTCCTGCACGGCAACAATATTGACCAGCTCTCCGCGCCGCAGCGGATAGCAGACCATATGACGACCGGGGCCCATGAAGACCTGCGCCTGCGCCCCAAAACAAAGATCATTCGGAACCACTGCGCGCCAGGCTACCTGACCAGTAAAAAAGGGCGTGTCTTCGCCATTCAGGGCGACTCGTGCCTTGGAGTGCAGGCCGTCTGCCCCGACAACAAGATCCGCGTTGATCCGCGCACCATTGGCCATGTGAAGGACCGGTGCAGGGCCTGCCTGAACCCGCTCGACCTTTTGCAGCAACCGAACCGGAATGCTAGCGTGCCGAACGGCCTCCGCAAGCATCGAGATAAGATCGGCGCGGTGCACAAAATAGTAAGAGCTGTCGCTGGCATAACGATCGAGATCGAGGGTCAGAACTTCGCCCCCTGCCCTGTAATCCCGTAACTGAACTGCTTTTCCCCGCACAGCCTGATCGCGAAGCGCAGGTTCCAGTCCAAGCGCCCTAAGAACATTCACGCCGTTTGGACTGATCTGCAAGCCTGCGCCAACCTCGGTGATGGCCTCGGACTGCTCCAAAACCATTACATCTGCCCCGTGGGCCTTGAGCGCCAGGGCGACAGCCAGACCACCGATCCCGGCGCCAACGACCACGATTTTGCGAGAATTCAGATCCATGCAGGTCTTTGAACAAAAAAAACGCCGGAGCAACAGGCCCCGGCGTTCAAAACTTGCAGATCCCGTGTGAGATCAATCGTCGCGATGCACTTTCTCGCGGCGTTCATGGCGTTCCTGCGCTTCGAGGCTCATGGTGGCGATCGGGCGGGCGTCAAGACGCTTGAGCGAAATCGGTTCACCAGTCACTTCGCAATAGCCGTACTCGCCCTCGTCGATCCGACGCAGCGCCGAATCGATCTTGGCCACCAGCTTGCGCTGGCGATCCCGGGTGCGCAATTCCAGCGCCCGGTCGGTTTCTTCGCTGGCACGGTCGGCGACATCAGGGATGTTACGCGTTCCGTCCTGCAAACCTTCGATCGTGTCACGGCTATCCGCCAGAAGATCCTGTTTCCAGGCCAGCAGCTTGCGGCGGAAATACTCTAGCTGCTTGTCGTTCATGAACGGTTCATCTTCGGCCGGACGGTAGTCTTCCGGCAGAAACAGTTCCTGCTTCATATTGGCTCCCTCGGTATGGCCAACAACGTCTGTCATAGAACCTGTACCAGACATTTGGCTCCCCCTTCTGCCGCTGCGTTTATCCGAGGTATCTGGGATTGTCACTACACAAATCTCCTCTCTTTCACTATTTGCCGCAACTGCGCATCTGACAAAGGAATTGGCTGTAAACGCCTAAAAATAGGGAAGTTTGATGCAATATTTGCCGACAGTTTCGGAATGGCCCTCGGATTGGTGACGGACAGGAAACGGGATTTCGCCGAAACATCACCCTCTGTCCAAGTGAATCTCTCGGCTGCAGGGACGCTGCGGCCGTCTTGTCAAATTGCTTAGACCCAATTACCCGAAATGCTAGGTCCTCTGGCAGTCGCCGGGTGCAGACCTGAGCCAGTGTGAGCCAGGACCGGATGGGTCCGATTGAAAGGGAGCAAACGAATGACCGCACGATTCGAAGGCACAGCCGAATACGTGGCAACGGACGACCTCAAGATTGCAGTCAATGCCGCCGTGACGCTGGAACGCCCGTTGCTGGTCAAGGGTGAGCCCGGAACCGGCAAGACCGAGTTGGCCAAGCAGGTGGCCGGCGCGCTGGGGCTCGAGATGTTGGAATGGAACATCAAATCGACCACCCGCGCCCAGCAGGGGTTGTACGAATATGATGCGGTCAGCCGACTGCGCGACAGCCAACTGGGCGAAGAGCGCGTTCACGACGTGCGCAACTACATCAAGAAGGGAAAGCTCTGGCAGGCATTTGAATCCGGCGAAAAGATCGTTCTGCTGATCGACGAAATCGACAAAGCCGACATCGAGTTCCCAAACGACCTTCTGCAGGAACTCGATAAGATGGAGTTTCATGTTTACGAGACCGGTGAAACAATTCGGGCGAAAACGCGCCCCATCGTTATCATTACCTCGAACAATGAAAAGGAATTGCCCGACGCATTCCTGCGCCGGTGCTTCTTTCACTATATCCGGTTCCCCGATGAAACCACGATGCGAAAGATTGTCCAGGTCCATCACCCGGGCATCAAAGAGGCCCTGCTGACCACGGCCCTGACCCAGTTCTATGAAATCCGCGATATGCAGGGGCTCAAAAAGAAGCCCTCGACCTCCGAGGTTCTGGATTGGCTCAAACTGTTGCTGGCTGAAGACCTCACACCCGAAGACCTGAAGGCTGGCGGAACCAATGCCTTGCCGAAACTGCACGGGGCCCTGCTGAAGAACGAACAAGACGTCCATCTGTTCGAGCGACTCGCCTTCATGGCGCGCGGACAGCGCTAACTCTGGGCAGAATCGGGCTTTTCCGGAAACGATAGCTTCTGGTCGGCGCGACTGTCCGCCGACCGGAAACCCCAAATGGGCCGGAAACCCATAGAAATGGTGGCAAAATTAAGTTTTGCCTTGTCGGGCTATACCCCCTCTGACACCGTCGGGTCATGTCAGTGACACATTTTTTACTCATTTGCCCCGTGTTTTTTCCAGTGATGGGCCGGTTTGCGCAGCTGCAAAAGGCATGTGCTCTGCGCACCGGCCCGCTTTTTCATACTGATTTTCCTGACATTTTTTCGATAGCGAACTCCATTTCTCATCGAGGTCCCTGCTCATGATCCGATCCGCTGCCATTTTCTTCGGTCTGGCCCTGGCCCTGTCCGGCTGCGCCTCCGCTCCGCTCGAAGACACCCCAACACGCGCACAGATTGCAGAAAGCACCCTGCCGCCGATGAAGGGATTCACGACTGCACGTCCTTATGCTCCGGCGCGGTCGAACGGAAACATTGCAGCAGATTTCCTGTCGCTTCATTTCGAACTGGAAAGCGGGCGCGAGCTGCCCATTCTTACGCGGTTCGAAACTCCGATCACGGTGCGCGTCACCGGCAGCGCCATTCCGCCAAGCCTGAATTCCGATCTCGGTCGCCTGCTGGCGCGTCTGCGCCGCGAAGCGGGCATCGACATCCAGCAGGTCACTCATGAAAACGCGAGCGTCACGATTCAACCGGTCAGCCGTGCAGAAATCCGCAAGGCCCTGCCGCACGCCGCCTGTTTCGTCGTTCCCAATGTCTCGAGCTTTGACGAGTATCGCCGCGACCGCCGCAAGAGCAAGACCAACTGGTCGAACCTGCAAACCCGCGAACGTCTTGCGATCTTCCTGCCCAACGACTCCAGCCCGCAGGAGGTCCGCGACTGCCTGCACGAAGAACTGGCCCAGGCAATCGGACCGCTGAACGACCTGTATCGCCTGCCGGATTCTGTGTTCAACGACGACAACGTGCACCGCGTGCTGACCGGGTTCGACATGCTGGTTCTGCGAGCCACCTACTCACCCGAACTGCGCAGCGGCATGTCACGCGGCGAAGTTGCCGCCGTGCTGCCCGAACTACTGAGCCGTCTCAATCCGCGCGGCAACGCCATTGCATCGACACCGGTTGTAAAGACGCCACGCAGCTGGATCGAAGACGTTCAGACAGCCTATGGCCCGCGTGTAAAACCCGAAGAGCGCATTGCTGCGGCCACCCGCGCAGCCCAGACCGCCGAGCGCATGGGCTGGACCGATCATCGGCGCGCCTTCAGCCTGTATTTGTTGGGCTTGATGACACAATCGCGGGATCTGCGTCTGTCCCAGCAGTATTTCGGTACCGCGCTGCATTACCTGGCCCAAACCCCCGGAACCGAGGTCCACAAGGCCTACATCACTGCGCAGACTGCCGCCTATGCGCTGACTCAGGGCGACGGGGCAACGGCTTTGCGTCAGGTTCGCGGGCAGATCGAAACCGCGGCCCGGGCCGAAAACGCCGAGTTGCTGTCGACTCTGATGCTGCTTGAAGCCGAAGGATATGATCTGGCGGGGCAACATGACCGCGCCGCATCGGTGAGGCTGGACAGCGTCGGTTGGGCACGTTACGGATCCGGCTCTGATTGGGCGGTACGGGCCAAGATGCAGAACATCGCGACCCTGAGCCCTGTGCAAAGGTTCGGCGGATAATACATGATCGTATTCTTTTTGGCTCTTCTCGGGGCCGTCATCGGGGCAGTGACCGCGCGGAAACGTAACGGCAAACCGGCAGACATAGCGCAATATGCCGCCGGGTATGCAATTGCTTTTGCCATCGTTGGGCTGTTAGCTACGACTCTGGTGCACCGTATGGCGATCTGACCCGATGTTTCTGCCCTTCTTCGAGAATCTGAGGAAAAGTGGCATTCCCGTTTCCCTGCGGGAGTACCTGACCTTTCTCGAAGGCATGAAGCAGGGTCTGGCGACATATGACGTCGAGGCGTTCTATTACCTTGCCCGCGTCTCGATGGTGAAGGACGAACGCAACATCGACAAGTTCGACCGTGCCTTTGCCGCAAGTTTCGAGGGTCTGGAAGAAATCAGCTTTGGCCAGGTCATGGAAGCCATCGATATTCCCGGCGACTGGCTGGAGAAAATGGCTGAAAAACACCTCAGCGCCGAAGAAAAGGCCGAGATTGAGGCCTTGGGCGGTTTCGACAAACTGATGGAAACGCTGCGCGAGCGGTTGAATGAACAGCAGGGCCGGCATCAGGGCGGTAACAAGTGGATCGGAACTGCAGGCACCTCCCCTTTCGGCGCCTATGGATACAACCCCGAAGGCGTGCGCATCGGCCAGAAGGAAAGCCGCCACCAGCGCGCAGTCAAGGTCTGGGACAAGCGCGAGTTCAAGAACCTCGACGACACCGTTGAACTGGGGACCCGCAACATCAAGGTCGCACTCAAACGCCTGCGCCGCTGGGCGCGGGAAGGTGCCGCGATGGAGCTGGACTTGGATGGAACCATCCGGGCAACCGCCGAGCATGGCTATCTCGATGTCAAGGAGCGCCCCGAGCGTCACAACGCGGTCAAGGTCGTCCTGTTTCTGGATGTCGGCGGTTCGATGGACCCGCATATCAAGGTGGTAGAAGAACTGTTTTCGGCCGCCCGCGCCGAGTTTAAGCACCTTGAATACTATTACTTCCACAACTGTCTTTATGAAGGTGTCTGGAGGGACAATCGCAGGCGCTGGAACGCCCAGATCCCGACACATGAAGTGCTCCGCACTTATGGTCCTGATTATAAGTGTATTTTTGTGGGCGACGCCTCGATGTCACCCTACGAGATTGCCTATCCCGGCGGTGCCAATGAACATTGGAACCAGGAGGCCGGGCAAGTCTGGCTGGCGCGCGCGCGCGAACAATGGAACTCGAACCTCTGGATCAATCCGGTGCCCGAGAAATACTGGGACTACACTCATTCCATCGGGATGATCCGGGAGATCTTTGAGGATCGCATGGTCCCAATGACGCTGTCCGGGCTGGAACAGGGCATGCGTGACCTGACACGCTGAATTCGTATCAATCCGGCGAAACCCGCGTCAGCCGACGCAGGTGTCGCCCCGGTTACGGCTTGGCTCAGCTTGTCGGCGAGCAGACGGTCGCACCGGCTTCGGTGGTCGCAAGCTGGTAACCGGCCGGGCAGCTGGCATTTCCTACCTTGTCATAGCTCGGCTGGATATAAACCGGTGCGGGTTCGGGCTGGGAACAGGCCGCAAGGGCAAGGGCGCAAGAACTCAAGACAGCAAGTTTCAGTTTCATCGTAATCATCCTTTTCCAGTGACCAGACCAAGACCCCAAAATTCCCGGGCAAGCTCAGGTTACGCCGTGCCCGTGAACCCGGCAATGCGGGGCCTGCTTTGCTTAGGTCATGGGCGGGAAAGGGCCAATGCATCTCGGACCTTCGGCGGCTTGCCTTCTGACGCCAGCCCGCCCATATCAGTTGCATGTTGAAGTTCACCCCGCTCTTGCTGGCCCTTCTTTACGGGCTGGCCATGTACCGAATCTCGGTCTGGCGAACACATCGGGAGTTGGACGCCCGATCGACTGAACTGGCCGATCCGACTCTGAAGGCCCTAACCGACAGGCTGGCTGCTGCGCTCGAACTACGGCGCATTCCGGTGCACATCTACGAGATTGACCCGGTCAACGGCCTTGCGGCACCTGATGGACGGATCTTCATTACCCGTGGGTTCTACAGGAAGTACCGCAATGGCGAGGTCAGCGGAGAGGAAATGACCTCGGTTATCGCGCATGAACTGGGCCATGTGGCCCTCGGCCATGCACGAAAGCGAATGATCGATTTTTCCGGCCAGAACGCGCTGCGTACAGCGCTGGTGATTTTGCTCGGGCGTTTCATTCCACTTATCGGTGTCTGGATTGCCAATTCGCTGACCGCGCTGTTGGCCGCGCGCCTGTCCCGAGCAGATGAGTACGAAGCCGACGAATACGCCGCTGCTTTGCTGGTCAAGGCCGGTATTGGTGTGGAACCGCAGAAGTCCCTGTTTCGCAAGCTTAATGCATTGACCGAAGCGCGGGCCGGCGTCGCTCCGGCATGGCTTATGTCGCATCCGGGGACCGAAGACCGCATCAAGGCAATCGAAAATCTGGAGCGCCGCTGGTCGAAGGTTTGATTGAGCACCAAAAGTTGCAAATCAAACAGCGAATTTGCCGATTGTTTCTGCAAAAATCCCGTTACTACAGTATCGCTTTGGTCAGGAAGTCAGCGCTTTCGCCAGTCTAGGCAAGCGTGCTTTCTTGAGCAAGGGCCGCATTGTCCATTGATCACCCGATAACCTGTTCGCCTCCTCCAGTACGGCATTTGCAACTTGGCCCATGCCGTCGGGATCCTGTTGCCAGAACCGGTGCAGGAAACCGTCCGGGTCTATGCGATCCACCCCCTCCTCGGCCAGCGTGCTGCGGGGGAAATCGCGGGTATTGAGGGTAATGATCAGGTCTGCGGAACTGGCAATAGCAGTGGCCAGCACATGCGTGTCTGCCGGATCCGGCAACCAGAGCCGGGATTCGGTTCCTGGCGCGGGGGGCCATTCGGCTTCTGGCCAGTCGGCACGCACCAACGCAATTTCGGCACGGGCCTGAACTTCGCCATCGGGGCCGAGTTTTTTGGCCGCGCGTGCCCACTCCTCAAGAATGCGTTCGGACCAGATCGGTGTGAAATGGCCGATTCGAGCAGCACCCAAAAGCACCGCGCGCATCACCGTCGGATAGATCACGCAAGTATCCAGAACGGCCTTCATCTTAGCATCACAGGCGGAAGAATACGGATTTGAGGTATCCGCTTTCCGCAAGTTGGGGCAGCTGCGGATGATCCGGGCCGGCAAACCCGGTGTGCAGCAGTTGCGCGCTCCGTCCTGCTCGACCAATGCCACGTGCCGAGGCAGCTCTGAACCGGGACAAATCAGCCGCATGGGAGCAGGAGCAAAGACCAAGATACCCGCCCGGCGCCACCAATGGTGCGGCCAGTCGAGCAATACGTTCATAAGCCCTCAAACCGGCGTCCAGCGCCTGTTTCGATGGCGCAAATGCCGGAGGGTCGCAAATAACCACATCATATTGCGCCCCCTCGCCGCCCAGTGCCGTCAAAACATCAAATGCATCGCCTTGTCGCGTCTCGAGTTTTTCACCGTGGCCCGAAGCCTCGGCCCCTTGCCGCGCCAGTTCGAGCGCCGCCGCGGAAGCATCGACCGAAAGCGCCTGCCCGGCTCCGCCAGCCAGCATCGCCAGAGCAAACCCGCCCACATGTGAAAAGACGTCGAGCACGCGGGCACCGGGTTTGACCAGACCGGCGGAAAAGGCATGGTTGGGACGCTGGTCATAGAACAGGCCGGTCTTTTGACCACCTGTCAAATCGGCCATGTAAGTTGCGCCGTTCATGGTGACTGGCACGGGCGCTGCCGGTGTTTCACCCGACAGTACCGCGTTCACGTCATCCAGCCCCTCAAGTCCACGAGTTCGGCCCGAAGCATTCTTGATGATGGTCTTGACCCCGGTGACCTCTGCGAGAGCGGTAGAAAGAACATCAAGATAGGCCTCCGCCCATGCAGCATTGGGCTGAACAACACAAACCTCGCCAAACCGATCGATCACGATACCCGGCAACCCGTCCGCTTCGGCGTGAACCAGACGATAGAACGGGTCTTTGAACAGCTGTTCCCGAAGTTCCAGAGCTCGGCCAATTCGTCTGGCGAACCAGCCATGATCCAACTGGGCCTGCGTATCGCGGTCCAGCATCCGGCACATGATCTTGGATGTCGGATTGACAGCTACCAGACCCAACGGTACCCGCGCCTCATCTTCGAGTATCGCAAGGGTTCCGGGTGCCAGTTTCCTGGTCCGGCGATCGGTCACGATTTCATTGACATAAGCCCACGGAAATCCGTGACGGATAGCCCGAGCATTGCTCTTTGGCTTCATGCGCACGACTGGATACGTGGCAGACTGGTCTGACTGAGGGGTCTCGTTGCTCATCTTTGGTTCGGCTTTCGCAGAGGATCCAACCGGATACATTGCTCGGCATACGGACGGATCGGTTCCGACCGTCTTTATCTGCTGATCCGGCACAGTTGAAGAGGTTGCGATACGCCGCAGTCTTGTAATCATGAAAAAAGGGTGCCCGACCGAGCACCCTTTTCCGGGACTACCCGAGGCAGAGCTGCCTCGGAGAGACTGAATTACATCTGGTTCATCATCTGGATGATACCGAGGCTGGCGTTTTCATACCCTTCCGGACTGGTGAGTTCCTGGCGGATAACCTCGGCAAGGTGGTTTGTGATACGCACCTTCTGGGTCAGACCGCGCGCCTCAGCTTCCAGCGCCTGCTGACCGCCAAAGGCATCAAGATCTGCGCGAACCCGGCGTGCCGGAACAACCAACTGTCCGGATTTGGGATCTTTCAAAACAAGGTCGAAAGTCAGGGCATGAACGCCGCCCGTGGTATAGCGCGCCTTTTCGGTCAGAGCGTGGAACTTGACCACCTGAATTTCAAGGTTGACCGGAACCGGTCCATGCATCGGCGCAACGCCGCGCTTCATCGCATCCAAAACGATTTTCTGCACTTGGGCGTGACGATCCCCGATCGGGTCTTCGCGCCAAACGATATCGCCGCGAGGGATATAGCTGTTGCGTTCCGACACTTTCAGAGAACGCGGAACGGTGACGCTCACGTTCTTGACAGTAACCGGGGCCTCGCCCGGTGTCAGTTGCAACCGTTTTCCGGACTGAGCCGGTTTGCCCGGTTCCGATCCGGGGATTGCAAGCTGACCGGACACAGCAGCGCGGGTCACGGTTGGTGCCGGCTTGGTCAGTTCGTAGCCCGCCGGAGCGGTTACGGCCACTGAGTTGTCCGGCAGATTTTCATAAGGGGCATTCCGGGTTGGGACGTCGACCGCCGCACAGGCCGAAACGCTCAGGCCAAGTCCCGTCAGCAGGATCATTCGCAGGGTTTTCATAGTCTCTCTCCTAGAACCGGCCCGATTCTGGACCATTTTAGATGACTGCTCAGGAGATCTTTGTCGCCGTCAAATGGGGCAACTTTTAGACAAATTGCGTGCCTTTTCGAGATTGTTTCCGTATTGGAACGGATCAGTTGCGCGGGCGTGAACGCCATCCCCCGCGCCGCCGTGGGGCAGAAATGCTGGTCAATCCATCTGTCAGGATCAGCGTCATGGGATGATCCGGCGCGTCTTTTTCGTATTCCTGCAATATCGAGGAAACGGCAGCGACATTGTCGGTCCCGCCCGGCAGGCTCAGCGCCCAATCCAGAAAAATGCTGCGGCACTCCGCCTGCGAGATTCCGTCGATCCGGTAGGCTTCGCGGATCAGACCCTTGGGGTCATTCGGATGATTGCTCTGTGCCATCGGCCTCTCGCTCCAATGCAGCGGAAATGATCTGATCTGCTTGCGCATAAACCTCTTCAAGTGCTTCCTGCAATGCGCCAAGACTGTCATAGCCCGCGCTGCGGCAAAGGAAGGCCGCGCCCCCTTCTCCCAGTTGCTCGGCTTCGACGACGGCGTCTGACAACAATCGCGCAGCAGTCTGCACCGACCACATTAAACGGTACCCCTGCCGAAGAACATCTGCATCCGCGACATCCAGCCACGCGCTTGCGACGGCCCCGTCAAGGCCCGCCGGAACATCCCTTGCCGCGCTACCCGAGGTGAGCGCTCCGGCCTGACTGATCAGTTCGATTTCCATCATGCGCCCCGGACCGGTCTTGGCATCCCATACGCCCGCAGGCGATTTCGCGGCGAGCAGACGGGCCCGCATTTCCGCCACTTCCTTGAGGACCTGCCCTTTGTCACGCGGCTCGGCCAACAGGGTTTGGCGGAAGCTTTCTATGTCTTCGCCAAGCGAAAGGTCGCCTGCCACGACACGCGCCCGCGTCAGCGCCAGATGTTCCCAGACCCAGGCCTCGTTTTGCTGATAATGGGTGAAGCTGGCCCAGCTTGTCGCCACAGGTCCCTGAGTTCCTGACGGGCGCAGGCGCATGTCCACCTCATACAGACGGCCCTGTGACATCGGTGCGGTCAGCGCGGTAATCAGAGCCTGTGTCAGCCGTGCATAATAAGGCCGTGTCGCCAGCGGGCGCGGCCCATCAGACATGTCCGCATCGAGCGGATCGTAAATCACGATAAGGTCCAGATCGGACCGTGCATTCAACCGTCCCGCGCCAAGAGAGCCCATTCCAACGACCGCTGCCCCGCGGCCGGGCGCCGGTCCGTGTTTTTGGGAGAACTGCTCGTAGACAATGGGGGTCACGGCGTCGATCACGGCGTTGGCAAGTTCGGCATATTGTTTTCCGGCGGTTCCTGCATCGATCAGGCCGCGCAGATGATGAACGCCGATACGGAAATTCCATTCCTTGTTCCAGCGTCTTGCAGTGTCGAGCTGACCCTCATAGTCGGCTTCGGCCTCCAGAACCCGTCGAAGATCGAACTGCAACGCGTCCTGCCCCGGCCAGTCCGCGAAGAAGTCCCCGCCAATCACAGCGTCGAAAACTGAGGCATTGCGCGACAAGTGGGACGCGAGCGCATGTGACGTACCCACAATATCGACAAGTAGGTCGATCAGGTGCGGGTTGGCTTCGAACAATGAAAACAGCTGCACGCCTGCGGGAAGCCCGGCAAGAAACCCGTCCAACGCGACCAAGGCTTCTTCGGGCTTTGCAGTTTTGGCCAGACGAGACAGGATTTCCGGCTTGAGGCGCTCGAAAATCTGGGCTCCACGCGTCGACCGCAAAGCCGGATACGTGGTCCACCGCGCGAGGATCGAGGCATCGAATTCTACGGCCGGCAGAGCTGCCTTGGGCGGAGGCGCAGCGTCGGGGGCAAAGAAGCCTTCGGTCAGTTCATGCACTTCGGTCAACCGGCGCTCCAGATCCTCGGTCAGATCCGAAACGGTCATTCCCATAAGGCAGGCAATCCGCGCGAATCCATCTTCGGACTGCGGCACCCGGTGCGTCTGCGCGTCATGCACCATCTGGATCCGATGTTCGACCTCGCGATGAGCGCGGTAGTGATCGGTCAGGCGCTCCGCCACCTCGTCGGGAATCCAGTCTTTGCCTGCCAGCCCGGCCAGTCCTTCGACGGTCCCCCGCATACGCAAGTCGTGATCGCGGCCGCCCGCGATCAACTGCCGGGTCTGGGTAAAGAACTCGATCTCGCGGATCCCGCCCCGGCCGAGCTTCATGTCATGTCCCGGAATTTCCAGCTTGCCCCCAGTTCCCTTGTTCTCACGGATCCGCAATCGCATGTCATGAGCATCCTGAATGGCTGCAAAATCCAGATGCCGCCGCCACACGAACGGGCGCAACGTATCCAGAAAGCGCTGCCCGGCAACAAGATCGCCAGCGCAGGCGCGTGCCTTGATATAAGCTGCGCGTTCCCATGTCCGACCGAGGCTTTCATAATAACGTTCTGCCGCCTCCATCGCGAGACAGACCGGTGTAACGGCCGGGTCGGGGCGCAGCCGGAGATCGGTCCGGAAGACATATCCGTCCGAGGTCTTCTCGCTCAGAGTGGAACAGAAGTTGCGCGTCGCACGCACCATCCCCTGCCGGGCTTCGAAGAAGTCATCGGGATCAAAGCGGGTCTCGTCAAACAACACGATCAGATCAATGTCTGAACTGTAGTTCAGTTCGTGCGCTCCCATCTTGCCCATAGCGAGAATCACCATCCCCGCTGCATCGGCCACATCATCGGCGTTCATCCCCGGCAATTTCTTGCGCCGGATAAGGTTGGCGATTTCGGCCTTGGCCGCCACGTCTGCGGCCAGACCCCCAAAATCCGTAAGAACCGCTGTCACCCGTTCCAAAGGCCAGGCACCGGACAAGTCCGCCAGTGCCGTGAGCAGAGCCATCCTCCGCTTGCCGCGCCTGAGGCCGGGTTTCAGTTGATCGGGCGGCAGCGCGGCGGCTTCTTCAAACACCGACGCCAGTGCCACGTCGGGGGCCAGCAAGGCCTGCGAAATCCACTCGGACTCGCGATCGATCAACCCTTTCAGGTAGGGACTGGATCCTGCCGCACCTTCCACCAACGCAGCCAGATCGCCTTGGAGTTCGGGTAAGACCGCGCGTGCCGCGGCGCCAAGTTCAGGGTCAAATGGGCGGGGAAGTCGGGTAATCTGCAAGATATCGGACATGGCCGGAACATGCGGTGGTCTGCCGTTGCGGTCAATTCTTCCGGCGCCGTGATGGCATCGAACGGAACTTATGCCGCAGGGGTATCCTGCGAGAAACTGTTGAGCCAACCGCCCTCGGCACGCACCCAAAGCGAGGAGATATACATAATCTTCTCAGCTTCTTCGCCTGCGGGAACGTATCTTGCCCGATAGCACAGAATGACGTGGTCGTTGCTCAACGGAACCAACCGTTCCCGATCCAGCGCATAGCTTTGCATCGCCGGCCCATTTTCCAGTGCCGCCATATGTCCGGCGCGGTCGGAAAACCCACTTGGGTAAACGCCCAGAAAATCACTGGTCAGCATGGATCCGTCGGCCTGTGGGTCGCCAGCCACCAGCGCTTGCCAGACACGGGTTTCCAATTCCCGAAAAAACGACAGATCCGGCAGGGGCTTGATTTTGCGTTCCATAGGTCAAAACTTTCCCGGAACGCATGCAAGGTCAACCGGAGATGCGAGGAATTTCGCAATGAGCAAAAGCCTAAAACGAGTGCGCGCCGCTCTGGAGGCCGCTGGCGTGCCGCCAGACATCCGCGAGACCGAAGGTTCGCGCACTGCCGAAGACGCGGCGGCGGCAGTGGGCTGCCACGTGGACCAGATCGTCAAGTCAATCGTGTTTTGCGGGGAGGATAGCGGCAAGGCCATCCTTTTTCTCACTGCGGGCGGAAACCGTGTGGATGCTGATCTTGCAGCGGAATGTACCGGCGAGGCGCTTGGGAAAGCCGATGCCGCACTGATCCGTTCCCACACCGGATTCGCCATCGGAGGGGTATCCCCAATCGGCCAACTAACCCCGATCCGCAGTTTTCTTGACCCGCGCCTGTCAGATTTCGACAGGGTCTGGGCCGCCGCTGGCACACCGCGTCATGTGTTTTCCATCGCGCCCGACGATCTTGTTCGGATTACAGGCGCCGCATCGGCCAAATTCACAAGCTAGGCTACTGAACCCGAACCGATATCAATCAAAAAAACAGGTTCTGGAGAATCACGGCCCAACCGACGGAACCGGCCGCAGCGAAGGGCAGAATCCACCAGCCGGACTTTGCGCGGCACAAATCCGACTCGCTGTCTCTGCCTCTTTCAAATTCCCTATCAGGCCGTTCTGCCATGGCGGGTTCTCCCTCACATCCGGGATGGGTGAGTTAAAATCAGTATGTAGAACCAATCTTTGCCCCGCAACCATAGATTGTTTTACTTTGGTCGTATCGGCGGATTTCCCCGGTTTTTCGCACTTGCAGAATGTAAATCTTTTTTACATCACCCCTTGCAACACCATTCACGCGCTCCAATATCACATCATGTGAAGGGCATTTACATTGCCTCTCAACACTGAAACCAGGAGAGAAAGAGACCGACCATGACAACCTTGTCTGACCCCGTCCCCACCCAAGCCCCACAGATGGGCTGGTTCAGCCGTGCCGAGGCTTGGCTCGACAGCAAAGGCAAAGGCGCCTGGATTGCCGCTATGGTTCTGGGCTTTGTCTTTTTCTGGCCCGTTGGCCTCGCCTTTCTGTTTTACATGATCTGGAGCAAACGTATGTTTGGAAAATCCTGCCGCCGTTCGGGCTGGTCGCCCTCGATGATGCCCATGGGCAATACCGGAAACAGTGCTTTTGACAGCTACAAAGCCGACACCCTGCGTCGTCTGGAACAGGAACAGCGCGATTTCGAAACCTTCCTCGAACGGCTCCGGGAAGCCAAGGATAAGGCCGAATTCGATCAGTTCATGGATGAACGCGCCCGTTCCGCCCGGAACGATCACAAGGTCGAAGACGACGCCTGATCTTTGCAGAGAACTCTCCGCCGTGCCCCGGCCTGATTGCCGGGGCATTGCCATTCCATACTGATTGAGACCTACCATGACCGCCCTGCCCGACCCCGACATCCAACCGCAATTCTATTCATCCGTCGCTACGCGTCGTCTTGTTGCATGGATCTTTGACACCTTCGTCATCCTCATGCTGAGCTTCCTTGCCGTGCTGATGACCGCCTTTGTCGGCGCATTTGTCTGGGGTGCCCTCTATCTGGTTATCGGCTTTGTCTACCGAACCGCCACTATCGCGTCCGGTTCTGCCACATGGGGAATGCAATTTGCCGGGATCGAACTGCGGGATGCATATGGAGCGCGGCTGGATGGCGGGCTCGCTCTCGCTCATACTGCCGGCTACACGGTCAGCATGGCATTGCCGCTGATCCAGCTGGTGTCGATCGTCATGATGCTGACCTCGGCCCGGGGGCAGGGTTTGACAGATGCGATCCTGGGCACAGTGGCTCTAAACCGCCGGGCCTGAACAGCGATCAACTCTTGCGTGGTTGCTTCCGGTTGCTATCATCGCCCGAGGAAACCGCGAGCCTTCAAGAGCCCATTATGCGTCACACACTGCCGATAGCACCGCAGTTCTATGTCACAGCTCCACAGCCGTGCCCCTATCTGGATGGGCGAATGGAACGCAAGCTGTTCACGGCCCTCCAAGGGGACGGCGCGGATACGCTCAACAACAGCCTGTCACAGCAAGGGTTTCGCCGGTCGCAGAATGTCCTTTACCGGCCCAGCTGCGCGGATTGTTCCGCCTGCATGTCCGCCCGGATCGACGTGTCGAAATTCGAACCCAACAAGGGGCAGCGGCGCACGATCCGACGCAATGAAAGGGTGAACCGCCGGGCAACATCGCCCTGGGCCACCGAAGAACAATACGAACTCTTCCGAGAGTATCTCGATTCCCGCCATGCTGACGGTGGAATGGCTGATATGGACGTGTTTGAGTTCGCGGCCATGATCGAGGAAACCCCGATCCGCAGCCGGGTCATCGAATACACGGACGCCGAGACCAACCAGTTGATTGCGGTAGGCCTGACCGATGTGCTCGAGGACGGCGTGTCGATGGTCTATTCGTTCTATACGCCCGAATGCCCCCAGAACTCGCTTGGCACCTACATGATCCTCGATCATATCGACATCGCGCGCGAGGCAGGTCTGCCTTACGTCTATCTGGGCTACTGGGTTCCCGGCAGCCCCAAGATGGGCTACAAGGCCCGGTTTTCCGGGCTTGAGGTCTACCAGAACGGTGAATGGAAACCGATGCTGGATCCCGACACCTATGCAACGGCCAGCCACCCACTTTCGACCGATCCGATTGCCGAACAGGTCGCCAATATTCAGCTGCCGGACCGCAGAGCCAAGGGGCTCTGACTGCCTGCTTCGTAGATCCACACCCTGTTTCGACAAATGCCTCCCGCGACCCTTCGCTCTTGAAGGCTCCGCCGGGTTCGAGATGTGTGCATAAGTGCCTCACCGAGACAGCGCCGCTTGGTCAAACGAAAAAGAGAGCCCGAGGGCTCTCTTTATTTGCAGATTGACCGGCGCTGATCAGTTCGGGATCAGATCGGGTATGATCGTCACGATGCCCGGGAACAACCACAGGATCGCCAACCCGACCACCTGAATGATCACGAACGGCAGGATCCCGCGATAGATATGCGCCGTCGTGACTTCCTTGGGAGCCACCCCGCGCAGATAGAACAGCGCAAACCCGAAAGGAGGTGTCAGGAACGACGTTTGCAGGTTCACCGCCACCATGATCGTCACCCATTTCGGATCGAACGAACCGCCATAGATGACCGGCCCCACGATTGGGATCACGATGTAGATGATCTCGAGGAAATCCAGAACGAAACCAAGGATAAACAACACCAACATCACGATGAGAAACACCGTGAATTCGTTGTCAAAGCTCTTGAGGAACTGCTGAATGTAATGTTCGCCACCAAAGGAGATCACCACAAGATTCAGCAACTGCGAGCCGATCAGGATGGTGAACACCATCGAGGTTACCTTGGCGGTTTCCCTCACGACCGGTGTCAACACTCCGCCTGCATACAGCACCCAACATCCGAACAGCAGCCCGAACAGCGCATAGAGATAGGCGCAATAGGCAAAGATGAATGCAATCCAGCTTTCGACGCTGACCTGATCCTGGTTGATACGAAGGTCAAAGTTCACCCCAACCAGAATACTGATCAGGATCGCAAAGGTTGACCAGATGATCACCATGCCGGAGCGGCCTTCATCCTGCAGCTTTCGATAGGCCGCCAGCATGATCGCCCCACCCGCGCCCAGCGCCGCTGCCGGGGTCGGGTTGGTAATTCCGCCAAGGATCGAACCCAACACAGCGATGATCAGAACAAGCGGTGGGAACACAACCCGGATGAGTTCGTTTTTGGTGGCCCGGATTGCGGCTTCGCGACAGCCATATATGGTCAGCGCGAACGGGATCGCCATCAGAACGAACGTCGCGCCCGAAGAGGTTGTCGGAGCCACAAGGATCACGTCAACCAGCAGCACCAACAGCAAACCGATGGCGCCCACGATCAGCGGTTTTGCGTCCTTCGAAGGTGCAATGCCCCGACCCAAAACCAGCGTCAGACCCAGCAGCAGCGCAAGAACGGCAACACCGGTCCCGATGGGTGCAGCAGCATCGACTCGGGCCTGCCGGGCTTCGGCAATCTGTTCCTCGGTCAGGCGCTGGCTTTCGGTTACGCCCCCGGAAGCATCAATCGCTTCCTGTTCGGCGACTGCAGCGTCCCATGCTTCCTGACCGTGCAGTTCGATCATCGATCCCTGACACTGTTCGGACACGTTGGTGCGCAGACTTGCCCCTTCTCCGATATCGGAGAACGAAGAAACGGTGATGTCCTGCGAGCCGATGATCCCGGCACTGCCAAGCAGCAGGACACCGCCAATCAGGGCTGCGGGAACAGCAATGAACCAAGTCAGACCTTCGCTGCGGGTAATCGGTTCATGGTTGGATGCGCCCATCTCGACCGCCGGAGCCTTGTCCGGGTTCATCAGAGCGTAGCCGAAGGCGTAGAGCGCATATAGCAGCGCAAGCATAATGCCCGGAAGCAGCGCCGCCTGGAACAGCGTTCCGACCGAAACAACCGCAGGCTCGCCCAGATAGGTCAGCGCGTCGGTGCAACCTGCCGCCACGGCGCGGCTTTCCTGCGCAGCCGAATAGAGATCCCCGGCCAGCGTTCCAAGCAGAACGATTACGATCGATGGCGGGATGATCTGCCCCAGCGTTCCCGAGGCGGCAATCACCCCGGTTGCGAGTTCCGGCGAATAGTTGTTGCGCAACATGGTCGGCAGCGCCAGCAGCCCCATGGTCACCACGGTGGCGCCGACGATACCGGTAGAGGCTGCAAGAAACGCGCCCACGACCACGATCGACACGGCAAGACCGCCCGGCAGAGGGCCAAAGACCCGCGCCATGGTTGTCAGGAGATCGTTGGCGATCTTGGACCGTTCCAGAGTGATCCCCATCAGAACGAACATCAGCACCGCAAGCAGGGTTTCGATCGACTGACCGGCCAGCACCCGCTCGTTCATCCGGTTCACGATGAAAGAAACGTTACGATCCAGCGCGGTTTCCCAGCCTTTCACAAAGACCGGTTCGGCAATCCGGGGCAGATCGGGGTATCGGAATACCGAGATTGTATCCGGATGCACTCCGGAATTGACCAGATCACGATACAGCTGTGTCGAACTGTCGATGGCCTGGTGGATCAGAAGTCCCGCACTGTCCAGCGCGGCGATGATGCCGAAGGAGATGATGCCGGCACCGGCGATGGCGAATGCCACCGGAAAACCGGACAGGATTGCTCCGAACAGGCAGAAGAACACGATAATGAGGCCGATTTCGACGCCATCAAGACCGAAAAGCATTGTTCAAGTCCTTTGCTTAATGAGCGCCTTCGTAGGCTTCTTCGCCCTCTCCAAGGGTATCCTTGTCGAGGTACTTGTTTTCACTTTCGACGCCTTCGCGGAATTCCAGCCAAGAGCGGTAGAAGAAGGCAATCGCCTGCAGGAAGACCATGCCGGCAAACGCCACGAGCAGGATCTTGAACAGGAAGTAGGCGGTGAACCCGTTGGGGCTGAACCCGATCGTCTCCACGTTCCAGCGCATCGCGCGGGCCTTGAGAACCAATCGGTCCAGAGTGTCGCTGGCCGACGGCTTCGGGACGATCAGGTGGCGCCACATGAAGTACCAGCCATACATCCATGTCAGCGTTGCCATCGGGATCATGAAGAAGATGGACCCGAACATGTCGATCACCTTCTTGGTGCGGAAACTAACTGCCGAATAGATCAGGTCAACGCGGACATGCCCGCCTTGGACGAATGTGTATGTCGCACAGAGCGATACCACCAAAGCGTTGTAAAGTTTGAGCTCTTCAGCATACCAGCTGATGTCGAACTGGAGCGGGATACCAAATCCGATCACGATATCGGGCCGTGTAAAGATCCGCTGCATGAACACGATGATGATTTGTTGCAGCACCATCAGAAGCCCCGCCCAGGCAAAGAAACGCCCGACCGTATTGGCGAAACCTTCCAGAACGCGCACACATCCCCACATGAACGGCCGGTGCAGCATCCCGACGACGGTAAAGACCAGAACGATGGTTGTGACGGCAAAGAAAAACTCGACCGATCCGCCATAATAGACAAAGCGCATTACTGCCTCTTTGTCCGACCAATCCAGCCAGAGCGACGGATGCGTCAAGGCGTATCCGATATTGTAAAAAGCTTCGGCTATGTGTTGCAGCACCCAAAGCACGCCATTCCAAAGCGTACCAAGTGCCGAGCCGAAACTGGCAGAGCTCTCTTCCTGCATGGTGTCCCCCATCTGGCCCCGTTCAGGGTCTCACTCCCTCGACGTCGAAACGCCGAATGGGAAGCCCGGCGATGGCCGGACCTCCCCTGTTTCGGTTTCGCTGGCTTAGCCGCCCAGAACGCGGATACGCTGCTGAACGTAGTAGCCGTCCGACTTGTTGATCCAGCCTGCCGAAGTCGCGAGCGACTCTTCGAAGGACTTGCGGATTTTGGCGAACAGTTCGTCGCCCATGTTCTCGTCCATGACCTCGGCCGAAGCTTTGCCGAACGCATCCCAGACGTCGTCGGTAAACTGCAAGGTTTTGACACCCTGAGCCTGCAGACGCGACAGTGCGGCACCGTTGTTGGCCAGAGTTTCGGCCAGCTGGTAGTGGGTCACGGCCATCGAAGCATTGCGCAGGATTGCCTGATGCTGCGGTGTCAGGTCGTTCCAGACATCCAGGTTCACAGATGCGGCAAGGCCCGAGCCCGGCTCGTGGAAGCCCGCAGTGTAATAGACCTTGGCCACTTCCTGGAAACCGGCGCGTTCGTCGGCCATCGGGCCAACCCACTCCAGACCGTCCAGCGCACCCGAGGACAGCGCCTGATACAGTTCGCCGCCCGGAATGTTCTGAACCGAGGCGCCGAGCTTGCCGAGAACCTTGCCGCCCAAACCGGGCATACGGAACTTGAGGCCGTTGAAGTCTGCAGCCGAGTTGATCTCGTTGCGGAACCAGCCACCAGATTGCGAGCCGGAGTTACCAGCCAGAAGGCCCTTGAGGTTGAAGATGGTGCCCAGCTCGTCGTGCAGCTCTTCGCCGCCGCCGTGATAGTACCAGTTGGTTAGTTCCTGAGCGGTGCCGCCAAAGGGCACAGCGGTGAAATAGGCATAACCCGGATGCTGACCGATATAGTAGTAATCAGCCGAGTGATACATGTCCGCCTGGCCCGACGACACGGCGTCAAAGACTTCCAGAGCGCCCACGAGTTCGCCCGGAGCTTTCTTTTCGATGGTGAGCTGGCCATCGGACATCGCGCCGACCATCTGCTCCAGATAGCTGGCAGCATCATCCAGAACTGCAAAGCCGCGCGGCCACGATGTGACCATGGTCAGGGTCCGTTTGCCCTGCGCATAAGCCGGTGCCGCCAGAGCGGTTGCGGCAGCGGCTGCACCGCCTGCGGTCGAGGCCTTCAGAAATGAGCGACGATCCATATTATATTCCTCCCACGTGGTTTAGATGCCCGGGCAAGTGCTCCGGGCGGATCGTTTCGGTGACGGCAAGCCTAGCGATGCGGTTACATAAGGGAATACCTACTACTGCGTAGAAATCGTCATTTCGGGCAGAAATTGGAGTAATCAGGCGTTTCCAATCTGGGCCATCCCGCATTTGGGTGACGCCACTCCCCTGCTAAAAAATGCATCAGAACTTTGCCTTTTTTGCGATTCTTGCCTATCGATTCGGGGATGCACTGGTTCCGCTCGATATTTCGGCCCAACTACGCGCAGAAGCTGTCGCTTCTGGCAACGCTGCCTTTGATGGCGGCCGTTGCGGCGATCGCGGTTCTGGTGGCGCACCAATCGCGAACTCTGGCCGAACGCGAGATCGCGCAGTTGGAAAACCAGCTGATCGAAGCAAAGAAAGCCGAGTTGCGCAACTATGTTACCCAAGCGCGCAACGGCTTCTACTTTGTCTATGGGTCGGCCGCCCCCGACGACGAAGAGGCAAAACAGCAGGTAATGCAGATCCTGTCAGCCATGATCTACGGCGAGGAAGGGTTCTTCTTTGTCTATGATTACGAGGGCACCAACCTTGTCAGCCCGCGTCAAACCGAAATGATCAATGGTCAGTGGCTTGCCTATGAAGACAGTGAAGGAACACCGGTGGTGGCCGAGTTTCTGAGGACCGCGCGATCGGGCGCGGGCTATGTCGAACATCTCTGGCCCAAGCCATTAACCGGAGAAGAGGCTCGCATGATCACCTACGTCACCTCGTTCCCCAGCTGGCGTTGGGCGGTTGGAACAGGTGTCTTTATCGATGACGTGCTGGGGTCTGTCGCCGCGGCACGGGCCGAGGTCGAAGCACGCGTGCGACGCACTTTCATCTATATCGGGGCCATTACACTGGCTGCGCTTCTGGTGGTGTTCATCTCGGGAATGCTCATCAATATCCGCGAAAGACGCCTTGCCGATGTGAAACTAAAGGAACTGACCCAGCGCGTATTCGACGCCCAGGAAGAAGAACGCGGCCGCGTTGCGCGTGAATTGCATGACGGGATCAGCCAGATTCTCGTCGGTGTACGATTTGCACTCGACAATGCTCGCCGGCGGCTGTCCCGCGGCGACAATTCGGGGGCCGAAGCACCGCTCGACAAAGGGATCGAGAACCTCGCCTCCGCAATCACCGAAGTGCGCCGGATCAGCCGCGACCTGAGACCGGGCGTGCTTGATGATCTGGGTCTGGGGCCCGCTCTCAAGGCTTTGACCGATGATTTCAGGGAACGCACCGGTATCGAAACTGAATTTGCCACCGTGGTGTTTCGCAACCGGCTCGACCAAGATGCCAAGATCGCGCTGTATCGGATCGCGCAGGAGGCGCTGACGAATATCGAACGACATTCCGAAGCAACACGGGTTACAATCGATCTGCGCGGGCACAAGCGCGGAGCCACCATGCGGATTTCCGACAATGGGCGTGGCCTGCCCCGCTCTCACGGGGCCGGAGGGTCCGGCCTTGGCCTTCGCAACATGCAGGAACGTATCGAGCAGCTTGACGGAGACCTGCGGATTCTGTCATCACGCAGCGCACAAAGCGGAACCGTGATCGAAGCACGGATACCACTCAGCCATCTGTTGCCGCCCGAGGAGGAGGCGGTACCGAAACGGGAGGCCGCGACATGACTGAGCAAACCGACAGACAGATCCGTGTTCTGATCGTGGATGATCATCCAATGGTGGCCGAGGGCATCCAGTCGATCCTTGAAAGCTATGACGACGTCGAGGTTGTCGGCACTCTGGGCAACGGCCAGGACGCAGTCGATCGGGCCGGAGAGTTGAAACCCGACGTGATCCTGATGGATCTGAACATGCCCGGGCTGGGCGGGCTCAGCGCCACCGAGATCCTGCTGGAACGCGCGCCTGATACCAGAATCCTGATCCTCTCCATGCATGACAGTCCCGAATACATCTCGACCGCTCTGGGTCACGGGGCGATGGGTTACGTGCTCAAGGACGTGCCCACCGACGAGATCAAGACAGCAATAGATACCGTAATGAAAGGCGCACGTTACCTTTGCACCGGCGCCAAGGGATCGCTCAAGCCCAAGGACGGCGAAATGCGTGAGGCATTGACCGGGCGCGAGCAGACGATCCTATTGCAGCTGGCCCAGGGAAAGAGCAATAAGGAAGTTGCTCAAGCTCTTGATATATCAGTTAGAACTGTCGAAACCCACCGCAAGAACATCAAGCGAAAGCTGGGTATTTCATCGACTGCGGGCCTGACCCGTTATGCGATGGAACACGGCGTTCTGCAGGGAACCGGTGTGGGGCTCTGAGCCCGCCGCGATCGTATCCTTGACTGATGCCGATGTCAGTCGTGGTGTTCTGCCGTCGTCCACAGGATGCCCGTCAACTGGCGAACTGCCCTTTGGATACACCACAATCGCAAACGCATTCCCACCGAGATCGAACACGGATTTGGCCGCAATACCCCCAAATTGGACCTTTCTCCACGTCGAGGAAGCAGGCAGCAACGTTTCGACAGCATACACTCCGCCCATCAGGCTCGAGACCGCATTCGGATTCGCGGATATTTCGTCGCACCCCATGCTTGACGCAAGAAAATGACCCATTTTGGCGCCTCAGGGTCAGAAATTTCTCCCGATTGCCTGTTGACGCCCTGTTCTGCCCCACATAATGTCGCGCGGAAGCACTAAAGGAGCCGGTGGTAATGACCACTCTAGTCGTAATCGTAGGAACCACGCGCATGGGCCGGTAACGGTAAACCATTTTCGACCCCATGCGCCTCCGAAGTTTCGGGGGCTTTTTTTATGCTGATGAATAGAAGAGACGCAGAAGACGATGTCGCCAATGGAGCTAAGCAGATGACACGTGAAATGACTGGCGCAAAGATGGTGGTTCAGGCCCTCAAGGATCAGGGTGTGGACACGGTATTTGGCTATCCAGGTGGCGCTGTGCTACCGATTTATGATGAGATCTTTCTGCAAAACGATATCCGCCATGTTCTGGTGCGTCACGAACAGGGCGCCGTCCATGCCGCCGAGGGATATGCCCGTTCAACCGGTAAGCCGGGCGTGGCACTGGTGACCTCGGGCCCCGGCGCCACTAACGCCGTGACTGGTCTGACTGATGCCCTGATGGATTCCATTCCGATCATCGTTCTGACCGGTCAGGTTCCGACCTTCATGATCGGCTCGGATGCGTTTCAAGAGGCCGATACCGTTGGCATAACCCGGCCCTGCACCAAGCATAACTGGTTGGTGAAGGACACCGACAAGTTGGCGGACACGATCCACGAAGCCTTCCATGTGGCAACGGCCGGCCGCCCTGGCCCGGTTCTGGTCGACATTCCAAAAGACGTGCAGTTCGCGACCGGCGACTATGCCCCGCCAAAGCCCTCGACTTCGCATTATCAGCCGATGGTCAAGGGCGACATGGAAGAGATCACGGAACTGGTCGCTGCGATGGAAACCGCTAAGAAACCAGTGTTTTACACTGGCGGCGGTGTGATCAATTCTGGCGACGCCGCCAGCCAGCTGCTGCGGGAACTGGTCGAGGCAACCGGGTTTCCCATCACCTCAACCCTGATGGGGCTGGGTGCCTATCCGGCCTCTGGAAAGAATTGGCTCGGAATGCTGGGGATGCACGGCCTTTTTGAGGCCAACATGGCGATGCACGACTGCGATCTTATGATCAACGTCGGCGCCCGTTTTGATGACCGGATCACCGGCCGGGTCGACGCGTTCAGCCCGAACTCGATCAAGGCGCATATCGATATTGACCCCTCTTCGATCAACAAGGTGATCAAGACCGATATCCCGATTGTCGGCGATGTCGCCCATGTTCTGGAAGATATTCTGAAAGTCTGGAAATCCCGTGGGCGCAAAACCGATGCAGCCAATGTTCAGGCATGGCACGCCAAAATCGATGAATGGCGCAACGTCAATTGCCTCGCCTTCACCAACAGCGAGAAGACCATCAAGCCGCAATATGCGTTGCAGCGTCTTGAGGAACTGACCAAGGGCCACGACAGGTATGTCTGTACCGAAGTGGGGCAGCACCAGATGTGGGCCGCGCAGTATCTTAACTTTGAAGATCCGAACCGATGGATGACTTCGGGTGGGTTGGGCACGATGGGCTATGGCTTCCCGGCTTCGATCGGCGTTCAGATGGCACATCCGGACGCATTGGTAATCAATGTTGCCGGCGAAGCGTCGTGGTTGATGAACATGCAGGAAATGGGAACAGCGGCGCAGTATCGTCTGCCCGTAAAGCAGTTCATCCTCAACAATGAACGGCTTGGTATGGTGCGCCAGTGGCAGGAGTTGCTGCATGGCGAACGATATTCCCACAGCTGGTCCGAGGCCCTGCCCGATTTCGTCAAGCTGGCCGAAGCCTTTGGCGCCAAGGGAATTCTTGTATCCGATCCCGCTGATCTGGATGACGCGATCATGGAGATGATCGAGTATGACGGCCCGGTCATCTTCGATTGTCTGGTCGAAAAGCACGAAAACTGCTTCCCGATGATCCCATCAGGCAAGGCGCACAACGAGATGCTGCTTGGTGAAGCCGAGACGCAGGGCGTCATCCAGTCCGGCGGCGCGGTTCTGGTTTAACCGGTTCAAACTGATCTTCCGGGGCGGAACCGACGCCCTGGCCTCATGAGATGAAAGAAAGGGAAAAAATGTCCGCCCTAAGCATCAAGAAAGGCTCGACCCGTCACTCGGCCTACAACCTGCGCCCGACATTCTCTGACGTCCAAGAGCGTCACACACTGGCAGTCCTGGTTGAAAATGAACCGGGCGTGCTGGCCCGGGTCATCGGCCTGTTCTCGGGCCGTGGTTACAACATCGAAAGCCTTACGGTGGCCGAAGTGGACCATACCGGGCACCTGTCACGTATCACTATTGTGACAACCGGAACCCCACAGGTCATCGAACAGATCAAGGCTCAGCTTGGCCGTATCGTTACCGTCCACGATGTCCACGATCTGACGGTCGAAGGATCCTCGGTCGAGCGGGAACTGGCCATGCTCAAGGTGGTTTCCAGCGGTGACAAGCGCGTTGAAGCCTTGCGTTTAGCCGACATTTTTCGCGCCAATGTTGTCGACTCCACCCTGAATTCTTTCATTTTCGAGATAACCGGGGCCCCAGACAAGATTGATGCCTTTGCCGACCTCATGCGTCCGCTTGGCCTTGCCGAAATAGCCCGGACAGGCGTTGCGGCCCTGCTTCGCGGCGACTGACCAGCGCGCTACCCAACCGACGACTCACAGTTCGCAAACCTGAAGATCGCCCGGCCCGAATTTGGGCCGGGTCTTTTTCTGCGCCGGTCACTACCTCCAGCATCTATGGGACGGCAAATCTGCCAACCACAGGAGCGACTAGTTCAATACCCGTCATCCGATCTCAAAACTTGCACAGATGGCTTGCATTTTTTGCGTAGCGCCTTAGCGTACAGTCACTCCATAGCGTCATACTTGATGCTCTCTGGTATCACACTTAGTTTCCGGCGTCATTTCGGCAGCCACCACTCACGTCCATCCGCTTGGGTTCATGGCCAAGCGGATCCGAAAACCGGGAAATGAACATGGCCAGAGCGGCAAGATCACCCGATGAATTGCGCAGCATGTTTGGTGAAAACCTGCGCATCCTGTCGAAACCCTACCCTTCGATTTCTGATCTGTCGCGACAGTTGGGCATCAACCGCACACAGTTCAACCGTTACCTGTCCGGAGAGAGCTTTCCGCGCCCTGATGTGCTTGACCGGATCTGCAGCTTCTTCAAAGTCGACGCCCGCATAATTCTGGAACCGGTATCTTCCTTGAATCTGGACGGGCAGGTCCTCAACGGCCCATTCCTCGCTGAGTTTCTTGGGACCGGACTGACCGAAGTTTCTGAGGCGAGTTTCCCCTCGGGCTTCTACCAGTTCTCCCGCCGCAGCTTTGTCGATGAAAGCCGTTTCCTGATGGGCCTCATCTACATTTTTCGGGAAGATAACTTTACATATTTACGCGGTTACGAGGCGCGGGAAGCGTTGAGCCAGCTCAACATGCCGCTGGACGCAAATACGCGGGAATTCCGCGGATATGTCACGCGCCAGGAAAATGGGATCGCCTTTGTTGTTTCGCGCAGAAATTCAATGACTTGCTCGTTCAACTACCTGTCTCGTGCAGAATCCTTCGAGAACAATTTCTGGGCGGGCTATGTCACGCGCTCGCTGCCGGAGTATAACAGTGGCAACCGGGCCGCCCGGTTGGTCTATGAGCATCTTGGACGCGATCCGTCCAAAGTCTTGCCCGCTGCCCGTCGGTCCGGGTTCTGCACCGAAGAGGAACTTCCCGCTTATCACCGCAAGCTGTTGCAGCCGGATCAGCCTTTCCGGTGATCCGGCCCGCAGGTTCTGCCCTACCCGGCGGTGCCAGTACCCGAGGCAAGCCTGTAAAGGTGCCACGTCGCATGCCCAAGCAACGGCAGGACGACAAAAAGACCGAGAAAAAACGGCAGCAGCGCCAGAAAAGTCAACACAGCGACCATAAAGGCCCAGCCAAGCATAGGGATCGGGTTGTTCATAACGTACTGAAATGAAGTGATCATTGCCGTGACAAAATCCACCTCGCGGTCCAGTAGCAGCGGCAGAGACAGCACCGTGATCATGTAAAGAAGCAGCGCAAACAGCGCCCCCGCGATGCTGCCAACCAACAACATGAGGATTCCATTTAGCGTCAGGAATACCTCAAACGAGGTTGAAATGTTGGTCATTGTCGACAGGCCAAGGAACAAGGCAAAGATCATGTGCCCGATAAAGAACCAAAACAGAAACACCACAATGATGATCGCACAGATAGACGGCAACTGCCTCCGGCTCTGCATTAGAACGACGCCGAAAATGGATTTGTAATCAAGAGGTTCTCCAAGCTCCAAACGGTGAGATACTTCGTAGAGCCCGACCGCAGCAAACGGACCGATGAGGGGAAAGCCGATTGCGGCCAATACGAGCCAGAAGGTTGTTCCTGTCTCTGCGGTCAGCCACGCCATCGCCCAGCCGCCCAACACGTAAAACCCCGCAAAAAGCATTCCGAACAGCGGTGCTTTGCGAAAATCGCGGCACCCGCGACCAAGCGCCTCTCTCAGCATTGCAAAGGTGGCGGGCTTCAGCTCCGGCACCCCAAATTCCTTTTCCATAAGTCTCTTGTTCCTCCCGTTTCGGCAGTCGTTCTAAACTGGCGGCCTCTTTTGCGGCCATTCTGTCGCGGCATGATACGCTTTTCCAAGGGCCAGAATGGCCGCATCGCTGCCGCGAGGGCCAAATATCTGCACGCCCCCCGGCAACCCGTTTATCGCCCCAAACCCTGCCGGAACAGCCAGGCACGGCAGTCCGATCAAACTCACCGGAGTGACGACCTGCATCCAGCGATGATAGGTATCCATCCCCTGCCCCGCGATCTCGGTCGGCCAGGGAAGATTGACGTCAAACGGCCAAACCTGCGCAGTTGGCAGAACCAATGCGTCGTAGGTTTCGAAAAGCTGCGCCGCCCGACGGAACCAGTCTGACCGGATCTCGCTGGCACGGTGCACCTCCATCGCACTCATCGACAGGCCCCGCTCGATTTCCCATATCGCACTGTCTTTGAGCGGCTCTCCCCGTTCCATCATCGGGGCGAGGCTTCCGGCGATACTCCATGATCGCAGCGTAATCCAACTGTCCCAGATCAGATCCGCTTCGAACGGGGCAGCGATATGCTCCACACTTGCCCCGAGGCTTTCGAACACGGACAGAGCCTCCTGTGAAAGCTCCAGAATTCCACCCTCCATCGGGAAACAGCGCTGCCAATCACCCAACCAGCCGATCTTCAAACCTCTGATAGAACGATCTTTTATTGGAAATGTCGGAGCGGTTGCCTGTCCAAACGGTGACCGGTGATCCGGCCCGGATATCACATCGAGGAACAAGGAAATATCCTGTGGGCTGCGCGCCATCGGGCCGAGTGTCGACAATTGGTGCAGGAACATTTCTCCCTGCGGCTCGGATGGCACAAGCCCCCAACTGGGCCGGAACCCGTAGACGTTGTTCCAGCCGGCCGGGTTGCGCAGGCTGCCCATCATATCCGAGCCGTCGGCCAGCGCCACCATGCCCGTCGCCAGAGCAACTGCGGCACCGCCGGAAGATCCGCCGCATGTCAGGTTGCGGTCATATGGGTTGCTGGTGGCCCCATAGACCGGATTGAACGTATGGGATCCCAAGCCATGCTCAGGCACGTTGGTCTTGCCGATCAAGATCGCTCCTGCCGCCCGCATTCGTGCGGCAATCAGGTCATCAGATGTCGGCACTGCGTCCTTAAGGGCCGGCGAACCTTGTGTTGATGGGATCCCGGCCACATTGACCAAATCCTTGACCGCAATGGGTAATCCATGAAGCGGACCGCGCACAGGCCCTTGGTCCGCAGCTTGAGCTTCGGCCATCAGGTCGGCAACATCCCGCAGTGCTACAATGGCGTTGACGCCCGGGTTCACCTCAGCGATCTGTTCCAAGGTCTGCTGCATGAGGTCAACTGCGGAGACTTGCCTCTGGGACAGGGACTTTGTCAATTCGTGTGCGGATGACCGTATCAATGTAGTGCCCTTCCCAGTGTAGCTTTACGTCAACCTAGCCGCCGATTGCTCTCACATAAAGCCGGGCAATGAATGTATCTTTTAGCTAAGCTCGTCACAGTTTTTCTGCGGCGGAACAAACTCCGCTCGCTGGCGGCTCTCTTTCAATTTCCCCGGAGGAAACAACACATCCATATGTATGGAAGTTGTTTCCAGTTATGCGCTGAATTTTAGGAATTTTGACCAAAATTCGGCCATTTACGGCGGAATCACGGCACGTCTGCTAGATTTATCCACAGGCCTGTCACGTGATGTGGCCGGTTGATTAGGGTTCGACGGGGGCGACGGATCCGCAGGTTGCTGGCGAGTTCTCCATGGGGATCGGAATCCAGATAGTCTATGCCGTTGTCCCGGGCCCGATTACCATCGGCACGCCCGCCAATGATAATATCTTCCTTCCCGGAACCGGCACCAATCGTGCAAAGGCTCTTGAGGGCAACGATCACCTTTATGGAACCGAAGACCAGGATGCCATGCTCGGCGGTGGCGGCAACGACCTTCTGCGCGGTCGCGGCGGCGATGACGGGCTCGATGGCGGCGACGGGCAGGATGCGCTGATTGGCGGCGATGGGAATGACAGTCTGTTCGCGGGTGGCGGGAACGATATTCTGGCAGGCGGGGCCGGTTCAGACCTCCTTTACGGTGAAGATGGCTCTGACTTTTTGTTCGGTAACGACGGCCACGACTACCTGAGCGGGTTGTATGCTGATGATTTTGTATTTGGGGGCAGCGGCAGAGACACGTTGGACGGCGGCGAGGGGCACGACTTCCTTTTCGGGCAGACGGATAATGACGTGCTCATCGGTCGAGAGGGCCAAGATACCCTGTCTGGCGGTGCCGGAGCCGATTTCATCACCGGCGGAGACGATTTTGACCTGATTTTCGGAAACTCCGGAGACGACACGCTCCACGGCGGAACAGGGGCCGATACGATCCGCGGCAACTCCGGCAACGACATGGTCCGAGGCGGCAATGACGCAGACCTCATCTTTGGTGGCATTGGGGACGACTTCATTTTCGGCGAACGTGGGGCCGATCGGCTACACGGTGGGGACGGTCAGGACCGGATTTTGGGTGGCGGCCGCGAAGACACTCTGATCGGGAATGCAGGCGATGATTGGCTTGCCGGCAATGACAATGACGATGTTCTCCTTGGTGGAAAGGGTGCCGACACGATCTGGGGGGACAATTCGGATCACGATGGAAACGGTGCCGATCGCATCGGCGCCGGTCGTGGCGACGATCTCGTGTTTGGAGGAATGGGCAGCGATCAGATCTTTGGCTCTTTTGGACACGACCGATTGAACGGCGACGCCGGGCAAGATCAGATCCACGGTGGGATCGGCAATGACACGATTTCCGGCGGTGCAGACAACGATCAAATCCGCGGCGGACGCGGCATGGATTGGATAAAGGGGGACGCAGGCTCCGATGTGATCCTTGGTGGCATCGGATCTGACATCCTTGACGGCGGCTCTGGCACGGACCTGATCAGCGGCGGCATTGGGTCCGATCTGATCCTCGGAGGTGACGGCCATGATACGCTGAAAGGGAACATCGGGGTGGACGAGCTTCGCGGCGGTTACGGCAGGGATATTTTGATTGGTGGGAACGGAAATGACGGCCTTGTCGGTTTCGACATGATTGCCGGCACCTGGGCACGGGGAACGCTGGCCGGCATAGGCGATCCGGCATGGCCGCCCGATCATTTTTCCGATAACTATCAGCAGTTTGGCGGCCTGTTTGGCGGAGGTGGCCGAGACGTATTGGTCGGCGGCAAAGGCGATGACTATCTGGATGGCGGCTCCGGAAGTGACCTCCTGTTCGCGGACGCCGGGCAAAACGTGTTGCGGGGCGGATCCGGCGGCGATGATTTTGTATTCGGCCATGTGCAGGACGGTGTCGACGTCACTCACTTTGGGGAAAACCTGGTGGTCGATTTCAGCCTGACCAACAGCGACGTTCTGGTGTTCCACACAGAGCATCGTGGCAAGTTGAGCGCGGACATATCGGATCGCGATTTGCTTTTGACATCAAATGACGGAAGCAAGGTAAAGGTCCTTAATGCACTGAATAGCTTTGACTATCTCGATCCTGATGATCCCTACTACAATCCGGATGGGCTGATGGATTTTTTGACATCACCGACGCTCTCAGGCGGTCCGCTCATCACGTTCCGGGACAGATCGGTCGAGAGTTTCGAGATTTCCGTTGACCCAATCGAACACATTGTCATCGACAGGCCCACTGCCCACCCTTTGACCGGAGAAATTCCGCTGGATGACACTCAGATCGGCACAACATTGTTCAATACGACGCAACAGGAAATCGCCGACATGTATCTGGATGAACGGCAGAATTTGGCACTCGACGGTGGAGACCTGAATTATTGGTTAGGCGCGCAGCAACTTAATGATCTAATTTGATTATTCGAATTGCAGATCTTGCTGGGCGTTAGTCCCCTTGCGCCTCCGAGCGGCTCTTTCCGGCAACGTTTAATGCGAGCGTCGCCGCCATGAAGCCATCGAGATCACCATCCAGCACGCCCTTGGTGTCAGACGTCTCGTGGTTGGTGCGCAAATCCTTAACCATTTGATAGGGCTGCAGAACGTAAGAGCGGATCTGGTTGCCCCAGCCGGCATCGCCCTTGGCCTCATGTGCCGCGTTGATCTCGGCATTCCGCTTGTCCAGTTCCATCTGATACAGGCGCGACTTCAGTGCTTTCATGGCAATGTCGCGGTTTTGATGCTGCGACTTTTCCGAACTGGTCACGACGATGCCGGTAGGCATGTGCGTGATCCGCACCGCCGAATCCGTGGTATTGACGTGCTGGCCACCTGCCCCGGACGACCGGTACGTGTCGATACGGATTTCGGCCGGGTTCACTTCGATCTCGATGTTGTCATCAACCACCGGATAGACCCAGACTGACGAGAATGAGGTATGCCGCTTGGCCGCCGAGTCATACGGCGAGATCCGCACCAATCTGTGCACCCCGCTTTCCGATTTCAGCCACCCATAGGCGTTATGGCCGGAGATTTTGTAGGCTGCGGACTTGATACCGGCTTCGTCACCGGCGGATTCCGACTGCAGCTCAACCTTATAGCCCTTCTTTTCGGCCCAACGCACATACATCCGCGCCAGCATCGACGCCCAGTCACAGCTTTCAGTTCCCCCGGCGCCAGCATTGATTTCGAGGAAAGTGTCGTTGCCGTCGGCTTCGCCATCCAGAAGCGCCTCAAGCTCTTTCTTGGCGGCTTTGTCCTTTAGGACCTTCAGCGAGTCTTCGGCATCCCGGACAACTTCTTCGTCCTCCTCCATTTCGCCGAGTTCGATCAGTTCGACATTGTCGTTGAGATCCGTGCTGATCGCGTCATACGTAGCCATGGCATCAACCAGCAACTGCCTGTCACGCATCAGTTTTTGTGCCGCCTCCGGGTCGTCCCACAAGTTCGGGTCCTCGACCCGGGCATTGAATTCCTCCAGCCGATGAGGCGCGGTTTCCCGATCCATACGCTGAGCCAGCAGCTCCAGCGATTTTTCGATCTCGGTCACGATGTTCTGTGTTTCGGCGCGCATGGGTCCGTCCCGGCTTGATCAGTCAGACCTGCCTGATACCAAGACGAGAAGCGCATCACAAGACGAGGCACCGGTTAATGCTGCCACCCGATCATATCCTGACACGGCTTGGAGTCACCGACCCGGTGGCCCTGACCCGAACCGGTATTGCCCGCCTTTGGACGGTGCGGACCAGGAATGGGCAGACGGCGGTTCTGAAGCTCTATGGCTCAAGCGGTAAGGGCAATGAAGCGGCCGGAGCCGCATATCTGCGCGCACATTCAGACCGTGGCGCCGTCAAAGTGATGGCCGTGACCCCGGATGCGGTGTTGATGGCCTTTCTGGAAGGCCCTTCCCTTGGCGATCTCAGCCGGGCCGGCCGGGATGTCGAGGCGATGCAGCTGCTGGCCCGATCCGCAGCCCGTTTGCATGCGCAGCCCGTTCTGACCGTGCGCGAATTGATGCCTTTGGACAGGGCGCTGGACATCCTCTTCACGTGTACTCCAGGCACCGATTGCCCGCCCGACCTGTGGCGCAATCTCAGCCAAGCGCAAACGCTGGCGAAACAACTTTTGGCGACGCAACCCGAACCGGTCCCGCTGCATGGGGATCTCCATCACGACAACATAATCTGCACTAACAATGGACTGCAAATTATTGATGCCAAAGGATATTGTGGGGATGTCGCATTCGAATTGGCGAACGCGCTACGCAGCCCGAAAGGGGCAGCCCAAACCGTTAGAAATTTAGGCCGCGTCCGGGCCTGCACCAGCCGATTTGCACATGCGCTTCAGGTTTCCCGGCAAAGACTGGCGCAATGGGGCGCCGTCAAATGCGCGCACTCCATCGCCGTGCGTGCCAGTGGCCAATTGGGTCGGGACACCGAATCAGACCTTCTTTCGCTGCTGCTGGACGAAGCGGCTCAGTAGAGCCCGCCGGAGCTGACCGTCCCAAAGGTCGCCTTGGGGCCGACAGTGGTTGTCTCTCCCGTGGACGTGGTCACCTGCTGACCCGATTGCTGCACCTCTTCGAAGAGCGGTAGATCGGACCCGACGGCAAAACCGCCATCATAAGTCAGGCCAAAAATCGGTTCGGCCCCGTCACGGAAGTATTCGGCAACGACATATTCCCCGCTGGCTTCATCGGGCAGTCGCGCGCCGGTAAAGCGATCGATCTTGATAAAGTGGCCACCCGGTGGGACTTCGAACGGACCACCACCGTATTTGGCGGTGGCCTTCTCCATGAAGGATTGGAAAACCGGCCCGCACATACCGCCGCCCGAGGCCCCCCGGCCCAACGGGCGCGGTCGGTCATAACCGATGTAGCACCCGGCAACGATGTTCGAAGTGAAGCCGATGAACCAGACATCTTTGGCCTCGTTGGTAGTGCCAGTTTTCCCGGCAGTCGGCACAGGCAGATTCACAGTTCGGCTGGCGGTGCCGCGATCCACAACGCCTTTCATCATGGAAGCCAACTGATAGGCGGTGATCGCGTCCATCACCTGTTCGCGATTGGTAACGATTTCCGGCGCAGCGTCAGGGGGAATCGACGCCGAGTTGCAGTCCACGCAGTCCCGTTCGTCGTGACGATAGATGGTCGCGCCATAGCGGTCCTGAATCCGGTCGACCAGCGTCGGCTCAACCCGTTCCCCGCCATTGGCGAACATCGCATAGGCCGAGACCATCTTGTAAAGGGTGGTTTCCTCAGAGCCCAGCGCGTTGGCGAGATACGGCCCCATGTGGTCGTAAACACCGAACCGCTCAGCATAGCCTGCCACGACTGGCATCGAGACTTCCTGCGCCAATCGAATGGTCATAAGGTTCCGCGATCGCTCGATCCCGGTGCGCAGCGGGGTCGGTCCATAAAACTTGTTGGAGGCGTTCTTGGGACGCCAGAGCCCCTGCGGGGTGTTCACTTCGATCGGCGCATCAACAACAATGGTGGCCGGGCTGTATCCACTGTCCAGCGCGGCCGCGTATACGAAAGGTTTGAAAGACGATCCCGGCTGTCGCTGAGCCTGCGTTGCGCGGTTGAATACCGAATCCTGATATGAGAATCCGCCCTGCATTGCCAGAACACGACCGGAATTCACGTCCATGGCGACAAAGCCGCCTTGCACTTCCGGCACCTGCCGCAAAGACCACTCACCTGCTGCCTCGGTCGCGCGCACAAGAACCACATCGCCGGGTGTGAAGTTGTCTCGGAACGAGCCCTTCATCCATTTGATATCGGACCGTTGCACCAGACCGGAATCTTCATTGCCTTCGACGCCGACACGGAGCTGCTGCTCACCAACTTCCAGAACCACTGCCGGATACCATTTGCCCCCCAGCGTCACGTCTCGCGGAACGCTCAGATCAGATAGCGCCGTGCGCCATGCGGTTTCATCGCCGAGGGTTTCAGCCGGGACGGTTTCCCCGGTTCCGCGCCACAAGCCGCGCGACCGGTCGTATTTCTCAAGGGCTTCTCGCAGCGATCGGGCCGCCTCGACCTGCATTTCCTCATCGATCGAGGCGCGCACTGTAAACCCGCCGGTAAAGAACTCACCTTCGCCGAAATCCTCGCTCAGCTGGCGGCGAATCTCGTCGGTGAAATAGTCGCGCGGCGGCAAGGCGGTGCGGAAACTATCGAAATCGCCATTTTGAACCGAGCGCAGTGGCATGGCGACTTCGGTTTCGTACGTCGCCAGGTCGATGTAGCCGTTTTCGTACATCTCCTCGAGCACGAAGTTCCGCCGTGCCAACAACCGTTCCTTGCGCCGAACCGGGTGATAGTCCGAAGGTGCCTTTGGCAGAGAGGCCAGAAAAGCCGCCTCGTGCGGCTCCAGTTCGGCCAGTGTTTTGTTGAAATAGGTCTGCGCCGCTGCGGCCACCCCATAGGAGTTCTGACCAAGGAAGATCTCGTTCATGTAGAGTTCGAGGATCTGTTCTTTGTCGAGTGTCTGCTCAAGGCGGACGGCCAGAATGATCTCTTTGATCTTACGCTCGGCCCGCCGGTCCCCCGACAACAGGAAGTTCTTCATCACCTGCTGGGTGATGGTAGACGCGCCGCGCACATTCTGACCCTTGGACTTGACCGCCTCAAAGCCCGCGGCAGCAATACCGCGAATGTCATAGCCCTGATGGGTGTAGAAATTCTTATCTTCCGCCGAGATGAAGGCCTGTTTCACCAGATCGGGAATATCTTCGGATGGCGCGAACAGGCGTCGTTCCTTGGCAAATTCGTCAATCAACTGACCTTCGCCGGAATAGATGCGGCTGATCGTAGGCGGCTTGTACTGGGCCAGTGATTCATGGCTGGGCAAATCGCGGCCATACATCCAGAACACGCCCCCGATGGTCAGAGCGACCATGAAAACACCTAGTGTCACAAGGCTGAAAATCGCCCCGAAGAAGGAGAGGATGAAGCGGATCACAGTGCTGCCCGTTGCTAGGTTGGTATCGCGATGCGTTCTATATAGGGTGCGCCATCGTCCGGGTCAAAACACCCCGGCAAAATTCAGCGTCCGGCCGCGAACTTGCTCTCATCTAACGTCGCGCTTACCAGCTGTAAACAGCATCACAAAATGACGGAACGACAAAACCCTTCACAACACAGCGGTCATTGCCTCACCAGCGCGCGTCGCTCCAGATCGGCCTTGCGCCATTCGACAAGCCCGTTTCGAATCCCTTCTGCCATTTTCTTGCGCCAATCTGCATTCTGAAGGTTCTCAAGGTCGCGCGGGCTCGACAAAAATCCGATTTCGATCAGGACCGAAGGTATATCGGCTGCCTTCAGGACAGAAAACGCCGCCGCCCGCAATGGCCTGCGATTCATCGGCCCACCTGTCTGCGCCATCCCATCCACAAGCGACTGCGCCAACGCGCCGGTGCGTGGTTGGGTTTCCTGCCGCGCCAGATCCAGAAGGACATCCGTGACCTGATCGTCAGTTCGGCTCAGGTCCACGCCAGACAGGAGGTCTCCACGGTCATGGCGCTCGGCCAGCTTGGCCGAGGCAACGTCCGAAGCCTCCTCTGCCAGCACATGCACGGTGGCCCCATGCGCCAGCCCTTCGGCCAGCGAATCCGCATGAAGCGAGATGAAAACGTCTGCCCCTGCACGGTGAGCCAGCGCAACCCGACGTTCCAGCGAAACGAAATGGTCAGCCTCCCGAGTGAGGACAACTTCGAACCCGCCTGTCCGAAAAAGGATATCGCTCAGTTCCCGGGCAAATGTCAGCATCATGTGCTTTTCGATGATGTCGCCGACTTCTGCTCCGGGGTCGATGCCACCGTGTCCGGGGTCGAGCACGATCCGCAACGGCGCGTCCGGCCCCTTTTGATCCGACTTTGGCAGATCGGCAGGCTCCGGTAGATCCCAACGCGGATCACGCGGAGCCCCGGACAACTTGGCGAAATCTTCTGCCGGGACCCGCTCCAACCGCACGACAAGATGCGCCCCGCCGGTATCCTGATCGACGTCCAAGCCAGCCTTGGACACAGCCAGCGGACCATTCAGATCCAGCACCAGCCGAGACCAGCCCGGCAGATATGCTCCGAACTGCGCACGCAACACCGCATCGGGCACGGACATCTGGTCCATGGTCAAACCTGTCCAATCAACTTCCTGAAAGTCGAGGACCAGCCGCGGAGGCCCGTCCAGCGTGAACAGTCGATACGGAACCCCCTGACTCAAATTCAGTTCAACTTCGATCCCGTCAGTCTGCTCCGTTACCCGGCTGTTTTCGGCATCCACACGGGCAAGCCCGCTGAACCCCTGTGCCAGCGCCGTCGAACTCGTGGCCGGCACCCCAAGAATGAATGAGGCGACAACCAACAGCATGCTTGCTGCAAAACGTGCCCGGTTCCTGCTCATTTCTTTACCTATGTTCCTCGCTGCCCGCTCTTGCGGCGGGCCATTTCGGACGCAGCATAACTTAGCCGAGTCGCCGCGCCTAGCCGCGCCTCGCCATGAAATCCGCAAGACGCGCCAACCCTTCCTCGATATCGGCAGTCGACCGCGCATATGAAAAGCGCAGGGTGTGGTGCCCCCGCTCTGGATCGAAATCCAATCCCGGCGTGACCGCGACACCCGCGTTGTCCAGAATCTCGGCGGCAAATGCCCTGCTGTCATCCGTCAGATCCGACACGTCGGCATAAACATAGAACGCTCCGTCTGGCGGCGCGATTTTCGCGAAGCCCGCCGTGGGCAGACCCTCCATCATCAGGGCGCGGTTGGCTTTGTAGACATCAAGATTTTCTTGTAACTCGTCGCCACACTCCATCGCAGCCAGAGCAGCAACCTGACTGGCATGAGGCGCGCATATAAACATGTTCTGGGCAATTCGTTCGACGGTTCGCACATGATCGTCAGGAACCACCATCCACCCGACCCGCCAGCCGGTCATCGAGAAGTATTTCGAGAACGAGTTGATCACGTAGCATTCGTCGGTCAGTTCCAGCGCCGTTACCGCCTTGGCCTCGTATTCGATCCCGTGGTAGATCTCGTCGCTGATGAAGGCTGTTTCCTGCGCGTGACAGGCCTCGATCAACGCGCCCATGGCCGAACGATCCAGCATCGTTCCCGTCGGATTGGCCGGCGAGGCCACCATCAACCCGGCCAGATCCAGCCCCTGCAAATCTGTCGGAACCGGCTGGTAGCGGTTTTCCGGGGCGCTGGAGATATCGACAGGCATCATGCCCAGCGCATACAGGATCTGCCGGTAGGAAGGATACCCCGGCGCGCCGATCCCCACCCTGTCGCCGCTGTCAAAAAGCGCGGTGAAGGCCAGCAGGAACGCGCCGGAAGATCCCGGAGTGATCAAAACGCGTTCAGGGTTCAGATCTACCCCATACCATTCGCCATATAGCCGGGCGATCCTCTGCCGAAGGGGCGGCAAACCCAATGCCACCGTATAACCAAGCGCGTCCGAAGTCAGGGATTTGGCCAGTTCCTCAACCGCCCCTTTCGGCGCGCCAGTGCTTGGTTGGCCGACTTCCATGTGAATGATGTGACGGCCGCTTTCTTCGGCTTTTCGGGCCGCCTCCATGACATCCATCACAATGAAAGGATCGACCTCGGATCGGGTTGAGTTTCTCATGACATACTCCCATGGTGCGCGCATGGTTATTGATCGCTTATCCGGGTCGAGGTCAATCCCGGCTGTCATGCTGGCGGTGCTTCTCTATCTTTGCAGCGCCCTGCCCTCGGCAGCGATAACACTTCTACGCGACCCGGATATCGAACACGGGCTGCAACAGATTGCAGGCCCGGTTCTGGTCGCCGCCGGCCTCAGCCCGAAACGGGTGCGCGTTCTGGTCGTCAACGATGACAGCTTCAACGCTTTCGTGATCGACAGCCAGACGATATTTTTGCACTACGGCCTGATCATGAAGGTCAACCGGGCCGACATGCTGCAGGCGGTCATCGCCCACGAAGCGGCGCATATCACCAATGGGCACCTCGCCCGTCGGATGGGTAACATGCAGCACGCCCGGGGGGTCGCCAATCTGGGTGCGGCACTGGCGTTGATCGCAGCCGTCGCAGGGGCCTCCGAGGCGGCCGTTGGTATTGCAGCCGGCACTCAAAGCTCGGCTTTTCGGTCTTTTCTAAAGCACACGCGTGCGGAGGAATCCTCGGCGGACCGGTCCGCTGCGGGGTTTCTGCGCAATGCCGGGATTAACCTGCAGGGCATGGTCGATCTGCACCATGCCTTTCGCGGACAGGAGTTGCTCACCGTCGGACAGCAGGATCCCTATATGCAATCTCATCCGTTGACGCGGGACCGGATTCGCGCAGCCGAGACCTTTCTTGCGACCTACGGCGGCAGCGCATTGCCAAATCCACACGCTGATTACTGGTTCGCCCGGGTTCGGGGCAAACTTTCGGCGTTTCTCCGCGCTCCGAAATGGACCATGCGACGAGCCCCAAGCGAGGCTGCGTCGGATATCCGTCTGATGCGCGAGGCCGTGGCGTATCATCGCCAACGAAACCTGCCCCGCGCCCGCGCTGCCATAGATGGCGCATTGGAGATCCGACCTGATGACCCATATTACTACGAATTGCGTGGCCAGATCATGATGGAGAACAGGGAATGGGACCCGGCGCTGGCCTCCTATCGCAAGGCGGTCGACCTAGCCCCGCGCGAACCCCTGATCCTTGCGGGTTACGGCCGCGCACTGTTGGCAACGGGCCGCTCGCGGGAGGCACTGGAATATCTGGAAAAAGCTCGGCAGCGGGATTTCCGTGACGGGCGCATGATGCGGGATCTGGCTGTGGCCTATGCCAATCTGGGAGAAAACGGTATGGCCTCGATGGTAACCGCGGAACGTTATGCTTTGCAGGGACGGCTTCCTGACGCTGAACTGCACGCAAAAAGAGCGGTGGCACAACTGCCCCGCGGCTCTGCCGCGTGGCAACGGGCACAGGACGTGCTTATCGCCGCTGAAAGACTGAACAAAAGGAAAAAGAAATGATCCGATTTGCTGCCCCGGCCCTCACCGCCATGGCTCTGCTTGCCGCACCGGCACAGGCTCTGGACCTGAGCAACATGAACGAAGACGAGCGCTCGGCGTTCCGAGCCGAGATCCGGTCTTACCTGCTCGAGAATCCCGAGGTGATCATCGAAGCGATCGATATACTCGAACAGCAACGCGCCGAGGCCGAAGCACAGGCAGACTATGCGCTGGTCGCGCATAATGCTGACGAGTTGTTCAACGATGGATACTCATGGGTCGGCGGCAACCCCGACGGCGACATCACTCTGGTCGAGTTTATGGATTATCGCTGCGGCTATTGCCGCAAAGCGGTGCCGGAGGTGGCCAAGGTTCTGAAAGAAGACGGCAATATCCGCCTCATCATCAAGGAATACCCGATTCTGGGCGAGGCCTCTGTCCTGTCGGCGCGGTTCGCGGTTGCTACGCTGAAAGTGGCTGGCAATGACGCCTACAAGCAGGTGCATGACGCTCTGCTGGAATATTCAGGCGAGGTGAACGAAGTAAGTTTGCGCCGGATCAGCGAAGGCTTGGGGCTCGAAACCGATAAGATCTTCGAAACAATGCCATCCGCAGAAGTGACCGAGGATCTGACCCGCACAGCGCAGCTGGCGCAGCGGATGAACATATCCGGCACACCGACATTCGTGCTGGATGACGAATTGCTGCGCGGCTACCTGCCGGCCGAACAGATGCTGATCATGGTCGACGACAAACGCGACAAAGGTTGATGCCCAAGGCGAAACAAGCGGCGGGGGGTCACTCCGCCGCTTCGGAACCTTCAGCGTCGGTAGCGGCCTCAATCTCTGCCGCCTTCTTTTCCACTTGTTCGACGATATGGTCGATCATTGCCTCGTTGCTCAACTTGTGGCTCTGCTTACCCGCTAGGTAAACCATGCCCGACCCGGCCCCGCCGCCGGTGAAACCCACATCAGTCATCAATGCCTCACCCGGCCCGTTCACGACACAACCGATGATCGATAGGCTCATGGGTGTGTGGATATGGGCCAGCCGCAGCTCCAGTTCTTCGACCGTCTTGATTACGTCAAACCCTTGCCGCGCGCAGGATGGGCACGAGATGATGTTGACCCCGCGATGGCGCAGGCCCAGCGATTTCAGGATCTCGTATCCAACCTTTACCTCTTCGACAGGATCTGCCGACAGGCTGACACGGATCGTGTCGCCAATCCCCATCCAGAGCAGATTACCAAGACCGATTGCCGATTTGATGGTGCCCGAGACCAGCCCGCCGGCCTCGGTGATGCCCAGATGAATAGGCGCATCAGTCGCTTCGGCGATACCCTGATATGCCGCAGCTGACAGAAACACGTCCGAGGCTTTGACCGATATCTTGAAATCGTGAAAGTCGTTGTCCTGTAGGATGCGGATATGTTCCAACCCGCTTTCCACCATCGCCTCGGGACAGGGTTCACCATATTTTTCAAGCAGATGCCGTTCGAGGCTTCCAGCGTTGACACCGATACGGATGGAACAATTGTGATCCCGGGCCGCCTGAATGACCTCTTTCACCCGCGTCTCATCACCGATGTTGCCCGGGTTGATGCGCAGACAAGCCGCGCCGGCTTCGGCAGCCTCGATCCCGCGTTTGTAGTGGAAGTGAATGTCGGCAATGATCGGAACCGGGCTTTCCGCCACGATCTCTTTCAAGGCTTTGGACGAGGCCTCGTCGGGAACAGAGACCCGAACGATATCGGCGCCTGCTTCGGCTGCGGCCTGGACCTGAGCGATCGTCGCGGCGGCGTCAGTGGTCAGCGTGTTGGTCATGGTTTGAACAGCGATCGGGGCGTCACCACCGATTGGCACATTTCCAACCATGATCTGGCGAGACTTACGGCGATAGATGTTGCGCCACGGGCGCACATGGTTGAGCGACATGAGCCGACTCCGCTGATGTTGAGAGATCCTGCGCGTTAGATAGTCCGGTATCGCCGCAGTCGCAATCCCGCACGGGTCGGGATCTCTGCTAGCAGGGGTTGTTGGGCAGAAGGTGAACTTACTGCTCGGGCGCAGGCGTGAGGTCTTGCTCAACGGGTTGTGTCTGCGCCTCGGCATACCGACGCAAATCATCGTCGCTTGTCAGATCGGCAATCGAATAGGATTCGGTTACCGCATCAATGGCAAGCGTGACATTGTCGGTTACGGTTCCGGGATCGCCAACCGGCCCATAATGCTTGTCACCGATTTCGAAATAGACCGCACCGCTGGCACCGGCCCTCAGGATCGGCGGCTCTTCAAAGCTTGGCACCTCATAGGTGCTGCCTGCCGGCAGGGTTTCCTCAAAGATCACGGTTCCGTCCGGGGCCTTGATCCGCATCCAGGCGGTGCGCACGGCCAGCACCTTGAGCTGTTGGGGGGCCTCTTCAAGAACCTGAGGCACGGCTTCTGGAAGGGCCATCTGCGCCGATGCAATCTGCACCTCGGGCAATTCTGGCGCCGGGAACGTGCCGACATTGCGCGGATCCAGCGTGGAAATCGGAGCATCCCGAGATACCAGAACCGGAACATCCAACGCCTGCGGGCGATAGAGACGATCCAGCGCCTCGGCACTGGGCAGCCCGGGTGTCGCACCGTCTTCGGCCTCAGCCGTCGCTGCCCCGCTCAGTGGATCAAGATCTGACAGAACAACCGGTGCCTGCTCTACCGGGGCGAACTGCACTTGCTGCACCTCTTTGAGAACTGACCACCCGCCGTATCCAATGCCGCCGATCAACGCCAGCAGCACAAGTGTCGATCCGATAGCGCGAGCTTCGATATGCTGGAACAGACTGCCGCCGTCGTGGTGAAATCCGCTGCCGGGAATTGCAAAAGCCTCGGCGCCGCGGTTGTCCGACGCCAGTGGGGCCATCCCGTCATGTTTCTTGCCCGAAGCTTCGGCGGACATGCCATGGGCAACCGTGAACCCACTTTCCTGGCAGAAGGTGTCGAATGTTTCATCCGGATCCATGCCCAGATACCGGGCATAGGACCGTACGTAGCCGGCAATGAAACCGGGCGTGTCAAAAGCAGTTGGGTCGGAGTTTTCGATTGCGGCGATGTAGCTCGCCTTGATCCGCAGTTCGCGCTGCACATCGAGCAGAGATTTGCCCATCGTGGCCCGCTCTCCGCGCATCGTGTCACCAAGACGAAGCTCAAAGTCGTCGAAGCTCTTTGGCCCCTCGACAACTTCCACTTCTTCCGGTTTGCGCTGAGATCTGCGCCCTATCATTCCTGCCGCCCCATTTTGCCTGCCGCGCGATACGCCAGCGTCTGAAATCGCCCCTACGATTCGAACACGCTTGTTGTTACTTCAAGCGTAACACAGGACAAGTGGTTTGCACACAGGTCGCAGCTTATCCTGCAAGTTCGGCACGATTCAGCGCACAATGTGACCAAAGTTCGTCCAGGGCCCGAATCAGCTTGTTCATCTCCTCCGGCCCATGCACGGGCGATGGTGTAAACCTCAGGCGCTCGGTGCCGCGCGGAACAGTCGGAAAGTTGATCGGCTGCACGTAAATTCCGTAATTTTCCAACAACATGTCCGACAGCTTCTTGGTGTGGACAGGGTCACCCACAATCACCGGGACGATATGCGATCCGTGATCAATAATCGGCAGCCCCATACCCTTGAGGCGCAACTTGAGGACCCGGGCCTGTTCCTGGTGCTTTTCCCGAAGCTCGGGGTGCCGCTTGAGCCATGCGACCGAGGCAGCGGCCCCGGCTGCTACCGCCGGCGGCAGGGACGTCGTGAAAATGAAGCCCGGAGCATAGGAGCGGATCGCGTCACACATCTTGTGGGATGCCGCAATATAGCCCCCCATGACCCCATACGCCTTGGCCAGCGTGCCGTTAATGATATCCAGCCGGTGCATCAGCCGGTCGCGTTCAGCAACACCGCCGCCGCGCGGGCCGTACATGCCGACCGCATGGACTTCGTCCACATAGGTCAGCGCACCAAATTCGTCGGCAAGATCGCAGATTGCCTCGATGGGGCCGAAATCCCCGTCCATCGAATAGATCGATTCAAATGCGATGAGTTTCGGGGCTGCAGGGTCATCCGCCTCGAGAAGTTCACGCAGATGTGCCAGATCGTTGTGCCGGAATATCCGCTTCGCTCCGCCGTTGCGGCGCACACCTTCGATCATCGAGGCATGATTCAATTCATCCGAATAGATAATCAGGCCGGGAAACAGCTTGGGCAGGGTCGAAAGCGTCGCGTCGTTGGCAATATAGGCCGAAGTGAACAGCAGGGCGCTTTCTTTGCCATGCAAATCCGCCAGCTCGGCCTCAAGTCGCTTGTGATACACGGTGGTGCCCGAAATATTTCGTGTCCCGCCGGAACCGGCACCAGCGGAATCCGTTGCCTCATGGATCGCCTCCAGCACCACTGGGTTTTGCCCCATCCCGAGGTAATCGTTTCCGCACCACACGCTGATCGGTTGCTCCGAACCGTCCGGTTTGGTCCAGATAGCGTGGGGGAAATGTCCGCTGCGACGCTCGATGTCGATAAATGTGCGATACCGGCCTTCGTCGTGAAGGCGTGCAATTGCGTCGTCTAGCTTTGCGGCGTAGTCCAAAGGACTTCTCCTTGAGTTCTGCCTCTTCAGGCGCCCGCTGCCTTAGGCAACCGGTGCAATGCGTCGCCAAGCAGGCACGCCAAGGCCGTATTCACGTTCAGGAATGGATACAGTTCTCCCCTCTCCCGATCAACTCATTACCGTTGCGCTTCATGTCGCAGCCTTGATCCAGATCAACGCGCTCTGGACAGTCCCCGGTCAGTGCCCCACATTCAGCGCCAAAACCACCAGATCCAACCGGGAGAACACCATGTCCCTCGCCTCAGTCCTCACCCGTATCGATGCTGATCTTCCCGTCGCAATGGACCGACTTATGGAGCTCTTGCGAATCCAGTCGATTTCGACGGACCCAGCCTTTAAAGAGTCGTGCGACCAGGCCGCCGACTGGTTGGTACGCGACCTGCAAGCCATTGGCGTTGAGGCAGAAAAACGCCCGACCCCCGGCCACCCGATGGTCGTCGGGCATATAGGGCAGGACTTGGGAGACAGTGTACCCCATTTGCTGTTTTATGGCCACTATGACGTTCAGCCCGTGGACCCACTGGAGTTGTGGAACACACCTCCGTTCGAGCCTCGGCTGGAAGACACGCCCAATGGCAAAGTGATCCGCGGACGCGGCTCATCTGATGACAAAGGGCAGCTCATGACCTTTGTGGAAGCCTGTCGTGCGTGGAAGGCGGTGAACGGGTCACTGCCGTGCCGCATCACTTATTTCTTCGAAGGCGAAGAAGAATCAGGCTCGCCCTCTTTGGTTCCTTTCATGAAAGATCACGTTACCGAGCTGAAGGCTGATATCGCGCTGATCTGTGACACGTCGATGGTATCCCGGGGCGTTCCCTCCATCGCGTCTCAGCTGCGCGGCATGCTCAAGGACGAATTCACACTGACTGGCCCGCGTATCGACCTGCATTCCGGTCACTATGGCGGTCCGGGCCTGAACCCGCTGCGCGAGATGGCCCGGATCATCGACAGTTTCTATGATGCCGAAACCGGTCGGGTGGCTGTCGAAGGGTTCTACGAAGGTGTCGCGGAAGTCCCCGCGGATCAGTTGCGTCAGTGGCAGGGCTGCGGGTTTGACGAGCAGGATTACCTGTCCAACGCCGGATACACTCAGGCTCATGGCGAACAGGCCTATTCCACGCTTGAACAACAATGGGCCCGACCAACGCTGGAAATCAACGGTCTGTGGGGCGGCTACAATGGTGCCGGTTCAAAGACTGTGATCCCGTCCAAGGCACATTGCAAGATCACGTGCCGGCTGGTGGGTCACATGGACCCGGATGCGTTGCGTGACAGGATCCGGGCACATGTCGAAGCCCGCCTCGGGCCGGATCTTAGCATTGAATGGGACAATGATTCCGAAGGATCGCCTGCCTCGGTCATGGATATTACCCGCCCCGAGTTTTCCTCGGCACGCACAGCATTGTCTAATGAATGGGGACGCGAAGCGGTATTTACAGGAATGGGCGGTTCGATCCCGATTGCCGGGTTCTTCAAATCTATCCTGGGCATGGAATCCATGCTTGTCGGCTTCGCCAATGAAGATGATGCAATCCACTCGCCGAACGAGAAATATGACGTCGAGAGTTTCCACAAAGGTATCCGCAGCTGGGCCCGGATTCTGGATGCATTGACCAAGGGCTGAAATCAGGCCTTAGGTCTGGCGCGTGAGAGACTGGACGGCCATAACAATCTGCGCGTCTACAGAAGCCCGGAGAACCGATCTGGCAACAGGTACTGGGTTCGGTATTCCGGGCGGTCAAACTGATAAAACCCGGTCTCACCACGCGGCTTGAATGTCCTCTGCATTTTCCGGCGCAGCAGACGCATGTCGAAGCCATCCTGCATCTCCAGATCTGCAAAGGCTTCGAATACGGCTCTGTCCTCGCCCCGCGCTTCGGCAAACCAATGCCGCCCGATCGAGGCCTCTTTTACCGTGACGCCAGTGGCCGCCGTTACTTCGTTTCGTCGGTCCATGGCCTCGGAATAGGCGGGAAAATCACAGAACTTGAGATGCAGAAGATACAGGTCATCCGGTGTATGGAGCTTTTCGTATTGGGTGAAATGGCCTCCGCGCGCGATCTTGGTGCCGGTCGAGATGACACACGGTTTGGAGTAATGTGGGGCTGGCCGCACGTGGCGGCGCGGGCCTAGAATTCGGTCTGTGATCGGCTCCTGTTCCACGTCGATCCGGTGTATGACTTCAAGACCCAACGGTGTCAGCACCCGTTTCGCCGGCTGAGCGTCCAGCCAGTCCGGCAGACTCATCCCGGCCTGGGGGTCCAGCACCACCAGTTCATCAACGTCCCCGACGATCACGTGGTTGTAGTAGCAGCGCAATCCCATGACGAAATTGTTCAGCATTCGCCAACGCTTCATGTCAAAGTTCTTGTGAGGATCGCCCGGTATTCCGATGACGTTGCAGCCGGCTGCCAGATCCGCCACTTCCTGACCGTAGCCATGATTGACCACATAGCAGTTCTCGCGCCCGAACATCTCTCCGTAGTGGCGCAGCCACGCTTTCAGAAAAAACGCGTCATCCCGCACCATGGTCAGTGCTGCAACTGTCTGCATGTCCTGCGCCTCGCCTTCTTGCTCTTGCCCTTTCATAGCGCAGCCGGAGATTCCTGAGAATCCCCAAAGAACGCAATTTGCCTGACCAGAGAAAACCAGCATCTGGTCCAGGGCTTCACAAAAGGGAAACTTATGGCGTTTTGGGGGAAAAGTGGCGCGGTTGACGGGACTCGAACCCGCGACCCCCGGCGTGACAGGCCGGTACTCTAACCAACTGAGCTACAACCGCGCATTGTCTTTCGACAGGGTCTTTTTTTGCCTTTCGGCGTTGGCTCCTACCCCGAAAGGCGCCCCGGAACCGAGGGGATGGCAGCGGTGGCGCGGTTGACGGGACTCGAACCCGCGACCCCCGGCGTGACAGGCCGGTACTCTAACCAACTGAGCTACAACCGCTCACTGCCCGATCAGCGATGCTGAACGTTCGGCTGTATTATGACCCCTCCCCGGCCCCGTCAAGCAGGCTTTTCAGATTTTTCCACTTCCGCATCGGGTTTTTTCGAAGTCGTGTTCCAAGGGTCGACCTGACCTGTCACCTGCAGATCGAACACAGGTGTTGGTATTTGCGGCACAGCCGAATTCATCGGAAAAAACTCAGGCGCTGCGATAAGGTCAAAGTCATCCCGGATGCACCAGATCAGACCCGCTCGTAGCCCGCCGATTGAGAGCTGCCCAAGGGTGCCGCCGCGGTAGTCCTTGCTACTCTCACGGTGCCTTCACAAGCCAGGAAACGGCGCGGCCCAAGATCAAACGAGAGGGACCGATCCCGCAAAACAATCCTCGCAGATCGCGGGCATGTTTTGGCCGGAACGGCTTCAGCGGGATGTCTTGCATTCGGATCTGCAAACGCGGGCCAAAGTCACCGAGCCAACAGGTTTAGGGCAACATTCTTTTGGTTCAGGAGTCTGGGCGAAACACGCCTGCCTTGGTTCCAGAGATCGGTTTGAGCTGAAGAAGAGCACGTAACATTCAGAAGTAAAACCAAATTATTTCAGACGATTAAGGATCAGGCAGCGGAATGAATTCACGATCATCTCCGGGCGGCAACCGGAACCGGCCGTGGGTCCAATCCCCTGCCCTCCACGCTTCTTTCGCGGCCTCGATCTTCTCTTTTGACGACGCAACAAAGTTCCACCAGATATGGCGCGGGCCGCCCATTGTCTCGCCCCCCAACAGCATCAGCCGGGCGCCGGTATCACCTGCTTTCAGACTGATCCGATCCCCCGGCCGAAACACCATCATCCGACCCGGTTCGAAGACCTGCCTCGCAACCTCGACCGATCCGTCCAGTACATAGGCACCGCGGTCCTCGTGGTTGTCAGGTAATGGTATGGAACTGCCCGGGTCTAGTCGTACGTCGAGATAAAACATCTCGGAGCTTGTAGAGACCGGCGCAGCTTCGCCATAGGCCGTTCCGAGGATCAACCGAACCTGTTTCCCCTCGGCGTCGAGAAAAGGCAGATCTTTTCGTGCAGCATGTTCAAAAGCCGCCGGGCGGTCCTCTTGCTCGTCCGGCAAGGCCACCCAAGTCTGTATCCCGAACATGGACAATGGGTCCGTTCTAGTCGCATCGTCCGTGCGCTCGGAATGGGTGATCCCATGGCCGGCAACCATCCAGTTCACTTCGCCCGGTTCGATCCACTGATCTGTACCGAGCGAGTCGCGGTGATGCAGACGGCCAGAATACAAATACGTCACTGTCGCCAGCCCGATATGGGGGTGAGGTCGAACATCAATCCCCTGCCCGGTCAGCAATTCCACCGGGCCGAACTGATCGAAGAAAATGAACGGGCCAACCATCTGACGCCTTGGCGCCGGCAGGGCCCGCCGCACTTCGAAACCGCCGAGATCTCGGGCCCGTGGAACGATCACAGTCTCGATTGAATCGACGGCGTCACCGATCGGTATGTCCGGGTCGAGAATGGGGCTCCAGCTCATCGTGTTCCTCCAGATCTGCTGATGCACCCAAGATATGAGAACCCGCGAAAAATCCCATTCCCACAATTCAGACATTGGACGTGCGGCAATGCACATGCGGATGTTCCAATGAAAAGGGCCTGACCCTGCAACGGCAGGATCAGGCCCAAATTGTAGAAGTTGCCAAACTTAGTTGGAGTTGGCTTTCATGATGCACTCACGGCCCATGTCCATCGCGGCCTTGGTGCCGGACAGGTCAAGCGTGAACACGCGGTCTGCATCAATGACCTTCATGGTCTGCTTGTTGGCGATGTCAGAGATGAACGCCGGGTTGTTCGCCTTGATGAACGCGCCGGAATATCCCTGCGAATTGCCTTCCATCACGGATTCTTTGGCGGTGAACAGATCGCCATCGATATCGATGATGAACTCATTCCCTTGCTCCAGACCCTCGGCGGTTTCCTGAGTAAAGGCACCGATGTAGCCAAGATCCTGGTTGGCCAGAATGCCCATCTGAACGATCAGGCCTTCGCGGCGGGTTTCGATAACGCAGGTCTTATCATCAGTTTTGGTAAATACATTCCAGCCACCGGCGGAGCCGTATTCCGTGAAAGTCTGCGCGCTGGCACCAGCAGCAGCCACGGTTGCAATGAGCGCGCTGGCAGCGATCGTTTTGAAGTCAATCATAGATTTTCATCCTGTAAGCTATGTCGTTTCCGGGCGACAGAGCGAACATAGCGCAAGACTTTGGGCAGGTCGACTCTGCTATTGAATTTTTCTCCCGATTTCCGCCGCTTAGGCAGCTTTCGGCTGGCATCATGGGCTCGAGAGTCGATATTTGCCCCAAATCGCCCTTTTTGACGGAGTGTTGACGGGCTCGACACAAGCCATTCAGTCCGGTTTCAGCCCTGATTTCGGAACAGACGCGTTGAAGAAAACATCGCCTCCAACTCCTCGATGCGTTCCTTGCTTTGCTCCCAACGGGTTTCCTGCACTTCGGCGATGAGAGCCTCTGCAATCAGCTGTAATGCGATGGTCGAATCCCAGCTCGACGGAGCTTCGACCAAGCCGTTGAATGTATAATCGGAACACCTTGCGATTGGAGAGCCCCATTGGTCCGTGAACAGGATGACAGTGACACCGCGATCACTTGCAATCTGGGCAAGCTTTTCCAGATGGGCCTCGTAGCGGCGGATATCAAAGATCACCAGCACGGCCCCCTGCCCCATGTCGAGCAGATATTGCGGCCAGACATTGGCCGAATTGCCAAGCATCGTCACATTGGGCCGAATGATCTGCATGTGATTATACAGGTAGTCGGCGTTCGACCGGGTGATCCGCCCACCCACGACATATAAAGGGCGGCTGGTGTCGGCCAGAACCTGCGCCACCGCGTCGAACATGTCGATATCGATACGCTCCAGCGTGTGGCGCATATTTGTCCATACGACCTGCGCAAACCGCATCAACGGGTGTTCAGCGCTTTCGTCCACAACCCAAGCGTCACGTTTTGAAATCGGCTTTTTGATTTGGGCCGCCACTTCCTCGCGCAGCGCATCCTGAAGATCGGGAAAACCGTCAAAGCCAAGCTTGCGCGCCATGCGGATGACTGTGGGCGTCGAAACCCCGGCCGCAGCGGCCAGCTTGGTAATCGATTGTAGCCCGCCCATCGGGTAATCTTGCATCAGCACCGAGGCCAGCTGCCTTTCGGAACGGGTCAGTTCCTCCATTTCATCCTGGATCAGCTGTTTGACAAGCTTGGAAGTCGGGGTCACGTCGGCGCCTCGGATTTAGCTTTCTCTACAGATTATTGACTTCTGTAATCATGTCTACAGAAATTTTCTTGACAGGCGGCAGGCAAGTGTAACCAATGCTTCACATGCCTGCGAACCCCGAGTCTGCTTCCTCCATGCCGCTCCTCGATCCGATCGAGTCTCCTGCTGCGCGGGCATTGAATACGAACGGGAAAGCACCCGCGCTGCTGGTTTGCGAGCACGCAAGCCGCTTTATACCTGCTGCCCTTGATGAGCTTGGATTGACGGCAACCGCCGCCCTGTCCCATGCCGCGTGGGACATTGGAGCCCGAGACCTTGCGATCGAGCTGATGGGCGCACTGGATGCTCCGCTTGTCCTGTCGCGGGTCAGCCGGCTGGTTTACGACTGCAACCGGCCACCGGATGCAAAGGGTGCAATTCCCAGCCGAAGCGAAGCCTTCGAAGTTCCCGGCAACTCTGAGCTGACGACCGAAGAGAGAAACCGCCGGGTGCAGGAAATTTACAACCCGTTTCAAAGGCTTCTGTCCGCTACATTGGATGCCCGCCCCACGCCGCCGGTACTGATAACGATCCACAGTTTTACGCCTGTCTATCACGGACGGCGCCGGGACGTGGAGCTTGGCATTCTGCACGACGCGGATGACCGTGCGGCGCGCATTCTGCTCAAGGCCGCCTCGGGCTCCGGCCTGAAAACCGCGCTCAATCAACCCTATTCCGCCGCCGATGGCGTGACCCACACATTGCGGGAGCATGGCCTGAAAAGGGGATTGCCCAACGTGATGATTGAGATCCGCAATGACCTGCTAGACAGCCCCGGCGGCATCACCCGGATGACGGGGCTGCTCGCACCCATGCTGCAAGCGACAATAAGTGAACTGGTCCCACAAGAGGTTCAGACATGACGACAGGGATACAGGTATGAATTTATTGCGGAAATATATCTCGTTCATTGACGGGATAAACCGCTGGATCGGTCGGGTGGTGATGTATGGCATCTTTGCCATGATGGCCATTCTGTTGTGGTCGTCTGTGTCCAAGACCTTCTTTCTGCCCTCACTCTGGACGCTGGAAATGGCGCAGTTCGCGATGGTCGCCTACTACATGCTCGGCGGCCCTTACTCGATCCAGATGGGATCGAATGTGCGGATGGATTTGCTTTATGGTGAGTGGTCCAGTCGTCGGAAGGCATGGACAGACGCCCTGACGGTGCTGTTCCTGATCTTCTACCTCTGCGTTCTGGTTTATGGCGGCTGGGATTCGCTCAGCTACTCCCTGCAATACGGGGAACGCAGCCCGACCGCATGGCGCCCCTACCTCTGGCCGATCAAGTTGATCATGCTGACCGGGCTGGTTCTGATGTTGCTGCAGGCCTTGTCGGAGCTGGCCAAGGACATCCTTCGCATACGGGGCGAAGACATCCCGAGGGAGGTGGTCTGATGTCCTATGAATTGATCGCCATTCTGATGTTTTCGACAATGATGCTGATGCTGCTCACCGGCCAGCGCGTGTTCGGCGCTATCGGTTTCGTTGCCGTTGTCGCCGCGCTGCTGCTCTGGGGCGACCGGGGAGGCTATGACCTCGGCTTTGCCGCAGCAATGAAGCTCATGAAATGGTATCCGCTGCTGACCCTACCGATGTTCATCTTCATGGGCTACGTGCTGTCGGAATCAAAGATCGCCGATGACCTCTACAAGATGTTCCATGTTTGGATGGGCGGGCTGAACGGTGGCCTGGCCATCGGCACGATCGGACTGATGGTTCTGATCTCTGCCATGAACGGGCTGAGTGTTGCCGGCATGGCCATCGGAGCGACCATTGCCCTGCCTGAACTGCTGAAGCGGGGCTATGACAAGAGAATGGTAACCGGGGTGATCCAGGCCGGGTCCTCTCTGGGTATTCTAGTGCCGCCCTCGGTCGTGTTGGTGCTCTATGCCATGATCGCCCGGCAACCAGTCGGGCAGCTTTGGCTGGCAGGCGTGGTCCCGGGTCTGATGATGGCCACGATGTTCATTCTCTACATCGCGATCCGCTGCCGGATTAACCCTGACCTTGGCCGAGCCCTTCCCCCTGAAGAACGGAACGTGCCGCTGCCGGAAAAACTGGCGCTGCTGCGTGCCGGGCTGCTGCCGTTCGCGATTTTTGCCGCCATGATGGTCCCTTTCGTGAATGGTTGGACCTCTCTGGTGGAAAGCTCTGCCATCGGGGCATTGACAGCCTTTGTCGCGGCCGTTCTGAAGGGCCGGATGACGCGGGAGGTTTTTGAAACCTCAGTGCGCTCGACCCTCGGTATCTCCTGCATGTTCATGTGGATCATTCTTGCCGCTCTAGCCTTTGGCGCGGTTTTCGACGGGCTCGGCGCTGTTCGGGCTATCGAGAACCTGTTCACCGACCGGCTGGGCCTCGATCCGTGGATGATCCTCATCCTGATGCAGCTGAGCTTTATCCTGATGGGCACCTTCCTTGATGATACGGCAATGCTGGTCATCGTTGCGCCGCTCTATGTCCCGCTGGTCAAGGCGCTCGGATTCGACCTGATCTGGTATGGCGTGCTTTACACGATCACCACGCAGATCGCCTATATGACACCACCGTTCGGCTACAACCTGTTCCTGATGCGGGCCATGGCGCCGCCCGAGATCAGCCTGCGCGATATCTACGGCTCGATCCTGCCCTTCGTTCTGGTGATGACGCTGGCGCTGACGATCATCATGGTTTTCCCACAGATCGCGCTGTGGCTGCCCGAACTCGTTTACAACAAGTGACCACCCAAAATGACCCCGGAGTCACCGGGGCACCAGACCAAACCGAAAGAGACCAACAGGAGGATACAAAATGACAAACAGACGTTCATTTCTGAAAGGCGCCGCCGTCGCACCGGCGGCCGCGCTGGCGACGCCGGCACTGGCACAGTCCACCATCAAATGGCGGATGCAAACCTATGCCGGCCCTGCCCTTGCCGCGCATGTGATCGACCCAGCGGTCGAAATGTTCAACAAGATTGCAGGCGACCGGATGCAAATCGAACTGTTCTATGCAGATCAGTTGGTTCCGACCGGCGAGCTGTTCCGAGCAATGCAGCGCGGCACGATCGATGCGGTGCAGTCGGATGATGATTCAATGGCCTCGCCCACCGAAGTCACAGTGTTCGGCGGTTACTTCCCATTTGCCTCGCGCTACTCGCTCGATGTGCCGGTGCTGTTCAACCAATACGGGCTGAACGAGATCTGGGATGCGGAATACTCCAAGGTTGGTGTCAAACACATCAGCGCCGGTGCATGGGATCCCTGCCACTTTGCCACCAAGGACCCCATCAACAGCCTTGCCGACCTTAAGGGTAAGCGCGTCTTCACCTTCCCGACCGCAGGGCGTTTCCTGGCCCAGTTCGGTGTGGTTCCGGTGACCTTGCCGTGGGAAGACATCGAAGTCGCGGTGCAGACAGGCGAGCTGGACGGAGTCGCGTGGTCAGGCATCACCGAAGACTACACCGTCGGCTGGGCCGATGTGACCAACTACTTCCTGACCAACAACATTTCCGGGGCATGGGCCGGATCGTTCTTTGCTAACATGGACCGTTGGAACGAACTGCCCGAAGACCTGCAAACCCTGTTCCGGGTATGCTGCGACCAGTCCCACTATTATCGCCAGTGGTGGTACTGGGGCGGCGAAGCTGCACTGCGTGTCAACGGCACCAAGATGGAGCTGACTTCGATACCTGACGAAGAGTGGGCGCAGGTCGAAGCCGCAGCCGTGACGTTCTGGGATGAAGTGGCCGCAGAATCCGAAACCAAGGCCAAGGTCGTCGAGATCTTCAAGAAGTACAATGCGGACATGCAGAAGGCCGGCCGCCCATACCGGTACGGTTAATCCGCAAGACAACACCACCCGGCGCGACAGTGCGCGCGCCGGGTGACAATCAGGATCAAAATGGTCGCTCCTTTGATACAAACCCGCAACCTTCCCCTTATCCTGAAACCCAACACCATGCGGGCGGGGACGGATGCAGCTTTGCCTGCGCCGTTACAAAGGTGATCCATTGGCGATTGCTGGGTTCATAATCGAGATCTTTGCGGCGACCATGCTGCTGCTCTTTGCCGTGCGGTTTGTCCGAACCGGGATCGAGCGGCGTTTCGGTGCCATGTTCGAACGAGTCCTGACCGGACATTCCAATCCGTTTCTCGCCGGGCTGTCCGGGATGGTTCTGGCTGCGGTCATCCAAAGTTCGGCGGCCGTGGCCCTGCTTCTCACCGGTTTTGCCGCTGCGGGTATGGTCAGTTTTGGATTGGCACTTGCCGGGGTGCTCGGCGCCGATCTGGGATCGGCGATTGTGGTGCAGATCCTGTCCTACGACCTGCGCTGGTTGCAGCCTTTCCTGCTGGCGGGAGGAGGCTGGCTGTACCTGAAATCCGACAGCAGTCAGATGCGGCTGACCGGGCGGATTATTCTGGGCATCGCCTTCATCCTGATATCACTGCAACTCCTGCGGAGCGCAGTGGATCCCATCAGGCAGAGCGAATTTTTGCCTGCAGTTGCCGGCTATCTTAGCAACGATTATGTGGCAGCCTTTCTGGCCGGAGCCGCGCTGGCTTTCGTGATGCACTCCAGTGTCGCCGCCATCTTGATGTGTGTCGCTCTGGTTCAGGTCGAGGCTCTGCCCTTTGCTGCTGGCTTGTCACTGGTCTTCGGCGCCAATCTTGGGGGCGCGCTGATCCCGATCTGGCTGACCCGTGACATGGCCCCGGCCCCGCGCCGTATTCCACTGGCAAATTTTCTGCTCCGAGGCAGTGCCGCATTCCTTTTGCTGCTGGCCGTCAACATGCTTGATCTGTCCGAGATCCTGATGATTGCCGAACCGGGGCAGTCTCTTGTGCTTGCACATATCGGCTTCAACCTTTTGCTGGCCCTGACGTCGATCGGCTTCGTGAACGCGTTGGAAAAGCCGATGGAACTGCTGCTGCCCGAGAAAGAGGAAAGCCGCCGTGACATTTCACAGATGTTCGCGCCATACAGCCCGCTGGAAACGTCACACGACCCCCGCGCGGCCGTGGCCATGTCGTCGGTCAGGCAGGAGCTGTTGCAGATGGTCACTCGGGTCGAACGCATGATGCGGCCCATTCTGGAATTGTATGAAACCGATGACACCGACGCGATTGCCGCAATCTGGCAAGAGGACGAAAGGGTCAACGCACAGCTTGCCGAAATTCGCCGTTTTGTCGCCCGGATGCCGCGCCAGAACATGCGCAAGGCCGAAATCAAGACGGCGCGCGCATTGGTCGAATATGCGATCCGGGTCGAAGCCGCAGGCGATATCCTGTCAAAACGAATTACACGCTGCGCACAGGTAAAACACACAGAAATTGCACGTTTCTCGGCGGCTGGCTGGAAAGAGCTGACGGACCTGCACAAAGCGGTCTCGGAGAGCTTTTCGCTGGCCCGCCATATCGTTCTCGTCGACGATCTGGAATGCGCCCGTCGGCTGGTTTTGGACAAGGCCGAAGTGAAGCGCATGGAGCGCGCCAGCCGCAAGGCACATCTGAAACGGCTGGAACGCGGGACTGCTGAAAGCTTTCAGTCAAGCGATCTGCATCTGGAAACTCTGCGAGCCTTTCGCGACCTGCACGGCCATATTGCCTCGGTCGCCTACCCGATCCTCTACAGCAAAGGCCAGATCCTCGAGACACGGCTGGTCACGGAAATCAAGAAAGAGCAGGTCGATGACTGAACCTGCGCGTACAGGAAGACAGAAGTATGGCAATGAGTGACAATCCCCCGCTGGAAGAACTGCGCAGCAAGGTCTCTAGCGGCGAAATCGACACGGTTCTGGTGTGCCTGGTGGACATGCAGGGCCGCCTCATGGGCAAACGGTTCCACGCGCAGAACTTCCTCGACAGCGCGCATGAGGAAACCCATTGCTGCAACTACCTGCTGGCCACCGATCTGGAGATGGCGACACCGGATGGCTATCGGGCGACCTCGTGGGAAGCGGGCTATGGCGATTACGTGATGAAACCCGACCTGAGCACGCTGCGCCCGATGCCGTGGCTCGAAGGCACGGTGATGGTGCTCTGCGACATCCTCGATCACCACACCCACGCGCCGGTGCCGCATTCCCCGCGCGAGGTTCTGAAGGCGCAGATCGCCCGCGCCGAGGCGCTGGGTCTGACCCCGATGATGGCGACCGAACTGGAGTTCTTCCTCTTTGAACAGAGCTTTGACCAGATCCGCACAGGTGGGTTTCGCGATCTGACCCCGATCAGTGGTTACAACGAGGATTACCATATCCTGCAGACCACGAAGGAAGAGCACGTGATGCGCCCCCTGCGCAATCACCTCTTTGCCGCCGGGATCCCGGTCGAGAACACCAAGGGCGAGGCCGAAGCCGGGCAGGAAGAGCTCAACATTCGATACTCCGACGCACTGGCCTGTGCCGATCACCACACCATCGCCAAACATGCCACCAAAGAGATCGCGCATCAGCAAGGCCACGCGGCATCCTTTCTGCCGAAATGGCATCACGATCGGGTCGGCTCGGCCAGCCATGTGCACCTGTCGCTCTGGCGCGGCGAGGAGGCGGCATTCTTTGACGGAGACGCGGCGCATGGGCTCAGCGAACTTGGTCGCCAGTTCTGCGCCGGTATGATCAAGTATGCGCCGGATTACACGTTCTTCCTTGCGCCCTACGTCAACAGCTACAAACGGTTCATGAAAGGCACCTTTGCGCCCACCAAAACCGTCTGGTCGGTGGATAACCGCACTGCCGGGTTCCGTCTTTGCGGCGAAGGCACCAAGGCGGTGCGGATGGAATGCCGGATCGGCGGTTCGGACATCAACCCCTATCTGGCCCAGGCCGCACTGATCGCCGCGGGCATGAAAGGGGTCGAAGACAAACTTCAACTGACACCTCCAACCGCAGGGGATCTTTATGAAAATGCCGACGCGGGAGAGATCCCAAGGACGCTCCGGGATGCCGTAGAGACGCTAAGAGGGTCTGCCATGCTGCGCGATGCAATGGGTGACTGGGTCGTCGATCACTACACCCGCTGTGCCGAATGGGAGCAGGAAGAGTTTGATCGGGTGGTCACCGACTGGGAAATTGCCCGCGGTTTTGAAAAGGCTTGATCCATGTCCTTTCAAACGGAACTGCAATCGCTGCTAGAACGGTATCTCTCCAGCTATGCCGCCGGTGATGCCGATGGGTGCGCCGCGGTGTATCACCCAGACGGCCGGATCGATTCCCCGTTCGGCCCCCCGGTGCGCGGCCGGAACGCGATCCGGGACGCGCATGTGGAGTGGTTTCTGGAGGGAGAAGAAAACAAGACGATGGACGTGCTCTCGGCTGCTGCAGAAGGGCGTCTTGGATACGCGCTGCTGCGCTACTCGGCCGATCTCCCCGCCGGAAACGGTATACCACCGAGACAGGAAGCCGGCACAAACCTGAGCGTACTGGTCCGGACAGCAGACGGTTGGGAGATCCTGCACAGCAGTCTCAACCCGGATTTCGAAGAACAAGGCGGCTGATATGGAAAATGCCATGATACAGACGGTCAAATGCATCTCTCCGATCGATGGATCGATTTACCTTGAACGCCCGGTTGCACCGCCAGATGCCGCAATCGCGGCGGCAAAAAATGGTCGGGCGGCGCAAAAACACTGGGCAGCGCGGCCGCTAGAGGAGCGTATCGCTCTGGTGCAGGCAGGGGTTGCTGAGATCGGCAAGACAACAGAGAGGATGGCAATCGAGCTTGCCCACCAGATGGGGCGGCCGGTTCGCTACGGCGGCGAATTCGGAGGGTTGGAAGAACGAGCCACCTACATGGCCGGAATAGCCGAAACTGCGCTGGCACCCATCGTGATCGAAGACAGCGATGCTTTCCTTCGAAAAATCGAGCGTGAACCACATGGGCTGGTGTTGGCGGTCGCGCCGTGGAATTACCCCTATATGACAGCGATCAACACCGTGGCCCCTGCCCTGATCGCGGGCAACACCGTTCTTCTCAAACATGCCGCTCAGACGCTTCAGGTCGGCGAGCGAATGGCCGAAGCCTTTCATACCGTTGGTGTTCCGGTCGAGGTATTTCAGAACATCGTTCTGGACCACGACACCACATCTGCTCTGATCTCAGGACGCCATGTGGATTTCGTGAATTTCACCGGTTCGGTCAGAGGCGGACAGGCCCTTGAGCGTGCTGCGGCCGGCACCTTCATTCCTGTTTCCACCGAGCTTGGCGGAAAGGACCCGGGATATGTGCGCGAAGATGCCGAACTGGATGCAGCCGTTGAAACGCTGATCGACGGGGCAATGTTCAATTCAGGCCAATGCTGCTGCGGCATCGAACGGATCTATGTGCACGGCAGCCTGTTTAACGAATTCGTGGAGAAAGCCGTTGCTTTGGTCAGGGGATACAAGCTGGGTAATCCCCTCGACCCGGAAACCACGCTGGGGCCAATGGCCCACGTTCGGTTTGCGCGAACCGTGCGCGATCACATCGAGGATGCTGTGGCCAAGGGCGCGACGGCCCATATTGAACGGTGTGCGCAGGATGACGGCGAGGCTTACCTGACCCCCCAGATCCTGACCAACGTGACCCATGATATGGATGTCATGCGGGAGGAGAGTTTTGGTCCGGTTGTCGGCATCATGCCGGTCCGGGACGACGAAGAGGCGATCGCGTTGATGAATGACTGCCAGTTCGGCCTGACCGCTTCAATCTGGACACAGGACACGGACGCGGCAAACGAAATCGGACGCCGGCTCGAAACCGGCACGGTTTTCATGAACCGATGCGACTATCTGGATCCCGCGCTGTGCTGGACCGGCTGCAAGGATACCGGGCGAGGCGCCGGACTTTCCGTGCTGGGTTTCCACGCGCTCACCCGACCCAAATCCTATCATCTGAAGAAGGCATAAGTCCCGATGACTGCACTGAACCTGACCGGAAACTGGTCGTATCCTACCGCCATCCGTTTTGGTGCCGGCCGGATCTCTGAAATCGCCGAAGCCTGCACAGCCGCAGGCATCACGCGGCCGCTGCTGGTCACCGACAAGGGGCTTGCAGATATGGACATCACCCGCCGAACGCTCGATCTTCTTGAGCAAGGAGGTCTTGGCCGGGCAATGTTCTCGGATGTGGACCCAAACCCAACCGACCAGAATGTCGATGCCGGGCTGAAGCAGTATCGCGAAGGCGGCTATGACGGCGTTGTGGCCTTTGGCGGCGGCTCGGGCCTGGATCTTGGCAAGACGCTTGCTTTCATGGCTGGCCAGTCACGCCCGCTGTGGGATTTCGAGGATATCGGCGATTGGTGGACCCGTGCCGACCCCGAAGGCATTCATCCGATCGTCGCAGTGCCCACCACCGCTGGAACCGGTTCCGAAGTCGGACGCGCGGGTGTCATTACGAATTCGGAAACCCACGAGAAAAAAATCATCTTTCACCCAAAGATGCTGCCTGTTCAGGTCATTTGCGATCCGGAACTGACCGTGGGCATGCCGAAATTCATCACTGCAGGCACCGGTCTTGATGCGTTCGCCCATTGTGTCGAAGCATTCTGCTCGCCGCACTATCACCCGATGAGCCAAGGGATGGCTCTGGAGGGAATGCGTCTGGTCAAGGACAACCTGCCGCGCGCCTATGCCGATGGTGCAGATCTCGAGGCCCGGGCGCACATGATGAGCGCGGCAGCAATGGGGGCGACAGCGTTTCAGAAGGGGCTCGGTGCAATTCACGCCCTGTCTCATCCGATTGGAGCCCATCATCATACCCACCACGGAACCACAAACGCCGTGTGCATGCCCGCCGTTTTGCAGTTCAACCGACCAAAAGCAGAAAAGGTTTTGTCTCAGGCCGCCGACTATCTTGGCATTCAGGGTGGATTCGACGGGTTTGCTGCTTACGTGGACGAACTGAATGCAGCGCTTGGCATTCCCAGAACTCTTTCCGAACTTGGCGTAACAGATCCTGACCTAGACATACTGGTCCGCGATGCTCTGAACGACCCTTCGACGGGGGGAAATCCGGTGGAGATGACTACCGAAAACACACGCGCCCTGTTCGAGAAGTTGCTGTAGGAAAACGGGGCGGGCACAGATCGCCCGCCGCAACACCGTCACCTTTGCTTGGATAATTCCGATTGGGGCGCGTGCGCCAGAAAATCGATCAGCTCCGGTCGGAGATCCATTTCACGGTTTCTCCGATGGCCGCTTCTACATCCTGTTGCGAGATTTCCATCCCCGGCACCTTGCATTCTTCGTCCGGATCAACTGAGCGTCCGATATCGCCTTCGGGCTTTGTCGTATCGAATTCGATCAAGTAGTCCCGGCCAAGGTTGCGCGTCACCAACTGGGCAACCTCCAGAACAGAGGTGCAGAATTCCGGCCCCACGTGGTAATAACGGGACGGATTCCTGACAGCGTGTTCGATTGCGGCAACGGCCAATGGAACCGGCACCAAGGCCCGGCCCTGCTTTCCCGACCCCCAAACGGTGAGCGAGGGGCTCTCCTCTTGCAATACATCAACTGCGCGCTTTGAAATCGCCGGCAGAAACTGCGACTTCTCAGACCAGAAATCACATGGCGTGCCGATAAGGTTGTGAAAAAAGATGGTCGTCTTGGCGATACCCAGATCCGGAGCGAGGTTTTCCAGCGAAATGTCCCCAACCGTCTTGGCCCAGCCATAGGTGCTTTCGGGATAGGCCGGATAGAGATCCGACTTGATCGAAATACGCGAGTCCAGCGACCGCTGCTTGGTCTGGTTAAAGGCGCAGGCCGTCGAAGCATAGATCAGCTTTGAGACCTGTAAAGCCGAAGCTAGTTCGAACGCAGCCCTATCGATTTCGATGTTCTCGTGCAGGATCTTGTATTGGTTACCAAAAACGTAGCCGATACCTGCCACCACATCCGCCAGGTGGATCAAGCATCCCGCCCCGTCGAGATCCGGATGCTGATCCGGGGTCATCGCCACTTCGCGAATATCGGCCTCGATCAGACGGATACGGTCCGTCACGCCGTGTTCGTCCCACAATGCCAAAGCATGTTTTTTCATGCCTCTGAAATCATTGTCGATGACGACAACCTGATACCCGTCCCCGGCCATCTTACTGACGAGGTTCGACCCCAGCATCCCAAACCCGCCGGTAACAACCTGCTTGGCTTCGTTGCGGGGCAATTTGGTTCGATCACTGCTGTTCATATGAAAACACTTCTAAACTGCTTTAAGACACAAAATGAGCACTTGCCCTACCATTCACCCAAAGCGGTATGGGGCAAGTAAAATACCATATCAAGATTTCGTTTTCGAATGCGCAACCTATTTTGCTTACCGGCAGATCGTGACGGCATTTCAACAATTTTCCGCCGGTATGGGAAACAAATCTCCGCAAGAAACCGGATTGCCTCCAAAGGCTGCACAGTGTTTCGCATGCCGACCACCATCAACTGTGAGATGCCCGGACCAAATCAGGTGCGTGTTGAAAGAAGAGACGTGCCGGCAGGCACCGCCCCACCACAAACCTGAGTTGTGTATCGCATGCAACACACAAGCGACATCGTGCGCATCCCGAGCAACCACCCTTTTCCCAATCGGATTTCACGCCTATCCATGACGCTAGAGTGCATCAGCACCAGCGCGCCACAAAATGACGCGCAACAGGCAAAAGGAGCAGCAATTTGAAACGTGTAACGCTTGCCGCGGCATGCGCCGCTGGTCTGGCCGTAACCAGTGCTCAGGCCGCCGAGATTACCGGTGGCTATGTAGACATCGGATACTCGGCCTTCACCGACGACACCAGCGTATCGAGCTGGAAACTGGCCGGTTCCGGAGAGCTTGGCTTTTCCCGGGTATTCGGCCTGCAACTTGATCTTGCAGCCTACAATTTCGGCCAGATCAGCGAAACAGGAACCACGGCGACCCTACATGGCGTATTTCATGTCAGCAACTCGGCGTCAGTTGGTCTGTTTCTCGGTCGTGACAGCCTCAACTCAGCGGACGCCACGTTTTATGGCATCGAAGGTGGTTTCGAGATCGGTCCGCAGGCCGGTCTTGAGGCATATGTCGCACGGGACGATGGGCAGGCTGGATCCAACAGCACACTTCTCGGCGCCAAAGTTGAAGGCGCGGTGTCGGATCAGTTTAACCTGAACGCCCAGATCGACTATGTGGACGCCCCGGCCGGCGTCAATTTCTCGCGGGCGAGTGTCGGTGCCGACTACAACTTTGGAGAAGGCGCCAAACTTTATGGCGAAATCGGCAGCGCCCGCGCCAGCGCATTCGGCGTAAGTGGAAACGAGCCGTTTATTGCTCTGGGCTTCCGCTATGATCTCGGCGCAGCGCGTGGCACCACCTTTGGCCGCCGCGGCTTGTTGGACAAGATCCCCGGCCTCTGATCCGGAACCCTATCCTCTCCGGCGCATCTGCGCCGGGGAAACCCCTTTGGATTCACACTCTTTACCTGATTCACCGCGTCCGCTAGACGTCGGAACACCAGAGCGCGCAAAGCGCCGGTGCAGCAATGCGCCAAACCCAAAGGAGCAGTAGAAATGAACTTCCGTGCGGTAGCGGCGGTGTTCGCCATTGGTTTCATGCCTCAGGCTGGCAGTTCCAACGAATTGAGCGGCGCCAATGTGGATGTTTCCCACTATCAGTTCACCAGCAGTTCAAAGGGAACGCGGCAGGCTTTGCGCGGATCTTTCGAGCTTGGCATTGGCCCCGAGTTTTCCGCCCAGCTTGATGTAGGCACCTACAAGTTCGGGCAAAGCGGCACCAGTGGTCGCGCTGGCACGCTGCACGGTATCTATCATTTCGACTATGGCGGAGCGGTCGGCGCCTTCTGGGGCACCGAGGACGAAAACACCATCGACCGAAATTTCTTCGGTATCGAAGGTGTTTACGATTTCACTGGCATAACGCTGGAGGGCTACCTGTCCCGTGGACGCGTACAGGGGGCCTATGCGACCGGTCTCGGCGGCAAACTCAGCAGCGATGTAAACAACCGCCTGAGCCTCAACGCCAAGGTGGATTACCTCGACAACAAGACCGGTTCAGATCTGACACGGCTTGCAATTGGAGCCGATTTTGCGCTTGGCAGCGGGGTGAACCTCTACGGAGAGCTTGGCACCGGCAATGCTCGGATATCCAACAACAAGGCCAATGACGCGTTTTTTGGGCTCGGACTGAGCTTTGATCTGGGAGAGCGCCCAGGAACGACATTCGGCCGCCGCGCAATAATAGACATCCTCCCGGGCATGTAGCGTTGCTGAGGGGCAGCCAGCCACCCTGCCCCAGAATGACCAGATTGCGGACCCAATGGCACCCCAATGGCATGCCACTTAGCAACCGTTCCGCAATGAAACAGGTCAGGTCATGGCGTTATCCGAGGTGTCACAGCCGGGTCAAACTGCATTCGTCAATAATGCCCGGCTGCTGCAGAACCTGAAAGACTACACGCTGATGAGCGTGAGCCTGTTGTGGCAGCGCCAGCTGATCTTTCTGGCCGCCACCCTTCTGACCGCGTTCTACTTTGACCCGTTCAAGGCTTCGCTGTTCTACGGCTGCATCATGCTTTGCGAATTCTGGGACCTGCTTCTGGCCCGACGTGTGGCGGAACTTCGCGACGACGAACACCGGGCGATCCTGTTCTACTTCACCTGTATCCTCGTCAATACGCTTGTCAGTGCGACAGCAATTTGCATGTATGCGGTGACCGTCGCACTTCAGCAGGAGGCAGGCGGCCATTTTACCCCGCTGTTTTTCCTGTTCGCCGCTGCTCTGTTTGCGGCCATGAACAATCACCAGATCGTCATGGCCCTCGTGTTGCGGCTGGTGATGTATGGCGTCTCGTTCATGATCATCGTGCTGGAAGACATTTGGGCCGAAAACCCGCCCCTGTCATCGGACCTGTGGCTGCATTTCTTTACCGTAGTCTTCGTCATGTATTTTCTGATCGACTGTTCGATCGTGTTTCTGAATCTCTATCGCAAGAACCTGCTTCAACTTGAAACCCTTCGAAACGAACATGAACGCACCAAGGCCGCCTACTTAGCCAAATCCCAATTCGTATCGACGGTTTCCCACGAACTCCGCACGCCGCTGACATCGATCAAGGGCTCTCTGGACCTTCTCAACTCCGGGGCCATGGGTGAAATTCCCGAGCAGATGCAAAGCCTGGTGCAGCTCGCTGGCAGGAACAGCTCCCGTTTGTCAGAACTGATCGACGACGTTCTGGACCTGCAGAAAATCGAGTCCGGCGAAATGACATATCGCATCGAAGTGTTGAATGTGCAGACCCTGATCGACGAGGCTGTTTCCTGTTCCGGCGGTTATGCCGAGACTCACGGTGTGTCGGTCACGAATTGCATCGAGGACGAGGATCCTCTCTTTATCGAGGGCGACGAAGCGCGCCTGATGCAGGTCATGTCCAACATTATCTCAAACGGCATCAAGTTTTCCAACGAAGGCGGGATTGTTGAGGTCGGTTGTCAACGCGCTGGGGACAAGGTCAGGATCACCATCCGTGACCATGGCGTCGGCATACCGGAAGGTGCGCGCGACAAGGTGTTCGATCGGTTCACGCAGCTTGATTCCTCAGACCGCCGACAGGTGGGCGGAACAGGTCTGGGCATGTCCATTTCCAAGGAAATCGTGGAACACCTGAACGGCACCATCGACTACGAGAGCGAACTGGGTCAGGGAACCAAGTTCTTTGTCGAGTTCACCGCATTCGAACATCGCGAATCAACGATGTGAACATCTTAAAGGACCCATCACGTTCTCGTTATACCCCTTTGGGCTGTTTCCGAAAAAAGTCGATACTTTAGGGTAACGCAGCGACAACTAAAGGTTAAAATTGAGTTACCCACAGGCGACTACGTCACCGGATCCACACATCCGGGCCAGATCCGTTGCAAAATTGCGTCGCTTTTCTGAAATTGCGCGGAATCCCGCATAAAGCGTCTACGCTGTCTCGCCACAACCTGAAATCGTGTCATAAACGAGGCAGATTGGGGCTAATTCAAGGCAGACCATGAACGAAATCCGGGGGCGCTTTCAGACGGCGCCGGCTTCTCTGGCTTTCCCAGAGTTGGAGCCGGTGACTGTTGACAAGGTGGGGCATCGCCCCCCTCCGGTGCCTGCGCGCAAGGTTTCGGCGCCTGCAAAGCGCGAACCGGTCAGCCAGACAGGCCAGCTCAAGACCACGGTCATGTCCTTTCGCAACATGCATGAGCATGGCGATCTGCTGGTGAAGTACCTGGAAGCCCGGCGCGCGATCTTTGTTGACCGCCTGAACTGGCATGTGCCGGAATCGGAAGGAATGGAGTTCGATCAATACGACACCCCTTTCTGTCGATGGGTCATCCTGCATGAATTCGGAGAAATCCTCGGAGGTGTGCGGCTGCTGCCGACAACCGCCCAGGTAGGCATGTACAGCTACATGCTGAGAGATGCCCAGAGTGGTATTCTGGTGGACATCCCCACCGACGTTCTGTTTTTCCGCGCGCCGGTCGAGGAACATATCTGGGAAGCTTCGCGGTTTTTCATCACCGACAAGGTTCCCGCTTCGCGCAGGTTGCAGGTTCAGAACACCTTGTTCGAACAGATGCGCCGCGCGGCACAAAGCGGCGGTGCGACGCATATTCTGGGGATCGTTCCGGCGATCTGGTCCCGCTGGGCCCGGCGGCTGGATGTCGGTGCAACTCCGATTGGTGCAAAGTTCTCGATCGATGGGACAGTCAGCCAATCTGTTTTGTTTAACACCACCAGGTTTGTGAACTGAAAGACCGATACGCGGTCTTGACGATACAGGATTCGCAGCGCATGAACCTGCAGCAATTGGAATTCGAATCAACTCAAAAGTGTTTTAACCCTTTTCGTTTCCAATTCGTGGATGATCCCGCCTCCGGCAGGGGATTGACGCCGAAATCCCCCATTCAAGCCATCAAAACACCACAATCCGGGGGCTACAGCCCCAATTCCGCCTGAGTTCAGCCCCGTTCTCGTCCGAGTTGTAAACTAGGAATTAGGGAGATGGGAAAATTATTTGGTTTTGAACCATGAATGCTGAATTGAACGGAAATGACAGGTTTCAGAGAAAACTGGAGCAACGCGCGCAGAAGCATACCAAGCTCAGTGTGCTGGTCGTTGATGACGAGCCCAGCATTCTTGAGCTGCTGAAGACCGCCCTGGTTGCCTTGGAGAACTATGACGTCTCCATCGCCAATTCCGCTGCCAGCGCCCTGAAGACAATCAAGCGGCAGAAAAAGCCCTTTGATTGCTTGTTGTTCGACATTCAGATGCCGGACGTCGACGGAATCCAGCTGCTCGAGGAAGTGCGAAAGCACCCCGACTATGCTGATACCCCTGTTATCATGCTGACGGCGATGGCCGATCGTAAATATGTCGACGAGGCCTTTCTGGCCGGCGCAAGCGATTATGTCACCAAGCCTTTCGAGCTGCTGGAACTGCGCAGCAGGATGACAACGGCCACCCGTTTGGTGCAGGAACGGCAGAAAACCCGCAGGAGCGCTGACGAAGCGATACAGTTGAAAGAAGAGTTGGAGCACAACCAGCAATTCAACATCGACGATCCGATCACCATCGAAGGCGTCGACCGGTTCCTGCGTTATGTCGAGTTCGATAACTACATCATGCAACTGTCGCATGGGCGTCTGTTCAGCTCGAACGCGATCGCGTTCAAACTGCAAGATGCCGAATTCTTCTATGATATGACCAACTGCGGAGATTTCCGCAGAGTGCTTCAGGACGTGGCAACCGGCATCGCCAAGACCACAAGGGATATCGGAAGCATCCTGACCTATCGCGGCAACGGGGTTTTCCTTTCCGTGACCCACGGGCGCCTCAGCCCGACCGACTACCCGAATGAGGAAACCCTCAACCACATCGTCGGCACCTTGCTTGGATCACGACGCTCCAACGCCTGGGTCCACGTTCTGGTCGGTCAAAAGGTGCCATTGCGGTCCCTGTCCCGCTCAGGGGCGTTGAGCGCGCTGAACAAAGCCGTGGACAGCGTCGGTGTGCGCGAGGCGGAATTGCAGGCCGAACTGGAGTTGGAATGCGAGACCGGACGGCGTGCCGTTGTCGGAGGCTCCCCCCACTCCCGCCGCCGGGTCTACGAACGGGTTTTGCGAGAGCTGTTTGGCGAAGAAACCTATCTTCACCAAAAGTGATTTCCCCGTCCTTTTGCAGATATATTCTGCAACCGCCTGTCAGCGCTCTGACGGGCGGTTTTTCGTTCTGATCAACCAATCATTCAAAGAGGAAATGGTGGGTGATAAGAGATTTGAACTCCTGACATCTTCGATGTGAACGAAGCGCTCCATCCCATTCTGCGTGCTCAGCGTCGCACCGTAGCCCACTGTCATCACGTGCACCCATACACTTCTGATGTCATGTGTTGTCAGTGCCTTGAGTGTCGCACGCGCAGGTGAGGAACGCAACAATTCAGCGTAGCGCTGCGCTCGCAACAACACTCCGGTTGTGTGACCAAAACATGCTAAATGGCAGTACAACTGCAGCGGAGGCGCAGCGCTGCAGCAGAGTGCCCGAGTGCACGTACCCCACGCAAGTTTCACATATCCCCCGCCAACTTTCCAAACCGGGGTGTTTGAAGTGCGCTGCTGAGGAGGTGAGGTCAGTCGTGCACTCCAACACGTCATTTGCAAGGCAGTGATCCTCAATGTGGCGTAACTTCACAAATTAATGGCATGCAATCGCAATTACTTTGTGAACGGCGGCATTACATTTTTGTCCAAATACATTAGCGCGCTGAGCACGCTTGATAGCGGCTCATGTCATTCCATAAGTCAAAAATTTTGTGAATCTCTCAGCCAGGGGGCAAATACAAGTGGAAATTGAAATGATGTTTTTTGGTTTAGTATTAGGTGTATACCTTGCTATCCCTTTTCTGATTGGCTTCGCATTTCCCAAGGTCAATCCGAAATGGATTGGATGGGTGTTCGCGGGTTTGAAGTTGGCGTCGAGTATTGTCAATCAGCTGGCCATGTCATCTCTGTCCAAAATTACTGGGCAAGGGATGGCACCAGCAGATGATGTTTTAATTGGGACAGTCATTGGGGTTGCGGTCGTAGGTTTTGCTTCTTTCGGTTTGGCGAAACTCGGTGTTTCTCTTCGAATGCGACAAGACCGAAACCGATACGGCAGCTTAGTCGAAACGACGGTTGAGGACTTGGCAAAAACTACGCCAAGAATGAAAACCGCTGTCACAGAAGAGGCTGCAAAGGAGCCTGCCAACAAGTATGTCCCAGACATATACAAAAATGTTCCTGGCATAGGCGGCGGCGCCCTTTCGAGCGAGCTAGAGCATGGTCGCACTGCCCATAAGCGTGACCGAGGTCCCAAGAGCGAGGAAAGAAACCTGATCTGGTCGATACTTGGCATAGTTGGCACAATTGCGGTCGTTGCACTGTTCGTACTGGGTTCCGTCGGAGCACGGTACGCCAGAAACATGTCCTTCTCTATCGATCGACCGGATCGCTTTAAGTACGAAGAAATCAACAACAACCAATTCGGTCAATGGCACACGGCTTGGCGGCGATACAATAGCGGCGAAACTACATGCGAACTTCGCTTACAAAGAAACAACGCTACTGTCGTTGATGTATCCTTTTACATGAGTGGCGGAGCGCGCGTTGTCCTAAACGCTCTTGATGCGGGATCATTCCAAGGCGGCACCATGTTTGTAACCGTTGATGGCACCCACTACCAAGCAGATGAAACAAATACATATCGCAAGAGTGCGTCGGGGGTTTTCAGTACCCACAATGCCAAAGCAATCATCAACAAAATAAATCAAAATGGAATAATTTGGCTGATGAATGGTAAGACCGTCATTCAGCGAACTGACTTGCCCACCGGATACGGTGACACTTGGAAAGCGAAACGTGCGGTTGAAGAGTGCAGGGATGCTTTCAGCAAAGTGTGACACGAATGCACACGTTGTGCCCATCCGCTAAACAACTTTTAGTGCGAAAATGACCTTTTGGCGTGCCGCGAAGAAGAAAGACATCCTAATGCAGGACGAGGAAGTGCGAGACCCGCTGCTTGACAGTCATTCGCGCCTACATTGCGCCGCAAGGGTAGTGTTTGTTCAACTGAATTAGTTTCGATGTGATCTGACAGCGCCCCGGTCGGGAAGTTTGAACGACAGGTTATTCCACAGCTCTTCTGCGTTCCTTTTTTGCATTTTTTCCAAGCCGTCCCAATCGAACCCCGTGCCATTCAATGCTTGGTGCAGCAGGTCTACTGCGCACTTGGCATATTGAACGGCTTTGTCCTCCATACCCAGCACGAAACTGACTTTTCCCCCGGCACGAGCTTCCTCGGAGATATTGTGCGCGATGAAGTTGTCTCGGAAAGGTCGCAGGTGGTTAGCGATAAAAAGGCGCTCTGCGCGATCAATGATCTTCTTGGCCACACGTAGTTGCTTGTAGGTCACTTGCTCAGCGCGATTGCCACGCCGTTCGAATTCTTGCCGCCAATGCTGCCGCAGCAATTCCTGTAGCTCTGGGTCTTCTTCCGGAGTCCAGCTGCGCGGTTCACCCTGATTGATGTGGCTGAACTTCCGTTCGCGCGCGACCTTCTTGACCGCTCGCTTGTTTGGGAACGCATTGATGACGGTATGTAAGCTAACCTTGTCATTCCCTGCACGGTCAAACAGTGCACATGCTCGCACAACTGAATAGTAAAGCAAAGAATCCTGTAGTTCCCGGAATGCGTTAGCGGCATAGGAGCGTGGTATCTGTTCGGCCAAATGCCGAGAGTAAACTACGTGGCGAGTGTTCTCATTTGCTGCCGCTGCAGCGATTACCAGATTGACTAATTGATCAGTGTATCCCTTTGCTCGCTGAATTGGATCTACATCTAGTTTGCTCGCGTCATTATTGCTGTTGCGGTCAGCCATTGCTTATTGCCTGTTATTGTTCGTACACCGTTTCATTGGCGTATTTTGTTTGCCACATCCGCGTTTTACAATGGACTACGCTTTCAATCGCCAAAATAGCCTCTCATCGCACTTACCGATGTGTGTGCATGGCCTTCTAGCGTTAGCTCAGTGGGCACACGCTTCAGCTGTGACTGCTGCGACACTCTTTCGCTCGAAGATGGAGAGCTTGTCGTTCATCCTATTGAGACGGTGTACACGTCCCATCGGTCGCCTTCGGCAGGATGGGTTGCAGGGCTTGTTGCCAAGCTTAGCCGATTGAACTGCTCACTAGGACCAAGTGACCCCGTTTTTCATACAACGCAGTGTTGGTGCCTACGTCAACGCCCTTGCCTCCGCCATCTGCGTCGTGACCAAACTCAAACAAGCGATGTGCGATGCTACCAAACAACGGATGCATCTCGTGGTTTCCCTTGTTGTTGAAGCGCATCAAGCCAACGGTGTGCAGTTCGTCCAGAACCTGCCACGTCAGCGTTTTGCCACCTAGCGCACGCATTGCGTCCTCGAAGTTGCAACTGCCGCCGCCCTTATCCGCGTTCACCGCGATCATCCCAAGCAACAGACGCCGTGCCTCGGGTGAGACTGTGGACAATGCACGCGCGGCGGCGTTGTTGCTGAGTGGCAGCGTCGCGCCCGCCAGTGCTGCCTGCTTCATCTTTTCCAGCCGGTTGAACGCTGCACGCTCCTTCGCACTGACAGTGTGTTTGCGCTTTGTCATCGTCTTGATCTCTTGCCCTGCTTGCTGCCGTCGATGCTCACGCCATCTGGAACGTCGAACGTTGCAGCTGAGATGCCAGCATGTATAGACAATTCAGCTTCCAACTCTGCGATGCGTTCGTCCTTCGCCGCCAACTCGAGAGAGTGAGAAATCTCCATCTCTGCGATCTGCTCGTTGCGGTCCTCGACACGCCGTTGCAGCCGTTGGTTCTTCGACAATCTGCGTGCCTTTTTCCGTTTGCTGCCTTGCGTTGTGCCGGGTTCTGGTGCGTTGGCGATCTTCGTGCCGTCGATGGTGCCGTCATCGTTCAATAGGTCTTTCTTGTCCCTGTGCGTGTCCATCGTCTGTGCGGCACTGCTGACCATCCCGGCTGGCATCTGTGCGAAGTGTGCGGGGTGAACCACTGGCACGTCAGCTTCGGGCATCACGACTAGGCCAAGCTGCTTCAACTGCGCCAAGCCAGTCGCCGCCTGCTCAAGTGTCCACTCTGGGCGGTCGCAGATCAAGTCGAACAGCCGTTGCGCATCATCAGGCCAGCCGTTCAACGCACCGTGTCGCATCAAGTGTTCCATCATCGGTCTGTCGGGGTTCATCGCATCCACCAGCCTGTCGAGTGTGAAGTCAGGCGGTGCGATGCAACGCGTCGGCACAAGGGTCACGTGGCTGCGTCCGTGGTCCAGATCCGTGCGAACGTGCGCCGGATCGACCACCTTCTGCCTACCTTCGACTGTGACACCGTGCACGCGATCTCGTCGGCCAGCGAACGACAACAGCTTCATCATCGCAAGCAACACGGCTGATGGTGCGTCGGTGGCCTGCATCAGCATCACGTTGACTGCGAACTCGGACATCATCACAGGGTGGAAGCGCGGTGCGCCGTGATCCTCGGTGATGCGCGGGTTGTCCTTGCTGTCGAAGCTGATGGATGGTTCGAAAGTCAGCACGCCAATGCGAGATTTCAGCCTTGCCAGATCGTCCAGCCAGCCGGGTTCTCCCATCAGCATCAAGGGGTGGTCACTTGACGTAGGAGAAATAGATCTACGTGAAGTAGCCACCCTTTCGTCGGTCGACCCGAACGGCGCTTCTTCTGGCTCAGTCCCTCGATTTGCGTTTGCTCTATCCCCCATCACGCCGCCTTGGCCAGCAGAACCGCCAAAGTAGCCCAGGCATCCCGCTTGACGGCCTCGACAGTCAGATACTTATGCGGTGGCTTCGATTTGTATGCCTGTCCAATCATCTACCAACCGCCATCTTCCAGTCCTCCAACTCTCGGCCTAAGTGGCGTGTCGTCTTTCCCGTTCCAGCCACCACTACCGCTGTTTGTCCATCGCCCCTCGCCGCGCTTGATCTGCCCAACGGTGGACTGAGCAATTCCATACTGGGCGGCGATCTCCCGCTGCGTTCTCGTATCGGCTCGGATGGCGTCTTCATCTTCCTTGTTTATCTTGATGGCCTTGGGGTGCCTGATACCTCTGACCAACCTTCCGTGCCGCACCGCATCGCCGGCGTTCTCTGCATGTGTTCCAGCTTTCAAATGGTTCGGGTTCACACAGGCTTCATTACCGCAAAGATGACGCGTGACTTGGCCGACATTGGGCAGCGCGACAGCCTCGCTGATCAGAATACTTGCACCATGGATGCCAAACACAGGCCGACCGCCACGATGAGCACGGTTCAGCACAACGCACCCAACTTCACCGCAATAGATGCCCTCCGTTTCAACAATTTCCAACGCGCGATTGCGAGCGGATTGCCACCACTCCTCATCAGTCATGGGCTTACCCCATTTGATGCCAGAGTTTGTTGCCGCACCCATTGATCAACATCATCGGAGCGCCAACGGAATGTGCGGGCGTTGATGCGGATCACTGGCGGCGTACTGTTACCACGTCTGAGCATGCGGGTGAGAGTGCGTGGGCTGATGCCGATGCGATCAGCGGCTTGGCGGGTGGATAGAAAATGTGGGCTATCTGACAACACGTGTTACGAACTCCAAAAGTTGCAGGTGCTCGTGACATCGCCAGGTGGGTGTCATCAGTACTCTCACAGTACCAGTTAGGCATTATTAAGTCAAGCAGGGCGCGCTATATATAGTGCATGTGGGACATTACAGGGCCGTAAAATACTACATGTTGCTTCACGTGCAGCAGCGCACCACACTAATTCTCAAGCAACCTGCTTCACAAAACCTCATGCAACTTGGCCACAATGTCATCTACCTGAAGGTGCGTATAGCGCATTAGCATGCGCACATCCCTGTGACCGCTGACCATTGCCACTTGCGGCAAACTTAGGCCACGCTCGAACAGGCGAGAGATACATTCATGGCGCAAATCATGAAAATTCAGATCATCAATGCCGGCACGTTTGCAGATGCGCCGCCATGCCAGCAGCACCGCGTTCGGTTTCATGCTGAATATGTTCGCGGCCGCTGCGCAGCCACCTAATTTCCCCTCATCCCTTGCCGCCTCTATGCCTGTGTCGACTTCACTTTGTAACTGTTTCAAAACATCAATGGCTTCCACACTTAGCGGCACCGTTCTGGCATGTCCGTTCTTGCTGGTCGGCAAATGCACCACGCATCGGAGCAAATCCACATCACGCCAATGCATAGCCAACAACTCACCGCGTCGCATAGCTGTTGCCAATGCCAGCCGAACGAGTGGAGCCATCTGCGGATTACTGTACTGTTCACATGCCTCAATCAATACGGCCTGCTCATTGCCGCGCAATCGGCGTTCTCTACGATTATTAACGCGTGGCCTGCGTACATCTTTGATCACATTGTGTGCCAGCGGCATCTGCCAGTCGGTCACCGCAATGTCCAATGCGTGCTGCATGATGCCGAGATACCGGCAAACGGTAGCGGGTTGCATATTCTGCAAACACTGGTCACGCCAAAAGGCCACCTTGCTCGCAGTCAGCCGATTTAGCCGTGTCTCTGCCAGCTTCCTGTCACGCAAAATACTGGCAATCATTAGCGCCTCGTTGCCGCCAGCCAGTTTGCCCTTAGCAACTTCATCCTTGTATCGGCATAGTACACTGCCAAATGTGTAAATGCGCAATTGCCGCTCATCGACCACATCGCCGCGTTCCGCCTGCAGTTCTGCAGCACGCGCCCATTTCACGGCGTCTTTTCTCAATGTAAATGTCTGGCTACGTGACCGTCCATCACGTCTAACGGTCGCTTGCCACTTGCCACTTGGCCGCTTCACCACTGTTGCCATTGCCGTATCTCCATCAGTTGATGGACATCTCAGCGAGTTGTGTGCAGCGGAGGCGCAGCGGACATCAATGCGTGCGGCCACACGTTGACCACGAGTTGCGCGCAAGCGCTTGATGTTACATGCAGAATAATGGTGGGTGATAAGAGATTTGAACTCCTGACATCTTCGATGTGAACGAAGCGCTCTACCACTGAGCTAATCACCCGTGAGGCCGCGTTCTATAGTTACTCCGTTGCTTCCGCAAGAGGCTCTTTCGCGGGCTCAGCGGGTTTTTCATTCTGCCGGACACGACATGTCAGGACGCGCCCACCGGATTTCTGCTCGTTACGCCGAACCTTCAGCTTGCCCATGGGGGGAAGGTTCAGTTCACGTCCGTTTGCAAGCGCCTCTCCCAGAATGGCCAGCAGCGCCTCAACGGTTGGCTTCGCATCGCGCTTCTTAACGCCCGAGCGTTCGACGACCATCTCGATCAGCTCCTTCTTGCGCATTTCGGGCGCAGTCAGAACCGGTTCTGCCAGTGTCACCACCTTGGGCAGTGGTGTTGCAGCCTTGGGCGCAGCTGAAACCGGCGGCTTCTTTGCGACCGTCGTTTTGCTACGGCTGCTGCTCCGCGTGCTGCGTGTGGTTTTGGTTGCTGTACTTGTGGTCTTGGCTCTGCTCGTCGCCATGTTGCCCTCTCTCGGCTGCCTGTTTTTGTTCTTCCGACCCTGTACGGATCGGCTTTTTTTCAAGCATAGCCTGATACGTCCGAGATTTCCACCGCCCATACCAGATTTGCGGTGACGGGTAGCGAAGGCGCCCACATATCGTTACGCACAAAAGAAAAGGGTAGGACCGAAAGGCCCTGCCCCAACTCATCCACATGAATGGCCCTGTCAGTGTGCAGTAGCTGACGCGCTGTCGCCTTTTGCGATACCAGCAGCGGCCGCAGCAGCTTCTTCTTCAGCCGCCTCATCCCACTCCACGGGTTCGGGTTTTCCGACCAGCGCGTGTTCCAGAACTTCGGAAACGTGGCTGACGGGAATGATCTTGAGTCCTACCTTAACGTTGTCCGGGATCTCGGGGAGATCCTTTTCGTTCTCCTGAGGGATCAGCACAGTTTTGATGCCGCCTCGCAGCGCCGCCAGCAATTTCTCCTTGAGCCCGCCGATGGCCAGAGCGTTGCCGCGCAGGGTTACTTCACCGGTCATGGCGATATCCTTGCGCACCGGGATGCCGGTCAGCACCGAGACGATCGAGGTCACCATTGCCAGACCGGCAGACGGGCCATCCTTGGGTGTCGCGCCTTCGGGGACGTGCACGTGGATGTCCCACTTGTCGAACTTGGGCGGCTTGATGCCCAGTTGCGGACTGACCGAACGCACATAAGACGAAGCCGCTTCGATGGACTCCTTCATCACGTCACCCAGCTTGCCGGTGGTTTTCATCCGGCCTTTGCCCGGCAGACGCAGCGCTTCGATGCTCAGAAGCTCGCCGCCGACCGACGTGTAGGCCAAACCAGTCACAACACCGACCTGATCTTCTTTTTCGGCCAGACCATACCGGTATTTCGCAACGCCGAGGAAATCATCAATGTTGTCAGGTGTGACAGTGATGTTGTCCGCCTCTTTCTTGATGATCTTGGTCAGCGATTTGCGCGCTACCTTGGCAATCTCACGTTCAAGGTTCCGCACACCGGCCTCGCGCGTGTAAGTACGGATAATCTCGGTCAGAGCCTCGTCGGTGAGTTCGAACTCCTTGGCCTTCAGGCCGTGGTTCTTCACCTGCTTGGTGATCAAGTGCTGCTTGGCGATTTCCCGCTTTTCGTCCTCGGTGTAGCCAGCCAGCGGAATGATCTCCATCCGGTCCAGCAATGGCCCGGGCATGTTGTAGCTGTTCGACGTGGTCAGGAACATTACGTTGGACAGATCGTATTCTACCTCAAGATAGTGGTCGATGAAGGTGTTGTTCTGTTCCGGATCCAGCACCTCCAACATGGCCGAAGCAGGGTCACCGCGAAAATCCTGCCCCATCTTGTCGATCTCGTCGAGCAGAATGAGCGGGTTCGTGGTCTTGGCCTTTTTCAGAGCCTGAATGATCTTGCCGGGCATCGAACCAATATAAGTCCGGCGATGGCCGCGGATCTCGGATTCATCGCGCACGCCGCCCAGCGAAATGCGGATAAATTCCCGGCCGGTGGCCCGTGCAACCGACTTGCCCAGCGAGGTTTTACCAACACCCGGAGGGCCGACCAGACACAGGATCGGGCCTTTCAGCTTTTTTGAACGCTGCTGCACCGCAAGATACTCAACGATGCGCTCCTTGACCTTCTCGAGGCCATAGTGGTCGGCGTCGAGGATCTCCTGCGCCTTGCCCAGATCCTTTTTCACGCGAGACTTGGTGCCCCACGGAATCGACAGGATCCAGTCGAGATAGTTACGCACGACTGTCGCTTCGGCGGACATAGGCGACATGTTCTTGAGCTTTTTCAGCTCGGCGTCTGCCTTTTCGCGAGCCTCTTTGCTGAGTTTGGTCTCAGCAATCTTCGCCTCAAGCTCGGCCACCTCGTTCGAGCCATCTTCACCATCACCCAGCTCGCGCTGAATGGCCTTCATCTGCTCATTCAGGTAGTATTCCCGCTGGGTCTTCTCCATCTGGGACTTAACCCGCGTCTTGATCTTCTTCTCGACCTGCAGAACAGACATTTCGCCCTGCATCAGGCCATAAACCTTCTCCAGCCGTTCGCTGATGGACAACGTTTCCAAAAGATCCTGTTTCTGGTCGACCTCGATGCCAAGATGGCCGGCAACCAGATCCGCAAGCTTTGCGGGTTCGGCCGTTTCACCAACAGCAGCCAGCGCTTCTTCGGGGATATTCTTGCGCACTTTGGCGTAACGCTCGAATTCGTCGGCAACCGTACGCAACAGCGCTTCGGTTGTGGTCACATCGCCGGGCATCTCGGTCAGATACTCTGCCCGCGCCTCGAAGAAGTTGTCATTCTCAAGAAACTCGGTGATCCGCACCCGTGCCTGACCTTCGACCAACACTTTGACCGTGCCGTCGGGCAGCTTCAGCAACTGCAACACGTTGGCCAGAACACCGGCCTTGTAGATACCTTCGACCTCAGGATCGTCCTCGGCCGGGTCGATCTGGCTCGACAGCAGGATCTGCTTGTCATCCTGCATCACCTCTTCCAGTGCGCGGACGGATTTCTCGCGTCCGACAAACAGCGGCACGATCATGTGGGGAAAAACCACGATGTCGCGCAGCGGCAGGACTGGGTAGGAAGCGTTGAGAGGCTCTTGCATGCTCATTCCTTATCATTGGCAAGACAGCTCTGGTCCCTGTTTCAGGCAACCCCCGGCTATCTCCGGTTATGGGTTCATAACGTGGGGCAAGAGGCCCTGCATTTCAACCGCATTAGAGTTTTGTTGATTGCGACAATGGCTGCAGGCGCGCCGGGCCGCAAGCCGAGAAAACCGGCATTCAGACGATTGTTCTGCCAGCGGTGGTAGTTATCGTTGAAACTTCATTCTCGAAACCGGATCCTGCACATTGTGCGTGTGAAAATAGTTAGGCGTCATTCTGCGCAGAACACCCGGAATCGGTCTGTCAGAGCGGCTCAATATCGCCCTGCGCCCTCTGCGCGTGGAACGCTCCCTGCCAGGCTTCGAAGGTTCCGGCCGCGATCGCGTCCCGCATACCCTGCATGATTTCCTGGAAATAGTGCAGGTTGTGCCAGGTCAGGAGCATGCCCGAAATCATCTCGTTAGCGCGGAAAACGTGGTGCAGATAAGCGCGGGAATAGTTTGAGCAGGCAGGACAGGTACAGTTCTCATCCAGCGGACGCGGATCATCTGCATGCCGGGCGTTCTTGATATTCACCACGCCGTTGCGCGTAAACACCTGACCCGTTCGGCCCGAGCGCGACGGCAAGACACAGTCCATCATATCGATACCGCGTGCGACTGCCCCTACGATATCATCCGGTTTGCCCACACCCATCAGATAGCGCGGCTTGTCCACCGGCAGCATGTCTGGTGCGAAGTCGAGACAGTCGAACATCGCCTCCTGCCCTTCGCCGACAGCAAGTCCGCCCACTGCATAGCCATCGAACCCGATTTCTTTCAGAGCCTCTGCGGATTCCTCCCGGAAGTCGCGCTCCAGCCCCCCCTGCTGGATTCCGAACAGAGCATGGCCCGGGCGATCTCCGAACGCGCCGCGGGATCGGGCGGCCCAACGCATTGAAAGTCGCATACTTTCCGCGATGCGGTCCCGGTCAGCGGGCAATGCTGGGCATTCGTCGAAACACATGACGATGTCCGAACCCAGAAGCCGCTGAATCTCCATCGAACGTTCTGGCGTGAGTTCGTGTTTCGAGCCGTCAATATGGGATTTGAACGTCACCCCCTTCTCGGTCAGCTTGCGCAAACCGGCAAGAGACATGACCTGAAACCCGCCTGAATCGGTCAGGATGGGACGTTGCCAGTTCATGAATTTGTGGAGCCCGCCCAATCGGTCGATACGTTCGGCAGTAGGTCGCAGCATCAAGTGATAGGTGTTGCCCAGCAGAATGTCAGCGCCGGTTGCCCGCACGCTTTCCGGCAGCATTGCTTTGACCGTTGCAGCAGTCCCAACCGGCATGAAAGCCGGTGTGCGAATGTCGCCGCGCGGTGTAGAGATCACGCCGGTCCGGGCTTTTCCATCGGTTGCCTTCAGCTCATAAGTAAATCGCTTGGTCATGTTTTTCCCCGGATCGCTCAACCGGGCAGGCTTTGCCCCATCGGCTCAAGCATTGCAAGCCGGTCTCATGGGATGCCGTGCCCAGATCACACTTGCATCCATGCTCGCCCCCCAATTACCTGTCTTGCAAACAACCGAAGCAAACACCAAATGTATACCATTGCACACCAATTCTTGAGGAGTAGCGCATGACCGAAGACCAGATCCTCGGGCTGATTTCACAGAACCTGCTGTACCTTCTGGGCGCGGTCTTTCTCATCCTCGTAGTTCTCAAAGGCATCAAAATCGTCCCGCAATCCGAAAAATTCGTGGTGGAACGGTTCGGCCGCCTGCATTCTGTGCTCGGCCCGGGCATCAATTTTATCGTTCCCTTTCTTGATGTTGCCCGCCACAAGATATCCATTCTCGAGCGGCAGCTTCCGAATGCGACCCAAGACGCAATCACGAAAGACAACGTGCTGGTGCAGATCGACACTTCGGTCTTTTACCGAATTCTGGAGCCGGAAAAGACCGTTTACCGGATCCGCGACGTTGACGGTGCCATCGCCACCACCGTTGCCGGAATTGTTCGGGCCGAAATCGGCAAGATGGATCTTGACGACGTGCAATCGAACCGGGCTCAACTCATCTCGCGCATTCAGGAAAGTGTTGAAACAGCCGTGGACGACTGGGGCATCGAGGTGACTCGCGCAGAAATCCTTGATGTGAATTTGGACCAAGCCACCCGCGATGCGATGCTTCAGCAGCTCAACGCGGAGCGTGCCCGCCGTGCACAGGTCACCGAAGCCGAAGGCAAGAAGCGCGCAGTCGAGTTGCAGGCCGATGCCGAGCTCTACGCAGCCGAACAAACGGCCAAGGCCCGCCGCATTCAGGCCGAGGCAGAAGCCTATGCCACCGGTGTTGTCGCTACGGCAATACAGGATAACGGCATCGAAGCCGCCCAATATCAGGTCGCGCTCAAACAGGTCGAAGCTTTGAACGCCCTCGGAAACGGCGACGGCAAGCAAACGATTGTCCTTCCTGCCAACGCGCTCGAGGCCTTTGGTGACGCGTTCAAGATGTTGAAGGGAAGCTAAGATGACAGAACCGCTCTGGGCTATCTGGTGGGTCTGGCTATGCGTGGCCCTCGTTCTGGCAATTCTCGAAGTTGTAGTTCCAGGCTTCGTTTTTCTGGGGTTTGCTATCGGCGCAGCAGCAATGGCCGCCTTGATTCTAGGCTCCTCCCAAGGTCTGACCTTTCTGGGAGAACTGCATATGCTTGGGCTGCCTGTCTTGCTGCTGGTCTTTGCCGCTTTGTCCCTGATTTCATGGCTGGTTTTGAGGAGAGTTTTCTCGCTGCCAAAGGGTCAGGTGAAACGGTTTCACAACGACATCAATGACTGAGACAATCGGGCTCATCCGTGCACTGGACGCGCCCGGCCAGCTATCCTATATAAAACACTCAGGTTAACTCAGCCGAGGCACGGATGACCCATTCGACGGAACCGCTCGAAGGCGCGCCATTGATTGCGCCCTCCACTGTAAATCACCCGCTTTATGAGCCGGTGGTTGACGCCTGCCGTACGGTTTTTGACCCCGAAATTCCGGTTAATATCTATGACCTCGGCCTGATCTATACCGTCGACATCAGCGATGCCAACGAAGTGAAGGTCATCATGACTCTGACTGCACCGGGCTGCCCGGTCGCCGGTGACATGCCGGGATGGATTGCCGAGGCCATCGAGCCTCTTGCCGGTGTCAAACAGGTCGATGTCGAACTGACTTGGGAACCGCCCTGGGGCATGGAAATGATGTCGGATGAGGCGCGGCTGGAACTCGGCTTCATGTAACGAATGGCTTTCGCGGTGAAATCTTCAACTCCGTGAAACCTTGAGCCTCGCCCAAACCAGACCTAGATTGGGGTCATAAGGAGACGCGACAATGTTTGGCATTCCCGGCAAACAAGCCGTGACCATGACCCCGAAGGCTGCTGCGCAGATTGCAAAGCTGATGCAAAAGGGCGGGCATTCCGGCCTGCGCATCGGCGTGAAAAAAGGCGGCTGTGCGGGCATGGAATACACGATGGAATATGTCGAGGCGGCCGAGCCCAACGACGAAGTCGTGGAACAGGACGGCGCCCGGATCCTGATTGCGCCGATGGCACAAATGTTCCTGTTCGGCACCGAGATCGACTATGAAGTCTCACTGCTTGAAGCCGGTTTCAAATTCAAGAACCCCAATGTCGTTGATGCCTGTGGCTGCGGCGAGTCGATCAAGTTCGACGCCGATTTCGACAAACCATCCCCCGCTGCCGGGTAGCTTGGCGGCGGCAACCTGACCAGCGCACATCCGTTTTTGGCGAGTTATGACAACGCCGGCTCGTTGCCGGCGCGCGTCGCCCTGACCAATCCGACTCCGGCTGGGCAATTGCCCCTCCGCATCCGCAATGCTATCCGGTGCTGGAGATAAGAAAGAAATCACACAGAGGGGCAAGTGATGCGGCGGAAACTGGCGGCGGGCAATTGGAAGATGAACGGCAGCAGCGAGGCGCTTGCCGAGCTTTCTGAACTGGCCGGGCATCATCCCGCACCCAGTGTCGATATCCTGATCTGCCCGCCTGCCCCACTGATCCACCGGGCCGCACAGGCGATATCGGGAAGCTCTGTGGCCATCGGCGGTCAGGACTGTCACGCACAATCGGCAGGAGCCCATACCGGGGATGTGAGCGCCGCCATGTTGAAAGATGCCGGGGCGACAGCGGTGATCGTGGGCCACTCAGAGCGACGTGTAGGCCACGATGAGCGCAACGAGGACGTGCGCGCCAAGGCTCGCGCGGCAATTGAAAACGGACTGATTGCGATCATCTGCCTCGGAGAGAGCCTTGCCCAGCGCGAGGCGGCCAACACGCTCGATATCATCGGCGGGCAGTTGTCCGGGTCTGTTCCCGATCTGGTGACCGGCGAAAACCTCGTGATTGCCTATGAACCGATCTGGGCGATCGGCACGGGCAAGGTGCCGACACTTGCACAGATCGGCGAGGTGCATGATTTCATCCGAGCCCGACTGGAGCGGAGGTTCGGCGCTGGTGTCGGACGCTCTGTTCGCCTCTTGTATGGCGGCTCCGTTAAGCCGGACAACGCATCAGAGATCTTTGCCGTTCCCAATGTCGACGGTGCACTGGTTGGCGGAGCCAGCCTGAAAGCTGCTGACTTCTCACCGATCATTTCCGCCCTCGAAGCGGCCTGAGCTTTTAGACGGACCGCAACGTTCCTGAAGCAATCCCAATCAGCTTCTCATGTTGGCGCCATTTGAATCATAGATGGCCCCGCCAAGCACTTCCGCATCGTAAAGGCTGCCGAGGATCTCGACCTGAAGGCTGGTGCCCGGTGCGGCATGTTCTGTCGTGACATATCCCATGGCCATCGACCGTTGGACATGATGGGCATAACCTCCTGAAGAAACATAGCCAACTGCAGCACCATCCTTGAGGATCGCCTCGTCATTGCTGACATCTATGCCCTCGACGTCAATCGTCATGGCAACCAGTTTGCGCGCCGGACCATTCAGGCGGGCCTTGATCGTTGCGTCTTTGCCGACAAAGTCCTTGTTCCAGTTGATGAAAGCATCCATGCCGCTTTCCATCGCGTCGAAGTCGGGCCGGAAGTCCAGCGTCCAGACCCCCCAGCTCTTTTCCAGCCGCATCGACATCAACGCTCGCGCACCATACCAACGATATCCCAGGTCGGCGCCTGCCGCCTCGATTTCCTCAGCGAGCCGCAACAGATACTGAGGCTTGCAGTAGATCTCGTAGCCAAGCTCTCCGCTGAAGGAGATCCTGTTCAGGATAACCGGCACACCGGCCACAAAGGTCCGTCGCGTGTCGCGGAAACGGAACGCTTCCGCACGGACATCGTCGCGCGTGATCCGCTGCAACAGGGTGCGCGAGTTTGGACCCGACAGCGCTATGCCGTGCCAGTCGTCGGATACATTGGCATAGCTGACATCCGCTGGCAGATCCTTCTCGAACCAACGGCGATGGGCCTCCTGCATGGCCCCTGATCCGAACAGAAAGAAGTGATCTTCGGTCAGACAGGCAACGGTGAGATCACCGTACATCTTTCCCTTGGGCGTGAGCATCGGCGTCAGCGTCAACCGTCCCGGCTTGGGCACATACCCCGCAAGGGTTCGGTCCAGATAGCTGCGCGCGCCGGGGCCTCGAAATTCATGCTTGGAGAAATTGGCGATCTCGATCCCACCCACTGCATTGCGTACGGCTTCGACCTCGCGCGCAACATAGTCGTGGCTCCGGTTTCGTTCGAATGTCGGCTCTTCATGGGCATCGTCGGGAGAATCCGCGAACCACAGGGCGTTTTCCAGACCGAACCCCTGCCCCATCCGCGCACCGCTCTGCACGAGGCGGTCATACAGAGCGGTAGATTTCTGCATCCGGCCCTTGGGCAGAGTCTCGTTCGGGAAAGTCATCACGAACCGGCGCTCGTAGTTTTCCGTCGACTTCACCGTGCCCCATTCAGGCGTGGCAAACTCGCCGAAACGCGCCACATCCATCGCCCAGACATCGATCGAAGGTTCACCGTCGATCATCCATTCGGCCATGGTCAGCCCGACTCCGCCACCCTGACAGAACCCGGCCATGACACCCACCGCAACCCAATAATTCTTCATCCCCGGAACCGGGCCGATCATGGGGTTGCCGTCCGGCCCAAAAGTGAACGGCCCGTTGATCATGTCCTTGATACCGGCGTTGCCAATCGCAGGAATGCGTTCAAAGGACATCTCCAACCGATCCGCGATCCGGTCGAGATCGGGTTGCAACAGCTCATGGCCAAAATTCCAGGGTGTCCCTTCGACCTTCCAAGGCGTGCCCTTGGGTTCGTAGGTTCCCAGCAACATGCCCTGCCGTTCCTGCCGGAAATAGATATTCGCCTCATAGTCTATCCCCGCCGGCAAACGTTGGGATCGCGCCGCGATCTCAGGGATCGTTTCGGTGATCAGGTAATGGTGTTCCATCGGCTGCACAGGCAGGTTCACTCCTTGCATGTGGCCAACCTCTCGCGCCCACAGACCTCCACAATTGACAATATGTTCCGCCTTGATCACCCCTTTGGGTGTGGTCACATCCCAACTGCCATCCGGACGCTGAGATGTAGCTGTGACCGGCGTATGCGTAAAATACTGCGCACCGTGCACCTTTGCGGATTTGGCAAAGGCATAGGTCGCTCCGGATGGATCGAGATCACCGTCCTGATCGTCCCAGAGAGCTGCGTGATAGTGTTTCGGATCGATCAGGGGATGCCGTTGCGCTACCTCTTTTGGAGAGATGAACTCCTGATGCAGCCCCATATAGCGGGCCTTGGACCGCTCGCGTTTCAGGTAGTCATACCACGTCTTGTTCGACGCCAGATAGAAACCCCCTGTGATATGCAGCCCGACGGAATGCCCCGATGTCTCTTCGATCTCTTTGTAGAGGTCGATTGTATAGCTTTGCAGGCGACTGATGTTGGGGTCAGAACTGATCGTATGAATCTGCCCGGCCGCATGCCAGCTGGAGCCGCTGGTCAATTCGTCCCGCTCCAGCAGAACAACATCTTTCCAGCCAAACTTGGCCAGATGGAACAGGATCGAGCAGCCAACAACCCCGCCTCCGATTACGACAACCTTGGCATGAGAAGGGAGTTTCTTGGTGTTGGAGGCGTCTGGGGATTGAATCTCGGGCATGATTTGTCTCGGGTCAGTTGCTTCGTGGTGTGACAGCTACAAACTGGCACCATTGTGGGATGAACTGTCCTTGCTGAACCGGCTCGGGATGATTGGCGACGCCGCCAGTCTCAATACCACGCATCAGGAAGCTCCCTTTTGCGGCGCTCAACGAACGCGATCAGTTCTTCTTCCTTGGCAGGGTCAATCGCCGGCTTTTCGTAGTGGTCGAGCATCTGGTTCCAGCAGGTATAGGCGCGGTGCCTCATGTCCTTGGCCCCGCCCTCTTCCCAGCTTTCGATATTCTCGCTGTCGCTCAGCTTTGGCTCATAAAAGGCCGTTTTGTAGTTGCGCATCGTATGCGCTGAACCAAGGAAATGCCCGCCGGGTGCCACCTCGCCATAGGCGTCGCGGGCAAAGGCCTCATCACCGGTATCAAGCCCTTGTCCCAGCAGCTTTTGATACGATCCCAGCCGATCCGCATCCATGATCAGCTTTTCGAAGCCGGTACATAATCCCCCTTCCAGCCAACCAGCGGCGTGAAGCACGAAATTGGCGCCTGCCATCATCGTTGAGTGCATCGAATCGGCGCTTTCATAGGCGGCTTGGGCGTCTTCCAGTTTCGAGGCCGTCAACGACCCTCCGCAGCGCAGGGGCAAACCGACACGGCGGGCAAGTTGCCCGATCACATAGTTCGACAGTACCGGCTCCGGCATTCCAAAGGTGGGTGCTCCGGATTTCAGCGACATCGAACTCAGGAAATTGCCGAGAACAAATGAGGCGCCCGGCCTCACAAGTTGGGCAAAGGCGCAGCACATCATGGCCTCGGCCATGGCCTGCGCGACCGAAGCCGCGGTCGACACCGGCCCCATAGCCCCTGACAGGATAAACGGTACCACGACGATCCCCTGCCCGCGGCCGCAATATGCCCGGATGGCTTCGGTCACCACCTTGTCCACCAGAAGTGGCGAATTGGTGTTCACGTTACCCATGATAACGCAGTTGTTTTCCATGACATCGCGCCCATGCACGATCTCGGCCATGTCGATACTGTCCTGTGCGCGGCTCATCTCGGTGATGGCGCCGAGATGCGGTTTGTCGCTGAGGGTCATATGCGCAAAGACCATGTCCAGATGGCGTTTGCTGACAGGGACATCGCAGGGTTCGCAGATCACCAGCCCCGTATGATGCAGGTTCGGATGCATGTAGGCGAGTTGAACCAGCTTTCGAAAGCTGTCCATGTCGCCGTATCTGTGCCCGCCTTCCAGATCTCGCACAAAAGGCGCGCCATAAATCGGAGCAAACACTTGATTTGATCCGCCAATCTTCACCGAACGTTCAGGGTTTCGGGCAATCTGGGTAAACTCTTGCGGAGCCTTGGCGCATAACGACCGGATCCATTCTGCATCGGCCCGCACGATATCGGTATCGATCCGGGCACCTGCATCTTTCCAGATACGCAGCGCCTCGGGGTCGTCACGAAATGCTATCCCAACATCCTCGAGTATCCAGTCGACCTGAGACTCCAATCGTTCAATCTGGTCTTCGTCGAGCATATCGAAAAACGGCAGCATACGCCGGACAAAGGGCGATGCGGGGGCACCGGGAGGTAGGAGTTGTCTGTTGCGCGAGGCGCGGGCGCGACGGGCCATGCCGGGCTCTCCAAGGCGTTTCCAAAAGCAAGTTAGGTCGCGGAACCGGTTTTGTGACGCTTGAAAAAATCAATGGCTTGGATAACTGTCAGTTATGCAAGAGCTCTGGAAACTCCTGTCCTCGCCACGACACCTTATTGTTTTTGAGGCCGCCGCCCGGCATCGGTCATTCACACAGGCAGCCAGAGAGTTGAATGTGCAGCAACCTGCCGTCAGCGCGGCGATCAAGCAGATGGAAACATCATTGGGGGTGGCCTTGTTCGAGCGCAGCCATCGAAGAGTCGCCCTGACACCCGCCGGAGAGCGGCTTTACTCTGATATTTCAACGGCATTGGAGCGCATTCTTACATCCGCAAGGGCGGTGCACCAACGGGGCCGGAACGATCACGTAACCCTGTCCGTATCGACTGCTTTTGCCTACTACTGGATGGTGCCCTGTCTGTCACAGTTACATGATCAGCATCCTGATATCGATCTGCGTCTCCAAACATCTGACAGAGAGCCTGACATTGACGCCGAAGGGATCAGCCTAGCCATAAGAAGAGGCAATGGAACCTGGCCCGGTGTTCATGCCCACCTGATCGCTCCCGAAGTGATCTATCCCATCGCCGCCCCCCCGGTCATGTCGGCTGCGCGGGAAATGCAGCAGCCACAGGATCTGCTGTCGCAGAGGCTGATCCATCTCGAGGAACCGGTGCGGGAAAGACCGACATGGGGGCAGTTTTTCCGCCACTACGGTATCAAGGACCGCCCCCCGACCGCAGGTTTGCGGCTAAATGACTATGCACTCGTGTTGCAGGCGACGATGGCCGGAGAAGGTTTCGCTTTTGGCTGGAAACATGTCACGCAGGGGTTGATTGCGCAGGGTTTGCTTGTCGCGAGACAGGAATGGAGCTGGGAAACCGGCGCGGGGTTCTATCTCGTCTGGTCGCGCAACACGCCCCTTATCCCTCAGGCCCAGCGCACGCGGGATTGGATCATCTCGGTGGCGGCACTCGACGGTGATCCGGCTGTCCGCTGAAAGCTGTTCAGTTAGCGCCATTACTTGGACCAGCGCCAAAGCCGATGACCAAGGCATCAGTCAATTTGCTTCGGCTTCAAAACGCAAACCGGCGCCATTTGCAGGCGCCGGTCCACTTGTTCTGGCAGGATAATCCTACTTGGTCACGATCTCCGGCCCCATGAAGGTATTGGGCAGGTATGTCGAAAGCCAGGGGATGTATGTGACCATGATGAGGAAGACGAAGAGCACCGCAAGGAACGGCAGCGCCGCCCGCACCACCCGCATCATCGGCATACCCGCAACGCCCGAGGTCACAAAAAGGTTCAGGCCGACAGGCGGGGTAATCATTCCGATTTCCATGTTCACCACCATTATGATGCCCAGATGGATCGGGTCGATGCCCAGCTCAATCGCAATCGGAAACACCAGCGGCGCGACGATCACCAGAAGACCCGAGGGCTCCATGAACTGACCGCCGATCAGCAGAATCACGTTCACCACGACAAGGAACATCACCGGGCCGAACCCTGCCGACAGCATGGCGCTGGCGATATGCTGCGGCACCTGTTCGTCTGTCAGCACGTGCTTGAGGATCAGCGCGTTCGCGATCACGAAGAGAAGCGTCACAGTCAGCTTGCCGGCCTCGAACAGGGTGTGCTTGGTATCAGGGTGAAAAAATGCCGTTATCAGAGCTTTGGGCTTGTTCAGCAAAGACAGATTGGATTGGTCACCCTCGGTGCTGAGCGGCCCCATATCCTTGTAGACAAAGCTGGCAATGAAAAAGGCGTAGACGGCGGCAACGGCCGCGGCTTCGGTCGGGGTGAAGATCCCCCCATAGATCCCGCCCAAAATGATCACGATCAGGAACAGACCCCACCCTGCTTCGCGGGCAGACGTAAAGATCTCGCCCCAACCCAGCCATTCACCTTTCGGCAAGTTGCGGACCTTGGCGATCACGTAAATTGTCACCATCAGCATCAGACCGGCGAGAAGCCCGGGGATTACACCGGCAAGGAACATTCGGCCGACCGAAACCTCGACGGCAGCGGCATAGACCACCATCACGATCGACGGCGGGATCAGGATACCCAAGGTCCCCGCGTTACAGATCACACCGGCGGCAAAGTCCTTGGAATAACCGACCTGTCGCATGCCCGCGATCACAATCGAACCGATTGCGACGACGGTGGCGGGCGATGACCCCGAAAGGGCCGCAAACAGCATACACGCAAACACGCCGGCAATGGCCAAGCCGCCCGGCAGATGCCCAACGCAAGCGATGGAAAAGCGGATGATCCGCCGCGCCACACCGCCGGTGGTCATAAAGCTTGATGCCAGAATGAAGAAGGGGATCGCCAGCAGAGTGAAATGCCCTTCGAATGCTTCGAACAGGGTGCCTGCGACCGATGCGAGCGAACTGTCGGAGTAGATCAGCAGGAAAATGGTGGAGCTCAGCCCCAGCGATACCGCGATCGGCACACCGATCAGCAGCAGGCCGATGACCATACCAAAGAGAAGAACAACTTCCATCAGTTCTGCCCTCCCTGGTTTTGGCGCATGTCTTCCAGTTCGTCTTCGACTTCGTGGCTGGCAACAAGGCGATCGGCCTCGCCGCGCAGGATCTGCAGCGCAACCTGGACAAACCGGATCACCAAAAGCAGCATCGAAACGGGCAGAACGATGTACGGCACCACCTTGGGCAGTTTCTCGTATGCTTCACCATAATTGATCGCGTCCTCGAGCCAGCGCAACCACGCCACCATGGGGACGTCCTGCACTTCATAGAAGCTCTGTGACCTGGCCTTCATATCAAAACCCGTGGGGAACCAACGCCCCGAAGTGGGTGGCAGATCGGCAAAAACCGCCCAGTAGTCGTATGCGCCTTTCAGCATCAGGAGCGAGAAAGCCACACAACAGCCAACGGCAAACAGGGCCAGAATCCTGCGCGGCGCCGGAGCCAGCATGTTCAGGATCGCATCGACCCCGAGATGTGCATGTTTCTTGACCGCATAGGACGAGCCCAGCAGCACAAGCCAAGCGAACATGAACACGGTCAGCTCAAGCGCCCAGAGAATGTTCGAGTTGAAAACGAAACGCGCGATCACATTGGCAAAAGTCACCACAGTCATCAGACCCAGGAGCAACGCGATCACGGTCTCCTCGATCTGGTCGACTACTCCGGGCGGGCCGGAACTCGATCCAGACATGACACTGTCCCCATCCATTTTTGGTTGATTGGAAGCTGGCGGGCCGTTTGCCGACCCGCCGGGCTGCCGCGCCTGACACTCCCCAGTCCTCAGACGCGGCCGCTGTTGGCCGGGCTCAGAGCCCTGCGTTGATTGCCTGTGCGGCGTCGATCTTTTCCTGACCGACATCGCCGGCAAACTTGTCCCAAACCGGCTTCATCGTATCGACCCAAGCCTGGCGCTGTTCAGGTGTCAGGGACCGGATCTCGCCACCGGCATCGAGGATCGACTGCTTGGCAGCCTCGTTCACCGCAAACGACTCTTTATTGCGGGCCTCGGTGACCTCGGAAAGGATGGTGGTGAACTGGTCACGCACGTCCTCAGGCAGGCTGTCGAGCCAGTCAACACTTGTCACAACAAGGTAGTCGATGATGCCGTGGTTGGTTTCGGTCACGCCGTCCTGAACCTCAAAGAACTTCTTGCCGTAGATGTTCGACCAGGTGTTCTCCTGCCCGTCCACAACGCCCTGCTGAAGTGCGCCGTAAACCTCGGAAAAGGCCATCTTTTGCGGCGAACCACCAATGGCTTCCATCTGGGCAACAAGCACGTCCGAGCTCTGAACACGGAATTTCAGCCCATTTGCGTCGGTCGGATCAACCAACGGCTTGTTGGCCGACATTTGCTTCATGCCGTTATGCCAGAAGGCCAGCCCCTGGAGACCGCGACGCTGCATGCTGTCCAGCATGGCCTGCCCTTCGGCCGAGGCCTGAAACGCGTCCACAGCTTCGATGTTCTTGAACATGAAAGGCAGGTCGAACAGACGGAACTGTTTGGTGAATTTCTCAAACTTCGACAGCGAAGGTGCAGCCAGTTGGACATCGCCCTGCAACATCGCCTCAAGCACTTTGTTGTCGTTATAGAGCGTGGAGTTGGGATAGACCTCCATGCACATCTTGCCGTTCATTTCTTCGTTCACACGGCTTTCCAGAAGCGATGCGGCGATCCCTTTGGGGTGCTTGTCGGTGTTGGTCACATGCGCGAATTTCACAACAATCTCGCCATCGTCACAGGCCGCGAAACCTGCTGTTGCGGTGACGGAAAGTGCCAGTGCTGTGGCTGCGGTGGTCAGGAATTTCATGGTCTCTTCTCCTCCCGGGTCATCCTTGAAACCAGCGGGGCCGGAAACCGTTTCATCTTGGGCATCCGGCGCGCTGAGGGGAGTGAAGCGAATCGAATCTCACCGCTCAACAGCCGGTCGAAACTCGTCACTGATAGTAGAATTTATTTTTACTAATCAGCAGCATAGATCTGATTTCCGAGGTGACTCTCAGCATCATTGAGAACCAGCTGTGCGAGATTTCACACGGCTGCAATTCAACTTGTCCGAAAAACCGCACAGTTCCGAAAAGGGAAACGAATCGTGCAGGTTCCTCAGCCCGACGACTTTTCCTGCCCAGATTGCAGAGCTGTTTCAGGCGCCAAAGCCGGGTTTCGGCGGGATAAACCTGGGGCCGGTGGCGCAGAATAGTCTCACGATCCGCGAAATGTTTCAGGCTTGATGCCGTATTTTGCCAACTTGTCGTAGAAGGTTTTTCGCGGCAGCTTCAAAGCCTTCGCAGCTTCCGAGGCCCGGCCTTCACACCTCCCAAGCGCGGCAATCAACAACGACCGTTCGACCTGTGCCATTTGTTCGGCCAGCCCGAGGCCTTCGGCATCTCCCACCTCTTCGGTCATCCCAAGCACAAAGCGCATGGCCTCGGACATCAATGACCGGGTGTTTCCGGGCCAGTCTTGCCCCATCAGCGACGCCAGATGATCCGGAGCGATTTCGGGTGGCGCTATGCCTGCCTGTTCTGCCGCCTGTGCCACATAATGCCGAAAGATCACCGGGATATCATCGCGACGCTCGGACAAAGCCGGTATCCGTACCCGCATCACATCCAGACGATAGTACAGATCCGCATTGAATTTTCCCCGTGCAGACAAGTCAGCCAGATCAGCAGTCGTTCCCGCAAGAATCCGAGTTTCGAGCCCCTGCTCCATCCGCTCCAACACTGCATATTGCGTAGGTTCCGGCATTGCTGAAACCTCGTCCAGAAACAACGATCCGCCGGCTGCTTCCGAACACAGTTCTGCGAACAGACCCGCGCTCAGTCCTGAGGACGGCCGCTTGACAAAAGGCCCCTGCGCCGAAGGTGACATGAGGTGGATCACGTCAGCCACCTTGGAAATTCCACTGCCGGTGGGGCCGGTCACCAGAACCTCGGCACCGGTCGGGGCCGCGCTGCGCACCCGTTCTCGCAGGGCTTCGGCCAGTGTAGACACGCCAAAGATCATCCGCGCCGCCGGGTCCCCGCTTTCGACCTGCCGCTTGAGTGCCCTGTTCTCCATTACGCGGACCCGTTCTGCGAGCGCACGTTCCAGAACCTCGAGCAGATCGGCCGCCGCGCAGGGTTTTTCCAAAAAGCCGAATGCACCTTGCTCCATGGCCTCGACTGCCATTGGTATGTCACCCTCTCCGGTCAGCAGGACCACCGGCAGTTCCGGATCCATTTCGCGGGCGTAGGACAGCAGGTGAAACCCATCCCGACCGGGCATCCGGATATCGGACAGGATGACGCCCTCGAACGCTGGCCCGATGTGATCCTTTGCGGCCACGAAGGATCCCGCAGAAATCGCTTCGAGATCGGCAAGTTCCAGCGTCTGGCCCAGCGCCTCGCGAACCGCGGCATCGTCATCAACCAGAAGAACCTTGCGGGTCATGCGGCTTCGTCCTCTCTGAATGGCTCCAATTCGACCGTGAAAACGGCCCCCGGAGCCGCGTTTGCTCCGCGAATATTGCCGCCAAAGCTCTGCACCAGCCCATAGGAGATCGACAGCCCAAGACCCATGCCATCAGCGCTTCCTACGGCCTTTGTGGAATAAAATGGTTCAAAGATTTTTTCCGGATCGGCGATGCCGGGCCCGATATCCCGCACAGCCACTTGAAGCCGCGGACCCGCCGTCAAGGATATACCAATTCGCTTTTCAGCCTGTCCATCCATTGCGTCGGCGGCATTGTTGATAAGGTTGACGAAAACCTGACTGAGGCGCACTTCCCCTCCCCACGCATAGACCGGATGCCCGGGCCGGTTCCAATCAAGCTCCACGCCCTCAGCCCGCAACCGAGCCTCGGTGAGCTCTACTGCTGCGTCGATCACCTGCGCCACGTCCACCTTTCCCATTGGCTCGCTTTCGTTGCGGGCAAAGGCGCGAAGATTTCGGATGATCCGCGCCATCCGGGCGGCCATCTCGGATATCCTTCCGAGGTTTTCACCTGCCTTGTCAACGCGCCCGCGTTTCAAAAAAGCTTCACCGTTTTCGGCAAATTGCCCGATTGCCATCAGCGGTTGGTTCAGCTCGTGGCTGATGCCCGCTGACATCTGGCCCAATGCGCTTAGTTTACCGGCCTGCACCAGCTCGGCCTGTGCCTGCTTGAGAGCGGCTTCAGCCTCTTCGCGCTCAGTGATTTCCTGCCGCAATCGTACGTTGGTGGTCGACAACGCCCGGGTTCGCTTGGTCACCTGACTTTCGAGAACCTGATTTGCCTCTGCAAGCGCGCGTCGCCGTTCGGTCGCTAGGAAGAGCATTGCTCCGAAGGCCAAGCAGATCGCGGCCACTGCAGCGGCCTGCAATGCGGCAAGCCTTCGTGCAGGGGCCACGTCACGCAACACTTCGGCCCGCATCCCGATGACAGGAAGGTCGCGGGTCATGTGCAGACCGCGGATCGGAAGATATGGCCCCCATCCCATCGTCCAGATTTCGTGCCCGCCGACTGTCCGTGCAGCAAACGGCAATTCCGGTCCCTCGACAGGAACCAGCCCCGGCGACTGCTCAGGCCGTGTCCAAAACAGCAGTTCCGACCGGTTCGAGATAAAGACCTCGCCACCTTGATCGGTGAAAAAGACCGCTGGCGTGCTGCCCCGCCATGTCTGTTCGACATCCTCGACATCGGCCACCACGATGACCGCGCCGCGCACCTTGCCTTCCGCATCGAATGCCGGCGCCGCATATGTATATGCGCGCCCCCCTGTGCCTGGCAGAACCCCATGCTCGCTGCCCAAGGCTCCGTGCATGGCCCGTTGAAAGGCGGGGCTGGACGAGACGTTCCGCCCTTCGACCGCCTGCGCGGCGGCCAGCACAATCCCGTTCGCACCGGCGTAAATCACATCAAGCGCAGCAGTCTTGTCTGCCACCTCGCGAAGCAGTCGCCGCGCCTCAGGCCGCCGACCGGGCGAGCCAAGGTTTCGAAGAGCAGGATGATCCGAGATTAAAACCGCAAGTTCCTGATAAACCTGCAATTGCGAACTCAATCGGTCACTGGCCAGCTCCAGATCCGCATCGGCCTGCAATGCAAGCTGTCCGAGGGCCTGACGGTAGCCCGATAACCAGACCGCTGCGGAAAGGCCGGCCACAGCCGCCAAAAATCCAGATATGATCCACCACCGCCGCATGACGCCTATCCCGTAACCTCCGCAACAGGTCTGGCATCGCTGGCACGCAGTGGCAAGAGCAGCAGGGAAACCGAGCCGGTTGACCAAGCGCCCCCTACTCCGGGCGTTCGCGAAACTTCCATGCCGCTTGGCAAAGGAAACACGGTTGCGGCGACAGTACGGCCTCAGGCGTCAACCTGATCCAGAGGCAACGCGGTCGTGGACTTGATCTCTTCCATCGATAGCAGGGCCGTCACGTTGTGGACCTTAACTTCAGATATCAGCGCTTGATAGAAGGCATCATAAGCACGCGCATTTCTGACCCGCACTTTCAAAATGTAGTCGATATCGCCAGCGAGGCGATGCGCCTCTTGCACTTCGGGTCGATCCTGAAGCGCCTTGAGAAATTTCTTCTGCCATTCCGCTTCGTGCTCCGATGTTCGGATCAACACGAAAAAGCACGCCTCAAAACCCAAGGCGTCAGCATCCAGCACCACGGTCTGCTGACCAATCACGCCCGCGGCTTTCAATTTGCGGATTCGATTCCAAACCGGGGTCTTGGAAGAACCGACTTGGGTTGCAATTTCGTCCAATGACTGGCTTGCGTCCCGCTGTAGCTCCGCAAGGATTTTTCGATCCGTGGCATCTATGCGCACCGTCATTCGCGTTTTTCCTCTAATTCAAGACCGACGTTCCATTTCGCGTCGAAACCGGAACATTATTCCTTATTTGCGCCGATATATAGCGCGATGCCGGGAACATTTCCTATATTCCACCTCAAGTCAATGTTTGAACCAGAGTGCGCCAGAATGTCCGTTTCTACTCCTCACCCCCCCGGCTCCCGGTCCGGTCACGTCGATTTCGTCGGCGCCGGACCGGGTGACCCGGAGTTGCTGACGTTGAAGGCTTTGCGTGCGTTCGACGCTGCGGACGTGGTTCTGCACGACCGGTTGATCTCGGACGAAATTCTGGTGCTCGCGTCAGCATCTGCCGAATTGCTCGACGTGGGAAAGGCGGGGTTCGGGCCATCGTGGAAACAAGAAGATATCGACGCATTGCTGGTTCGGCTTGCCGCCGAAGGCAAGCGGGTGGTCCGGCTGAAGTCAGGCGACCCGACCGTCTTTGGCCGTCTCGATGAGGAAATCGAAGCCGTAGAGGCCGCTGGAATTTCATGGCGCATTGTTCCAGGCATCACGTCTGCCTCAGCTGCGGTGGCAGGTATCGGTCAAAGCCTGACACGTCGCGGGCGGAATTCCTCGGTTAGGCTGGTAACCGGCCATGACATGAAGGGGTTTGCCGATCACGACTGGGCCGCCCTTGCCCGTCCCGGCGAAGTGGCCGCGATCTACATGGGCAAAAAATCCGCACGTTTCGTGCAAGGCCGGTTGATCATGCACGGGGCTGACCGCTCCACGCCGGTGACCTTGGTCGAAAACGCCTCCCGCCCCGATCAACGCGTGCTGGCAGCAACCCTCGATAACCTGCCCGCCATTCTTGCTGACGCAGGATTGACCGGCCCCGTTCTTACCCTTTTCGGCCTTGCACCCCGCGATGCGGTGCGGGCTGCCACCGATTTGCAACAGGAGCTTGCCTGATGGCCCGTGCATTTACCCCGAAAGTCGTAACCGCGAATGACCTGCTCGAAGGCGACGTCGTCTACCTCACCAAGGACGACCGCTGGAGCCGCGACCTCGCAGACGCAGAACTGATCACCGATGAAGCCCATGGCCAGCTGCGATTGCTCGAAGCCGAAAAACAGGCAGACGTGATCGTCGGCGCCTATCTTGCAGATGCGACCGCTGGCAAGAACGGCCCCGAACCCACTCATTTCCGTGAAGAATTCCGGCGCACCGGCCCCTCGAACTACTTCCACGGAAAACAGGAAACCGCAGCCGCATCCTGAGCGGCTTGCAGGAAAGGACAGCCAATATGTATCGCTATTCCGAATTCGATCATGCCTTTCTCGCGACCCGGAACGCACAGTTCCGTGCCCAGGTCGAGCGTCGCATCGACGGGTCGTTGACCGAGGATGAGTTCAAGCCTCTGCGCCTGATGAATGGCCTGTATCTGCAGCTGCATGCCTACATGCTGCGGGTTGCGATCCCCTATGGCACCCTGTCGAGCGCGCAGATGCGCCAGCTCGCTCTGCTGGCCGAGAAATGGGACCGTGGTTACGGCCACTTCACGACCCGCCAGAATATTCAGTACAATTGGCCGAAGCTGCGCGATGTGCCGGATATGCTGGACGCTTTGGCCGAAGTTGGCCTGCACGCGATCCAAACCAGCGGCAATACTATCCGCAACGTGACCGCCGACCATTTCGCCGGAGCCGCCGCGGACGAAATCGCCGATCCGCGCCCCTATGCGGAACTGCTGCGCCAGTGGTCGACGGATCACCCCGAGTTCCAGTTCATGCCGCGCAAATTCAAGATTGCCATCACCGGCTCAGAAAACGACCGTGCCGTGATCAAGGCGCACGACATCGGTCTTCAACTGGTTGAGCGTGATGGCGCTCTGGGTGCCCGTGTGATCGTGGGCGGCGGCTTGGGCCGCACCCCGATGATCGGCAAGGAACTCAGCCCCTTTGTCGCCTTCGACGACCTGCTGGCCTATCTTGAAGCAACTGTATCGGTCTGGAACCAGATCGGGCGGCGCGACAACAAGTACAAGGCACGTATCAAGATCACTGTGCACGAGCACGGTATCGACGATATCCGCGCCCGCGTCGAAGATCGGTTCGAGCGGGTTCGCCCAAAGTTCAAGGGCGCCGACATGGAGCTGTTGGAAGAGATTAAATCGCACTTCGCGGCCCCTGCATTCCGCCAAGGATCTGTTGCCGCCTTTGAAGGCGCGTACTCCAATGATCCCGTGTTCCGCAGCTGGGTCGACACGAACATCGTGCCGCACAAAAAGGCGGATCATGCGATTGTGACCATCTCGATCAAGAAACACGGCGCCACTCCCGGTGATGCGACCGCCGAGCAGATGCGGGTCATGGCGGATCTGGCCGAGCAGTTTGGCTATGACGAACTGCGCATCAGCCACGAGCAGAACGTGATCCTGCCGCATGTCCACAAATCGGACCTGCCAGCAATTCACGCGAAGCTTAAGGAACATGATCTGGCCACCGCCAATATCGGGCTGATCTCGGATATCATCGCCTGCCCCGGCATGGATTACTGCGCTCTGGCAACGGCCCGTTCAATCCCGGTCGCGCAGCAGATCGCAACCCGGTTCGAAGAGCTGAAGCTGGAGAACGACATTGGTGAGCTGAAGATCAAGATCTCGGGCTGCATCAATGCCTGCGGGCATCACCATGTTGGCCACATCGGTATTCTCGGCCTCGACCGGGCAGGCGTGGAAAACTACCAAATCACGCTGGGCGGTGATGGCACCGAGAACGCGACCATCGGTGAACGCACCGGTCCGGGCTTTGCCTATGACCAGATCGTTCCTGCGATCGAGCGGTTGGTATATGCCTATCTCGATCTGCGCGACAGTTCCGAGGAAACCTTCCTCGAAACCTATCGCCGTGTCGGCATGGCGCCGTTCAAGGCGGCCCTCTACTCCGAGACGCGTGCCAATGCCGCTTGATGAAATCCAGACGGAACTGGGCAGGGATCGGAGCGAACTGACCGAAAAGGTTAACGCTCTGAACGCCCGGTTTCGCCATCACAGTGCGCATGATGTGATGCACGGTGCCTTGCAGGAGGCCGGAGAGATCGCTCTGGTCTCCAGCTTTGGCGCGGAATCGGTGGTGCTGCTGCACATGGCTGCGGTGAGCGATCGGGACACGCCTGTTTTGTTCGTGGACACCCAGTTGCTGTTTGCTGAAACCCTGGTCTATCAGGCCGAAGTTGCAGAACGGCTCGGGTTGCGGAATGTCTCGGTGATCCGCGCGAATCAGGAAGATATCGAACGCGAGGATCCATATGGTGCTTTGCGGCTAGGCGATACTGATGCTTGCTGTACCTTGCGCAAAACGATCCCGTTGCAACGGGCGCTGGCGGGTTATGACGGCTGGATTACTGGCCGCAAACGGTTCCAGTCCGGCACCCGCGCGGCAATGGACTTTTTCGAAGTCGAAGACGGCACCGGCCGGATCAAGGTCAACCCTCTTGCCCACTGGGCGCCCGAGGATGTGCGTGCCTACATGGAAGAAAACCGCCTGCCCCGACATCCGTTGGTGGCCAAAGGTTACCCGTCGATCGGATGTGCGCCCTGCACCTCGCCGGTCAAAGAGGGTGAAGATCCCCGCGCCGGACGCTGGCGCGACCAGAACAAGGAAGAATGCGGCATCCATTTCGTCGATGGCAAAATGGTGCGTATAGGAGCAAAGACATGACTGTGATCGTGACTGACACGGGTTTTCAGCCCGAAGACTGGACCGATGGGTTTATCGCTGCCGATGAGGCGGCGAATGACGTGGTGGCGCTGGATGTGACCTCGGACACCAATCCCGATGAGCTGTTCGACCGGCTGGGCAACGCGCGCATGGTTCGGGTGGATTTCCCGTCCTTTGCCGATGGTCGCGGCTTCACCATTGCCCGAGTTTTGCGCCTGAAGGGTTTTACGGGTCGATTGCGCGCCAAAGGCCACGTGATAGCCGACCAATATGCAATGGCTCGCCGCGCAGGTTTCGACGAAGTCGAGATTGATGATGCGCTGGCCGCTCGCCAGCCAGAAGATCAGTGGCTGTCCCGCGCCGACTGGAAAGACAACAACTATCAGGCAAGGCTGCGCGGTTAACCCATTGTGGGAACGTCGCAACAAAGGGGCGATCCGCCCCTTTTCCTGACATGGATCAATGATTAAACGGAGATGTCGGTTTAATTCACCGGCAGTGAAACGATGACAGAGATGAAATCCGTGACCGAAGCCACAGCCGTCAAGGCCCCCGTTCTGCCCGATGCCCAGACCGTTCTGGACGTAAAGCACTGGACCGACAGACTTTTTTCATTCCGGGTGACCCGTCCGCAAAGCCTGCGGTTCCGCTCGGGTGAGTTTGTGATGATTGGGCTGCTGGGAGATAACGGCAAACCGCTCCTGCGTGCTTACTCGATTGCGTCGCCCAGCTGGGACGAAGAGCTCGAATTTTATTCGATCAAAGTGCAGGACGGTCCGCTGACCTCGAAATTGCAGCACATACAGCCCGGCGATCAGATTATTCTGCGGCCGAAACCGGTGGGGACGCTGGTGCATGACGCCCTTCTGCCGGGAAAGCGGATCTGGTTCTTTGCCACTGGAACCGGCTTTGCCCCCTTTGCCTCGCTGCTGCGCGAACCGCAGACCTACGAGGATTACGACGAGGTCATCATCACCCATACCTGCCGCGACGTTGCCGAGCTGGAATATGGCCGTCAGCTAATCGAAGACGTTCGAAACGACGAATTGCTGGCGGAACTGATGGGCGAAGGCTTTGCCGACAAGATCCGCTACTACCCGACCACCACCCGCGAGCAGAGCCCTAAGATGGGCCGGATTACCGACCTGCTCAAGGATGGCACAGTGTTTGCCGACCTGAACATCGAAGGTGGGATCAAGCCGGAAACAGATCGTGCAATGGTCTGTGGCAGCCTTGCCTTCAACCATGACATCAAGGATATCCTCGAAGAGTTCGGGCTGCGCGAGGGCGCCAATTCCGAACCCAAGGAGTTCGTGATTGAAAAAGCTTTCGTAGGCTAAATACCGATTACCCCGAATGAAAAAGGGCGCCTTGAACAGGCGCCCTTTTGCGATTCATAGCTGATGTGAAATTCAGCTTTTCAATCCAAGCGCCGTTTTTACCTGTTCCAGCGCCTGCGCCAGAAGTTCGGGGCTGTCCTTGGCTGTTGTGACTGCCGATTTCAGCGTTTCCTTGACACTGTCTTCCAGCGACGACGTATCGATCAACTCCATGACCTTGTCATAGTCGAAGCCGTCCTCTGTCAGGAATTCCGATGCCTTGGCCATCAGGTCACTGGTCATCGAAGAAGCCGCCCCGGCGGCTTCACTTGCAACGTTGGCCGCGCTTTCAGCCGCATCGGACGCGGCTTGTGATGCGGTTTCGGCCGCTGATTGGGCCGCTTCGCTCGCGGCTGCGGCTGCCTCCTCGGCGGTCTCCTTGGCCGAGTCCATCGCGTCCTGTGCCGCCTCAGATGCCGAATCTGCCAGATCCTTTGCCGCTGCATCTGCCGCTTCGCCAGCGGCTTCGGCAGCTTCCTTCACCGCCGCGACAGCATCGTCAGCCTTTTCTTTCGCGGCATCCATCGCCTTCTCGGCTTCGCTCATTTCGGGAGCGAGTTCACCACCCTGATTGCTGTAGAGATAGTAGCCACCGGCTGCTGCTGCGATCAGGACCAATACGATCAATACTGATTTCATTGCACTTTTCCCCTGTTTTTGTCCTGTCTGCCGGATCAAACCAACAGTTTGTCCTGCGCTTCAAATGGCTCTGCAGAGGGGCAGTGGCAAGGGGGAAAAACCCGCGCGACACGCCCGCAAGCCATAATCCGCCCGCCCGTTTTTCGTTGGCCTGTGCAATCGCGGTCTTGAAAACCACACTCAGCCCCGGCATACCGCCCAAACAGCTTGAAACAGCCGCTCGGGAGCGATACTTTCCGGGCACTTTTTCCGCAATGACAGAAGGATAAACGTCATAGCCCGCAGACCTCACAACGCGCCGCCGCAACGCGACACCGGCCCGCGCGTCAACGAAAAGATCCGTGCTTCCGAAATCCGGCTGATCGGCGCCGAAGGCGAAAACGTGGGGGTTGTTCACCCCGCCAAGGCCATGCAGATGGCTAGTGATGTCGGTCTGGATCTGGTCGAGATCTCGCCCAATGCCAATCCTCCGGTCTGCAAGATCATGGACTTCGGCAAGTTCAAATATGAACAGCAGAAGCGCGAAAGCGAAGCGCGCAAGAAGCAGAAGATCATCGAGGTGAAAGAGGTCAAATTCCGACCCAACACCGACACCCACGACTATGACGTCAAGATGCGTAACGTTTTCAAGTTCCTCGAGAACGGCGACAAGGTCAAAGTGACCCTTCGGTTCCGCGGCCGCGAGATGGCGCACCAGAATCTTGGGCGTGAACTCCTGGAGCGCGTCGCAGAGGACGTCAAGGAGATCGGTAAGATCGAGAACATGCCGAAAATGGAAGGCCGTCAGATGATCATGATGATCGGCCCATTGCCGCAGAAGTAATCCGCTCCTGCGTGCACATCAGTTCAGGCCGTCCGATCACCGGGCGGCCTTTGTGGTTCTGTGGCGCCTTCGGAACCTCGATAATTCAGCCCTGGCTGTCGCTTTTGGCGCTGAACGGTTTGGTGCCCATTTCCACAAGCTTACCGGTTTCGGCGGAGTATTGCTCGATCGCCTCCTGCCAGAACTCGGCTTGAATTCTGTGCAACTCTGCCGGGTCGGTGCAATGCATGATTTTGTGCTGAAGCTCGACGTCCTTGCGAACCCGGTCGGCAACAAAGCTGAGAACTTCGCTGCCCATGTCGCTCATTTGCTCCATCCACTCGGCACCCATCCGGTTCATCGAACTCATACCGAGTTTCTGAAATTGGGCCATGGCTTCGCTGATAGCTTGGGCCGCATCGGCGGTCTTGTCGGGTTTGGGCATATCATTCCTCCTTCGCTGCCTGTCGGCAGTATCCCACGCGCGCGAGAACTGTGCATTGATACCCATCAACCGGCGACCTGAATTTCCGTCACGGTTGCAAAAGACCCTATCCGGATCTCGGTTGGGGTCGCGTCGGTATTTCCTTGAGCAGACCACCGACGCCCATCGCAGCGATGTCCGAACCGGTGGTTGGGATACCGCAGGCGATCCGACTCAGAATCCAGTCAGCACCGTTCAGCGCGGGCGATCGGGCGCATCCCGGCAGACCGATAACCGGGCGGTCCCCCAGATTGCCGAGGAAAAGCAGATTTCCGGGGTCGACCGGCATACCGAACCGCTCAACCACTCCGCCCGCCGCCCGCACGGCTGCGGGCGCAACATCGTCAGGATCGGATGTCGCCGACCCTGTCAGGATCAGGATCATGTCAGAATCGATCTCTTTGATAGCCTCGGCCAGATCATCTGTCCGATGAGGCACGGTCGCGATCTCGGCCAGATCCATTCCTAGCGTTTTGACCCTGCCACGGATTGCAGCAACCCCCTTGTCGTTGGATGGACCACCCGGAATTTCAGAAATCACGAGCCCCACTGTCCGATAAACAGGCGCCGCGAGCTGCACCGCGTTTGAACCGGCCCCGGCGGCCTCGGCCACGGCACCTTCCGGAACTGCGTATGATATCACCTTGATCGTCGCGACCATTCCATCCTTGGCCAACTGCTGGTGCTGAGGCACCGTGGCCACTGTGATCATCGGATGGACCTGGTTGAACTGCTCCAACCCCGCAACATCCAGAACAACAACACCAGGCCCGCGGGCCAGGAGGTTGACGCGGCCCGTGAAGGGTTCGGTCAGGCGCAGATTTACTCCGGCAGGGTCCGGGACAAGGGCGGCGGCGAGTTCAGCCGCTGCCGTGTTTTCATGCAGGTCATCCGGTTCCAACCGGGCAACGATCACCTCGGAAACCGCTGCATCGCGCAAATCCGCAAGATCCTGTGCGGACAGGGTCAGGCCCTTGCGCAGCTTTCGCGATCCGGCCCGGATAGAGTGTGCCAGTATCGCGCCTTCGGCCTCGGCCACCGGGACCGGCCCAAATTTCATGCCTTGCCCCGCAAAACAGCCGTCATTTCCGCAAGGATAGATACAGCAATTTCGGCAGGCCCGGCGGCCCCGATATCGAGCCCGATAGGCCCGTGAATGGTATAAATCTGCTCCGGTGTGAACCCAGCATCCTGCATACGCTCTACCCGTTTGGCATGGGTCCGCTTCGAACCCAGCGCCCCGATATAGAACACGTCCGCCTCAAGCGCAGCCTTCAGCGCCGGGTCATCCAGCTTGGGATCATGTGTGAGCAAGACCACCGCTGTGCGCGGATCGAGCCCCAGCCGGGCCACAGCCTCATCGGGCCATTCGGTGACAATCGTTTCACCGGGAAACCGGGTATCGGACGCAAAGGCCTCGCGCGGGTCGACAATCACCGGGTCGTAGCCGGCGATACGCGCCATGGGAACCAAAGCCTGTGCAATGTGAACCGCACCAATAAGGATCAACCGCAGCGGCGGGTTGTGGATCGCCACGAAGGTCTGGCCATCTTCCTCGAAACCCGACCGGTCCATCCGCATCCGCTCTGGGTGCTGGCCGCGTCGCAATTCGCGGTGTCCGGTTTCAAGATTGACCACATAAGCCAGCGCCTCGCGCGCAGACCGGGCCGCAACCAATTCGCTCAGCATCGCCTCGGACAGCACTTTGCCCACAGGTTCGACCAGCACGCGGATCGTTCCGCCACAGGCCAGACCGACCGCGAAGGCATCTTCGTCGCTGACACCAAACTCCAACAGCCGTGCCTCACCCGCGTCGATCGCCTCTAACGCTTCGACAATCACGGCGCCTTCGACACACCCCCCCGAAACCGATCCCTCGATCCGCCCGTCGCCCCCGATGACCAGTTGCGCGCCTACCCTGCGCGGGGCGCTGCCCCATGTTTCAACCACAGTTGCCAACGCGGCACCTGTTCCTTGCTGATGCCAGTGCAGAGCAGTTTCGGGACTTGTGTCAAATCGGTCCATCTCGTCCTCCTGCGGCACAGTATGGATCAGTCGCAGGGCAATGTCTGCCCAAATCACCACGCTGAAAACATGGAGGAAAGTCGTAGTTGAAAGCGGCCCGGTGGGAACACAAGTCACCGGGCCGCAGAGCGTGACCGGATGATAGCAAGCTGGTCACGCAACGGGAGATGGGCTCTCCCGTATTCTCGCATTACAGGCGGATCATTCCGCTGGTTGTGGCGCAACCGGCTGCCCCATCAGACGCTCGGGCAAGGCAAAGGCTACAGCGATGAAGGCAAGCCCCAGAACAATCCCAAGAACATCCCCAGGCAAGGCTGTCAGCCCGTCATACTTGGCCCCCGGCACCGCCCCCAGCGTCACCTTCCCGCCGGCAATCTTGTCAAGAAGACCCGAGGATTTCCAAGCAGGGTAAGTGACCATATATGCGGCAGCCCCAAACAGCCCGCCGGCGATAAAGAACAGCGCGTCCTTGCGCCCCGATGCGGCCGCAACAACACCTGTGCCCGGGCAATAACCCGACAGTGCCCACCCGGCCCCAAGCAGCAACCCGCCGAGAAACACACCGACATAGGCGGTTTTCACCGACATATGCCCGACATCAACGAACCCCAGCATCTGGCCACCGAACATCAGGACAGACCCGACGCCGATCGCCAACAGGATTGATTTTGCAAGATTCAGGTTGGTCAGGTTGAGCATCGACCCGATGAAATTCGGGCTCGAAGCGCCGACCCGATCCAGAACCGCTCCGAAGGCGGCTCCGATCACCAAGGCAAGAATGATCGAGGTCATGGTTCAGGCCTCCTGTTTGAAGAGCATAAGAGAGACGGGAATCGCGGCTGCAAAGGCGCCGGCCGCAAAGATGTAACCGCTCAGGGCGGTCTGCATCATGCCCGACATCATGTGACCGGACGTGCAGCCTCCGGCCAGTCGGGCACCGTAGAGCACGACGAACCCACCTGCAAAAGCGGCGACATAGCGCTTCCACGCGGCATCGCCAAAGTTGGCACGCCAGAGCGCGGGGATCGCGCGTTCACTGGCCGGGATCCCGCCGCGAGCCATGGCGGACAAAAAGCCCCCGATCATCATCGCGATGACGAAGACAAAGGAATAATTGAGGGGGTTGGCTACGGATTTTGCGTATTTCCCACCGGATTTTGCGAGATATGCGTTGGTCGAGGTATAGCCATCATCCGTTTGCGTCACCAGTTCGGGGTTTGCCACGTCGGCAATGATACCATTGAGGATCACGAACTGTGTTGAAACACCAATGGGCTTGACCAACAGCACGGCGGCAAAGAACACCAGCCCCAGAAGCAACCCGCCCAGTTTCCAATTCAAAGGCATGGGATTTCCTTTCGCAGTTTACATTCCGACTGCAGAATATATTACACATTCCGCTTTCTGCATGATTTAGATCAAATTCACCGCCTGGCCGGGTCAAATGGTCTTGTCGCGCTCTCGGCTGGCACCTAACGTACCGGCAAGTGACACCGGCACATGCCACCCCGCAGAACCATATTGAGACACGGAGCAAAACATTGAAAATTAACACCCTTCTTGCAGCAGGCGCAGTCTGTGCCGCAGCCGCCACCGGCGCATATGCCGATACATTCCAGAAATATGGTGAGGCTGAAGGCTGGAACGTCTTTGTCGACGTTGAAAAAAGGACCTGCTTGATCGAAACCAAGGATGATCTCGATAATGTAGTGCAGATGGGCCTGACCGAAGATCGTTCAGTCGCCTATCTTGGCGTGTTTGCCAAAGGAGAAACCGACATCAAGAAAGGCCAGAAGGAAGCGGTCGCAGTGATGATTGGCGAAAACCTCTATGTTGGCGAGGCAACCGGCATGCGTGGCAACATCACCAAGGGTTATTCGGGTGGCTACATTCTCACCGACGATCCGCGATTTGTAGAGGATATCGCCAAGCAGCATGTGATGACGGTATTCCCGGAAACCACCTATGGTTTCTCGGTGGATCTGGCCGGCACCTACAAGGCGCTGGAAATGGCGCGGGAATGCAACGCAAAGCAAATGCAGTGACGTAAGGCAGGCGGCGCGGGTACGTGCCTGCGCCGCGTTTCGTCGACCGTGACGGGCAGGCCTCCCGCGCTGTCGCAACGATCCGCCTCCGCGACGTCGGTTTGTCACCGCCTTGGCCCTCAGAGATCCTTCGCAAAGTAATGCAAATGAGGGCGTAACATCGGCTGATCCTTGTAAGTTGTCGTTTCGATCGGTGTGTCGAGCTCAACAAAGCCCAGCTTGGGATACAGGTCTCGCATTTCCACATTGGGCGTCAGCGTATCTGCCACCAGCCGTTTCAGACCCATGTTTCGCGCGGCGTTTTCACGGGCTTCGATCAAGGCGCGCCCAGTGCCAGTTCCTCTTGCGCTTTCGGTCACAAAGACGCGTTTCAATTCACCCGTGTCCTGATCGAGGCATTTCAGCATTCCGCACCCGACAATCTCTCCCGAACTGTTCCGAGCGACCACAAGGCATCCCTTTGGCGGCAAGTAGTCATCCGAATTGGCCCAGAATTCTGCAAGTGCGCTTTGTGGTGCGGCCGGATCAATACCAAGACCCATAGCCCGCATTCTTTGGACGATAAGCTCATAATATTGCGACAGAATATGATTGAGCTCGTCCTTTGGCGGCAGGCAGTCGCAGAGTTCGATTTCCACTTTGTCCATGAAACACCTCAAAAAGTGCAGGCATCATCGCCTTTCCCGGTGAGTTTCGCAATCACGCGCGGGGGGGGCGATTGATCCTTTCCGAGCGTTAATCGACAGTTTCTCGCGGCAACTCGTGTCTCAAGCCTGAACCGAACCAAAGAACACAACAAACGTACCCGTTGTTCCGCGCCCGGTATCCAATCTACTCGGCAATCAATTGCAGCAAGCGCGCTTTCTCGCCGACATCTTCGGGCCTTGATATGACGTCGGCCAGATCCTCCAGCGAAGCGATCGAATGCCCCGCCCGGAAACTGTCGACATGCGGCAGCATTGTCCGAATGCCCTGCGCCTTTGGGGCAAACCCGTCCCAGCGCAGGAGCGGATTGAGCCAGATCAGGCGACGGGCTGAAAGGTGAAGGCGTTCGATTTCCTTTTCCAAAGCGACAGGGTCATCGCGGTCCAGGCCGTCAGTGATCAAAAGCACCACAGCCCCCTGCCCCATTACCCTGCGCGACCAGTCGCGGTTGAAGGTGTGCAGACAGGATCCGATCCGCGTCCCGCCCTCCCAATCCTGCGCTTCCGCCCCGGCAGCCGCCAGAGCGGCGTCGACATCCCGATGCCGCAGATGGCGGGTGATGTTGGTCAGGCGGGTTCCAAAAGTAAAAGCGTGAACCTTGGCCCAATCTGCACCCTTTGCATTAGAAACGGCGTGCAAAAAATGCAGGATTACCCGACTGTATTGGCTCATTGATCCGGAAATATCGCAAAGAACGACCAGGTTCGGCCACCGCTGCTGCCGTTTCTTTAGGGCTATGTCGTAGATCTCCCCCCCTTGCCGCATCGAGTTGCGCATCGTGCGGCGCCACGCAACGCGGTGACCTTGCAGATCAATGCGGGTCCTGCGGGATTTGAGCGGTTTGACCGGGAGTTCCAGCCGCGCCAGCATCCGTTTTGCCCGCGCAACCTCTTCGGTGCTCATCTGCTCAAAATCCAGAGTGCGTAACCTCTCCTCGGCCGACATGGTCAGCGAGGCGTCAATCTCGATTTCGGACCCGGTTTCCTCTGGCACCGGATCGGGCAGGCCTTGTTCAACCCCCTGCAAAAGCGCCTCGGCGGCGCGTTTTTCCGCGGCGTTCGCTTTTTGCTCTTCCTGAACCCCGCGGATTGCCGGCAAAAGCATCGACATCATGTGCTCAAGAAAGCGCGGGTCGCGCCAGTACAGGCGGAAGATCTGCGCAAAGACAATGCGATGCTCGGGTCGGTTCACAAAGCAGGCGTGCAGCGTCCAGTAGAAATCGCGGCGTTCGGTAAAGCCTGCCGCCTCGACCGCGCGGATCGCATCAATGACCCGGCCCGGCCCAACCGGCAGCCCGGCGCTGCGCAAGGCGCGTGCGAAGTGAATGATATTCTGCGCCAGCTTCGGGTCGTCGGGTATGTCCAGTGGGGTATGTGCCGGCATTCAGCCACCGTGGGGGCTTGCCCCCCACCCTTTGCAGTGGTTGCAGAAAACGCGAAACATCATGCGGGCTCGAGCGCGGCCTTGGCCTGATCAAGGATCTTTTTGGCCTCGGAGCCCTGAAGCTTCTGGATATCATCCTGGTATTTCAGGATTGCACCAAGCGTGTCCGCGATCACTTCGGGGCTGAGATCGATCACATCGAGAGCAAGCAGGCATTTCGCCCAGTCGATCGTTTCCGCCACTCCGGGTTTTTTGAACAGGTCTTCGCCGCGAAGGGCCTGAACAAAGGCAACCACCTGACGGCTGAGGTCTTCGGCCACTTCCGGCGCGCGCGACCTCAGGATCTCGACTTCGCGGTCGAAATCAGGATAATCGACCCAATGATAGAGACAGCGGCGCTTCAATGCGTCGTGAACCTCTCGGGTTCGATTGGAGGTCAGAATAACAATCGGTGGTTCAGGAGCCTTGATGGTGCCCAGTTCCGGGATCGTGACCTGAAAGTCCGAAAGAGCCTCAAGCAGAAACGCCTCGAACGGTTCGTCAGTGCGGTCCAGTTCGTCAATGAGCAAGACCGGAGCCCCGTTTTCATCAGGACGCATGGCCTGCAACAGCGGGCGCTCTACAAGATAATCCGGCCCGAACAACTCTTGTTGCAAGCTGTCGCGATCCGCTCCTCCCGATGCTTCGGCCGTACGGATCGCAACCATCTGTGCTGGAAAATTCCACTCGTAAACAGCAGATCCGGCATCCAGCCCCTCGTAACACTGCAAACGGATAAGGCGGCGGCCAAGAGCGGCGGCAATGGCTTTGGCGATTTCTGTCTTGCCAACCCCGGCCTCGCCCTCGAGAAAGACCGGTCTGCCCAGTTTGAGGGACAAAAACACCACCGTCGCCAACGGCCGGCCGCAGATATAGCCCTGTTCGCCCAGCGTTTGCTGCACTTCATCGATTGATTGCGGCTGCTGCATGTGTTGTCTCCCGATCCCGCGCCAAACAGGTCACGCCATGCGCCCAGCGTCAAGAGAGCTAAGGGATTTGTCGCATCGGCCTTTGGTCCCGTTGACCTGAGGCAAGATGCTGTCTGTGTTGACGGATTCGGCCATAAATGCAATCAATTGAGAAAGAAATACAGGTCGCCTGACAGGCAATGGGCGGCAGAGGCGGAACCAGAGTGATGAGTGGCAGTTCACGCGGATCCACGGATGTGGAAACTCTTCGGCAGGTGCTGGGACAGGTAGCATGCGGATAACGGCCGTTACCTGCGTCAAGAACGAAGGACCGTTCCTGCTGGAATGGATTGCTTTCAATCGACTGATCGGTGTGACCGATTTTCTTTTTTATTCCAATGATTGCACTGACGGAACCGATCATCTGCTGGATGCACTGGAGGCACGCGGTCATGTGCACCATCTGCCGAACCCCGCGAAGGGGCGCAACTATCAGATGGAGGCACTCAAGGACGCGCGAAAACAGGATTTGGTCCTGGAGGCAGACTGGATTTGGGTCGCCGATGTGGACGAGTTCCTGAACATTCATGCTGGAAATCATACAATTCCGGCACTGATTGATGCTTGTGGTGATCCGCAGGCAATTTCCGTCAACTTCCAATTTTTTGCCAATGATGACGTGGACCGCTTTGTGGACCGCCCGGTCATTGAACAATTTACGCGCAGCCACAATCCCGACCTATGGTGCGGCGATGCCGCAATCGAGGTCAAGTCGCTGGTTAGAAACGACTTTCCTCTGCAGTACTACGGCGCGCACAGACCCTTTTTCAAAGGCAATCTTGCTCCGCGAAAGCGGCCGGCATGGACAGATGGGGCGGGCCGCCCGGTGCCGCACAAGTTCCATGTTGCAGCAAACCCGCGAAGAATCCGCAAATTTCCCGCCAAAGGCGCCCGCGCATTTGCCACGCTGAACCACTATGCGCTGAGATCGCTTGATAGTTACCTCGTCAAGAATGACCGGGGCGATGTAAACCGCGAAAACCGCGCCTTTGACGATACGTATTGGCGCGAACGCAACGACCCTGCTTGGCAGGATCTGTCGATACAGCGCTATTTGCCCGCTTTGAACGAGGCCTTGTCCGAATTGAAATCGGACGAAGAAATCGGAAAGCTGCACGCGGCCAGTGTTGTCGCGCATGAAAAGCGGCGGGACGAATTGCTGGAACAGCCAGAGTATCAGGCGATGCAGAAGCAGCTCCGAACGGCCTCTAAGCTGCCACCTCAGGAAGAAGATATGCTGAAAAGTCTGGGGGTGATCGCATGAGCCTTCAGGCCGTCAATCTGGGACTTCCCAAGACCGGAACCACCACGCTTGCCAAGGCGCTGCGCCTGTCCGGCCTGTCTGTTGCAGACCACCGCTTGAGAGGGCGTCAGGTCGACGACCCGGTGTTGAAAAAGCAGTTCGTGGCCGATGTTCTCTATCGTGGCTACTTTGCTACTGGTGATCCCCTGGCAGAAATTCCCGGGATCGGTGCGATTTCAGAAATGTCGATGCTCAATTCCGAACGGTCGCTTTGGCCGCAATGTGATTTTGCGCTGATTTCGGCCATCCGCACGCATCATCCCGGTGTGAAATTCCTTGCCTCATGGCGCGATCCGTTCACGCTGTCTCAATCCATGCTGGGCTGGAACACGATGGGGATCGAACGCCTGCCTGCGAGTGCAATTCCCGGCCTGCCATCCGGATATGGAGAAACCACCCGGGAACGGGTGCAATGGATCGAAGGTCACTATGCGACCTTGTCCCATTGGTTCCGGGACGATCCTGACTTCTTGCTCTTCGACATCGCCGACCCGACGGCGCCCGAGAAGATCGGCGCCCATCTGGGACGCGACCTGCCGTGGTGGGGCCAGTTGAATGCTAATCCCGACATGGACCGGGAAAGGGCCTGAGAATGCGTATCCACTTGCATATCGGACTGGAACATGTCGGCGCATCCCGGCTGCAGCAGGTCATGGCAACCAAACGGGAACAGATGTTGGGCAAGGGTGTCCTCTTTCCCCGCAGCCCCGGCGCCAAGAACCACACCCGCCTGTTCATGGCGGTGACGGATCCCGACCATATCGACCCGTTACGGTTCAATCGTGGATACATCACGGGAGAGAAACAAAAGGTGTTGAGGGATGCGCTAACCCAGGATCTTTCCCGGGATGTGGCGCAGCACAAGCCCGATCACCTGATCCTCTCGGCATCACAGCTCGGTGCTTCGCTTTGCCGCCAATCCGAACTGCAGCGCCTGCGTGATCTTCTTGCGCCGCTCTCAAACGATATCCGCGTGGTGGCCCATGTGGACGAACCCGCCCGATTGCTGGTTAATCACTATGCGCAACAGGTTCTGGAAGGGCGGGCTGCGCCGCTGTCGCGCGATCTGGATCTATGCGGCGCCGATGACTGGTGGCAGGCCTGCCTTAAGGCCGCTCCGGCAATCGACCCTCAGGCCGGTCAGTTTCTGGAAAACCAGGCCCCCCCCTTCTGGCTCGACTATTCGGCTCTCGTTGGATTCTGGGAGGACGTCTTCGGAACCGGATCTGTGCATCTGCGAGGCTACGACCCAGACCGCTTTTCCAGCCCGGAAGCGACGGAAGAGGTGCGCGACGCTTTTGAGATCCGGTCAACTTTGGGCAAAGCGCCGACGAGCGCCGTTCCCGCCGCTCCGTCCGCCGCTTGGCTGGCGCGTGGGCGGCAACTGAACGACCTGATCCTGAAGGTTCTAGAAAGCCGCAATAAAATCCTTCCACGGCAATTGTGGCGTAGCTTTATCAACGAAATCGAAATTGGCGGTTTGCCGATTCCGCCGGGATCGGCCTCGGTGATCTCGGACCGGTTTGCAGCGGCCAACGCGGAGCTGGCAGGTTCTCACGCCGGTCTGGATCATAGCCAGTTCGACCGCCCGGACAAGGGCATGGGTTGGACGGAAGCCGATACCGAAATGGGTTTCCGGGCGTCGCAGTATTTGCTGACCTTTATGTTTCGGATCGAAAAGGCCACAAGGGAGCAGCGCAAGGCCAAGGCGGCAGACCTTGCCCGTATCAACGGTTCAACGCCAGCGGCCCCCTCAAAACCCAAGGCCGCCGCCTCTCCGGAGGATGGTTTGACCGAAACCGCCCGCGCATTGATGCCGCCCCTTGCTGTGCAGAATTTCGAGAAGCTGAAAACCTCCTCCTTCGCGCCTCACAATCGGTTGGGCAGCGTCAACGAAGAAGAACTCGCAGCCGCGCACCCGGAAATCCCATTGCGCGATCTGCCTGACGGAAACAGCGGCAATGTAATCGTCGGCTGCATGAAGAACGAAGCGCCCTACATTATTGAATGGGTCGCCTATCATCGCGCCATCGGCGTCGACAATTTTCTGATCTACACAAATGACTGCACCGACGGGACCAGCGAGATACTGGATCGACTGCAGGAACTCGGCGTTTTGCAACATCGCAATAATGACATGTGGAAAGGTAACTCACCACAGCAATATGCGCTAAACCAAAGCCTCAAGGAGCCGGTTATCCGCAATGCCGAATGGATCATCCATATCGACGTGGACGAGTTCATGAATATTCGCTGCGGCAATGGTACCTTGCAGGATTTCTTTGATCGGGTTCCCGACGCCACCAATGTTGCGATGACTTGGCGGCTGTTCGGCCACAATGGCGTGACCCGGCTTTCCGACGAATTCGTGATCGACCAGTTCGACACCTGCGCACCAAAATTCTGCCCCAAACCCCACACGGTCTGGGGTTTTAAGACCATGTTCAAGAACATCGGGGCCTATGAAAAGATCAGTTGCCACAGACCGAACAAGTTGGTCTCAGAGTTTAAGTCGAAAATCCACTGGGTGAATGGATCCGGCAAGAATATGACCAAAGAGGTGGCAGAGAACGGCTGGAGAAGTTCGAAAAAGTCAATTGGGTATGACCTACTTCAACTCAACCATTACGCTCTGCGCAGTGCCGAAAGCTTCTTGATCAAGCGCCAGCGTGGCCGGGCACTACATGTCGACCGGTCGATCGGGCTGAATTACTGGATCCGCATGGACTGGTCCGATTTTCGCGATATCACCATCAAGCGCAACATTCCCCGGCTCCGGGCGGAATATGATCGACTGATGCAAGACGACGTGCTGCGCGGCTGGCACGAAAAGGGGCTCGACTGGCACCGGGCCAAGGCCGAAGAACTGCACAAAATGCCGGAGTTCGAGGATCTCTACAATCAGGCGCTCCGGGTGAAGCTGACCGAAACCGAACGCGTGGCCTATGCGCTGGCGCTGGACATGGAGAGCTGACGGCTTCGGCCGCGCGGGAGTTGAATGGCGACCTCACCCAGATTTCTTGCCGTCCTCACGGTCCGCAACGAGGCTGCGTTCCTGCTGGAATGGCTGGCGCATCATCAGGCGGTTGGCTTTACCGATTTCCTGGTCTTCTCCAACGACTGTCAGGACGGCACCGACACTATGCTGGACCGGTTGCAGGAATTGGGCCACCTGACCCATATCCGCAATGACGGCCCCTACGACAAGGGCGGCATCCAGTTCACGGCTCTGAAGGCGGCGGACAAGACCAAGCAGGTGCGCAAGGCCGACTGGATCCTTGCGCTGGATGTCGACGAGTTCGTGAACATCCACGCGGGCGGCGGCACCCTGCCCGACCTGCTTGCCGCCCTGCCCGAAGCGGATGCCATCACCCTGACCTGGCGGCTCTTCGGCAATGCCGACACCGTGCGCTATTCCGACGGCCTGATCACCGAGACCTTCACCCGCTGCGCGCCCGAAGTGATCTACTGGCCTTGGCGGGCCGCGATGTTCAAGACGCTCTACCGCAATGACGGAACCTACAGGAAACTCGGGGTTCACCGCCCCCGCTCCCCGGACGAGGAGATCCTGGACAAATTCCGCTGGTTCGACTGCAATGGCCGGGAGCTGAACGAACACTTCAAGACCAAGCGGCTCTTCTCCAACTATGGCCGGTCGAATTTCCTGCATGCGCAACTGAACCACTACCCGCTTGGCGCGATGGAAAGCTATGTGCTCAAGGCCGATCGCGGACGGGCGGTGCATTCCGATCACATGCTCGATGTCGATTACTGGGTCGAGCGCAATTTCAACCAGGAAACCGACACGACCATAACCCGGCTGGAGCCCGCACGCGCGCCGCTCCGCAAGGCTTTGCACGATGATCCGGAGCTTGGCCGGCTGCACCGCAAGGCCGTCAGCTGGCGGCAGTCTCGGTTCCAGAAACTGATGACGCAGGAGCCGTTCCGCGCGCTCTTCGCCCGCCTGATGATGACCCCGCCATCGCGCACCATCAGCCATGCCTCGGCCCAGACCCTGACCGGCTTTGCCAATGTCGGGCGGGCGCAAGCGGGCAAGAAGTAGCCGCCGCTTCTCCGCGAAACCGGCCCGGTTTTTTCCGATTTTGGCCGCATTCTGTCTGTAGTTCTCAAGCCAATGACCGGCCCGCCAGATGGCCGGACCTTGAGGATCAGAGCGATGCAGGACGTAGTGAATTCCATCGACGTTTCCCTTGCCGGGCTGGAAAAGCCGGAATGGAAGACGCGTCTTATGGCGCTGGCCGACGAAAACGGCATGTCGCAGGATCTGGGCGAAAAACACTTTGCAACTTTCATCGACCTCAAGAGCACGCTTCTCGTCACGTTTGAAACCATTCAGGGTATTCAGGCACTTTCGGAAACCGAACAGCCGCTGGGTTTTGATCTGGTGAAATCACAGGGCTGGTCGCACCTTTGCCTGATTTCGGACGGGGATACGTGGTTCCGCGATCAGCGCATCTACGGATTCTTTGACCAGTTGATTGATGACGGGTTCTTTGAAGACTTCGATCAAGTCATCTTTTACGGAGCCGGCCCCTGCGGATACGCGGCAGCCGCCTTTTCGGTCGCGGCGCCTGGTGCCACCGTGATCGCCGTCCAGCCGCAGGCCACACTTGACCCGCGGATGGCCGAATGGGACGACCGGTTCATCGAAATGCGTCGCACAAGTTTCACTGACCGTTTCGGTTATGCCCCCGATATGATCGACGCAGCACAGCAGGCGTTCGTTCTGTATGATCCCCATCAGGATCTGGACGCGATGCATTCTGCCCTGTTCGAACGCAGCAATGTCGAACGACTGCGCATGCGCAACATGGGCAGCGCCCTTCAGACCCAAATGATTAACATGGGCATGCTCTACAGGCTGTTACTGCTGGCCGGCAATGGCGAGCTCAACCGGACCAGCTTTGCACAGCTCTACCGCGCGCGTCGCAAGAACTCTGCTTATCTGCGCGCCCTGATGGCAGTTCTTGACGCCGAAGACCGCCCGTATCTGACCGCAGTTCTTTGCCGCAATGTCGTTTCGCGAATGAAAGGGCCGAAATTCCGCCGTCGCCTCGACGCGCTGAAAAAGGACGCCGAACAGGGGCTCTTCACCTTTCCACCCAGTTCCGCCTGAAGAAGCGGCAGAACTTAGCTCGGTGAGTTTTCGCGCGGCCGCTGTTGGCGGAGCAATTTGAGTCTGATCCTGTGACGCCAGACATGGGTGAGCCGGATCCAGCCCGCGACGGCGTGGGTGAACCAACCTGCATCAATCTCGATACGGTCTGTCAGCAATGCCCCTGCGGGGTCAGGCTGCACCTCGAGCCGGTGCACAAGCTTACGGACAGAAAACCCGTTCTCCTCCGAAACCATGCAGCGCGCCTCGGTATCGCAGAGGGTGACTTCCATGCGATACGGGCGCTCGGGCAGAATCCCGAAAAGCGAAATACCGACGTCAAACACCTGTCCGGTGTGAACCTGCCCCGAAGGCAGGTGCTCGAACAACAACCAAGGACGGGTCACCGCATCAAGCGTATCCAGATCCGTGACCAGATCGAACAATCGATCCGGATCAGCGGGGTACGTATGTTCCAATATCAGGGTTCTGGTCACGATTTTCTCCGGTGCCTTCAACCTGCCCCGGGACGAAGATCGTTTGAAGCGCGCAAATTGCCTCGCCCGACAGGGTCTTTTCGCGCCCGCCCGGCTGTGCTAGCGGAGGCGCCATGACCCAGAGCATCACGATACGCCGCCCCGACGATTGGCATTTGCACCTGCGCGACGGCGCCATGCTGCAGGCCGTTCTGCCAGAAACCGCACGCCATTTTGCTCGTGCCATCATCATGCCTAATCTCGTGCCGCCAGTCGTTACCGGTGACCACGCAGCCGCCTACCGCGATCGGATTCTCTCGGCACTGCCCGATGGCATGTCGTTCGAGCCGCTGATGACGCTCTACCTCACCGAAAACACGGATCCGCAAGACCTTGCCGCAGCCGCTGCCAGCGGCCTTGTGAAAGCGGTCAAGCTCTATCCCGCAGGAGCCACCACCAACTCGGCAAGCGGTGTACGCGATTTCGACAAAGTTCGCGGCGTGCTCGAAAAAATGGCCGAGATCGGACTACCGCTCTGCGTCCATGGCGAAGTTACGGATGCAGATATCGACATCTTCGACCGTGAAGCAGTGTTCATCGAACGCGTTCTCGACCCGATCCGACGCGCAACGCCGGGCCTGCGGGTCGTCATGGAACACATCACAACCGCCGATGGCGTAGACTACGTGAAATCTCAGGACAGCGATCTCGGCGCCACGATCACCACGCATCACCTGATCATCAACCGCAACCATATATTGGTCGGTGGCATCAAACCGCATTACTATTGCCTGCCGGTCGCAAAACGCGAAACCCACCGGCTTGCCCTGCGCGCAGCCGCAACATCCGGGGACGCGCGGTTCATCCTCGGCACAGACAGTGCTCCGCATACCGACGCAAACAAGGAAACCGCCTGCGGATGTGCCGGTTGCTTCACGGCAACTAACACGATGGCGCTTCTGGCTCATGTCTTCGAGGAAGACGGCGCGCTTGACAGGCTCGAAGATTTTGCCTCCCGCAATGGTCCCCGTTTTTATGGCCTTCCGGTGAACAAAGACACGATCACCCTGACAAAAACCGCAGAACCCACTGTCTTTCCACAAAAAATCGACAGCAATGATGGCCCCGTCACCGTGTTCGATCCAGGCTTCCCGGTCTTTTGGACCGTCACATGACTTCATCTTTTTGACAAGTACTCCCGCCGGAGGCTCCCGCACTCCCGGCCCAGACCCGAGGTCTCAAAAATGATCCCAACCTCCTACCCCCCAAGAGAAGAGATCGCTCGCCTGACCGCTCGAATGCTGCTGGAAATCAAGGCAGTCCATTTCAACGCGTCCGAACCCTTTACCCTCGCATCAGGCCTGCCCAGCCCGACATATATCGACTGTCGCAAACTGATATCCTACCCGCGCATTCGGGCGACTCTGATGGACTTTCTGACCGTCACGGTGATGCGCGACGCCGGTTTCGAGGCCTTCGACAACATCGCCGGCGGGGAAACGGCCGGAATTCCTTTCGCGGCACTTGTGGCTGAGCGAATGGGTCTGCCGATGACCTATGTGCGCAAGAAACCCAAAGGCTATGGCCGCAACGCCCGGATCGAGGGCGCTATGTCCGAAGGCGAGCGGGTTTTGCTGGTCGAAGATCTGACCACCGATGGCGGCTCGAAACTGTCCTTCGTTGACGCCATTCGCGACACAGGTGCCTCGTGTGGGCACACCGCGGTGATTTTCTACTATGGCATCTTCCCCGAAACAGAAAAGACGCTGGGAGATCACGGGGTTCACCTCCATCACCTCTGCACATGGTGGGACGTTCTGGCCGAGGCGAGAGCATCCGGTGCGTTCGATTCAGATACGCTGCGCGAGGTTGAAGCCTTCCTTGAAGATCCCCGCGGATGGCAGGAAGCGCACAAAAAGACTTAGCCCAGCCTGTGCAGAGTTTGGGGATAACTTCCGCCCGAATCGCGCGAGACACCGTTTCATCTGGTGCCGGGCTACTGCCCGGCCACCAGATGTTGCGCCCACACCCGCGAACATGCAAACTGGCCTTGGGTTATCCCCGACTTATCTCCAGCTATTTCCCGATAGCCGGGACGCCCCAAGACAGCGTATGACATCCCCCGAGGCGGCAGGGACAGACAATGAACGAGATCACCAAACTCGAACAGGCACCGGCGGACATACAGTCCCCCGATACCATGCCGAATTCGGTCGAAGCCGAACAGCAGTTGCTGGGCGCGATCCTGACCAACAACGATATCTATGATCGGGTGGCCAGCATCATCGGGCCGCAGCATTTCTATGACCCGGTTCACGCCCGGATCTACGAGATTGCTGCCGCACGCATCGCCAAGAATGCGCTGGCCTCTCCGGTAACGCTCAAGGCGTTCATGGAAGATGACGACGGGCTCAAGGAGCTTGGCGGGGCTGCCTATCTGGTGAAGCTCGCCGGATCTTCGATCAGCGCTTTTGCAGTACGCGACTACGCCCAGATGATCTATGATCTGGCGATCCGCCGACAACTGATCCGGCTTGGCCGTGACATTTCCGACAAGGCCGGCAAGGTCGAGGTTTCGTCGGAGCCCAAGGAACAGATCGTCGAGGCAGAACAGCAACTCTACAAGCTGTCGGAACAGGGCCAGACCGAAAGCGGATTTGTTTCGTTCCTCAAGGCCGTGACCGAGGCCGTCAATACTGCCAACGCAGCCTATCAGCGGGATGGCGGGCTGGCCGGTGTTTCGACCGGGCTGATCGACATCGACAAGAAACTCGGGGGGCTGCACCCGTCGGACCTGATCATTCTCGCCGGGCGCCCCTCGATGGGAAAGACGTCACTTGCCACCAACATCGCCTTCAATGTCGCCAAGGCCTACAAGCGCGGGATCAAACCCGACGGGTCCGAGGGCACGGTCGAAGGCGGTGTCGTAGGCTTTTATTCATTGGAGATGAGTGCCGAGCAGCTCGCCGCCCGGATTCTGTCAGAAGCATCCGAAGTGCCATCCGAACAGATCCGGCGCGGCGACATGACCGAAGCGGAGTTTCGCCGCTTCGTAGACGCGGCAAAATCACTCGAAGCCTGCCCGCTCTACATCGACGACACGCCGGCCCTGCCCATCGCGCAGCTGGCGGCGCGGGCGCGGCGGCTGAAACGGACGCACGGGCTCGACCTGCTCATCATCGACTATCTGCAACTTTGCCGGGGCACGGCCGAGAACCGGGTGCAGGAGATCGGTGAGATCTCTATGGGCATGAAAGCCATCGCCAAGGAACTGAACATCCCGGTGATCGCCTTGTCACAGCTGTCGCGTACCGTGGAAAGCCGGGATGACAAACGCCCGCAATTGTCGGATTTGCGGGAATCCGGGTCCATCGAGCAGGACGCCGACGTGGTCATGTTCGTGTTCCGCGAAGAATACTATGTAGAACGCGAAAAACCGTCTGATGATCGTCTGGACGAAATGGCCGCCTGGCAGGAGCGCATGGATCGCTTGCATGGCAAGGCCGAGGTGGTCATCGGCAAACAGCGCCACGGACCGATCGGCACTGTGGAGCTGTCCTTCGAAGGCCGCTTTACCCGTTTCGGCAACCTTGCAAAACCGTGGCAGCAGGACGAGAACGGCGATTTCTGAACCGGATCTGAAAGGGCAAGGACATGAGCATCCGGGACTTCATGGCCGCATACAAGCGGGTTTGGGAATCGCAGGATTCGAAAGGGTTTGCTGCCCTCTTTCGTCCTGACGGTGTCTATCACAACACGCCCTTTCAAGCCCAGACCGGCCCCGAATCCCTTGCCGCATATTGGGACAGGATCAAATTGCAGGACGACATTTTCCTGCAATACGAAATACTTGCGGAAACGGCATCGGGTGGCGTCGCGCACTGGAACGTCACCTATCAGGTGGCCAGCGAAGAGCTGTTCAGGATTTGGGCGAGATCCACAGGAACCGGATTGCCGGATCGAAAACCGGGAGATCCGCTGCCCCGCATGGAACTGGACGGTATGCTGAGCGCCCAGTTTGACCGGGATGGACTGGCACAGGACGTGCGTATCTGGTGGCATTCCATGCCGCAACCGACCACCTGACCGGCTGCCGCGCCCTATTACCCCTTGACGCCCGATCTGCCCGTGGCATGAACAGCCCATGAGCACAGCACTTCTGAGTATCGACCTTGGGGCAATCTCCCGCAACTGGAAAGCGCTGGACGCCAGGACCGGCTGCGAGACCGCGGCTGTGGTCAAGGCCGACGGCTACGGATTGGGCGCCGGTGTCGTTGCCCGCACTCTTGCCCAAGCGGGCGCCCGCAAGTTTTTTGTCGCGGTTGCCGAAGAAGGCGCCGCCGTTCGGGAAGCCATCGGCCCGGGGCCAGATATTTCAGTGTTTTCCGGACATTTGGCAGACGACGCAGACCTGATCCGCGCCCATGACCTGACACCAATGCTCAATTCCGTCGATCAGATGCTGCGACATGTCGAGGCCCTGCCCGGTCACGCATTCGGCCTTCAGCTCGACACAGGAATGAACCGGCTTGGGATCGAACCCGAGGAATGGGCGGCGCTGCGCGATATCGCCATGCGGCAGAAGCCTCGTTTGATCATGTCCCATCTCGCTTGTGCCGATGATCCGCCGCACGCAATGAACACCAGTCAGCTCAAAGCCTTTCATCAGATGACCGACGGGCTTGACGTGCCACGTTCGCTGGCGGCAACGGGTGGGATTCTGCTTGGACCAGAATACCACTTTGACCTGACCCGGCCCGGCGTTGGCCTCTACGGTGGCCTGCCCTTCGCGGATGCCGAACCGGTGGTATCCATTGATCTTCCCGTGATTCAGATCCGGAACCTCACGCCGGGTGAGACAGTGGGATATTCCAACACATGGACAGCCGCCCGGCCTTCGCGCATCGCTACTGTCGCGGCGGGTTACGCCGACGGTCTGCATCGCACCATGAGCGGCAAGGCACGCGTATATTCTGGTGCGCACGCCTGCACCATCGTGGGGCGGGTATCCATGGATTTGATCGGCATCGATGTGACCGATCTTGACCATGAGCCTGAAACGCTTTCCATTCTTGGATCGCAGCAAACCGTCGACGACCTTGCTGATGCGGCAGGAACAATCGGCTATGAGATCCTGACCTCGATTGGCGGTCGTTATCGGAGGCACTACACGGAATGAACCCCCTGGACCTCCTGGCCCGGATCGGGCGCATGGTTCTTGATGCACTGGCGATGGCCGGCCGAGAAACCTTGTTTGCGATCAATGCATTGTCGCACATTTTTCGACCACCTTTCTATCCGCGTGAAATCGTCAATTCCTTGCTGACGGTTGGCTGGCTGTCGTTGCCGGTTGTTGGCCTGACGGCGATTTTCACCGGAGGTGCGCTGGCGTTGCAGATCTATGCTGGCGGAGCGCGTTTCAACGCCGAGGCGGTCGTGCCGCAGATCGTGGCAATCGGCATGGTGCGGGAACTTGGCCCGGTTCTGGTCGGGCTGATGATCGCGGCCCGTGTCACGTCGAGCATCGCCGCCGAAATCGCCACGATGAAGGTGACCGAACAGATCGACGCCCTTGTCACGCTGTCAACGCACCCGATGAAATACCTTGTGGCTCCGCGTGTGCTGGCCGCCCTGATAACCGTCCCGTTGCTGGTCGGTGTTGGCGACATCATCGGCATCGCAGGCGGTTATGTGGTTGCTACGCAGAGCCTTGGGTTCAACGCTGCCGCGTATCTTCAGAACACAGTCGATTTCCTTGAGCCGCTCGACGTGATCTCGTCACTGGTCAAGGGCATGGTGTTCGGTGGCCTTGCTGCAATTATGGGCTGTTTTTATGGGATGAACTCTGGCCGAGGCGCGCAGGGCGTGGGCCGGGCCACGAAATCTTCGGTCGAAGCCGCAGCGGTCTTGATTCTGGCGGCGAACTTCATGCTCACAGGGGTTTTCTTCTCGCTATGATCAAGATGGAGAATGTTCAAAAGGCTTTTGGCGACAACCATGTCCTGCGCGGCATGGATCTGGAGATTCCCAAGGCAACTTCGATGGTTATCATTGGCGGCTCGGGCACCGGGAAATCGGTGGCGCTCAAGTGCATCCTTGGCCTGATCAAACCCGATTCCGGGCGGATCCTAGTGGATGGCAAAGATGCAGACAGCGGCGATCGGGATGCGTTTCTTGCCCGTTTCGGGATGCTGTTTCAAGGTGGAGCGCTCTTTGACTCGCTGCCGGTCTGGCAGAATGTTGCCTTTCGCCTGTTGCGCGGCTCACTCAAACGCCCGGCGGAGGAGGCGCGCGACATTGCCATAGAGAAACTCCGGCGTGTTGGCCTGCGCTCCAATGTCGCTGATCTGTTCCCCTCTGAGCTGTCCGGGGGCATGCAGAAACGCGTGGGGCTGGCGCGCGCGATTGCTGCCGAGCCTGAAATCATCTTCTTCGACGAACCCACCACCGGTCTCGATCCGATCATGTCTGGCGTGATCAACGATCTGATCCGCGAAATCGTGGTCGAAATGGGGGCGACGGCCATGACCATCACCCACGACATGTCCAGCGTCCGCGCCATCGCCGACAACGTGGCGATGCTGCATGACGGTCTAATTCAGTGGACCGGCCCCGTGGCGGAGATGGACGCCAGCGGAGATCCCTACCTCGACCAGTTCATTCACGGACGCGCCGAAGGGCCGATCGAAGCGGTCCGATAGTCGGGCGTCGCAACAGTTTCAGATCGCAGCGGTTGCCGCATGACACCGCTTGCGCCTATGGTCATCGGGATCATGCTGCTTGATTTCGGGGGAATAAATGCCGAACCGGATTGGAAGTTTCCAAACTTCGCGATGGCTGGTGCTGACCGGCCTCTGCCTTTTGCTGACCGCATGCACACCGACTATGCGTCAAACCAACGATCCGGGCAGTTTCGCCTGGTTCGATCTTGTTACCGAAACGCCGGATGTGGCGCGGGGCTTCTATTCAGATTTGTTTGGCTGGAGATTCTCCAAACCGCTCGGGGAGGATACCGAGCTCATATCCTCGAATGGCGCCTTCATCGGCGGACTGGTGAGCGTGATCGGTGGCGAGCAACGGGCTGAATCCAAATGGGAGCCGGTTCTGAGCGTGTCTGACACTTTGGCAGCGATACACACCACAGAGTCACTTGGCGGGAAACTATCCCAGCGCCTGGACACCGAGGGGCGTGGGGTTTTTGCTGCAATTTCCGACAATTCGGGCGCAACACTAACGCTTTACGACGGGTCTGCCGGGGTTCCGCGAAGCGACGGGCTGACGCTAAACAGCTGGGTTTGGGTCGATTTGCTGACAGACAACACCTCGCGGGCCAGGCATTTCTATCGCGAACTCGTAGGGTTCGAGACCCGGAAATCCGGTAAGTTCACCATCTTTACCAAGGCCGGCAGGACCCGCGCAGGTCTTGTTCGTGTTCCCCGTTCACAGGTTGAGCCGAACTGGCTGCCATATGTTCTGGTAGCCGATCTCGAGGCCACGATTGCCAGCGCCAGATCGCTGGGTGGTGGTCTGCTGACACGGGAGGGCGAGGCCGCAATCCTTCTGGATCCGACGGGGGCGGCCATTGGCATCGTAACGCGGAAGGGATTGGCTCAATGACCAGATCGCGCACTTTCCTTTTGACCGCAGCACTTGCTCTTGTGGCCACAAGCTTATCGGGTTGCATGAAAAGCACGGGCTCGGCACGCGTTCATGCCGGTATCGGCTACAGCCCCTACTGGCGCTATTATGACCGACCGCCGATCGTCATTCCGCCGGATCCTGATTTTCCGGAGGTCGAACTGCCGATTGCACCGGAACCGCCAATCGCAGTGCCCCTGCCGAGCTTCCCGGAACCTGACATTGGCGGCGGTTTCGGCGGTGATATTGGCGGCGGGGACTTTGGCGGCGCAGATCTTTTCTGACGCCAGCCACGAAAGATCCGTCGAGACAAATGCCGCATCCGGCCTTTCAATCAGACGGCCGGATGACTAGTTGGTAGGAACCACTTAACAACACTACCGGATCTGTATGCCCCTCCGCATTGCCACGCTTTCGCTACTGATCCTTTATCCCATCGCCTGGTTTGCACCACTTATGCGGGCCGGTCTGCTGCCGATCTTCGGCCTCAGCGAAATCAGCGTAATAACCGGCCTGCAGTCGCTTTGGGACAGCGACGTGATCCTTGCTCTGATCGTCACGGCCTTTGCGATCTTTGCGCCCTATCTCAAGACGATAGGGTTGGCGCTTGTTCAATGGAACCTGCTTGATCCACGTGCCTTGCCCGCTCTGCATGTTCTGGGCAAACTGGCTATGGCCGATGTCTTTCTCATCGCCCTCTACATCACGCTGGCCAAGGGCATTTCCTACGCAACAATCGAAACGGCATGGGGGCTCTATCTCTTTACGGCCTGCATCCTTGGCTCTATCGCTTTGGGTGTCCTGACCGAAAGGCAAAACCGCGAACCCGCTGTTGATTGATCCACCCAAACCAGACACTTGAGCAGCACCTGAAATCACCGGTTGAGCCGCTTGCCCGGCTGAGGCACAACACCATCATGGCCAAGACAAAGTCCTTTTCCTGCTCTTCCTGCGGTTCCTCGTTCTCGAAATGGTCCGGGCGTTGCGAAGGATGTGGCGCGTGGAACACCATCGCCGAGGATCGCCCGCTTTCCGCCGGTCCTGCCTCGAAATCTCTGGGCGGAAAACGTGGGAAAGCGATTGAACTGACCGACCTTTCGACCGAAGAGACCCCACCGCCACGCACGCTGAGCGGGTTGGATGAACTTGACCGGGTTCTTGGTGGCGGGCTTGTTCCGGCGTCGGCAATCCTTGTTGGCGGCGACCCCGGAATTGGCAAATCCACGCTCCTGCTGCAGGCCGCCGCTAAATTCGCCACCTCTGGTCTGAAAACTCTTTACGTCTCGGGCGAAGAAGCTTCGGCACAGGTTCGGATGCGGGCACGGCGCCTCGGGCTGGACAAGGCACCTGTCCAGTTGGCTGCCGAAACGAATCTGCGCGATATCCTGACCACGTTGGAGGCTGAGCGCCCGCAACTTGCGATAATCGATTCGATCCAGACCATGTGGGCAGACAATGTCGAGAGCGCGCCGGGCTCGGTCAGTCAGGTCCGCGCCGCCGCACATGAACTAACGTCATTCGCCAAACGCCACGGCGTGTCGATCATCATGGTCGGCCACGTCACCAAGGACGGCCAGATCGCCGGTCCGAGGGTGGTAGAGCATATGGTCGATACCGTTCTCTATTTTGAAGGCGAACGCGGTCACCAGTTCCGGATCCTGCGTGCGGTCAAGAATCGCTTTGGCCCGGCCGATGAAATCGGCGTGTTTGAAATGACCGGCGCGGGTCTGGCCGAAGTCTCCAACCCGTCCGCCCTGTTCCTGTCCGAACGCGGCGAACCCAGCCCGGGCTCGGCGGTGTTTGCTGGAATTGAGGGCACGCGACCGGTGCTTGTCGAACTGCAGGCTCTTGTTGCTCCATCGCCACATTCGCAACCTCGCCGAACTGTTGTCGGTTGGGACGGCGGCAGGCTCGCCATGATCCTCGCGGTACTGGAGGCGCGGTGCGGAATTCCTTTCGCCGGACTTGACGTTTATCTCAACGTGGCCGGGGGTATGCGGGTTTCCGAGCCCGCCGCAGATCTGGCAGTTGCCGCCGCCCTCCTGAGTGCCCGAGAAGACGCCTCCCTGCCCTCGGATACGGTGGTTTTCGGCGAAATATCTCTCTCTGGGGCCCTTCGCCCGGCACCGCAGACCGAAAACAGGTTGAAAGAAGCGCAAAAACTTGGTTTCACCTCGGCCATTGCCCCGGCTGGCGGAAAAACCGGTTCGGGGGGCGGTCTGAACCTCATTCGCGCCACCGACCTGACAGGATTTGTCGGGGAGGTATTCGGGGCCGGGTAAAGGTTTGATCGGATCGTAAAGCCAAGCCGCATACGCGACGGCATGTAGAGCGCAGGACAGGAGACGGCGAGAGCCATGGAAGGTTTCACCATCATCGACGGGGTTGTCGCCCTTGTGATCGTAGTCTCGGCACTGCTGGCCTATTCCCGCGGTCTCGTGCGCGAAGCAATGGCCATCGCAGGCTGGGTCGCTGCCGCGGTTCTGGCCTTCATTTTCGCCCCTCAGGTCGAGCCATTGATCCGCGAGGTTCCCGTAATCGGCGAATTCTTGCGCGATAGCTGTGAGTTGAGCGTGATTACCGCTTTTGCAGCCGTATTCGCGGTGGCCCTGATCGTTGTCAGTTTTTTCACGCCGTTGTTCTCATCTCTGGTTCAGCGATCTGCTCTTGGTGGATTAGATCAGGGGCTGGGTTTCCTCTTTGGCGTTGCGCGCGGCATCCTGTTGGTTGCAATTGCCTTCTTTGTCTATGACTCGGTGATGACCGGCCAGAACTTCACGCTGGTGGACGAAAGCCGCTCGGCCGCTGTGTTCGAGCGCATGACTGGCAAGATCGAAGAACAGAATCCCGAACAGGCACTTGGCTGGATTACTCAGCAATACGAAGGTCTGGTTGGCGCCTGTAGCCAGTAAGAGGCTGGCAATTGCAGTTCAGCCTGCGTCGAAACTGCACTAGGGGCAGAAACTTCGTGATCCTTTGGTGACTCCGGCCAGCTGAGTCATTATGTGGAGAGCGACCAGCGATCTAGGATTCGGAGCTGCCTGCCTTGCAAAGCCCGCAGATGCCCCCCGCCCATCCCTTTGATGACGACAAGCTACGCGAGGAATGCGGCGTTTTCGGCGTCGTCGGCGTGAAAGACGCCGCCAACTTTGTCGCCCTCGGCCTGCATGCCCTGCAACACAGGGGGCAGGAAGCCGGAGGCATTGTCAGCCACGACCCTGAACAAGGCTTCAACAATGCGCGTCGTTTTGGGTATGTCCGCGACAATTTCACGTCACAAAATATCATGCAGACCTTACCGGGTCCGATTGCGATCGGCCATGTCCGGTATTCGACCGCCGGCAGCAAAGGACAGACTGCGATCCGCGACGTGCAGCCATTTTTTGGCGAGTTTTCGATGGGCGGCGCGGCGATTGCCCATAACGGCAACATCACCAATGCTGTTTCCCTTCGCAAAGAACTGATCGAACGCGGGTCGATCTTTCAGTCTTCCTCAGACAGCGAATGCATCATTCACCTGATGGCCCGGTCCCTGCAACGCAATATCCCCGAACGGATGGAGGATGCGCTGCGACGGGTCGAGGGTGCGTTCTCGGTCGTCGCGATGACCCGCACCAAGCTGATCGGAGTGCGCGATCCTATGGGTGTGCGGCCGCTGGTTCTCGGAAAGATCGGAGAAGGCTGGTGCCTATCATCGGAAACTTGCGCCCTCGACATCATCGGCGCGGAATTCATCCGCGAAATCGATCCCGGAGAAATGGTTGTCATTACTGCTGCCGGCATCGAAAGCCAGCGCCCGTTCCGGCCTCAGCCATCTAAGTTCTGCATCTTCGAGCATGTCTATTTTTCTCGCCCCGATTCCATTCTCGGGGGGCGTTCTGTCTATGAGACACGCGAAAGCATCGGTCGCGAACTGGCCAAGGAAGCCCCGGTCGACGCCGACATCGTCTGCCCGGTTCCAGACAGCGGAACACCAGCTGCCATCGGCTACTCGCTGGAAAGCGGTATTCCCTATGCGATGGGGATTATCCGCAATCAGTACATGGGCCGCACCTTCATCGAGCCCACCGAACAAATTCGAAATATGGGCGTGCGCCTCAAGCTCAACGTCAATCGCGCGCTGATCGAGGGCAAAAGAGTTATCCTTGTCGACGATTCCGTTGTGCGCGGCACCACCAGCCGCAAGATCAAAGAGATGATCTTGGATGCCGGCGCCAAGGAGGTGCATTTCCGGATTGCATCACCGCCGACCGCCTGGCCCTGTTTTTATGGCGTCGACACGCCCGAGCGGGAAAAGCTGCTGGCGGCGACCATGTCGGAAGAAGAAATGGTGCGGCATCTGGCCGTTGACAGCCTCAAGTTCATTTCGCTCGATGGCCTCTACCGTGCCGTGGGCGAAGCTCAAGGCCGGGATGCGGCCTGCCCGCAATACTGCGATGCCTGCTTCTCGGGGCAGTATCCGGTCGAGCCTTCGGACATGATCGAGCAAGGTTTCAAGGTCAAACCCGCGGCGGAGTAATCTGAAAATTCCAAACAGCGACATGCTTGCCGAATGCAGGCATGCTCCTAGCTACTCATCGCGCCCGAATTCCTTTTTGGGGTGGCGCAGGAAAGGATCCGTCTTTGGACGCCCATATTTCACGACTGCTGACGGGTGTGCGGACCTGCCGCTGCTGCGGGGCGAGTTTCCGAGAGCTTCTGAATCTCGACTTTGACCGCCCCGGCATTTGCCCGCTTGACCTGCCCGTGCTCGACAACAGCGCACTGCTGGGCGAGTTTGGCGATGTTCTCACACAGGATTTCTGCCGTCTGGACGAATCCCGGTTTATCCGAGGGCAGTTGGTGCTGCCGATCAGGAGCGCCGGGGCCGAGTTGGTTCTGGGCATCTGGGTTCAGTTGTCACCCGATGCGTTCGAACATCACGTTACGGCCTCTCTTATGGGCGGAGAGGAGGCGCTTGAAGCCATGGAGGGGTGGCTGGCGAATCCGTTGCCGGTCAATGACGAAGGACCCGTGGCGTGCTTGGCCCACCTTGCGCCCGGTGCCGAACGGCCGGAATTCCAGATCACCGAAGCCGATCACCCGCTTACAGATCTGCAACAGGATGAAATGCCGATTGATTCCGTGTTCGAATGGCTACACGCCTTTGGTCACGACGTGGGATCACTCATTTTCGATGCCTGACACGGTCCGTCCGGGAACCGCTGCAGGTTGACGTTGCGGCACAGGCAACCCTCTGCCCAGCGCTTGCCCTGCCCCGCGCGGTTTTCTGCTGCTGCGACGCAGCATCTCTATTCTCTCGCGCTGAATCTCTGTATGGGCCTGCTCAACCACTCATCAACGGAACGGGCGATGCTCGCGTCGCCCACAAGGAAGACATGGCAAAACTGATTGGCGCCGGCAAAGTCCCGGCGCGCGTAGCAGCGTCGGCCACACAGGCCGGTGCTCTGGACACGAACGCGATGAGCCTTCTCGGGGTGTTCGGACCGGCAGGCAAGATGAAAGCGATGGTGCGCCTTCCCGGTGGTCGTATCAAGACCGTGCAGAACGGATCCCGGCTCGAATCGGGCCGGATCGTGGCGATCGACAAGGATGGCGTAATGGTGCATCGGACCGGGAGCACGAAGCGGATCCAGATCCCCGGCGACTGAATGGCCTCTTGACCCGGCCCGCGCAAGCCGCCAAACCGCGCGCATGACCGAGAACACATCCGATAATGACGCGCGGGTTGCGCTGATCACTGGCGCATCGCGAGGATTGGGCGCGGCGTTGGCCGAGGCTCTTGCCCCCACTCACCATATCGTCGCCGTTGCCCGCACCACGGGCGCGCTGGAAGAGTTGGACGACCGTATCAAATCAAAGGGCGGCAGCACCACGTTGGCGCCGATGGATATTGCCGTTCCCGAGGCGATGGCCACGCTGTGCCGCGGAATCCATGACCGTTGGGGTAAACTAGACTTGTGGATTCATACTGCGGTCCACAGCGCGCCTCTGACCCCCGCCAATTTCATCGACCCGAAGGATTGGGGGAAATCAGTTTCGATTAACCTCAACGCGACGTCGGTGCTGATCCCTTATGTTTCCCCGTTGCTGGGTGAAACCGGAACCGCTGTGTTCTTCGACGATGCCCGAGGCGGGGAAAAGTTCTTTTCATCCTACGGCGCGACAAAGTCGGGCCAGATCGCGCTGGCACGGTCGTGGCAGGCCGAAACCGAACGCACTGGTCCGAAAGTTAGGATCTTGTCGCCCCGACCGATCGCGACCGCCATGCGCGCCCGGTTCTTCCCCGGCGAAGATCGGGAAAAGCTGATGCGCCCCGGAGAGGAAGCCGCCCGCCTGCTGCCCGAAATCCTCGCAGACTGAGTCCGGCGTCGCTTTTAAACTGTGACCTTCCCACCAAAGACAGGTCTACAAAACGCAGATACTCTTGCCCCGGCAGACCTTGCATCCTATGCAGAACCAAGATGGGCGGCCGCGTGGAAACACGGGTGGTGGAAACGGGTCGAGCAATAGGGCGGATCATGCGAATTCTGATCACCAATGACGACGGCATCAACGCGCCGGGGCTGGAAGCGTTGCACCGGATTGCATCAGACCTTGCCGGAACGCAGGGCGAGGTCTGGACCGTCGCCCCAGCTTTCGAACAATCCGGTGTTGGCCATTGCATCAGCTACACGCACCCGATGCTGTTCTCGGAACTGGGTCATCGCCGATTTGCCGCCGAGGGATCACCGGCCGATTGTGTTCTGGTTGGGCTACACGAAGTTCTCAAGGACGCACCGCCCGACCTGATCTTGTCCGGTGTGAACCGGGGCAACAACTCGGCCGAGAACGCCTTGTATTCGGGCACGCTCGGCGGAGCCATGGAAGGTGCGCTTCAGGGCATCCCTTCGATCGCGTTGTCGCAGTATTTCGGACCGGCCAATTACAAGGCTGACGCTCCGTTCGACACCGCAGTGCTGCACGGTCCGGACCTGATCCGGAAAATCCTGTCGGCAACACCCCGGGATGATGCAGACTACCGCCTGTTCTACAATGTGAATTTTCCGCCCGTTCTGCCGCATGACGTTCGGGGTGCCCGGGTTGCACCACAAGGTTTCCGACGCGGGAGCTGTTTTTCGGCTGAACCGCACTTTTCCCCTTCAGGAAAGCGTTTCATGTGGATCAAGGGCGGCAATCAGCATGTCGATACGGAACCGGGCTCGGACGCCGCCGTCAATCTGGAGGGCTACATCTCGGTCACGCCAATGCGCGCTGATCTGACCTGTCACGCGACGCTGGAGGCCCTGAAGGCAATCGAATGAGCGGCCTCGATCCCGAAACCAAAATGCAGTTCCTGTTTGCTCTGCGCTCCAAGGGCGTGACCGACGCGCGAGTGCTCAGCGTGATCGAAAGCATAGATCGCGGCCCGTTCACCCGAGGGATCTTTGCGCAGCGCGCCTATGAGGACATGCCGCTGCCGATCGCCTGCGGTCAGACGATCAGTCAGCCTTCTGTCGTCGGGATCATGACGCAGGCGCTGCAGGTCAACCCGCGCGACAAGGTACTCGAAGTCGGGACCGGTTCGGGCTATCAGGCTGCGATCCTCAGCAAGCTGGCCCGCAGGGTATACACGGTCGACCGCCATGCCCGTCTAGTGCGCGAGGCACGCGAGATTTTCGAAAGCCTGCACCTGCCGAATATCACTGCCATCACCGCAGACGGATCACATGGGCTGCCCGAGCAGGCGCCGTTCGATCGTATCATCGTGACCGCCGCCGCCGAAGACCCACCCGGGCCGCTCTTGGCGCAATTGCGAATTGGCGGTATCATGGTGGTGCCGGTCGGCCAGTCGGACACGGTTCAGACACTGATCCGCGTACGCAGGACGGAGACCGGTTATGAATATGACGAACTCCGGCCCGTTCGTTTTGTCCCCCTGCTCGAGGGACTGGGCAAAGAAGGCTGAAGTCTGGGCAAGATGAGCACAGAACCGAGCAACAGGACGAGTAGACGCAAACCCCCGCCGCAAAAGGGGGACCGCTTTTGAGGACACCGAGATGACTTTTCCCTTCGGATTTTCCCGCCATGTATGTGCGGCCGGCGCAACGGCCCTGCTGGTCGCGGGCTGCACCGAACCGCTGGATTTCGACCTTCGCGGCAATGTCGGCGGGTTCAGCACCGCTCCGGCTGCCCAATCCGCCTCGACCGCATCCCGCCCGAAGCCGGATAGTCGCGGGGTGATATCATATCCGAACTATCAGGTGGCAGTGGCCCGGCGCGGAGATACCGTGACCGATGTGGCAACACGGGCTGGACTGCCGGCCGGCGAAGTCGCCCGCTTCAACGGGCTTCAGCCGGACGTGCAGTTGCGCGAGGGCGAAGTCCTTGCTCTGCCCCGCCGTGTGCCCGACTCCGGAACCAGCCCGGGAGGAGTGGATATCGAGAGCCTTGCCTCCAGCGCCATTGACAGCGCACCTGACACAACCCCGGTTGAAACGACAACGCTGCAACCGGCGCAACAGAGCGCCCCCAAACCGAAACCGCCCGTCGGCCCCGAACCGGTCCGCCACAAGGTTGCGCGCGGCGAAACGGCCTATACGATCTCGCGGCTGTATCAGGTTCCCGTCAAGGCACTGGCAGAGTGGAACGGGCTTGGATCTGATTTCGCAATCAGAGAAGGCCAGTATCTTTTGATCCCGGTAAAGGATCAGGCCGCCCCCTCGGGCAGCGCAGGAGCGCCTCTGGCAGCCGCGGGCACCGCAGCTGCGGTTACCCAGCCCGGATCCGGATCGCCAACCCCCACCCCGCCAAGCGCGACTACGCCGTTGCCTGACGAGAAAGTGGAACCGGTCGCCAAGGCCAAGGAACCGGAAACGGTCAAGATCGATGAGCCCACCCAAGCCAGCGCGGCCCGGATGGCGCTGCCCGTTCAGGGCAAGATCATCCGCACCTACTCCAAGGGTCGGAACGAAGGAATCGACATTGCGGCTGCCGCAGGCAGCGCCGTGGCTGCTGCTGACTCCGGGACTGTCGCGGCCATTACCGAGGACGCGGACAAGGTTCCGATAATCGTGGTCCGCCACCAGAACAACTTGCTGACGGTCTATGCAAATGTCGACAATATCGCAGTCAAGAAAGGCGATCGGGTCAAGCGCGGCCAAAAGCTTGCCGAGCTGCGGTCGGGCGATAATGCCTATGTTCATTTCGAAGTTCGGGACGGCTTCGACAGTGTAGACCCGATGCCGTATCTGCAGTGAGACCTTAGATCTGACAAGCTGTGCAAAACGTGGCCCCGGGTCGTACCGTTTTCAGAACCCGGCCACCCGCTCAGCCAGCCAATAGACCGATATCCCGCCAATAGCGTATCCCATGACGAGGCTGCCAACAGCTTCGGGCGCGTGCAGCGCATTGGCAAATCGCGGCAGAACAGCCCTCAGGACCGCAAAGGCCAGAAGCACTACGGCCACAAAAGTGAGTTGACCCGCCTCGACCCCAAGATTGAAGGCCAGAAGGGCCAATGGGATATCGCCCTCAGGAAGGCCAATCTCGGATAGAGCCCCTGCAAATCCAAGCCCGTGCAGCAAGCCGAAACTGAAGGAAATGATCCAAGGATATTGCTCGGTTAGCTGTTCGGCCCCCTTGCGGCGGCGCAGGATCTCGACAGCGAGCAGAACGATCGACAGCGCAATGATGGCCTCGACCGGAGGCGACGGCACCTGCAAAACCCCTAGCGTCGCAAGCGCCAGTGTAATGGAATGGGCAACCGTGAACGCGGTAATCGCCCCGGCCAACCGCCATGGGTCGCGGATCAGCACCAGCAATGCAAAAACGAACAACAGGTGATCCAGCCCTTCGAGGATGTGTTCAAACCCCAGACCGAGATAGCTGGTGAATACCTGCCGACCGGACATCACTGCCGGAGCCACCATTGAGGGGCGTGCAGCCGTAACCCGTGTGGTCACCGAGGCTTCGCCGCTATCGAGTCGGATCAGAACATCCGTCCGCGTGCTCTCAAGCCCCTCGATCACGAGATCCCGGCCGCCAAAGCCACCGGGGCAGCTGGCAACCCACCCCTGCACCCATGCACGTCCGTCAAACCTTGGATCCACCGGGGCCATCGCCGGAGCGCAGTTTTCCGGCAACCGGGCCTCAATCGGCATCGGCTTGCCCTTTACGTCAGGTTTACGCCAGAAGATCTGATAGGTCTCACCGCCATTCGCCGCGTCCAACGACTGGATCTGAAGATAACCGGGATCCAGCGCATGTGCGGCTGCCTGCCCAGCCATCAGGCTCAGCAACAAGATCAGGCTGCGGAACAGCGCCTTCATTGCGCTACCAGCTGCTGCAAGGCCTGATCGTCGGGCACAGATACCTGATAGGATTTACTGAGAGCTTGGTACTGCAACTCGGCAAGAGTGTCCGCCTGAACCCGCCGCCAATCGAACAAAACCTTGTCGCGTAACTCTTCAAGCAGAGGGAGGGACCCTTCGTCCAGATCGGTCAATTTCACAAGGTGCCAACCAAAACCGGATTGCAACGGCTCTGACCACTCGCCCACCGGCTGAGCGACGATTGCAGCGAAAACGCCATTTCCGAAACTTCCATCCACCTGTGCCTGCCGCGCCGGAGGCACCTGCACGGGCAACATCGTGGGTTGCCCAAGCGTCGCGGGATCCTCGCCGGCATCAAGAGCCGAACGTATTTCGGTCACTTGCTGGATTGTGGGCTTCTCCCCCAAATACACTTGTATAAACGCGACGCTGGGCGGTTTACGGAACCGGTCGGCATTCTCCTCAAGATGCTCTTGAAGAGTCAGATCATCAGGTTCCAGGGCGTGGGCCGCGGATTCGGTCAGGAACTGCATCTTCTGCTGCAAGCGGTTTCGGATCGTAGCATCGCCACGATCCAGCCCGAGAGACAATGCCTCGCGGACCAGAATCTCTTCGCGCACCATGCTGTCAATCAGCGCCGACAACTCCTCGGGACGGGGAAACCGCCCCCAGGTGTCGCCATACTGCCGGATCAGCCGCTCGGCATCCTCTTCGGTGATCTGTATTTCAGTATCACCTGGTTTCTGTGCTTCTTCATCCGCCAGCTTGAAGTAGGCAAACAGGGCAAGCCCCATGATTGCAAAGTGAAAAACCGGTTCTTTGAGAAACCTGCGCATAGGCCCGCCCTAAATGAAATGACATGCTAAGTCTTAGGAATTCCGTGTTGGAAAACAACAGCCTGAAGCGCTATATCGCGACGATCTTGGACTTTTTCTTACCCTGCTTCATCTTTGGGGCAACGTTACCTGTTGGAAACCGACTATGACCCGTTCTGCCCTTATTGTTGCCCACGGACAACCCTCCGAACCGGACCCAGCCGAACAAAGGTTGGCGAAATTGGCGGCGGCAGTGCGCGATCTGTTGTCCGGGTGGACAGTGCAATCGGCAACATTGGCCGCGCCGGGATCGTTGGAGGCCGCGCTAGCTTCACTTCCCGAGAATATCCTTGTCTACCCAATGTTCATGGCCAAAGGCTGGTTTGTCACTTCGGTTCTGCCGAAGCGGATGAGCCAGCGACCGGCACAGGTTCTTGACCCGTTCGGCCTGGATCCCAGGCTGATTGATTTGGGTGAAGTTGCTTTGCGCCGTGCCGCATCGGAACAGGGTTGGGACTTGCCGGATGTCGAAGTCGTTCTGGCCGCGCATGGATCCGGGCGCAGCCGGGAACCAGCCCGAATTGCGGCGGATTATGCGACCGCCCTGTCTGCGCGACTAAAATGTCCCGTGCACCCGGGATTCGTCGAAGAGCCGCCTTCGATCAAATCCGCCGCAACTGGGGTCGGAGTGAAATCACTGTGTCTTCCGTTTTTTGCCAGATCTGGTGGTCACGCGCAGGAAGACGTGCCGCAAGAGCTGACTGCCGCACAGTTCAAAGGTTGTCTTCTCCCGGTGCTTGGTGAATTGCCGGGCGCGCCGATGCTGATAGCCCGTTCGCTGGAAGCGGCCGGGATCGGCGAAAAAGCTGATGGATCATTGGTTCGCTAGGTCGGCGTTTCCGGGTCCCGGATACACCAACGCCGCCGGCTAAGCGGCGGCGCCATACCTAAATTGCTGTGTCTCACCGGATACCGGTCAGCGGCAATCCACCGCAACGGCCAGTGCGCTTGGCCGACGGCCTTGCGAATAGGCATTTCCCTTGGGCAAGCAACCAGTAAGACGCGGCACAGCGGAAACGAAGGCCGTGCCGGCATTTTCACTCAGGCGAACCCGTTCACCTTCCGGCGCGCGAAGAACCGCAAAAAGTGTCCCGTTCACTGACACGTTGCTCAGCATCATCATCCGGTCACCCATTCCAACCTCGACGGCCTGCGGCGGCCTCCTGCCACCGTTTGCCAGCGCCACCTTGGCAAGATCTTCCTGACTGCTTCCTTTGGCCTGCAGAGCAATGGGTGCAACACCGGCCAGTTCTGCCGAAACACTGGCCCCACGGGAAACCAGTTGAACATTGGCCTGCTCAAAGGTCTTTGGCTCGCCGTCGATACCGGTGAACCCCACCCCTTCGCGATATCGCCATCCGTCACAGGCGGAAACAAGGGTCGCGGCAGCAAGGACGGGAAGTAGAACTAGGTTTCTCATGGCAATCTACCGGGCATTTGGGTTTCGTGGCGAAGACTTGAAGCGGTCGGCGTGAGCGTAGCGGCAGCCGGGGACATCTGACAAGCCTCCTCTGCCCGGCGCTCGGACAGCAGAAAAAACTGAGGGGATTGGGCAACGTCCCGATGCCCGTCCGAAACCGAACATATCACAGGATCACGGCCAAATTGCGGCAAACCAGAGCGCGAGCCGATACAGTCCCAGACTGCAAACCCGAAAAAGAAAAAGCCGCGCTCGAGGGCGCGGCTTTTTAATAGAATATCGTCTGGAAGGCTTACTTGATCTTGCCTTCTTTGTATTCGACATGCTTGCGTGCAACCGGGTCGTACTTACGCACGACCATTTTTTCGGTCATGGTGCGAGCGTTTTTCTTGGTCACGTAGAAGTGGCCCGTGCCCGCGGTCGAGTTCAGACGGATCTTGATGGTCGTCGGCTTCGCCATGGTTATCTCCTGCGTCCGAAAAGGCAGGGGCCTTTCGGTTGAATTCCTATGAGCGTGCGCTTTTACCCGGCTATGGCCCCGAGTCAACCACATTCCGCAAGACACCGGGCAAATTGCCCAATTCCACTCTGTCGGGCGAAAAACCTGTGTGATTGGTCTGCTCACCGATTCGTGATAGGCTGCCGCCATTACCCAATACCCAAGCCGGAACATACCGGTGATTTGATGGCGATGGGCAAGATCCCGCGGGCGCAGTCCGCGTTTCTGCTGACGTTGGGAGGGAAAATCGGAACATGAATTGCGCACCCGGTTGTAAACGCTGTGAAAGCGGCATGACCGGCGGCTGAGTTCGTTCTTCCTGACGCAAATGAACACATCGAACGCGGCACCATGGTGCGTCCTAAGGCGCGCATTTGTCGAACTTGTTTTGTTCAGGAGAACGATCATGCCACTTTTCATTACCTACGCATCCTATTCACAATCCGGCGTACAGGGCCTCATGGCGAAACCCGAGAACAGGGCCGGAGCAATTCAGGCATTGCTGGACAAGGTCGGCGGTCGCGTCGTCGCGCTTTACATGACCACCGGATCAAATGACATCGTGCTCGTCAGCGAAGCGCCAGATGGATCAGACACAGTAGCTGTTGGGATGGCTGTGGCCGCCTCGGGATCGATTGCAAAAATTGAAACCGTGCGGGCCTGGACCGGTGATGAATTCGCGGCAATCGCTCAAAAGGCCGGAAGCCTGACGGGTGCATACTCTCCACCCGGTTCGTGAACAAACCGCAATGACACGTCTATCGGAGCCGGAAACCATTCGCGTTCCGGCTCTGGTATGTGTTTTGCCGTGGCATCCTTACAGATTTTCAGATGGGGTGATGCAACCTCAGTTGCAGATCCACGCCAGAGCGCTGCGGCTCTGAAACGCGCAATTTTTGGAAAAGGAAATTATCAATGGCACCAACCATCAAACCGACTTGTTTACTCATGACCTGCGCCGGCATTCTGACCTTCGCGGCTTCGCAGGCCGTCGCCGGCGACTTTGCTCGAATAACATCCGAAAGCGAGTTCAACAGTCTTGTGGTGGGCAAGAAACTCACTTTGGACGAGAACTATGTGACCGTTAAGAAAAACGGGACTTTGAAGGGCAAATTTGGTGGCAAGACGCTCAAGGGAAACTGGGCATGGCGCGACGGGTACTGGTGCCGAACTCTGACAACACACAGCAAGAATACCGACTGCCAGTTGTGGACGGTGAGCGGCAACCAGCACAAGGTCACGCGGGATCGCGGCAATGGAAAGACCTTTACCTACGTCGCCAATTAAGGACAGACCGAGAAGAGCGCGGAGGGCCTGTAAGCCGGATTCTGTTCCCGGCGGGTTCCCCCGCCGTTCGACGACCATTCATCTCGACCGCACATTGCTGAGCGGTTCATGCTGCCAACCCGACCCCTCTCGGCTGAAGCAAGCCTAGCGGCGGTCTCCCGTTTCCGGGACCGGCCCGCGCGGGGGTCCTATTTGGCATTGCTCCCGGTGGGGCTTGCCGTGCCACCCCGGTTGCCCGGGGTGCGGTGGGCTCTTACCCCACCGTTTCACCTTTTCCCTGCCGTTGCCAAAGGCGGACCTTTGAAACCTGCAAGGTAGTTTGATTTCTGTGGCGCTTTCCGTCGAGTTGCCCCGCCCGGGTGTTACCCGGCACCGTTGCTTCATGGAGTCCGGACTTTCCTCGACATTGCTGCCGCGGCCATCCGGCCCTCCGCGCAGGGTTGCAGTTATGCGCTGGCAGCGCCCGGGTCAACGCCAAAGCGTTCCGCAAGGCTGTGCATCATTTGACGGTCCGTCGCATCAAGCGCACCATGTGCCTCGGGGCGAAACCGCTGCCGGAATGCGTCAAGAAGTATGGATTGTTCAGCGTCCGGGTAACCCAAGCGGCGGGCATCTAACCAGAAATCGCCCTCAATTCCGGGTTCAGGCCAAACCGACAAGCCCTCGCGTGCAAGCCGTTGCCAGTCAAACCGGCGCCCGGGGTCCTGCTTGCGATCCGGCGCCATATCGGAATGACCGATCACGCCCTCGGGGCCGATATTCCAGCGGTGCAAGATCCCCCCCAGAAGCGTTTCGAGCGCAGCCATCAGCGGTTCGGAGAACGGATGGTCGCCTCGGTTGTCGAGCTCAATTCCGATTGAGCGGGAGTTGATGTCGGTCTTTCCCTGCCAACTGCCTGCCCCCGCATGCCAGGCGCGCATGTCCTCGTTGACAAGGCGCCAGACCGTTCCGTCACACCCGATCAGGTAATGCGCAGAGACTTCGGCCGTTGGATCGCACAGCCGATCGCGTGCGGCACCAGCGCTCTGCATCGCTGTGTAGTGCAAGACAACCAACTTGGGCCGCAGCCCGTTTCGGCGCGGCCCGCAATTTGGCGAGGGATGGTGGATCGGGGTCAGTTGCCTACCGCATTTCGAAATGGAGACGGATCCCAGCCACAGGCGTATCCGTCGCCATCGGGATCAAGGCCGACGCGGTCTTTTTCCGGTCCGCCCTTTTGCAAGAACGCGACCTGAGCTTGATCCGCAGAGGCGTAGGTCGCGCATTTTCGCTGTGCCTTGGCCTGCAGGTTGAACCCTACCCGCTTGTACAACTGCGTGCCTTTTGGGTGCTTGGTGCTGAGCGCATAGTTCACCACATTCGGGCCGGCATCCCCGGGGCGATCGGGAACGGTTGTCGGCGCAACAACTTCGTATTGCGCCCGGTTGCGCGAAATCCGCTCGGCGTCGCTCTCGATGGATTGGCGCGCCGATACGGCGGCAAAATCATTCTCGTCCGAGATACCCGGGTTAGAAACCAGAGCCGGCGCGGGATTGGACGGATTGGCCTGCACCGGGGCCACACCTGAGTTCTGGCTGGCGGCGGCCAGCGCGGCGGCCGTTTCGTTGGCAATATCCGCTGCGGTGTCACCGGCCTCGGGCACATAGACCGCCCCGGCCGCCTGCAACGGTTGAGATGTCGACTGTGCTGTCTGTGTCGGGGCGCCAACGGTGGCTGGATCAGCCGGCGGGAGGGCTTCCGCAGACACAACTGCAGCAGGGATCAGGGGATCGCCGTTGACGGTTTCACCGGTCAGCGCCCGTTCCCTCTCGGCCCGATACTCCGGGGTGTTGAAACCGACTCCGGCCGCTGAATCCGGGATTGCCGGTTCACATGCGGCCAGAAAACCACTCAAAATCCCCAGACCGGGGATCAATAAGATGGGGCGCATAGCTGCTGTCCTGCCGTTCTTGCTCTTACTTGGGCAGAAGGATTACCACCATTTTGCCGGTTTGGCCACAAATCCTGCAGCTTGTTCCAGCGCATAAGCGGTGTTCAGCAGATCGCCTTCCTCCCACGGACGACCAATCAACTGCAATCCAAGCGGAAGACCCTGTGCGTCAAGCCCCGCAGGCACGCTAATCCCCGGCAGCCCGGCCAGATTGACCGTCACGGTGAACACGTCGTTGAGATACATCTGAACCGGATCCGCATCCGTCATCTCACCAAGGCCGAACGCGGCTGATGGGGTGGCCGGCGTCAGGATCGCGTCGACACCCTGCGCGAATACATCCTCAAAGTCCTTCTTGATCAGGTTCCGCACCTTGCGGGCCCGATTGTAGTAGGCATCATAGAAACCTGCGGACAGAACGTAGGTCCCCACCATGACACGACGCTGGACCTCGTGACCAAATCCTTCGGCCCGGGTCTTTTCATACATCTCGGTGATGCCGTCGCCCTGTGCGAGCTGCGCGCGGTGGCCATAACGGACACCATCATAACGCGCGAGGTTCGAAGAGGCTTCGGCCGGGGCAATCACGTAATAGGCCGGCAGGGCGTATTTCGTGTGCGGCAGGGAAATGTCGACGATCTCGGCACCGGCGGCCCTGAGCATCTCGGCCCCGTCGGACCAGAGCTTCTCGATCTCACCGGGCATCCCTTCCATGCGGTATTCCTTTGGGATACCGATTTTCTTACCCTTGATATCCCCGGTCAGCATTGCTTCGAAATTCGGCACGGCCAGTTCGGCGCTGGTGCTATCCTTCGGGTCGTGGCCGCACATCGCCTCAAGCATGATTGCCGCGTCGCGGACATTCTTTGTCATGGGCCCGGCCTGATCCAGCGACGAGGCAAAGGCCACAATACCCCAGCGCGAGCAACGGCCGTAGGTTGGCTTGATCCCGGTTATACCGGTGAAAGCGGCAGGCTGACGGATCGATCCGCCGGTATCAGTACCGGTCGCAGCAAGGCACAGATCAGCAGCAACGGCCGAGGCCGAACCGCCTGATGAACCGCCCGGTGTCAATTCGGTGTCATCATTGCCGCGCCGCCAAGGGCTGACGGCGTTTCCATAGACCGAAGTCTCGTTCGACGACCCCATGGCAAACTCGTCCATATTGAGCTTGCCCAACATAACCGCACCTGAATCCTGCAACTGCTGGCTGACGGTAGATTCGTATTCCGGTTTGAACCCTTCAAGGATGCCCGACGCGGCCTGCGAAGCAACGCCCTTGGTGCAGAACAGATCCTTGATCCCGATTGGAAGGCCGCACATGGACGGAGCGTCCCCGTCAGCGATCCGCCCGTCGGCAGCTTTCGCGCGCTCCAATGCAATCTCGGGTGTTTTGTGAACAAAGGCGTTCAGCGCTCCGGCAGCATCAATCGCGCTCAGGCAGGCTTCGGTAAGCTCGACACTGGTGACATCGCCCTTGCGCAGCGCGTCACGGGCCTCGGCAAGGCCAAGTTTGTTCAGTTCGGTCATTATTCCACCACCTTCGGAACCGCAAAGAAGCCCTCGCGGGCATCAGGAGCATTGGACAGTACTTTTTCCTGCTGGTCGCCATCAGTGACAACATCTTCTCTGCGCTTCAGCCGCATCGGTGTGACCGAAACCATTGGCTCCACCCCTTCGACATCCACTTCGTTGAGCTGTTCGATAAAGCCAAGGATCGTGTTGAACTCCGAGGCCAGCGCCGGCAGCGCCTCATCCTCGACCTTGATCCGGGCCAGTTTGGCCACCTTTGCGGCTGTGCTTTGGTCAATCGACATGGCAACCCTCATATACGTCAGAAAGGCGTTTACCGCTGCCCGCTGCGGGGGGCAAGGGTGTGGCGGGATTAGTTGACTGTCAGGTGCCTTCGGTGGCACCGGCAGCAAGACCGACAACCGGATTGGCAACAGGCTATGCAATTTTGTAACAATGGGTTTTTCCATCAGATTTTGACGCGCAAGGGAATTGGATGACCGAGCACCAGCCAAATGACCTAGCCGCCCATGTGGAGCTTGATCCCGACCACGAGGACAAGGTCGTCCGAGCAAGCAATCGCCTGATCTGGCAGGGCGTGCGCTTCATGTCGGCGCTCATGGTTGTGGTGATCCTGTTTTCAATCGTGGATACCGCCTATACGTTTTACGTGAGGCTGATCACCCCCCCGGTCATGGTTCTGGAGGTCAGCGATCTGCTGGCGGTGTTCAGCGCCGCGCTTGTCGTTTTGATCGCAATCGAGATTTTCACCGACGTGACGCTCTATCTGACCGCCAATGTCATCCACGTGAAACTGGTGGTGGCAACTGCGCTTAGGGCGGTGGCGCGAAAGGTGATCACACTGGATGACAAGAGCCTTGAGGCCACTTATTCCTCGGCGACGCGGCGCTGGGTCTCGCCTTTGGCATCGCCTGTTGGCTGATCGCTCGCAAAGAATGACCCCGGTTTGGAGTTGTGACATGAAGCTGAAACTGCATCACATTAACCTAGCTACGGAAAACGTGGAGCGCATGGACAGCTTCTATCGCGATGTGCTCGGCCTCGACGGCGAAAAGGACGGGCTGCCGGTGCTCGAGAAGAAGCAGGGTTATGCAGGGGACGTATCCTTTGTGACAGACGGATCGATCCAGATGCATCTTGCGCAAAAGGATGTTCTGGCAGGCTTTAACTCCGGCCAGATGGTCAACCCGGTTTCACGTGGGCATATCGCCTATCGGACCGATGATCTTTCCGGGTTCAAAAGGCATCTCGAAGAGCGCGGCATTCCCTATGCCGATTGGGGAAACCAGGCCGTCGCGGGCTGGCACCAGATATCCTTCTACGATCCGGATGGGAATGTCATCGAAGTGCATCAGGTAGATGAATAGTGGGGCAAGCGGCTGAACCCCCTCATATCGCCTTTTTCAGAAACCGACGATACACCTCGATCATCCAGCCGAGCATCACTGCGTTCACGATGTGCCACATGAAATGGGTGCCGATGGGCCAGATCGCGCACATTGGCTCATCCAGCGACCGAAAGGTGATCGACACGATCAGAATGACCGCACCCGCAGCCATCCCTCGTGCGGTTTGCGGGGTGCGATGGCGCAACAAAAACGCATAGACCAGAATCAGCAGCGGCACCGGTGCGTATCCGGCTGAGTCCCCCAACCCCGGAACCATCTTGAACAGCGGAACGGTCACGGCGGCGTAAGGAAAGAACATGGCGGTCAAACCCAACGCGGGCCAAAACCCGAGCCCCCACACATCACGGTTGATCGCAAAAATGTAGACAAGGATGAACAGCAGGATCGGCGCTGTATCCGCGAGCGCCGCCCACACCGTCGCGTGGGTGTGAAACAGGAAACTGCCGATCCCGATCATGGCAAGGATCAGGACCAGCAGCATGGCCCGCCCTGCCCCCCGCACTTGGGCCTGCCATTGGCGTCGCACCAGCCACCACATCACAAATGCGGCGATCAGAAAGGCCGCATTGGTCACCGCATTGAGCGGTTCAGCCCAATAGGAGGCATCCAGCCTTTCACAATATCCGTCGATTTCCCGCATCCACTCCATGGATTTTTACATAGCCGGTGTTAGGCTGCGTCCAATAGTTTGAAAGGGAGATTTTTTATGGACATCATCTGGCTCGGCCACGGCAGCTTCCGAATTGAAACCTTGGGTCAGGTGCTGCTGATCGACCCGTGGTTGACCGGAAATCCGGTTCTGCCCGAAGATCAACACGATGCCGCCATCGCCGGGGCGACACATATCCTGCTGACCCACACCCATTTCGACCATGTCGTTGACGTGCTTCCGCTTGCCAAAAAACTGGGTGTTCCGGTTGTCGGCCAGTATGATCTTATGGGGTTCTGGGGTGAGACCGAAGGGATCGAAACAGTGGGCTTCAACAAGGGCGGCACGGTTGATCTGAACGGGGTCAAAGTATCCATGGTGCCGGCCTCGCACAGTTCCACCTTCACGACAAAGGACGGTTTGCGAACCGGCGGCAGCGAAGTCGGCTTTATGATCTCCGCCGACGGCAAGACCCTCTATGTGTCCGGCGATACGGATATAATGGCCGACATGGACTGGATGGGAGACTACTACAAACCGGATGTCGGGATCCTGTCGGCAGGTGGCCATTTTACGATGGACATGAAGGGCGCGGCTTATGCCTCAAAAAGGTATTTCAACTTCAAGACTGTGATCCCCTGCCACTACGGTACCTTCCCGATCCTCGAACAATCCGCTCAGGACCTCATTGACGGCTTGCCAGGTGTTGACGTGATCGAGCCAAAGTTGATGTCGGCGATCAAAGTCTAGAAGATGCCCAGCTTCCAGCCATCACCGGAACTGGCGGCAATCACACGACGCTGGATGAACGCTCTTGTGTCCAAGGGTGGGGAAACGATGCGTAACCTGTTATCCGCATCAGACCCGCTGCTGTTCTGCGGCTCGGCGCCGGACGAGATCTGGGAGGGTGAATTGCTGCGTGGCTCTTTCGCCGCGCATATCGACGAAATCCCGCTCGGGACACTGGACGAAGAACGTCTCGACGCCTTTGACTGTGGTGAAACCGGATGGGCACTTTGGGTTGGCAGAATACGGTTCTCGGAAAACGACTCGAACAATCTGGCCCGGATAACCCTGATCTTTGGGCTTGAGCAAGGCATCTGGAAAATCCTGCATGCCCACAACTCTTGGGCCACGAAAAACATCGAGATGTTGGGCATTGAACACACCGCGCTACAGGCGCTGCTGGATACGGCGGGCGAACAGATCGATCTTGGCCAAACCGGTATCGCATCGGTCATGTTTACCGACATTGCAGACAGTTCCGCCTTGGCCGAGACGCTGGGTGACGCCACATGGAGCAAGATCGTCACCCCGCACGTGACACGTCTTGGCGAACTGATCGATGCAGCGGGCGGCAATCTGGTGAAATCCCTAGGCGATGGCACCTTGTCGGCATTCCCGTCCGCCGGGGCAGCCTTGCAGGCAGCGATTGCCATTCAGCGCGACAATGACCGAAACCCGAATGAGCCACGATTGCGGCTGAGGGTCGGTATCCACACAGGTGATGTTGTGCAAACCGACGATGATTTTCTCGGCACCGTTGTCAACAAGGCCGCACGTGTCGCAGCTGCCGCCGCGCCGGATGACATACGCGTGTCCGAAGCCACCCGGGTCATGGTCGGCAGCCAAAAGGATTTAATCTTCGTGGATCCGGCGATGGTGCCTCTCAAGGGACTGGATGGAGAACACCTGATTTATCGGCTGGAGTGGCGGGATTGATCCGTCCGTCAGCAGAGCTGCTGGCCGTGGGGCGCCGCTGGATCGACGCCATCCCGAACCGGAGGGACAAAGAGCTTCGCAATCTGATGACCAAGAGTGACCACATGCAATTCGTTGGCACCGCCGACGACGAGCTTTGGACCGGCCGCGCCGTGCGCGAGGGCGTGGGAGAGTTTTTTGGCGTCATCCCACCCATTCTCCGACACGAAGAAACCTTTGCCGAAGCCTATGAAAACAACGGAACTGGCTGGGCCTGCTTCAACCATGCCCTGATCTTTGCCAATCAGCCCGACCGGCTGTTCAACGTCCGAACTACGCTTATCTTCACGCTTGAAGACGGAGCTTGGAAGATTGTCCATCGGCACGGCTCGGTCCCGATCCCGAACATGGAAATGACGGGAACTGATCAGAACGCAATCGCCGATCTTGTCACCGCGGCAAAACAGGGTTTCGCGCTCGATCAACGAGAGGGCTTCGCCTCGGTCATGTTCACCGACATTGTGAACTCATCGCGTATCGCTTCGGTGATGGGAGATCGCCTGTGGTCGTCTGAAATCGCCCGGCATTTTTTGGCGCTGCGGACAATCATCGAAAGGGCCGGCGGACAATTCGTTAAATCGCTCGGCGACGGCACGATGTCGAGCTTCGCCTCGCCCATCAGCGCGCTGCAGGCCGCGCTGGCAATCGACGCGGACAATGCCCAATCCGACGGCCCAGCGATTGGTTGGCAACGCGCCGGGGATTCGATTTGTCAATAAAACTGCCCTGAAATTGCGCGGGTTCGAAGGTGAACATCTGATTCACCAGCTGGCCGCAAAGGATTGAAAACAGGTCAATCCAAGTCTGCAAGAGCCTTTAACCAGATCGAATTTGACGATCGCATCGCCCGAACCGGGCCGCGATGTCCGATTGGGAAATTCACCCCTTGATCGTGGCCAATCCATCCGACATGGCATGGCCACAGGGTATGATCGGGGGAGTTTCTATGTGCCTCGGGCCGTGATCCAGATACGCAGCGGCGCCGCACAGACGGCCCAGGTGATCGGTGTCATGCTGCACGACTGTCCTCGTAAATTCGCTACGTGCCGTCAAAAGGCCCAACCGGGCCAGAGCACGATGAGCCTGTGCTCGGAGGGGAACCGCGTGCGAAAGCGCCGCGCGGGCTTGTTATTCAGCCGGCTGGACAGCAACCATCGGTATCACCTGCGCTCAGCGAAAAAGTCCCTTAGCAGCTTAGAAGCTTCTTGAGCCGCGATGCCATCGTATACCTCCGGAACATGATGAGCTTGCGGATGTGTAAAGATCCGCGCCCCGTGCGCCACCCCTCCGGATTTGGGGTCAGCTGCCCCATAGTAGATCCGCCGGATGCGTGCCGCAGCCAGAGCAGTGGCACACATGGCGCAGGGCTCCAGCGTTACGTAGAGATCGTGATCAGGCAAGCGTTCCGAAGCTGCGGCGGCACAGGCAGACCGCAACGCGAGGATCTCGGCATGTGCGGTTGGGTCTTTGAGTTCTCGGGTTCTGTTGCCCGCCGACGCGACCACTTCACCGCTTGGGGATACGATCACTGCGCCAACCGGCACTTCGCCCCGGCTTGCAGCCTCGCGCGCTTCGGCGAGCGCAGCATCCATATGAGATCGAAACACCATCGTCCCTGACTGCCCCACAACTGCGCCTTTCGCAACCGTGGGCGATGCGGTAAAGGCGATGCATGAGCAAACCTACCCCTCCCGGCGACCGGATCGCCAAGGTTCTGGCCCGCGCCGGGATCGCCTCGCGCCGCGAGGCAGAACGCATGATCGAAGCGGGTCGCGTCACCGTGAACGGACGGGCGATCGACAGCCCGGCCCTGAATGTCACAGAACAGGACCGGATCGCCGTCGACGGCAAACTTGTGGATCCACCGGAACCACCGCGCATGTGGCTGTATCACAAACCTCCGGGGCTGGTGACGACACACAAGGACGAACAGGGTCGCAAAACGATCTTTGACGCCCTGCCCGAAGACATGCCGCGGGTCATGAGCGTTGGCCGACTGGATCTCAACTCCGAAGGTCTTCTGATCCTGACCAATGACGGCGGGATCAAGCGCAAGCTGGAATTGCCATCAACCGGCTGGCTGCGCCGCTACCGGGTCCGCATCAATGGGCGGCCCGACGACAGTGCGTTTGACCCCCTGCGCAAAGGTCTGGTGATCGGTGCGGAAGCCTTTCAGCCGATGACAGTCACGCTGGACCGGCAGCAAGGCGCGAACGCTTGGCTGACCGTCGGCCTTCGCGAAGGAAAGAATCGTGAGATCCGCCGCGCCATGGAAGATATCGGTTTTGCCGTGAACCGATTGATCCGCGTGTCCTACGGACCTTTTCAGTTGGGTCAGCTAAAGTCCGGAGAGATCGAGGAGCTGCGGGCAAAGCTTGTCCGGGACCAGTTGGGTTTAACGCGCGACGACATGACAGGCGCCGAGCCTGAACATCGTCCAACTCCCCAAAGGAATCGTGGAAAGGCCGGCTCCAAACCGGGTTCCGATCCCCGCAAAAAGACATCCCCGTCTCGCGAACACGCGCGCAACCGGAAACCGACAACCAAGGGCGGAACCGGACAGAAGCCGGCGCGAGGCCCGAAACCGCGTGGAAAACCGGGAAACTGACCTGTTTGCAGGGCTCTTCCCCCTAGCAACCCCGCGTTCTATCGCCTAAATTTTCTGATAGATGGGTCAAACGGGGGGCGTCATGTCTCAGACCGGATTGCAGAAACTGGCCTACGCGGCCCTGCTGGTGGTGCTCTTCGGAGCTTGCACCGGTTGGCTTGGAGGGCTGTAGTCATGGCCCAGCGTTACGGTGGAAAATACAGTCCCGGCGAGTCCGATAACGCGCAGGACCAAGAGGCCGATACCGCCCAGCGGGGAAATGCATTCAAGGGCCGACACGTGGATCCAGCCGGAGCGCGTTCAAACGCACTTTTTGTTCCGCCTATCCCGCTGGTGTTCATGTCACTCAATGATGGCGCGATCGGCATGGCAACGGGACTTGCCGCGGCGGGTATCCTGCTTCTCGCAGCATGGCTCCTGCGCGAGGGGTTGAGGGCCGAAGCCGCCTACAACGTTCGTCGAGTTTCCAAACGCCCGGCCATACCACGCAAAAGCTTTGCCGCCGCACTGTCGGGACTGGGCGTGGCACTGGCTGTCTATCGCGGCGACATGGCTGATGGACTGAACCCGGGGGTGCTTGCCCCTGCCCTGTATGGCATGGTCGCCACCACGCTGCACCTTGTTGCCTTCGGGGTCGACCCGATGAAAGACAAAGGCATGGACGGAACTGACAGTTTCCAACACACCCGCGTTGCACGGGCGGTGAACGAAGGCGAAACTTATCTGTCGGATATGACCACCGCGATCAAGCGCGCTGGTGACCGGCGGATCGAAGCCCGTGTCGAACAATTCGAGGCCACGGCCCGCGACCTGTTTCGCACCGTCGAGGACGACCCCCGTGACCTGACTAGCGCCCGCAAGTATCTGACCGTCTATCTGCAGGGTGCGCGCGACGCGACGGTTAAATTCGCCGAAATCTACAGCCGTAGCCGCGATCCTCAGGCTCTGGCCGACTATTCCGCGCTGCTTGACGATCTCGAGCAGAATTTTGCGGCGCGGACCCGTAAGATGCTGCTAGACGACCGCAGCGACCTGTCCATCGAGATCGACGTGCTGCGAGATCGCCTGCAGCGCGAAGGTGTTCGGTTGGACTGACCGACCCTCATTTCAGAAGGAACCACATTCATGACTGATACGACCCGCCAGCAAGCCCAGGAAACCCTTGCACAAGTCGAAGAGCTGAACGCGGTAATCCTGCCCGAACCCGTAGCGGACGTCATCCCGCTGGAGGAGGCCGACGCCGAGATCAGTTCCGAGATCCGCAAACGCATGGGCGAGATCGACATGAGCGACACCAACTCGATCGTGGCCTTTGGATCCGGTGCGCAGGCCGAGTTGCAGGAAATCAGTCAGGCCATGCTCTCGGATGTCCGCAACAAGGACGTCGGACCCGCGGGAGATTCCCTTCGCAATATCGTCACGACGATACGGGGCTTCACGGTCAGCGAACTGGACGTTCGGCGCGAACGCAGCTGGTGGGAGAAACTGTTGGGCAAGGCCGCCCCCTTTGCCCAGTTCACTGCTCGCTACGAAGAGGTGCAAGGCCAGATTGACAGGATCACAGACGATCTTCTGGGGCATGAACACAAGCTGCTAAAAGACATCAAGTCGCTGGATCTTCTCTATGGCAAAACTTTGAATTTCTACGACGAACTCGCGCTCTACATCGCCGCTGGCGAGGAAAAGCTGACCGAACTGGACAGCCACAATATCCCTGAAAAGGAGGCCGAAGTTCAGGCCGCGCCCGAAGGCGAACAGGTGATGAAGGCGCAGGAGTTGCGTGATCTGCGCGCCGCGCGTGATGACCTCGAACGTCGTGTGCATGATCTGAAGCTCACCCGTCAGGTCACCATGCAGTCACTGCCATCCATCAGGCTGGTGCAGGAAAATGACAAGTCTCTGGTGACCAAGATCAATTCGACTCTGGTCAATACGGTTCCGCTCTGGGAAACCCAGCTGGCACAGTCCGTCACCATCCAGCGCAGCGCAGAAGCTGCAGCGGCTGTGCGTGACGCCAATGATCTGACCAACGAACTGCTGACGGCCAATGCCACGAATCTCCGCCAGTCCAACAAGATGATCCGCGAAGAAATGGAGCGCGGGGTCTTCGATATCGAGGCCGTGAAACAGGCAAATGCCGAGCTGATCGGCACCATTCAGGACAGCTTGAAAATCGCTGACGAAGGCAAGGCCAAGCGCGCGGCTGCCGAAGAAGACCTCAAGAAAATGGAAGCGGACCTGCGCGACACGTTGGCCTCAGCCAAAGCGCGCAAGGATGGTCTCGGCGACACCGCAAGTACTTCGGTTCCGGACTGAGCCGGGTGCGCCTGCCGGGTTGGAAATCCACACTGCCGCTCCTTTTGGCGGCTGCGGTTTTGTCGGGCTGCGAAGGCACCACGCTCAGCAGTTCTCCGACGCCGCAAGCCCGGCCCGCCGGTCTGGGTCCGGATGTGCAAAAGGAACGATCCGCCGCCAGCCGGGATCTGGAGCGGTATTATCTCGCCGTTCAGAACGACCTGTTGACCCGTGGCTTGCTGCGAACCGACGGCGGCGGTCCGGACACGCCTTACGATGCCGACGATCTGGTGCGCAATTTCGAGAATATCGCTTTCTTCGACGAATATAGCCGAAATGCGCTCAGCGCGTCTCCCAGCGGACAACGCCAGAGCGGCGCCCTCAGCCGCTGGAGCAGCCCGGTTCGGGTCGGCGTTGAATTCGGGGCGTCGGTTTCTCCTGAGCAGCGAACATCGGACAAGGCGGCGGTCGATGCCTATGTCTCCCGGCTCAGCGGGCTGACTGGACACAGCATCTCAACCGGACGCAGCAACCCGAATTTCCATGTTCTGGTCGCCGGAGAGGATGACAGGACTTACCTGCTGGATCGGGTCAAGACCCTGATCCCCTCGATCAGCCCGGCGGAACTGAACGTGTTCGCAGACTTGCCCAGATCGATCTATTGCCTTGTGATCGCTGTTTCCTCTCCGCGGAATCCACAAACATACACGAGGGCGGTGGCGCTGATCCGTGCGGAACATCCGGATCTGGTTCGGTTGTCCTGTGTGCATGAAGAGATTGCGCAAGGGCTCGGTTTGCCCAATGACAGCCCCTATGCGCGCCCGTCCATCTTCAACGACGACGACGAATTCGCGCTGTTGACCAGCCATGACGAAAAACTGCTGGCGATGCTTTACGATCCGCGCCTCAAGACCGGAATGAGCGCCGAAGAAGCCAAGCCGATAACCCGGATCATTGCCCGGGAACTGATGGGGCAGTCGCTATGAGTTACCTCAATAAGTTACCGCAGACCTAAACGGCCTTATGTCGCGCGTTCACCGTTCGGCAGCTCAGTTCGCGCATCTAAATTCTCAGGATTCGGGATTCTTCAGAACAAATATCGGCGAGTATTCAGGATAGTCTGGATGTAGCAGGCTCCCATCCTCGTTTCGAGGCATCCATCCCCGTTTCGTTTCGCGATCCATATTTTGATCCTCAAAACGGCTTTGTTGCACAAATCGGTTGAGGGATTCACTGTGTGAATCCAGCGTGATAGCTGTGCGTCATGAGCAGTTGGGCCCCCACGAAATACAAGACCAGGAATTGGTCATCTTACAATGAGGCGTTGAGACGGCGCGGGTCGCTGTCGATTTGGTTTGACCCTGATATGGTCTGGGTTCCGCCACCGAGCGGCAAGCGCGGTCGGCGACACAGCTTTAGTGATGCTGCGATCCAAACCTGCCTGACGATCAAGGTGCTGTTTGGCCTTCCGCTCCGACAGACGACAGGCTTTGTGGAAAGCTTGTTGCAGTTGGTCGGGCTGGACTGGGCAGTTCCCGATTTCAGCACGCTGTGCCGCCGCCAGAGGACGCTGAACGTGGACCTGTCGTATCGTGGCAGTACCGGCCCGCTGAACCTTCTGGTTGATAGCACAGGCATCAAAGCTGAAGGTGAAGGCGAATGGAACGCACGCAAGCATGGCGGTCCCAAACGACGCATTTGGCGCAAGATACACATAGGGATCGACGAGGAAACGTTGGAGGTTCGAGCGGTCGAGGTTACCAGCAGCAACATCGGTGACGCGCCCATGTTGCCTGAGTTGCTGAACCAGATCCCCAACGACCAGGACATCGGATCAGTAACCGGCGACGGGGCCTATGATACGCGCAAATGCCATGACGCGATTGCCGCCCGGAATGCCCACGCTGTCATTCCGCCGCGTAAGAACGCCAAGCCGTGGAAACCCAGCAGCGCCGGAGCCATCGCCCGGAACGAAGCGGTTAACGCCTCACGATACTTGGGCCGCGCCATTTGGCGACAATGGAGCGGATACCACCGAAGAAGCCGTGTCGAGACCAAGATGCACTGTGTGAAGCTGATGGGGCAAAGTCTCATGGCGAGAGACTTTGATCGGCAGGTCGCAGAGATCCAAATCCGTGTCGCAGTCCTCAACCGCTATACCGCTCTTGGCATTCCCGTCACAGAAGCCGTAGGCTAAATCCGTCCGGGGAAAGGGGAAGTCCCATCCTCACAGGATTTGTGCAACAAAGC